>CACYVN010000005.1:84715-144888 GCA_902777855.1 uncultured bacterium | reverse complement strand
AAAATCTTGCTTGTGATGCTGACATTCCCATTGTTAGTTTTCCTATTTCCATTCATGTCGGCAAAACCATGCAAAACCTTTAACAGAAAAACTTTTCCGCTGATATAAAAACCTAAAAACGCTTATAATACCAGCTTTCATGGAATGTAAACATTTGTAACAAAATTAATGTTTATAATTTTTCAATATTTGTATTTAATAGATTTGATATAATTAAAAATCAAGGAGGATTTTTGAAGAATTTTTGAGTAAATCAAATGACCATTTTGCAATAACCAGACCTCCGACAATACCTATTACCGGATCTAAAAAACTTAAACCGAAATATTTGCCTGCCAGTAAAGCGCCGATTGCAAGAACAGAAGTCATAGCATCTGCTAAAATGTGCAGATATGCCGCTTTGTAGTTCAGATTTTCTTCGTGTTCATCATGCTCCTTCTCGCAATGACTGCAGGAACAGTGCGAATGTTCGTGATTATGCAAAGGATTTTCTCCTCCCATAATCAGAATACAAAGCAAATTTACAACAAGTCCGATAATTGCAACCAAAATTGCATCATTAAAACCTATTGATAACGGATTAAAAAATCTTTCAACAGATTCCCAAATGATACCCAGCGAGGTAAAGCCAAGAAGAATCGCACTTGTATAACCTCCCAAAGCATTTAATTTTTCTGTTTTATCCCGGAATTTTATAGCCAAAAAGCAGACTATAAGGGTTATTCCGAATGCGAGAACATGCGTACCCATATGGAATCCGTCAGCAGTGAGTGCCATTGAATGATTGATAATTCCGTAATAGATTTCCGCTATCATCATCAAAACGGTCACAATAATTACGGTTATAGTACGTTTTCGCAAAATTTTGTTATCCATAATCAGCTTCCTTTGCTTTTATGTTAATTCCCGATTAAATTTAAGTCAATACATCTTTTATAACCATTAATTTCTGTAACGAACTTAACGTCTTATAGTCTTAACGTCTTAACGTCTGTTTAAAATCGTGCTACAATAACATCAAATAAGGAGTATAAAATGAGAGAACAATTACTTTCTATCATAGAAAAGAATAGCAGAATAGGAATTAGTGAACTTGCAGTTCTGCTTGGCAAAGAAGAAATCGAAGTTGCAAATGAGATAAAAAAACTTGAAGAAGAACGTGTAATTTGTGGCTATCACACACTTATAGACTGGGAAAAGACTTCGTTAGAGAAAGTTTCCGCTATCATAGAGGTTCGTGTAACCTTGCAGAGGGGTCAGGGGTTTGACAAAATTGCACAAAGAATTTATAACTATCCTGAAGTAAAATCTGTTTATCTTATTTCGGGCGGATTTGATCTGATGGTAACACTTGAAGAAAAATCACTGAAAGAAATTGCAGCATTTGTATCGGATAAACTCTCGACTTTAGACAATGTTTTGAGTACGGGAACGCATTTTGTGCTCAAAAGATACAAAGAACACGGCACGATTTTAGACGAAATCAAAGAAGATACGAGAGAGGTTGTTACTCCGTGAGGAATTTTTTATCGGACAAAGTTCAGAATATTAAACCGTCAGGTATAAGAAAGTTTTTTGACATCGTAAGCGAAATGAAAGATGCGATATCGCTTGGCGTTGGCGAACCTGATTTTGAAACCCCTTGGCATATAAGGGATGAGGGAATTTATGCGTTTGAAAAAGGCAGAACATTTTACACCTCAAACTCGGGGCTTTTACCGCTAAGACAGGAAATTTCAAACTACATACAAAAAACTCAAGGGGTAAATTATAACCCTTTGAATGAAATTCTTGTTACTGTCGGCGGCTCGGAAGCCATTGATATAGGGTTAAGAGCACTAATAAACGACGGGGATGAAGTCATTATCCCTCAACCGTCGTATGTTTCCTATGCGCCCTGTTCGTACCTTTCAGGCGGGAAAAATGTTTTTATTGACCTTAAAGCAGAAAACGAATTTCGCCTGAGTGCAGAAGAACTTGAAAATGCAATTACAGACAAAACGAAGGTTTTGATTTTGCCATATCCGAACAACCCGACAGGGGCGATTATGGAGAAAACAGACCTTGAAAAAATCGCAAAAATAATAAAAGAACACGATATTTTTGTGATTTCCGATGAAATCTATTCGGAATTAACCTACAAAGGGGAACATATTTCAATTGTAAGCCTTGATGGTATGAGAGAACGCACACTGCTAATTAACGGCTTTTCAAAGAGTTATGCAATGACAGGGTGGCGTCTTGGGTACTGCTGTGCCCCTGAGTGGCTTATAAAACAAATGACAAAAATTCATCAGTACGCAATTATGTGTGCGCCGACAATCAGCCAGTATGCGGCAGTTGAGGCTCTTAAAAACGGCGAAGATGATGTCAAAATTATGCGTGAATCGTATAACCAGCGAAGAAGATTTTTAATAGATGCATTTAAAAAGATGGGGCTTGAATGTTTTGAGCCGTACGGTGCTTTCTATGTGTTCCCCTGCATAAAAGAATTTGGGATGACCAGCGAAGAATTTGCTACAAAATTCTTGCAGGAAGAAAAAGTTGCAGCGGTACCGGGAACTGCCTTTGGCGATAGCGGGGAAGGATATTTGAGAATATCTTATGCTTATTCGCTTGAAAAACTTAAAATCGCTATGGAACGACTTGAAAGATTCGTGCGCAAACTGCGGGGGTAAAAGTCCATTCACAATTCACTTTTCACTATTCCCTTTTTTACCCCACAAGGATTAAACTCAGCCAGATAAACAAAATCCCGGACATAATACCGACGATGGACAAGTGCCAGTTTCCGTACTCTTTTGCAAGCGGTAGAAGGGTATCAAATGAAATGTAGGTCATAATACCTGCAACTCCTGCCATCAAAATTCCGACTAAAACCTGCGGTAAGAACAGCCCGAAAATAAACATACCGACCAATGCTCCGATTGGCTCTGTTATCCCTGATAATGCCGCATAGAGCATTGCATAACGCTTTTTGCCCGTTGCATGATAGATAGGCAGCGCAACTGCAATACCTTCAGGAATATTATGTATTGCAATCGCAAGTGCAACTGAAACGCCAAGAGTAATATTTTGAGTTGTGGTTAAAAATGTCGCTAAGCCCTCAGGGAAGTTATGAACGCATATTGCAACCGCTGTCATTATTCCTGCTCTTTGAAGTTTATAATGCTTGAAACCGTCATCGTGTTCGGGTGCATCAGGATCTAAAAGTTCTTTTGTATCAACGTGGTCAGGCAAAAAGTAATCAATTGCGATTGAAATTAACAATCCCGCAATAAAGCCTGCAAACACAAGCCACTCAAAACTATGCGGAAAATTTATTCTCAAAAGATTTTTTGCTTCCGGCAAAATATCCATAAACGATATAAAAATCATTACTCCTGCGCTGAAACCTAAGCCGAGCGAAAGAGTTTTTAAATTATCTTTTTTGGTTACGAATGCAACAATTCCGCCGATAGCGGTCGTCAAGCCTGCAAGCATCGTAAGACAAAAAGCCGTTGCAAAATTATTCGGTATAATCATTTAGTGTAAATCCTTTGTGGTTTTATTGTAGCATAAAAATATTTTCAACCTCCAGATTGATTGAAAATTATAAAAAATGCCATGACTTGCACATGGGGCATGGATTAGCGCATATGCCGGCGTTTAAAACATTAAGAAATGTTAAGTGCCAGCCGGTTTTGGCAAATTCCCCGAAACCATGTCACTGACATGATTTCGGGCATATTTAAAATTCTTAAAAACACTTATTTGATAAATATTTTGGACATCCTGAAAAATTTTTGTAAAATAAAAATATGCTCATTAATTGAGTGTCTTTCTTGTAGAGGTAATGATTAAATGTTTGGGACAATTAGGGATAATCTTTTACGCATACAGGAAGAAATTGAACCTTGTAAACCAAAAATAATTGCGGTAACGAAGTATTTCGGGCGAGATGCGATAATTAGTGCTTATAAAGCAGGAATTCGTGATTTTGGGGAGTCAAGAGCGGTTGAGGCTTGTGAGAAAATAAGTTCTCTGCCGATGGACATAAAACAAAATTCTACTTTTCATTTTATAGGTCATTTACAGACAAATAAGGTGAAGTTGGTTATAAAAACTTTTGATTATATTCATTCTGTTGATTCTTTAAAACTTGCACAATGTATTTCGGAGCATTCAAAAGAGATTGGTAAAACCCAAAAGATTTTGCTTCAGGTTAATAATGCCAATGAAGAACAAAAATTCGGGTTTTCAAAAAATACTCTGTTTGAAGTATTCCAACAAATACAAAAGTTGGATAACATAGAAGTAGTCGGGGTTATGAATATGGCTCCGCTGGGGGAGGATGAATCTGAACTAAACAGATTGTTCTCAGAAATCAGGCAAATAAAAGACGAGTTGAATACAAAATTTGGTTGTGATTTAAAAGAGATTTCAATGGGAATGAGTCAGGATTACAAAATTGCAGCACAACAGGGTTCAACAATGCTAAGGATAGGTAGAAAGTTATTTACATAATTATACGGAGGACGATAAAGTGGCGATTGTAGAGAGTTTAAGAAAAGCAGTAGATTTTGTTATGGATGGTTTCAGAGATTCTGATGAAGTATTTGAGGACCTCAATGATTATGATTATGACGGTGAATACACAGAACCGGGTTCAAATGCGGTAAGGGTATCTGATCCTATTCCTATGCCTGAAAGAAAACAGGAAACTAAAGTTGCTACTCACCCGAGATTCAATCAGGGCGGAAATGAAATTGTTGTTATGGAACCTCATTCATTTGATGATGTTGCTACAATCGTTGAAAATTTGAAAGACAGAAAAATTGTAATGCTCGATTTGCATCTTTTGGACAATCACCAGTCTCAAAGAACAATTGATTATGTTTGCGGTGCGGCTCAGGCATTAGGCGGACAGCCAAAGAAAGTCGGAGACAGAGTATTTGTATTTGCTCCTCATAATGTCACTTTATCAGCAGATACACCGGCTGTTCAAAATAAGTATGATACTGCGTGGAGAACATCTCTACAGTAGTAATCTTGGTATGAGAAGAGATAGTTTGTAAATTCGGGCATCTGTAAAAGATGCCTTTTTTTTACATAATATTATGTACTACATCTTATGTAGGATATTTTTCTGTTTTAATTGCAAATTAATAGTGTAATTTATATGATTATTCTGTTATGTCAGACGTCGAAACATTCAAAGAGCTAAAAAATATTTTAGTTCAGCAACAACATACTGAAGAAGATATTTCTCAGGTAGAAAAAGCTTATAAGTTCGCTAAAAAAACTCATGACGGTCAATTCAGGGTATCTGGCGAACCTTACATTATTCATCCTGTTGAGGTCGCAAAAATTCTTGCAGGACTTGAAGTTGATATCCATACACTTATGGCAGCTTTTTTACATGATGTATTGGAGGATACGGATACTTCTCCTGATACAATCAAAGAGATGTTTGGGGATGATGTTTTAAACCTTGTTCAGGGCGTTACAAAATTAGGAAAATTAAAGTTCAAATCAAAAGAGGAACGTCAGGCAGAAAACTTCAGACGCCTGTTTATTGCAATGGCTAATGATATTAGGGTTATTTTTCTCAAACTTGCAGATCGCCTGCACAATATGAGAACACTCAACTTTATGACCCCTGAAAAGCAGAAGAAAATTGCGCGAGAAACCCTTGATATTTTTGCACCATTAGCAAATCGTTTAGGTATTTACACAATAAAAGCGGAATTAGAAGATTTATCACTAAAATATTTAGAGCCTGAAAAATATTTTGAAATAGCGCAGCTTGTTGCTCAAACCAAAGCAGACAGAGAATCAACAGTCAATGAACTTATTGATAAAATTTCTCACGATGTCGAAAAAAGCGGAATTAAAGCCCAAATTACCGGTCGTGCAAAGCACTATTACAGTATTTATGCAAAAATGAAACGTCAAAATATTTCCTTCAATGACCTTTATGATGTTACGGCAGTGCGTGTAATAGTTGATACTATCAAGGAATGTTATGAAGTTTTGGGTATTATTCATTCGCAGTTTAAGCCAATCCCGGGGCGTTTTAAAGATTATATAGCAATGCCGAAAGGCAATATGTATCAATCATTACATACTTCTGTAATCGGTCCGAGATTAAAGCCGTTAGAGGTTCAGATTCGTACATGGGATATGCACAGAACGGCAGAATATGGTGTTGCCGCACACTGGCGTTATAAAGAAAAAGGTTCTCAAAAAGCGGATGCCGCAACAGATAAACAATTTTCGTGGCTTCACAAACTCGTTGAATACGACAAGGAAGTATCAAGTGCAAAAGATTTTGTATCAAGTGTCAAATTAGATTTGTTTTCTGATCAGGTATTTGCTTTCACACCGAACGGAGATATTTATGATTTCCCCAAAGATGCAACCTGCGTGGATTTCGCTTACAGAATTCATACCGATGTAGGGCATAAAACGGTAGGAGCTTTGATTAATGGCAGAATTGTTCCGTTAGATACAAAAATAAATAACGGTGATATTATAGAAGTTTTAACTTCAAAAACTCCTGCTCCCCGTCTTGATTGGCTTACTTTTGTTGTGACAAAACAAGCATCTTCAAAAATCAAACAATGGTTTAAGAAAAATAATCGTGATGAACATATAAATATCGGAAAATCAAGTCTTGAGCACGAATTAACAAAGGCTGTGTTTGACGAAAATGTTAAGAACGGCGAATTTGAAAAAATTGCCAAAACAATGAACTATCAATCAGCAGACGATTTGTTTGCGGCTCTCGGTTATGGAGAAACAACCGTCAGTAAGATTACAAATAAGCTCAAAAAACCTGAAGAAAAATCTATTGAAGATACTTTCCATAAATCTGGCAGGAAAGGTTCAAACAAAGATATTATCGGTTTAGAGGGTATGCTTTATTCATTTGCGAGATGTTGTTCCCCGATTCCCGGAGAACCTATTGTCGGGGTTGTGACTCGCAACAAAGGGGTTACTGTCCACAGAGTTGATTGTAAAACTCTTGAAACTATACCTCATGAAAGAATGATGGATATCAAATGGGCTGGTATTAATACAAATAAAACTTATACGACAACAATAAGAGTCGAAACGGCTGAAAAATTAGGGCTTTTAAAAGATGTCATTTCTGCAGTTTCTGATAATAATACAAATATTGTCAGTGCAAATATCAAGACTAAAAACCACGTTGGTATTATTGAAATTGGTATTGAACTTGATAACATTGATACGCTTAAAAAAGTTATCAACTGTATACAGGCGCTGCCCGATGTATACAGTGTAAAACGTATTCAGACATCGGCAAATATGATAAAAAACACTTCTGCAAGCAAACCGCAGAAAAAAAACTATAAAAATAAGAAAAATTAGGAGGTTATATATGGAAACAATTACACAAAATGCAGTACAGTACTACTATTATCTGGCAATATTTGCTACTTTATTATTTGTAATAAAACTAATTATATTTTGGGTTTTCGGCGGCGGAGACAGTGAAGTCAGTTCTGATTTTAATACGGAAACTGATACGGACGGAACATTTCATTTTATTTCGTTGCAAACAATTCTGGCTTTCTTAATGGGTTTTGGCTGGATGGGTTTTACGGCATTAAGTACCTTCAAATTAGGACAGCTTGAGACATTTGGCAGCGCATTCGGGGTTGGTCTTGTATTTATGTTCGGAACGGCGTATTTGATGTCATTGGTCAAAAAACTTGAAAAGAATGTAAAAAAAGACAAATTAACCGCACTTGATAAAATAGGGAAAGCGTATACTGATTTTGCGCCAAAAGGACAAGGGCGTGTTGAGATTGAAATTGCAGGGCAATTAACGGTGGCGGAAGCTGTAAATTCAACCGAAGAAGAAATCAAATCTTTTGATGCAATCAAGGTTGTAAAAGTTGAAAATGAATTATTGTATATAGAAAAAGTAGTGTAAGAAAGGAGAGAATAAACCATGGAAGGAATTTTTGGTTTAATCGTGGCGGCAGTCCTGATTTTAGTCGCAGTTTTTGCATTCGTGGCAAATCAGTACAAAAGATGTCCGTCAAACAAAATTATAGTAGTTTACGGTAAAACTGGCGGTGAAAGAACCGCGAAATGTGTTCATGGCGGCGGTACATTCATTATCCCATTAATTCAGGATTACGGTGTACTTTCGTTAGAACCTATGACTACAGATATTGACCTGAAAGGTGCACTTTCAAAAGGTAATATCCGTGTTGCAGTACCGTCAACATTTACATTTGGTATCTCAACGGATGAAAGAATCATGATTAACGCTGCAGAACGTTTGCTCGGGTTATCAAGAGCAGAAGTTATTACACAGGCAAGCGATATCATTTTAGGTCAATTGCGTCTTGCTATTGCAACGTTATCTATTGAAGAAATCAACCAGGATCGTGAAAAATTCTTAGAACAGATTAACGCAAACGTAAATACCGAGTTGAAAAAAATCGGTCTTGAAATTATCAACGTAAACATTAAAGATATTACTGATGAATCAGGATATATTGATGCTATTGGTCGTAAGGCTGCAGCAGAAGCTATCAACAAAGCAAAAGTTGAAGTTGCACAACAGGAAAAACTTGGTGCAGTCGGTGAAGCTGAAGCAAACAAAGAAAAAGAAGTACAGGTTGCTCAACAGACTGCAATGACCGAAATCGGTAAAACAAACGCTTCTAAAGAACAACGTATCAAAACAGCTGATTTGGAAGCTCAGGCAGTTGAAGGTGAAAACATTGCAAAAGCAAACATCGCCGAATACAATGCAACATTATCTGTCAAACAGGCTGATGCGTTCAGAGAAGGGGAAGTTGCAAAAGCAAATGCACAACGTGACGTATTACTTGCCCAGAAAGAACAAGAAGAAGCAAAATTGAAAAAAGAAGAACTTGCAAGGCAGGAAGTAGAAAAACTTAAAATTCAGGTTCAGGCGGATGCGGAAGCTGAAAAATTAAGACGCGTTGCAAACGGTCAGGCTGATGCAATTAAGGCTAAATACTTTGCAGAAGCAGAAGGTGTCAAAGCCGTATTGGAAGCAAAAGCAAAAGGTTATGCTGATTTGGTAAGAATTTCCAACAACAGACCTGAAATTGCCACAAGCTTCTTAATGATTGAAAAAATCGAAGACCTTGTTGCAAAACAGGTTGAAGCTATTAAAAATATCAAATTTGATAAGATTACGGTTTGGGACGGTGGCGCAGGCACTACTAACGGTTCAACAACCGCTAACTTTATGAAAGATTTAATCAGATCTCTCCCTGCAATGCACGACTTAGCAAATCAGGCAGGTATTGAATTACCATCAGTTTTGGGTAAGGTTGACAACGGTATTGATGACATCAAAGTTGCCGCAACTCCTGTAAAACCGCAAACGCCGGTAATTAAAAAAGAAGAAAAATAATTACAGGTGTTGAACAGTTGTATGGTTCAAAATATCGGGTGCGTCATATTGATGCACCCTTTTATTATTAATATAAAATAAGGTATTTATATACTATTTTACACCAATGTTGCTAAAAGCCCTGTCATTCAGAGGGCTTTAGCCCGAAGAATCTTTTTATATAATAGATTCTTCGCTTCGCTCAGAATGACGGTAGTTTTGACCTATTTTAGTGTAACATTGTATATAGTTACCTAAAATAATATTCAATTTTCCGATATGGCATGGAAGGCCTGCGTTGCCGCACCAATAAATAGTTTGCTTAGGTTATGTAATGAAATATTAAGAGGTTAGATTTTAAAAGGCAATTTTCTGAGCAAAAAAGTTTTTATATAGATACAGGGGATACTATAAAGGGATAGATACGCATGGTTTATTTCAACAATATAACCGGTGATGACCCGGCTATTAGCGTTAAAAAATCCGTAAACGGTAATACTAAGTCAACACAGAAAGTTACTGTTGTTCCGGTCGGACAAAAAGCACAGGATGATACGGCACATGATGTTGATAAACTCCCGCAGGGATATTATATTGAAAAGACTCCTGATGATATTACACCGGCACCTGAACCTGAGCCAACATTTCCGCCTTCGTCTGAACAGGATGATGTAATTGATACAAATATTAATCTTGATCAAAATGTTTCTTTAAGTGAAAGTATTGCCATTCCGAGTGATGAAACAAAACCTGTTGATGATGTACTTGAAAATGCCTCAAGAAGAGGTCAAAATTCAATATTAAATAATGAAAGTATAACCTCGCTTGACAGGGCAGAATCAATGGTAAAAGATGATCCGTTCAAACCTTTGGATCAGCCATTTAAAAAAGGATTCCATGCTGCCGGCCTGGCAAGATTTGAGTTGAATAGTCAGAGATATAATATAGATGAAACCAGTACGGAAATACGAGTAAATACAAGTGCTGAAAGAGTTGATTTAAAAGCAACATATGAAAGTCCATTAGGAAACACAAAATTATTTTCGTATTTAAAAGGTGCAGCTACAAACAGGCACACAATAATGGAACCTGCTAATGTAAATTCTGAAACAGAAGTGCAAAATGATGATAATGTAGTGGCTAATGATAAAATTGATATGCGAAATAAATATAAAGCATATTGTGCGTATTTAGGCTTAAAGCAAAAATTTAATAATGGTCAAACATTATCAGCAACTGCTTTTCACGATCATAATGAAGCTGAGTTTTCAGAAACTACTGCTGTTGATGCAAAATATGATTTGGGTATAGCGAATATAGAAGGCAGCACTGTTATTTATAAAATAGGAAATGCAAACAGTGTAAAAACAAATTTATCATGTAAATTTAATGCATTTGATGATAATACGTCAAATCAAGAAACTGCTCCATCTGAAGAAGAAAATAATGTAAAAAATGATGTTAAACCTGCAGAACCAGTACAATCAAACAATAAATTTGAAAGAAAAAACGGTTTAATCATTGAATTTGAATCCGAGGGTGATTCTGAACAAGGTTTGGGTTATCACTGGGATTTCAGAAAACTTACTCAAAATACAAGACAAAGATATGGATTTTTTGTAAAAGGTTCGACAACTCAAAGAAAAGAAGAAAGCAGTTCATATCATTTTACAACCGGTGCGAATTTAAAATGCAATAGGGCAATTACTCCAAAAACACATTTTAGTGCAGATTTGGATATTAAAGACAAATTGACATTTGGAGGGACTGACAGAGGTAATATTTTTACAGCATTTGGACATGCAAGAATAGTATCTCCTAAACTTGCAGCAGAACTCGAAGGCAGCGCTGTTTATACAAATGACGGAAGAAGAAATGCGATTGTTTTAAGAGGAGCATACAAGCCAAGCAAAAGAGCTGTAATTTTCGGAGAAGGCGGATATTTATATGAAAGACAACCGGGAATGACAACGCAAAGTGCTACTCTTAGAGCAGGAGTAAGTGTTAAATTAAAATAGTTCTTTCTTTGCCTGCTTCCAGAGTGCATCATATTCTTCAAAAGAATAATCAGTCAGGGGTTTTGTAGCAAGTTCTTCCATTTTGCGGAAACGTTTTTCAAATTTTTTGTTTGCTTTTAAAAGAGCCTGTTCGGCATCAATTTTATTCCAGCGGGCAAGATTTACTGCAGCAAACAAAATGTCGCCGTATTCTTCTTCCATGTGCTCTTTGTTTTGTTCTTTTTGTGCCTGCTTAAATTCTTCTATTTCAGAATAAAAACATTCATATAAAGATTGTTCATTTGGCCATTCAAACCCGACTTTAATCGCACGCTTTGAAATCTTTTGTGCAAGCACAAGTGCGGGCTGGCTTTTAGAAAGCCCGTCCATTGCGGATTTGCGTTCTGTTTTTTCTTCGGCTTTTAATTTATCCCAATTTTTTAAAACTTCGTCAGAATTTTTTACGCTTGCGTTTCCGAAAACATGCGGATGGCGGTGGATGAGTTTGTCTTTTAATTCTTTTGCAACCGCTTCTATATCAAAATCACCATGCTCGGATGCAATCTGAGCGTGTAAAAGCACCTGCAAAAGCACGTCTCCAAGTTCTTCTCTTAAATGTGCCATGTTATTTTCGTCTATTGCATCGACTGCTTCGTAGGCTTCTTCAAGCATGTTCGGACGCAGGGAATTGTGAGTCTGTTCTCTGTCCCAAGGACATCCGTCGGGAGCTCTTAACTTTGCCACAACTTCAATAAGTTCTTCCAGATTTTTGTAATTCATGTCCGTATTTTAGCACAAATCATCCGAAAAGACGATTTTATATCCGGCTAATATGGTAGACTTGACAAGTGGATATATAGTTTGTAAGAAATGAGGTAAAAAATATGTCAACAATTGAAAAAGTAAGCCAATGGAGTCACCGTATTTTTAATACGACCGCCAATGAGCAGAATGTACGCAGAAGTTCTAATCCTTTTGCGCAGTCAAATTTTCAGAAAAATATTTTGATGGAAGATGTTTTTGAATCAAGTACTAAGAAAAATGTCAGTTTCGCAGGCGGAGTTACGCAGGGAACGAAAAGAATATACTCTACTTTTGTAGGTTCTATCAATGATTTTGGTAAAAAATTCTACGAAGGTATTGAATCAATAAAAGAGTTTGGTTTGAGAATGAAAAACGGTATTGTCGGTGCGTGGAACAAAGTCGTTGAAATCGGCAACACTGAAATTCATCCGGTTGAAGGGTTAAAAAACGGATATAATGCTATTAAAAATGTTTTAGCAACAGATATGGGTAAGTTATTCAATACAAGAGAAAAAGAGATTGCAAAACTTGCAAAACTTGACCCGCTCAGCGAAGTAAAACCGATGTTATCGGATGCAATCAAAGCATTGGAAGAAGAAATTACAGTGGCAGCATAGGGAGAAGAGATAATGAATACAATTATTAATAAGACTACAAAAACATATAACAGAGTCAGTGATATTATTGATTCATTGACTATTAATCCTAATCCTGAGTCTGTTGCCGTACTTGAAGAAATCGGTACAAATTCTTCTATTGACGAAGTCAGAGAAATGACAGCAAGAGCGTTGGTAAAAAGAAATGAACAAAACTCATTGTCTGTCGTAATTTCTCAAAGAGGTAAAGGAATCAACGACATGTCCACAGTTGTTGCTATGAGTACAATCAATTGCCTTTTATCTCTTGAAGACAAAGAAGAAGCAATGAAAGTTCTTGAAAATACAATTTCAGGTGAAGGAATTGAAGAGGATGTCAGAGAAAATGCCCGCTCAGTAAAGGCATTGATGGCATTAAGTTAATAAAGTATTGTTGATATATATTTTAATTCATAGCAGGTTTTGATATTCAGAGCCTGTTTTTTTTATGATAATCTTGTTTTATGAATATTACAGGCGGAATTTACAACAGACAAAAAATAAAGGCTCCGGATGAAAACATTACCAGACCGACATTATCTAAAGTCAGAATGAGCGTTTTTAATGCGCTCGGGGCAATAATTGATTTTAATGGAAAAAGTTTTCTTGATATGTATTCAGGTTCCGGGATAATGGGTCTTGAAGCTTTATCAAGAGGGTTTGAAAGTGTGGTTGCTGTTGAACATAATAAAAAAGTTTATTCTGTCATAAAAGCTAATTTCTCAAAATATGAAAAATCTCATGATTTAAAATTAATTTTGGGCGACAGTCTGAAAATCTGCCCAAAGCTCACTCAAAAATTTGATGTAATTTATATTGACCCTCCGTATTTTGCAGGAATTTATGAAAAAAGTATAGAAGCTATAAAAGATATTTGCGGAGGAATTATTATTTTAGAGCATGTAACGGATGTTGAAATTCCGGATAATTTTGAGATTTTAAAACAAAAAAAATACGGGGATAAAATTATTACATTTTTACATAAATAATATTATCCGAATATCTCGCTAAGATATTCTTATTATGTTCACTTTTCTTTTTGATTGCGACGCAAAAAGAAAAGTGAATCGAAAAGCGGATTGTGAGCCGAGTGCGAAGTGCCGGAGTTGGCTTGCGAGAGCAAGACAAGCAGGGCACGAAGTCACATTTAAGGCGAACAACCAAGAAGAAAAACACGCTGATTACAATACCGCCTAACGGCGACATAAGACTGCTAACGCAGTAATATGTGTTTTTGCCTGGCGCGCCTAAGGACAACGGCGCGCGCTTGAGAAATTATCATCAAAGGCGCCGTAGTTTTAGGCGCCTGATTGATTTTTGTCCGTAAGGACAAAAACGAACGAACATTTTATACTTATATCTTATGCGCGGAGCAATGCCGTTAGGCATTGCAGTAAAATAGCGTATTTTCTCTTTCTTGGTTCATTCTTTCTCTTTTCATCGCAAGAAAAGAGAAAGAATGAACATACAGATAATATTATTTATGTAAGAAAATGTTTGATGTATAATGCAAAAGCATGTGGTGTACCATATTTATACGCGGAGTTAATTATGTCAGGAAACAGAAAGAAAAAGATTTTACTTATAAAATTGTCTTCTTTGGGGGATGTAATTTTTAACGTTCCGCTTGCAAATGCGCTAAAAGATGCCGGATATGAGGTTACTTGGCTTGTATCGGAAAAAGGAATACAGATTGTTAAAAATAATCCGTGCGTTGACAAAGTTATACTTGCACCTATGAAAGAGTGGAAAAAACGCGGGATGTGCCTGACAAGTTTTTTTGAATATTTAGACATAATAAAACAATTAAGAGAAGAAAAATTCGATATTGCAATTGATTCTCAAATGATGTTTAAAAGTTTGTATTTTATGGCTTTCTGCGGAGCTAAACGACGTATTATATCAAAAGAAGGCAGGGAATTGTCGCTGTTAGGCGGAAACGAATGGATAGATAATATTTCTTATAAGCCTGATTCTCCGATAGTTATGAATTATCTTCGTTATGCAAATCATTTGGGTATTGAAGTTGCACCTGAAGATATAAAAGTTACTTTGCCAAAACGCACGGAAAAGCAAAAACAAAAGGTGAACGAACTTTTAAAAAACCTTGATAAATCAAAACAAACGGTTGTAATTTCACCTGCCACAACCTGGGGAAATAAACACTGGAACAAAGATAATTGGCGTGAGGTTGTTAATTATCTTGATGATAAAGTGAATTTGATTTTTACAGGCGGTCCGAATGATAATGAATTAATCAATTATATATCGCAGGGTAAAGGTTTGAATCTTGCAGGTAAAACGGATATTATAGAGCTTGCGGAAGTTTTTTCAAGAGCTAATCTTGTAATTTCTCCTGACAGCGGGAGTGCGCATCTTGCGTGGGCAACCCGTAATCCAAAAGTTATAGCGATATTTACATGTACTCCAAAAGAGGTCTTAGGTCCTTTGGGCAGTTATGATAAGTATGTTTCATTAGGAGGCAGAGGGTTAAATTGTCAGCCTTGTTTTAAAAGAAAATGCCTGTGTAAGGACAATTTTGAAGCCTGTACTCACATTCCGGACCCGCAAGAGGTTACCCAAACCATTGACAGGTTGATATTTAGTTAAATCAGTGTTATAATGAAAAGTCGTGTATAGGAATTATTGATGGGTTTATTTGATAAATTTAAAGAGCTGACTAATAGAGTTTTAGAAGTTGAAAATAATATTTACAACGAAAAACGTGATTATCTTGAAATATACGAAAGAAACCAGCAGTTAGAAAAAGAGATAAAAGAAAGAACTGCGGAACTTTATGATGCAAATCGCCGTATGTTAACCCTTCAGCATATCTGGGATATGATGAATTCTTCAACTCCTTTGGAGAATGTGCTTGAAGCGATTGTAAACAGTACACAGGGTGAACTTGGGTACATGCATTGTGCGATTATTCGCAAATGTCAGGATGCAGACGGTGTTTATTGCAGAATTGTTGCACAATCAAAAGATGATTTAATTGAACGGCTGAATCATATCATAGGTTCTCCGTCTATTCAGACAAGACGTCTGAGTTATACTGAAAATAGCATTTTTTCGGATACTTTAAAAGAAAACAAAATTATTCAGTCAAAATCACTTGATTTATCGCTAAAAGCGATTATGCCTGAACTTAACCAGGATACTATTGCTGCAATTTTGACAAACCAACCTGTAAAATCAATTATTGTAATACCATTATCTCCTCGTGATAATGATTTTGGGTGGTTTTGCGTATTCTCGTCAAGAGAAGAACTTGCTCCTGCCGAAACAGATTTTTTGGGACTTTTTGCAAAACAAATTGAAATGGCTATTACTATTGCCGACCTGTTCCAGGCGGTTAGGGAAGAAGCCGTAACAGATGCTCTGACAGGTCTTTATAACAGAAGATATTTTGAAGAATCTTTAAATAAGGAAGTTCAGCGTGCAAGGCGTCAAAATATCCCATTCTCGGTTATAGGAATTGATTTGGATTTTCTTAAAAAAATCAACGATACATACGGTCATTCGTATGGTGATTTGGCAATTAAAACTATTGCTGATATTTTAAAGTCCAATGCACGTTCAATCGATATTCCGGCAAGAATCGGCGGAGAAGAATTTGATGTTCTTTTGCCGGGTATTTCTTCAGATGGTGCAATGATAGCTGCGGAAAGAATCCGTAAAGCAATCGAATCAAAAGAAATTGAAACCATCGGACATATAACTGGTAGTCTTGGGGTTGCGACATTTTTAGAACATACCTCAAATGTTGAAGAACTTCTGGAACTTACTGATCAGGCTATGTATAGTTCAAAACGCAACGGAAGAAATCAGGTTACTCTTGCAAAATCTATGTCTGAAACATCATGGCAGGAAATTGCACTCAATACGTTTATTGATATTCTGTCAAAAAATCGTGTTCCTATGGCGCAAAGACTTTCTAAAGAACTTTGCAAAAAACTTAAAGACAGTGCCGATGAGGGTGAAAACAGACAAAATTCGCTTTATATGGTTGCTGATATGCTGACCAAACTCTATAACCCGATGCATGAAAACGGGGTTGTTAAAAATAAAGTTCTTATGGCTGTTTCGCTTGCAAAAAGGTTTGACCTGCCAAAACAGGAGGTTGATAATCTCAAAGTTGCAGTTCTGCTCTATGATATCGGGAATTTAATGATTTCACCGGGTCTTTTGCAAAAGGCAACACCTTTAACCGATGAAGAAAAAGAAACCATCAAAAATCATCCCGTTATTGCGGCGCAAAAGATTTTAAAGCCGATTTCTTATGTTCAGGATATTTTGCCTATTATTGAGCAACATCACGAAAACTGGGACGGTAGCGGATATCCGAATAAAAAATCGAAAGACGAAATTCCGCTGACATCACAAATTATTTTGATTATAGACGAATATTTTGCACTTATTGAGGCTCGTCCATACAGAGCAAAGATGTCCGGGCGTGATGCAATTGAAATTATCAAATCCGATGCCGGCAAAAAGTGGAATACAAATCTTGTTAATGAGTTTATTTCACTGCTTGAACATGATATAGTATAAATGTGAAAGAAAAAGAATTTATAAATATAATAAAAAATACACTCGGGTCTGAACATATAGGGGATGATTGTGCGTATTTACGTGATTTGGGTATTGTGATTTCTCAGGACAGTCTTGTTGAAGATGTGCATTTTAAAAAGGATTTCTGTACCCCGTTTCAGCTTGGTTATAAATCCGTTATGGTAAATATTTCTGATATTTGTGCAAGCGGGGCAAAGCCTGTGTATCTTACGATTTCATTATCTTTGCCAAACGATATTGATGCGGATTTTGTAAAAGAATTTTATCAAGGGGCAAAATCTGCGTGTAACCCTCACACATTGGATGAGGGAGTTAGAATTGTCGGCGGAGATATTACTTCTGCTGATAAAATCTATATTTCTGTCTGCGCAATCGGAGATGCAAAAGGGCGTAATATTTCATCAAGAAAAAATGCAAAAGAGGGCTACAAAGTTGTTGTATCAGGTTTACATGGTTCAAGTTGCGCAGGATTAAAACTCTTAATGCAGGGAAAATCTGAACCTGAAAAATTTATCAAAGTGCACCTGCAGCCGCAAGCACAGGTTGAATTTGGGAATCAAGCAGGTTTAAATATCAAAAGTCCTTACGCAATGATGGACACATCAGACGGGCTTATGGACGCTTTATCAACAATCGCAAACGAAAGCGGTGTTTTATTAGAAGTTGATTTTAACAAAATTCCTTATGATAAAGATTTGGAACAATTTGACTCTTGGCAGGATATGGTGCTTTTTGGCGGGGAGGATTACGGACTTGTGGCAGTTGTTCCGCAGGATTATAATTACGGCACACAAGTCGGTGTTGCAAAGCAGGGTTTGGGTGTCGATTTGAATATTGACGGAAAAACCATTCACTACTCAAAACAAGATGTTGAAAATAAGATTTTTAATCATTTTGATTAATGGTAATATTTTGATATGAACAAATTTTTTGAAAACCTTTTAGACTGGATATACAAAAAGAAGTGTTATTTTTGCGGTTCATCTAAAGAATGTGTAAAAATGTGCTCCGAGTGTTACGACACGCTTGAGTATTTACCCGTTGAAATAAACAGAAGTTTCAACGGGATAAATATCTACTGCGCAGGCGAATATTCTAAAAACTTGCAAAAAATGATTCGTGGTTTAAAATATCACCGCCAGAGCGATCTTGCTTACTATCAGGCAAAATTTATGTATGAATACTGGCAAAGGCTCGGGTTTGAAGGAGATTTCCAGATAATACCTGTTCCGATATATCCGAAACGTAAAAAGAAACGCAAATATAATCATATGGATTTGGTCGGGGAAGAATTTGCAAAAATAACGGGTTATACTCTAAATACTCAGCTCATTAAGCGCATAAAAGATACCAAACCGCAATATAACCTCAAAAAATCGCAGCGACTTGTGAATCTTGATAAAGCGTTTGAAGTCGATAAACCCAAACTGATAACAGGTAAACGACTGCTTTTAATCGACGATATTTGTACAACCGGTTCAACTTTCGAGGAAATGATACGAGAACTGAACAAAGCAGGAATTTATGATATAGTCTGCCTTGCAACAACAACGCCTATGAAGTGAATAGTGAGAACATGTCATTGCGAGCCGACAGGCGAAGCAATCCAGCCATTATATTTTCTCTGGACTACAATAAGGTAATAAACAATGATACTATCAGAATTTGCAAAATTTTTACAACAATATAACGATGAACTGATGACACATAAGACTACGCCGTTAGAACTTCTGCACAAATGGCTTTTTCAGGTCATAAATAAAAAACCGAAAAATAATGTCGAAAACATTGTTCACAGAGAAATTTTGTACTGCCAAAACGAAAACGGCGATTATTTAATTGTCGGTAAATCAGACAGCGGGCGCAAGCTTGTTACCTCGTTAATTAATTTTGCAGACAGTTATAAAAACTATAATCATGCAAAGTGGCTCGAGATGGTGGAACAAAAATATCGCAAGTAAGATATTTTTGTTCCTATAATGCGAATTATAGGTTGTTCATTTCTTTCTCTTTTATTGCGGGTAAAAGAGAAAGAAATGAACCAAAGAAAGAGAAAAACGCAACGTCACAATATTGCCTTACGGCAATATGAGACCGCTTACGCGGTAATATGTGTTTTTGCCTTTCAGGCAAAAATCTCTTAGCGCGGCTAAGGACAACGCCGCGCGCTTGTAAGATTATTATCAAAGGCGCCGTTTTTTAGGCGCCTGATTGATTTTTGTCCGTTAGGACAAAAACGTATGAACGCTATAGACCTATAATTGGTGGGCGGAGCGATGCCGTTAGGCATTGCTGTGATTAGCGTGTTTTTCTTTTCGGTTCACTTTTCTTTTTGCGTCGCAATCAAAAAGAAAAGTGAACAATCCTTCATTCTTATAATTTGCATTATGCGAATTATTCTTAACCATTTGTAACGAATTTGGGCAAAATACTTGTGTTTATGCTATAATTTAGTCATAAGAAGACTTGGAGGATATGGAATTGACTACTCAGCAGAACATGTTTGGGGACGGCAAAATTGTTCCCGTTAATATAAGAGAAGAAATGAAGCGTTCGTACATTGATTATGCGATGAGTGTAATTGTAGGACGTGCGCTTCCGGATGTTCGTGACGGCTTAAAACCCGTTCACAGACGTATTTTATACTCTATGAATGAACTGGGGATGTATCCTGATAAACCGTTCAGAAAATGCGCACGTATTGTTGGCGAAGTATTAGGTAAATACCACCCGCACGGTGACAGTTCTGTTTATGAAGCGTTAGTTCGTATGGCTCAGGATTTTTCAACCAGATATTTAATGGTTGACGGGCATGGCAACTTTGGTTCTGTTGACGGTGATGGTGCAGCTGCAATGCGTTATACAGAAGCCCGAATGCACAAAATAACCCAGTCAATGCTTGCTGATATTGATTGTGAAACGGTTGAGTTTCAGCCAAACTTTGACGGTTCTTTGCAGGAACCGACAGTTCTTCCTGTAAGACTTCCGATGTTATTGTTAAACGGGGTATCAGGGATTGCAGTTGGTATGGCTACAAATATTCCGCCACACAACCTTTGCGAAGTCGTTGATGGAACTATCGCTCTAATTGATAATCCGAATATTACGATTCCGGAGCTTATGGAGTATATCAAAGGACCTGATTTCCCGACTGCTGCAACTATTGTCGGAATGAATGATATTAAACAGGCTTATGAAACAGGCAGAGGTTCAATCACCATGTCTGCTGTTTCAGGATTTGAAGAAATTGCTGGCGGAGCAGGCAGACAGGGCAGAACAGCTATTGTTATCACCGAAATTCCTTATCAGGTAAATAAAGCAATGCTTATCGAAAAGATTGCTGACCTTGTTAAAGATGAAAAAATTAAAGGTATATCTGATATTCGTGACGAATCTGATCGTGATGGTATGAGAATCGTTATTGAACTCAAACGTGATGCAAAACCGGATGTTGTAAGAAATAATTTGTATAAATTTACTCAGCTTGAAACAACCTTTGGTGTAAATATGGTAGCGCTTTGCGGTCAACAGCCCCGTTTGATGAATTTGTATCAGGTATTAAATGAATTTGTCGAACACCGAATTGAAATTGTTACCCGCAGAACTATTTTCTACCTCAAAAAAGCAAAAATCAGAGCGCATATTTTAGCCGGTTTGATTATCGCATTGGGTTCAATTGATGAAGTTATTGAGCTTATCAAAAAATCAAAGACAACGGATATTGCCCGTGAAGGTTTAATGAGCAGATTCGGGCTTGATGCTGATCAGGCAAATGCTATTCTTGAAATGCAGTTACGCCGTTTGACAGGTTTAGAACAGGATAAAGTTAAGGCCGAATATGATGAATTATTAAAGAAAATCGAAGAATACGAATCAATATTGGCAAGTCGTCAAAAGATTTTAGACATTATTAAAACAGAACTTCTTGAAGACAAAGAAAAATATGGTGACGAAAGAAAAACTCAAATTGTTCCGGAACGTGGCGAAGTTACAATTGAAGATTTGACACCAAATACTCCTATGGCGGTATTTATCACTCATCAAGGATATTTAAAACGTATTCCGCTTGATACTTTCGAGCGCCAAAACAGGGCAACAAGAGGTAAATCGGGCATTAAAACCAAAGAGGATGATGATATTCAGCATTTCTTTACAGCAATGATGCACGATAAGGTCTTGTTCTTCTCATCAAAGGGTACTGTCTACAGCCTGAATGTTTATGACTTCCCAGAAGGCGGACGTCAGTCAAAAGGTTTACCGATAGTCAATGTTCTGCCGATAGAACAGGATGAAAGGATTACGGCGGTCGTACCTGTCAGTGTATTTTCACACGAACTGAATCTGATAATGCTTACCAAAAAAGGCAACATAAAGAGAATTGAACTTGATAACTTCTCTAATATCAGAAGAAACGGTATTATTGCAATAGGTTTAGACGAAGGTGACAGCCTGAACTGGGTTAAACTTGCAAAATCTTATGATGAAATAATTATCGGTACATCATGCGGTATGGCAATAAGATTCCCGATTAAAGATTTAAGACCGTTAGGCAGAAGTGCTAAAGGTGTTATCTCAATGAAGTTAAGAACAGGCGATGAAATTGTCGGATGCGATATTGTTCCTCAGGATTACGATGCTGATTTGCTTGTTGTAACATCAGACGGATTTGGCAAACGTACAAAATTATCAGAGTTCAGAGCGCAAAACAGAGGCGGAATCGGTTTGATTGCAACTAAGTTTAAGACTTCATCTTCAAGACTTGTTGCACTGACTATTGTTGAGGACAGCGATGACATTATGCTTGTAACTGCAAACGGTGTTGTAACAAGAATGAATGCGGGTTCTATTTCGCGCCAGGGTCGTCCTGCAACAGGTGTGAGGGCTCAAAACTTGAATGAAGGTGACAGTGTTGTTTCCGTCAATAAAATTCTTAATCCTGACGAAAGTGATGCTGTAAAATCTGTTGTACCTGATGCTCAGGCTTCGTCTCAGGACAATGAAGTTCAGCAGACAAGTCTTTTGACTCAAGAATCTTCTGCAACAGAGGAATAAAGGTAATATACAAAATAGCAAAAGGGCTTCAATTATTGTTGAAGCCCTTTTTTGTGTTTATTTAAATTAACCTTAAGCAATCTTTTTTGCACGTTTTAGTTTTCCGTATTGCGATGAAACAACTTCATATTCAAATTCGCAAATTCTTTTTGCATCCTGAGCACGAAAATCTTTACCTTTCACTGCCTTTAAGTTTGCCATCTTATGTTCAATAAGGTCTAATTTGTTCAGAATTTCTTTAATATTATATATTCTGTCACCTTGTTCGTTTGTTTGTTTAAGCATATAGTTAACGAGTTTTCTGTTTTTGCCGTTAATTTTCGAATATAATTTGATTGCATCGGCATTTTCAACATTAGGTTTTGTACCCTGTAATCTTTGTGCTTTTCTCGTATCTTTTATTGAATTAAATATTTCAGGCAAAAGTTTTAATCTCATAACAAGAGCACTGTTTTTGTAAGCCTCCTGTTGCTTTTCTAATGTTTTTTGACCGAGTTTTTGCTTAATAATTTCGTTTACATCATTTTGAACACGAAGTTTTCTTGCAGCCGGTGATTCTTTAAATGTACGTTTAAATTCAATTGCAGGAGTTCCTGTTTCAATAGTAACGGTTGAAAATACCGGTTGCTGAACAGGAACAGATGGTTTTGCCGTTATTGCTCCGGAATTTGCTGAAGCTTCAAATCGGTTGTATCTCATTTTGTTTATTTTATTCTCAAGAAATCTTGCCATTTTGCTTATTTTAGATTCTTTTTTTGTAAATCCCGCATTGATTGAATCCTCAAGAACTTGTGCATATTTATCTGTTATAAAAAACGGATTTTCAACTTCTTTTTTTAAAGCTGCAACACGTTCTTCTTCATCTGTAAATCGGACTATTCTTGAAATATTTTTGTGGAAAATTTCGGCTTTTTTAGATGGTACTACATCCAAAATTTCTGCTAAATCTTTGATTGATTTTGCTTTAATATCATCGCCAAGAACTTTATAAACAAATTTTGCACTGTTTTTATCGCTGTCCATTTTGTCAAAAAGTTTTTTCATTGATTTTATTTCCTCGCTTGATGCTTCAGCCCTTTTACCTGCTGTTGCATATTTAAATTTACTCAATATATCAAGCCTTGTATCAATATTTTGCGCATTTGAAGTTTTATACATCTTCAAAATATCGGAAAAATCTTCAGGGGTTAACCCTTTTTTATGAGCGAGAAAATCGGAGAATATATGTCCGATAAATTTTTCACCTTCTTTTGAATAATTTTGCTCAAGATATGTTACATTTTTACCTAAATTTATTTTTACCGCTTCATTTTTCATAAGTGTTCTTATAGCGTGTTTTGCATCAAAAACTTCCTTACGATAAGTTCCGTTTTCCAGCATTTTGTTAAGTTCTTTGCCTGCATTTGCATTTCCTTTATTCAACTTTAAGTAAGATGTATAATTGGTACTATTTTTTATAAATTCTTGCTTATTTTTTGATTTGAGCAAATCTGTAATAATTTTTATTGATTCTTTTTCACCGCCAAGAACTTCATGTTGCATTTTTTGCACAAATTCAAGACTTTTTTTGTCTGTTGAGGTTTTAAAAAGTTCCGGTAATAATTCAAGCGGTGCATCCGTATTTTTTACAATATTAAAATGTGCTATAAGAGGTTCTTTTACTGTTTTAAATGTTTCTATCAGTCCTTGCGGGTTTTCTTTTAAATTCCCTGCTCTTGAGAAGTTTCTTGCATTATAATTTGTTACAAGTGATTTTAAAAATCGCATTTTTATTTCACTTGCATTTTTTGTTAAATCATAAAGTTCGGAGGCTTTAATCCCGAGAATGTTTCCATATCTATGGCAGGTGTCATCTATAATTTTTTGTACTCTTTCAGTTGAACTGTGTTTTTTAGATATAAATTTTCTTATACCGAATCCTTCAAAAGATACCGAAGTATTATTCAATTTGTAGTATTTATTTTTAATACTATAATTATCAACGCTATTTACCTGCATTATTTATGTTACCTCCTTAGGTATAAATGTATAAAAAACAAGCAAAAAAAAATTTGCCTAATTAATTTTATAATAAACAAGAAGAAATATAAAAATATATCCTCAAATATATACAAAAATTAAAGAAATACGTAAAACATATTGTATATCCATAATATGTTTTATGTAATTTATAAAAATAATCATACAAATATTGGGTTTACTTTTAAATAAAAAACATTAAAATATCGGTATGAAAAAATTATTATCCATATTTGTGACTTTATTACTTTTGAATACGCTCTGTATTGGCGGAAGCGTAGTAGTTTCTCAAAATTTTCTGCCACCTGCATATGCTGAAGGGGATGATTTGTGGGGAAGTTTTAATACGGATATTTCAGGCCCCAAAGAACAGAGATTTGTAAGCGATGAAGAATTTGAAGCTGCGCTGAAAAAGAAAAATAAAAAATTTGATATATGGAAAAAAATTTTGTTGAATAATGGTTCGCCAAGAGGAGAAGAATTTTCTCAGTCAAATGAAACGAATGAAATAAATAATAATCAGGGGGCTGATGCTTCATTGCCGGTATTGGCTTTACCAGTTGAAATTAAAATCGGCGAAGGTTATATTCCTGTAGGACATTATCAGGTTGAGGGTAAAAACGAAAACGGCAAAATTATTTTGAGTCTTTATCAGGCTCATAATCTGGTTGCAAAGATCCCTGCAACCGAAACCAATGAAGATTACGAGCAGGAAGAAATTCTGTTTGCAAATTGGGTAAACGAAGACGATAACCGTATAAAAATAATTTACGGCTCATTAGATTTCAATGCTTATGCACTTGTCGATATTATGCAGTAGCCTATTTATTACTAAGACTGTCTATTTCTGCATTAAGTTCTTTTATTTGAACTTCAAGTTTTGTACGTTCGTCAACAACGGAAGTAAAAGCCTTTTCAAGCGTTTTAATTTTCGCTTCCAATACATCAACCCTTGATGCGTTAGAATCAGATGATATAGCCGTTTTTTCAAGTTCTCTTTTGTAAGCTTTAACTTTATCTTCCTGAACCCCTAAGAATAACGAGACTACCCCCGCTCCGCTGAATAGTCCTGCACATAAAATAATGATTGTATAAACTGAGATTTTTATTCCCATTACAAGACCTGCGTTATATGTAGTTGTTTTTAGCAGGTGCAGACGTATCAGGTTCATGTCGCCTGTATTAATCAAAATAATATATGTAACTGCACACAATACGACTACACTCAAGAAAAAGAATAATTTTTTCATTTTATACTCTCCTGTTTCTGAAATAATTTAATACTTTAGAAAGTTTTTCATCCGATTCTATCTCTAATTCTATTATAGTTGACGAAAACGGTTTTGCAAATTTTAAATAAAATGATTGTAAAACTTGTTCCTGAGTTTTGACTTTGCCTTCTCCCGCACCGTAAAGGGTGTCGTTATAGACAGGGTGGTTTTTGTAACTTGTGTGCACTCTGATTTGATGAGTTCTGCCTGTTACAAGTTCAAGTTCAACATAAGTCGCTTCGTTTCCGAAATGCTCCAATACTTTGAGTTTGGTAAGCGACGGTCTGCCATCAGGGCGCACTGCCATTTTCTTCGGGTTGACATTATTTCTGCCTATTGGTTCTGATATTATATCGTTTTCATTGGGGTAAAACCCTTTTAAAACGGCATGATATTTTTTTGTCAGATTATGGTCTTTAATCATGTTTGCAAGATATTCGTGAGTTTTGTTGTTCTTTGCTATCATCAAAAGCCCTGAGGTGTTACGGTCAAGGCGGTGAACAATACCGCGGCGAAATTCGCCGTTTGTATCAGACAGATTATCCCCATACTTAAATAAAAGCGCATTAACTAACGTATCCTCGGTTTCAATAAAAGTCGGATGAGTGAGCATGCCTGACGGTTTATTTACAACCGCCATATTTTCATCTTCCCAAACAACTTCGAGCGGTATATTCTGCGCCTTAAGTTCAATGATTTTTTCCGGAACAAGATTTTCAAATTCCACTCTGTCATCAATTTTCAATGAGTATGAAGGCTTTTTACTTTCGCCGTTAACCAAAACCCTGCCGTCTTTTATGGCAGACTGAATTTTTGAACGTGAAATCCCGTCATAGAGTTGGGATAAAAACACGTCAAGCCTTGTGTCTATTGAATTTTCATCAACAATTAATAACATAATTCCCTAAGCAAGGGTGCGATGTTTCGCACCATTTATTATCTTTTGTAAATCAACAACATTCCGATTAGAGCAATAACGCCAATAGTTATGAACACATCTGCAACATTAAATACAGGGAAATTTATAAAGTTTAAATGAATATAATCACGAACATAGCCAAGAACTATGCGTTCGTGGCAATTTGCCATAATCCCGGCCGTCAAAAGTCCTATAAACGAAACCGAAATCATATGAATACTTCTGTTATGATGGACATAACCCCATAATAAAGTCGTCGCAACAACAGCGATAATTATAAAAAATTCTCTTGCGTTTTCTAACATGCTGAATGCTGCGCCGCTGTTTTTAAGATAGGTTAAACTGAACACTGCATTTGAATAATGATGCCCTGATGTTACGTTATCAACGATAAGTTTTGATGAGAACAGAGCCAAAAATATCCAGAATATAAAACTGCCTATCAAAAAAAAGTATTTCCCTACTGATTCTCTCATTATTTTTCTTCCTCAAATTTTGCAAAATTATTTTTTGGTATAACATTAATTCTTTTCATAAGGCACGCAACCCCTGCCATGTAAACCTTTGTTCCGCCCAATTTATCCGTCAAGGATTTTGAGATGGCAAGAGATGCTACAGCATATTCATTAATATTATCGGTGTTTGCTTTAATGTATCTTTCAAGGATATGGGTTTTGGGCATTGTTCTTAATGGCCCGTTTGGGGTTTTTGTCGGATAGACGACGGGGTCATGTTCTAACGAACCGACAATAACTGTATTTTCATCCGCATCTGCGGTAACAATTGTTGTATAAATTTCTCCTGAAGCAACCTGGCTTGGGGCAATAAGTTCAATATTCATAAACCTCGCATCTCCGTATAACAAAGCGGATTCATCAGTCAGCATGGTTTCCCCTTTTATGAACCATTTAGCACCTTTTTTTTCAAGGTGATAAATACTTGTCGATTTTGCATGAATTTCACCGGTAACTGACAGTGTATCAGCTTTATCATAAACTGTTCCGATTGCACTTTCTTCCATGCTTACATCCGCATTGCTGCCGTTAATGTCTACCGATAATATTTTTGAATTGTATGTTAAGTCTTTGCACTGTTCCCATGTTTCTTCAACTGATTTAAAATAAGTATCTTTATTGAATCCGTCATTATTCATATAATTATCGGAATAAAGAGTTTTTAAACCTGTTATATCGTGTCTGTTTGCAAATTCTTCATGAACTTTGAACAGATTTTTAATTTGTTTTAATTCTGCTTTATAAATTTTATTCTGCTGATTTCTATAATTGCCTGTAGAAACAAGTGAAGCTTGAGTCTGATTGATTGTGCCTGCTGTTGTTAATAAAGCTAAAATAATAAATAGTAATATCTTCTTCATAACAGGTATTATAACATAAATGTTTTTAAATGGCATTAAGTGGATAGGGAGTTGTGAATAGTGAATAGTCGTTATAGGTGCTGACGCACATCTTAAAATTCTGAAATCTGTAAAGGTCTGTTCACAATTCACTATTCACTATTCACTTGTTATGTTGTTACTGAAAATATTTCATGCTATCATAATACTGTAAATGATTCTTCGCCTTAAAATGTCATTCTGAGCGAAGCGAAGAATCCCATCATATTGGCTCTGAATGACAACACAAGGAAAAAGAGAAAATGAGTTTAACGGTATATTTAGGGATAGATGTAGGTTCTGTAACGACAAAGCTCGCTGTTATTGATGAAACCGGTAAATATGTTGACAGTGTAATGCTAAAAACTGCGGGAACGCCTGTTGCAGCAGTTCAAAACGGTATGCGCCAGCTATATGAAAAACGTATAACAGATTACGAGGTCATGGGCGTAGGAACAACAGGTTCCGGGCGTGCTTTGGCGGGTTCTTTGGTTGGTGCAGATGTTGTTAAAAATGAAATTACAGCCCATGCTGTAGCGGCAAGCGTGACCGTTCCGGGTGTTCAGACGATTTTGGAAATCGGTGGACAGGACAGTAAAATTATCATTATGCGAGATGGTATTGTAACCGATTTTGCTATGAATACCGTTTGTGCGGCAGGAACGGGTTCATTTTTAGACCATCAAGCGCAAAGGCTCGGTGTTCCTATACAGGATTTTGGTGCTACAGCGCTGAAATCATCAAATCCGGCAAGGATTGCAGGAAGATGCGGTGTTTTTGCGGAGAGTGATTTGATTCATAAACAGCAATTAGGATATCCTGTTGAAGATTTGTTATATGGTCTTTGTCAGGCATTGGTACGAAATTATTTAAGTAATTTGGCCTTAGGTAAGGAACTCTTGCCGGTATTTTCATTTCAGGGTGGCGTTGCAAGTAACACGGGCATGGTAAAGGCGTTTGAGGAGGCTTTGAATGCTCAGGTTGTTGTTCCGGAGCACCATCAGACGATGGGCGCAATCGGAGCGGCGATGCTTGCTATGGAAGACCATCAGTATACTCAGAATCAGACAAAATTCAAAGGTTGGGATGTTGCGGATATGCACTTCTCGTCAATAACTTGTACCTGCAACGGATGTTCAAATAACTGTGAAGTTATTACGATAGTTGAAGGGGTTGACGAAGTTCAGCATGTTGATAAAATAAAAGATGTAAAAGGTAATATCATCGCACGCTGGGGTGGAACCTGCGGACGTTGGGATATAGGATAATCGTTTATGCAAAACTTCGGGGGTTCAAGAACTTCTATACTTGAAGAATTACCAAAGGGAAATTCTGAGCTTGGTCAGGCCTTTGCTATGGTTATTAATGACATGGTTACTCAGTCGGGTATTACTAATCCGCGGGGTGAAGAATTTGACGTTGTATCAAAAAAATGGCGTGAACTTGCAGGAAAATCTGATAAAACTCCGGAAGATTTAGAAAAGCTTGATAATACATTTAAAGATAATGTCAATGAACTTGCGCAATCGTATCTTCTTTATATTGCAAGACAGGTTGGAAATACCACAGGCAAATTAACTTATGAAGATTATGAAAAATACATGTTTAAATATCGTTTTGGTCATTATGATATTGAAAACAAACCGGAATATATAAACAAAGTCAAAGTTATGATAAAAACGGCATTTAATAAGCTTGCATCTCATGGTGAAGAATCAGGCGGGGATGATTTAATTGATAAATTTGATATGGCATCTTTTGTTTATGCTATTTCAACAAAAGTACAGCATGATGAAAAGAATGGTTTTCAGGGGTTTGCAATAGACGGAATAATTACACCGTTAAATTATTCCGTAGATGAAAGCAATTTGTTTAAACCTGAGGATAATTTGTTTTCTTTGAAACTGAGAATAGGTTATAAAGTTTTGAATAATTTATTGTAGGAGTTAAGTATATGAAAAAGATTTTTGCATCGCTATTTTTAATATTTGCTTTTGCGGGATGTTCATTTGCATTTGAAGATGTTTTTGTTGAAGAAAAACCGCCGGTTGCATCGCAAGAAATGGTTGAAACACAGATTCAGGCTGTTGATATCCCTTTCGACTGGTTTGACATAACCACAGATGCAAAAAATAAAAGGATTGATGAATATAAGAATATAATATTTGGAGATAATTCGAAAATAAATTTAACGAAAGAAGAATTTAATAAAGAACTTGATAAATATAAAAAAGACAAAAATTTCAAACATCATTATATGCTTGCAAATAACGGCGTAACGCAAGACGAAGATGCAAAATATAATCCGTTTTATTATAAAAAGGATACCCTTGTTATTTATGCAATTATGTATAATGATGATATTCATCACGCACTGTATTACAATCCATACGGCAAATTATATTATGTTGATATAACATCTGATGCATATCCTGATTTCCCTTATTATTCAATGCAGTATGACAGAAAAGGTAATTTAAAAAGTGCAATATATTTTGCATCGCACGATATTCAGTATATGTTTAATTCAAATAAAGAATTTATTGGTATTTGGTATAAAGATAAAATGTATAATAAAGACGGCAAACAGATTTCTACTCGCGAAGGTTGGTAGGTTTGTTAACAGGTGAACACCTTATTTAATCTCTACAACGCTGACTCCGTCACCGCCTTCAGTGTCTTCTCCCGGTCTGAATTTTGCAACGTAAGGCGAAGTTTTTAAAAAATCTCGTACTGCTTGTTTTAGTGCTCCCGTTCCATGCCCATGTATTATATAAACAGGAGTGAGATTTGCAAGACTTGCCTGATCAAGATAATTTTCGACCTCATCAAGCGCTTCTTCAACCCTGTAACCACGCAGGTCAAGCTCCTGACTCATTGAAAGTCTGCGAAGTTCAAATTTTTTAAACGACATTCCTGGGATGACATTTTTCTTTGATTCTTTATAATTTTCGTCAAGAACTGCGAGCTCATCAGTTTTAACTTTCATAGTCATATTCCCCATATCAACCGTCAGACGTTTATTTTTATCAGGGAGTGTTATAACTTTTACTTTCTGGTGAAGATTTTTGAGCATAACAACATCGCCAATTACTACCTTGTCCCAGTCAATTTCAATATATTGTTCTTTATCGGAAACTTTATCGACGTTATTTCTGAAATTTTGTTCAAGTTTTGCAAGGCGAGAATAGGCTCTGCGTGCAATTTTTTCTGATTTTTCCTGACGAAGCTCATCTAAAATTTGTTTTATTTCTCCTCTCGCTTCCATAATTTCGGCATCAAATTTTGTTTTAATATTTTTGAGTGTCTTTTTCTTATCCTGCTTAACCTGTTTGAGATTTTGTTCATATTCTTCTTTGATGTTTTGAGAATCTTCTTTTAATTCCTGTGCTTTCTCCAGGTTTTGTGACAATTCCTGATGTGTTTTTTGTAATTTTTCAACGACTGCAATCGTAGGGTCTTTTTGGGTGATAAGCGAAGTTTTTGCTTTATCAACAATGTCTTTGTCCAATCCTAAATTTGATGCAATAGAAATAGCATTACTCAAACCCGGGATACCAATAAGTAATTTATATGTGGGTTGTAAAGTCTCAGTATTAAACTCAACAGAAGCATTTTTAAAAAACGGATTTGAAAATTCAAGCGCTTTTAATTCTCCGTAGTGGGTTGTAATTACGCTTGTAACTTTTTTCCGGGCAAGTTTATCAAGTATTCCCTGCGCTAAAACCGCACCCTCAACAGGGTCAGTTCCCGCACAGATTTCGTCTAAAAGTACAAATGAATTTTCATCACTCTCTTTTAAAATCTCAATAATATTTGTCATGTGGGATGAAAATGTAGAAAGACTTTCTAAAATATTTTGGTTATCCCCGATGTCCGCAAAAACTTTACTAAACGGATAAAGTTTTGCATAAGTGCATGGCAGAAACATTCCTGCTTTTGCCATTATAATAAAAAGACCTATTGTTTTTAACGTAACTGTTTTCCCACCGGTATTTGAGCCTGTAATTATCAGAGAATTATAATTACATTTCCCGCCGATTTCAAAGTTATTTGAAACAACATCTTCCCCTTTTGAAATTAAAAGCAAAGGATGTTTCATATTTTCAAAATAAATATAACCTTTTTCATCGGTTATTTCCGGTTCAACCCCTTGTATTTTCACCGCATATCTTGCCTTCGCAAAATGAAAATCAATTTCTGCCATAATCTTTTCGCACAAAGCGAGTTCTTTTAATCTGCTTTTAACCAAATCTGTAAGCGAAACAAGAATTTTTATACATTCCTGTCTGATTTTTGCTTTAACCTCTCTGATTTTGTTGTTTAGTGGAACAATCTGAGCAGGTTCAATATAAAAAGTTTTTGCGCTTGAAGATACGTCATGCACAATCCCCGGTATTTTAGTTTTGTTTGATGCCATAACCTGAAAAACAATTCGCTCATCTCTTTGTGTATAAATATTTTCCTGAAGATATTTTGAAAAATTAGGGTTGTTTAAAAGACTGTTTACAGTATCGCGCAAATTCTGTTCGGTATCTTTTAATGATGAATACAGACCTTTCAGTTCAGGTGTTGCATTTTGTCGGATTTTTAAATTTTCATCAAAAGTTTCAAAAATTTTGTCTTCTGTTTCTTTATCAGAAATAAGATTCTGAACTTTTTGTTTTAATAAAAAATTGTTTTCACTATTTTCGTTGATAAATTTTTTTAACAATCTTGATGACTTCATTGTTTTTGCAAGGTCTATAAGTTCCTGTTCCTCAAGATATGAAAGTGATGCATTATTTTCAATACGAGTAACATCTGCAATAAATTCTGTCGGAGTTTCTTTTGCAAGGTCAAGAATTTTTTTTGCTTCTCTTGTGAGTTCAATTTGTTCTTTTATATCATTAATGTTATTATGCGGAGATAATCTCAGGCAAAGATTTGTACTTTGCTCAAATTTTGCATATTTGGACAGTTCCGCCTTAATTTTATCAAATTCCAATGATTCGTATGTCTTTGAAATAATGCTCATAATCTGATTGTATAACAAAAATGGCTTAATTTGATTTCAGAATATCTTTTTGTTAAAATTAACCTGTTATTAAAAATTAGGGAGAACTTAACTATGGATTTAATGAAAGGTAAAAAAGGTTTAATTTTTGGGGTAAGCAACACTCATGGTATTGCTTACGGTATAGCAAAAGAGATTTATGAAGCAGGTGGTGAAATTGCTTTCACATATGCTAATGAAGCGATGGAAAAACGTGTAAGACCGATTGCCGAAAGCTTTGGCGCAAAAATTATAATGGAATGTGATGTAACTAAAGAAGAAGACGTTAAAAAAGTTTTTGACGAATGTGAAAAAGTTTACGGCAAATTGGATTTTGTTGTTCACGCAGTTGCATTTGCGAATAAAGAAGATTTAACAGGCAGATTTATTGATACAACAAAGGCAGGCTGGGATTTGGCACTCGGTATAAGTGCTTATTCTCTTGTGACTGTTTGTAAATATGCAGAAAATGTCATGAACGAAGGCGGTTCAATATTTGCAATGACTTATTTAGGTTCAATATTGTCAGTTCCGGGTTATAATGTAATGGGTGTTGCAAAGGCTGCTTTGGAATCTTCAATGAGATTTTTATCAGTTGATTTAGGTAAAAAAGGTGTCAGAGTCAACTGCTTATCTGCAGGACCGGTTAAAACACTTGCGGCAATGGGTATCGGCGGATTTTCTAAAATGCTTAAAGCTGCTGTTGCAAGAGCGCCTTTAGGAAGAAATGTTGCACTTGAAGATGTAGGTAAAGCAGGTTTGTTCTTGGCGTCTGATTTATCTTCAGGTATGACAGGCGAAGTTATTTATGCTGATTGCGGATGCCATAGCGCTTACGCTTCAGCACAAGAAATGGATATTCTTTCAAATAATTTGGAATTATAAATTTAATTAAAGCGAAAATTTAATAATAAGTAAGGTGCGATTTTTCGCACCTTATTTGTTAAAAATGTGCTATAATGCCTTTATGAATGACAAACTCAAAGAAAGTTTAAAGATGCTGCCCGAACTTCCGGGGTGTTATCTGTATTACAATTCTGACAACGAAATTATCTATGTCGGAAAGGCAAAGATTTTAAAACGGCGTGTAAAATCTTATTTCAACCGCAAGCATGACAGCGTAAAAGTCAATGTTTTGGTTTCCCAAATTGACCATCTTGAATACATCATTACAAATTCCGAAGTTGAAGCCCTGATATTAGAAAGTCATTTAATCAAAAAACACAAGCCAAAATACAATATTTTATTAAAAGATGACAAAAAATATCCGTATTTTCTCATAACTGACGAGGATTTTCCCCGTATTCAGATTGTGCGCAAACGCAATATCAACAAACTAAAAGGAAGGTATTACGGTCCTTACACAAATATTGGTGCTATGCACTCTACACTTGATTTTTTAAAGAAAATATTTCCGTTAAAACAGTGTAACACTCCTCGTTTCAAATCCCGCCCATGCCTTTATTATTCAATTGGCAAATGTCTTGCACCTTGTCAGGGGCTTGTTTCAAGCGAGGAATACAAGGCAGTTGTCCATCAGGCAGAGTTATTTTTATCCGGTAAACAATCAGAACTTATGAAGCAGCTCATGGCGCAAATCCAAAAATATTCCGATGCTCAGCAGTATGAAAAGGCTGCTCGGCTCCGTGACAGTTATTTTGATCTGCAAAAAACACTTGAAAAACAAAAAGTTGTTTATGAAAACACCAAACTTAATGAAGATGTCCTTTCGCTTGCCCATGAGGATGGAATTTTGGTTATTGTAATAATGATGATTAGAGAAGGTCGGCTTATAGACAAAAAAGATTTTACGTTCGATGTTGAAGAAGAAGATAAAATTGAATATTTTGAAACATTTTTCAAAGAGTATTACAATACTTTGTCTTTGGAATTTCCTGACAGAATTGTGTCGGATGTATTAGAGCAAGTCGGTTCAAAAGCATTATATGAAAAATGGCTGAATATAATATCAGGCAAAAACGTAAAAATAAGTTACGGTAAATCGGCACAGGGTAAGGAACTCCAAAAACTTGCCGATAAAAATGCACATGTAATTTTAAATAACGCAAAACTTTCAAAGATGTCAAAAATTAACGAGGATTTTAATCTAATCGGCTCATTTTTGAAAGAAAAACTAAAACTCAACAATTTCCCTTACCGTATGGAATGTTATGATATTTCGCACATACAGGGAACAAACACGGTTGCTTCAATGGTTACGTTTATAAATGGTTTGAGTAAAAAATCTGAGTATAAAAAATTTAAAATCAAATCAACCGAAGGTAAGCCCGATGATTTTTTGTCAATGAAAGAGGTTTTAACAAGGCGCCTTTCACGTTTGGGTGAAAAAGGCTGGGATAAACCGGATTTAATCATAATTGACGGCGGTAAAGGTCAATTATCAAGCGTTATGAAAGTTGTTAAGGATATGGGGATAACCGGAATTGATTTTGTTTCGCTTGCAAAGCGTCAGGAAGAAGTGTTTTTGCCGCATAAGTCTAAATCCATACTTTTACCCCGAGAATCAAGTGCCTTGTTTTTAATTCAAAGGATAAGGGATGAGGCACACCGATTTGCAATAACTTATCACAGAAATCTGCGCAGTAAAAACAGTATTAAAACTAAGTAAGTCTGCGTTTATTCGATTTTAAAAAATCTTTTAATTCTTTTCTTATTTCTTTTTGTCTTTGTTCTTTACGTTCTTTTTCATTTCTGCCAACTGCAGCATTTGCTTCATAAACTCTTTTAATTTTACCGTTAGTATCAATTTCAATTGCATAATCATCTGATTCTGCGTGGTCACCCATAGCCATTAAATTATCTCGGAAATTTTTATAAATTTCCGTTAATTCTGATATGACAGCGTAATTGCCAAGCCATTTGTGAACATATTTTTCATCAGGCCCGAGTCCGCCTTCTGATCTGACACCGTCTCTTAATCCGTATATTGCTTCTGAAATTCCGATACGGATTATAATATGAGGGAAACGAACCGTTTCATCCATCGCAAGTTTAATATTGTTGTATTTTGCTAAATTTAAATTCGCATTTGAAGAACTGTGAGCATCTGATTGTGAATCAATAATATATGATTGAAGTTTATTTGCCATTTCATTTAATGTTACTGTCATATTTAACTCCGATTAATTATTCATACTGTGTATTGGAGCCGGTATTCTTCCGCCTCTGTTAACAAATTTTTCAGCTGCTAAATTGCTTATACCCATAATTGGAGCATCGCCGAGCAGTCCGCCGAAATGAACATTGTCGCCAACTTTTTTCCCTATTGCGGGGATGATTCTTACTGCCGTTGTTTTTTTATTAATCATTCCGATTGCCATCTCATCAGCTATCATTCCCGCTATTGTACTTTCCGGTGTATCTCCTGGTATTGCAATCATATCAAGACCTACAGAACAAACGGAAGTCATTGCTTCAAGTTTTTGAATATTAATGTATTTTTTTTGTGCGGCTTCAATCATTCCTGCATCTTCGGATACAGGAATAAATGCTCCCGATAAACCTCCGACATGTGAACTCGCCATAATTCCACCCTTTTTAACCGCATCATTTAACATTGCGAGTGCCGCTGTTGTCCCATGGGCACCTGCATGTTCAAGCCCCATTGCCTGAAATATTCCGGCAACGCTATCTCCGACTGCTGGTGTAGGAGCCAGAGATAAATCTATTACTCCAAATGGAATCCCCAATCTTTTTGATAATTTCCTACCGATAAGTTCTCCGGTTGATGTTATTTTATAAGCAGTTTGTTTTATTTTATTGGCAAGTTCACTCATATCGGTTTTGTCTTTTAATCCTAAAATTGCAGCCCTTACGGCTCCAGGACCTGAAACTCCGACATTTAATGCAACTTCATTTTCTCCTATTCCGCAAAATGCCCCTGCCATAAACGGATTATCACTCGGAACATTACAAAATACTACCAGTTTTGCAGCTCCGATACAATCCTGATCTTTTGTGAGTAGTGCAGACTTTTTTATAATTTCAGCCATTTTTAAAACGGCATCCATATTAATCCCTGCTTTTGATGAGGCAACATTGACAGATGAACAAAGTCTTTGTGTTTGTGCAAGTGCCTGAGGGATGCTTTCTATTAAGAGTTCATCACCTTTTGTCATACCTTTTTCAACGAGAGCGCTAAATCCGCCTACAAAATTAACGCCGACTTCTTTTGCAGCCATATCAAGTGTTTTTGCAATTTTTACATAATCCGGTTTTTTGCAGGATTCACCAATTAAGCTTACAGGGGTTACGGAAATTCTTTTATTTATGATAGGAATGGAATATTCGTCTGCAAGTTCTTCGGCATAAGAAACCAGATTCTTAGCATATTTTTTTATTTTGTTATAAATATTATCGCAAACTCTGTCAACATCTTCGCTTATGCAATCTCTCAGACTAAGAGCAAGTGTCACAGTCCTGATATCAAGATTGTACAGTTTAATCATATTTATTGTTTCTAAAATATTGTTTTCTTCTATCATTTTATTTTTTCATTCCGAAAAATGTTGCGATACTCCAGTCTCTGACTTTTAATTTAATTTCTACACGACGGCTTTTTGTCATATCCTCATTCCCCTGATCATCGAAGATTAAATCATTGAAGCTTCTTCCTTCTACTGCAATCATGTGTCGAAATTCCTCATTATATTCAGGTTTGTAATGACCTCCAAGCATATATGCAGCAACAGAATTTGCTCTCTTTGTACTCAGGTCCATATTGTAAACAAATTGGTCATTTATATTCGTAAGACCGGCAAAAGCCTGAGAATCCGTGTGCCCCTGAATAATGATAGTTTCAATGTTATTAGCAAGTTTTTTATTTGAAAAAATTGTATTTACATATATTGGGGTTAATTTATCAAGAAATTTTTTCCCCTCAGGTTTCAGGATATAACTGTTAACTTCAAAAAGTGCTGAAGATGGGATTTTTAAGTCGCCTGTCATACGGTCAATTTTTGCATCAATATGTTGTCTTTGAAGTTCACTCTCTATTTTTTGAGCAACTTCCATTTTTACACGCTGCTGCTGTACTGTCTTTTGGTTAAAACCTGTCATTGCGAGGACAAACAGAGTAATAAAGATGATTGCCAAACCTAACATAAGGTCTGACATTGTAACCCAGAAAATATTTCCGCCATCATCTTCTGCGTGATGTTTTCTTTGCATCATTGCCATTTATTTGTTTCTCCTAAAACAGTCCGTCAACTTCGTCTCCGCCTTTGGCTCCTTTGGCAACTTCTTTCATTTGTTTGTTAAGCTGATTTAATCCGAAAATCATGTTTTCAAGATACGGAACCAAATTTGCGGCCATTGTTTCATTGAATGCACTTTTAAATTGTTTCGGAATTTTTTCAATAAGGTTTGCAGCGGAGTTATTCTGAACTTTTGATTCTCTTAATAATTCATACAGAAATTTCTCTGAAGTAATGCTTGCAAATAATTCGCCGACAATATTTTGTATTTTTGCTAAAGGTTTTTTACACAGTAACTGGAACAATCCTTTTTCTACCAATAAATAAATAAGGGATGAAGATACCGCAACAACTGATACAAAAGCTGCTGCCTGCATCCCCTGCATAAATGCAGCAACTGAATTTATTGTTTTTTCAGGTGATGAAAAGTCAATCATACCGAATGCAATAGCAATTTTCATAAATGTAAATAATGGACCAAAACCTGTCAAAATCGTAGGAATAGTTTGTATCATCTTATAATTAAATTTTGATGTTACAAGAGTTTCTTCATTAAAGAAATACAAAGGATCAAATGTTGTCTGAACATTTTGAACAGTGGAAGATACATCCTGATATTGATAATCATCCCCATCTTTTAATGCAACAGATTCGGAAAATACGAGTGTATTTTTGAACTCAATCCAAATAATTGATACATAAGGATTTGACATCATCCATCCGTCAAGCTCTTTAAAGCGGAAATTCAAATCATTTTTCTTAAATGTTGATATAAATTTAATAATAGTTTTCAGGTTTTTGTTAACCTTAATATACTGAATAAGACAGTATATAAGGGAAAAAACAAATGTCACAATTACTATTAATACCGGTATATCGGTAAATATCTCTCTAAAATCCATAAGTCCTCCGGATAATTCCAATTTTATAATATCATATTTTTACATATCTTTCAAATATTAATCTGCCAAGAATTTAAAAAATTCGTGAATATATTTCCCGATAAGTATTCCAATAAAGCTCAAAACTATGTCATATACCACTTTAAGACCGCTTTGTGCACTTATCCAGGTTTGCATAAACATTTTTCCATCGCCTTTTATAAATGCAAGTACAATCATGTAAATAATTCCGCATATATGAATTGCTAAGACTCCTAATATTGATGCAAGTATCATGTACATAAAAGAGTATTTCTTATTCAGAAAACTGCCGGCTACCCATACTCCGAGTATAAAAGCAAGTATGTATCCGAAACTGTATTCTCCCGCATATCCGAGTCCTCCTCCGAGTGCAAAAAACGGAAATGCAAAAAGCCCGAGTATTATATATAAGCATACGCATGTTACGGATAATTTCCTCCCTAAAACAGAACATGTAAACATTAATACGGGAATTTGGGGAATTATGCTGAAACTGTATATAAAATCTTCACTTGTAAAAGTTTTGCCGAATGAAAATCCATTAGGAATAATATAATGTTTAATGTCAATGTTAATAAATGTGGAACAGATAATTAACAAGGTGCATAAAATTACGAGAATGAAATTATTAACGGGTATTTTTATCCGTTTTTGTTTCACATCAAGTCTTTTCATTTTAGGTATCAAGACTTCTTCAGACATTTATAAGTATCCTTTTTGTTAATTCTTCGCTTTTTTGCTCAAACGGCAGTTTGAACTCGTCATAGAATATATTTTTTGTCCACATAATCATTGCATCTTCATTATTATCCTGATAATATTTCTTTCTTATACCGAAAGAACTGAAGCCGTATTTTTCGTAAAGGCTGATAGCGGCTTTGTTGCTGACTCTGACTTCTAAAGTCAGATATTTAATCATTTCTTTATAACAATCGTCAAGTATGTGTTTTAATAATGCTTCCCCATAACCTTTACGCCTGTGGTCTTTGTCTACTGCAATATTTGTAATATGGGCTTCTTCCAGAATATGCCAGGTTCCTGCATATGCTACCAGTTTTCCTTCTGTATTGAACAAAGAATAGTACCATGCAAGATCATTATTAAGCTCCTGCATAAATGAATCTTTTGACCAGTGGTGTTCTCCGTAAGCTTTTTCTTCTATAGCGATAACTCCGTCAACATCTTCTTTTGCCATCCGTTTAATTGTAACATTTTCTGCCGTATTATTCATAAAAAAATTGTAACATAATTTGCCTGATTTTCAAATAATTGTTTAATTAATAATCTGCATATTAAATTTACTTAATAAAAATTTACAATTTATTTAAAAGTATTTTTATATGTGCATTTTCCGTTTTTCTTTAATCAAGCAGTTGTGTGCTATATTTATAAAAACAGATTGTAAAAAAGTGTTAAAAATTGCTTTGTTCATAATATTTACCCCCTTGCATTGAAATTTTCAGCAGTTAGAATTGTTATACTTACAATTATTGTGAGTATTTGACAGCCGAAAAAAGAGGTATATATGGCAAAAGACGTAATAGAATTCGTAGGCACGATTATTGAATCCATGCCGAATGCGATGTTCAAAGTTAAACTTGAAAATGATCACGAAATATTGGCTCATATTTCGGGAAAGATAAGAAAAAATTTTATAAGAATACTTCCCGGGGATAAAGTAAGAGTTGAAATGACTCCATACGATTTAACCAAAGGGCGTATTACCTTCAGATTAAAGTAGAATCTCACGAACAGAAAAATATAAAGGAAAAGAAAATGAAAGTAAGATCATCAGTAAAGAAAATTTGCGACAAATGCAAATGTATTAAAAGAAAAGGCAGAATTGCCGTAATTTGCGAAAATCCTAAACACAAACAACGTCAAGGGTAATCGCAAAGCGGAAACCGCGCGTGTCGGCGGTTGGAGAGGAAGTATTTATGCCTCTTATATAAAAAAATCTAACACCGGGTGCGAATAACGGGGCAGCGTGCTACATAGGCAGGGTTGTTTCGGCGCACAAAGCCAAAGAAAAGGAGAAAAACATGGCAAGATTAGTAGGGGTAGATTTACCTCGTAACAAAAGAATGGAAGTAGCCTTAACATACATTTACGGTATCGGGCCTACTCGAGCTAAGAATATTTTAGCAAAGACAGGTATTTCACCTGATTTAAGAACAGACAATTTAACTGAAGAAGATATCAAAGTATTGCGAGAAGAACTTTCAAATTATCACATTGAAGGTGATTTGAGACGTGATGTTGCAATGAATATCAAACGTTTGCAGGAAATCGGTTCCTACCGAGGACTTCGTCACAAACGTAAACTTCCTTGCAGAGGTCAAAGAACAAAAACTAATGCAAGAACTCAACGCGGTAAAAAAGGTGCCGCAATTGCAGGTAAGAAGTAATAAACACTATTAATATAAAGGAAAGTAAAAATGGCAAGACCAAGAACAACAAAGAAAAAGGAAAAGAAGAATGTATTACAGGGAGTTGTACATATTCAGTCAACTTTCAACAATACAATCGTAACTTCTACAGACACTCAAGGTAATGCTATTGCTTGGGCAACAGCCGGAGCATCAGGATTCAAGGGTGCCAGAAAAGGTACACCGTTTGCAGCACAATCTGCTGCAGAAATGGTAGCAAAAAAATCAATCGACCAAGGTATGAAAAAAGTTGAAGTTCATATCAAAGGGCCGGGTTCAGGCAGAGAAACAGCAATCAGAGCAATTCAAGCAGCAGGTTTGGAAATTACATTAATCAAAGATGTAACTCCGATTCCTCACAATGGTTGCCGTCCGCCAAAGAAAAGACGTGTATAGAGTGCGTAAACTGGTGTGAAGTGTCGGTGTCGGCTTGCCGAATGGCAAGACGAGCAGGACACGAAACATTATATGACCGCCGTTGTGAACGAAACGGAAGTGAAGTGAACGAAGCAATCTTTGATTGCACAGGCGGGGAAAGTAAAATAAACGGCGGGGGCTTGCGATAATAGTCCAATCGTAAACCACAGATGCCCCGCACAAAAGAAAAGGAGAAAATAATGGCAAGATATACAGGACCAAGTGAAAAATTATTCCGTAACTATGGAGTAAAAGACTTATCAAACAGAAAGTTGACAACTTCTATGCGTCAAACTGCTTCAGGTCAGCATGGCGCAACCAGAAAGAAACTTTCTGAATATGCTCTTCACTTAAAAGAAAAACAAAAAATCAGATTAACATACTTAGTAAGTGAAAAACAATTTGCAAGATATTATCAGGAAGCAACCAGAAGAAAAGGTGTTACAGGTACTATTCTTTTGCAATTACTTGAATCAAGACTTGATAACATCTTATTCAGAGCAGGCTTTGGCATTACTCGTAAACAGACAAGACAAATTGTTAATCACGGACATGTTCTTGTTAACGGTAAAAAAGTTGACATTCCTTCTTACCTTGTAAAAGCGGGTGATGTTATTACCGTAAAAGCAAAAAGTTCAAAATTTGTTCAAGGTGTAATGGATTCAATAGATTTAGCATGTGCTCCTGCTTGGATGACAATTGATAAATCAGAATTCAAAATCACTTTTGACAGAATTCCTGAAAGAGAAGAGTTAGATCCTGATCTTAAGGAACAGCTCGTAATCGAATACTACTCTAAATAATAAATAGCAGAAAGTAAGAAAATCTTACAAAAACACGTAGTAGATAAACTTAGGAGATTAAAATAATGGAATTAAAAATTAAATGTGTTGATACAGCAACAAATTCAGACGGTTCACAGTACGGTAAATTTGTTATCGAACCATTAGAAAGAGGATTCGGTACAACTATCGGTAATGCTTTAAGACGTGTATTATTATCAAGCCTTGAAGGTACTGCAGTTACAAGTACGAGAATTGAAAGCATCACTCATGAGTACACTGCTATTCCCGGAGTGTTGGAAGATGTTATCGACGTTATATTGAACCTTAAAGGATTGGTTGTAAAAACAGATTCCAAAGAGGCTCAACACCTCAGAATAGATGTTGACAAACCGGGTCCTGTTCTGGCAAGCGATATTCAGTTGCCTGCGGGAGTTAAGGTTGTTAACCCTGATTGGTTGATTTGTACGGTTGCAGATGGCGGTTCATTCCACGCAGATGTAATTGTTGAATCAGGTAAAGGCTATGTTGCACACGATGTTCCAAGAGATGTTAAAGGTGATTCAATCGATGTATTACCTATTGATGCAACATTTATGCCAATCAAAAGAGTTAGTTATAATGTTGAAAGTACACGTGTAGGCGATTCTTTAGACTATGACAAATTAACTCTTGAAATCTGGTCTAACGGTTCGGTTGATGTTCAAAATGCATTGAGCCAGGCTGCAAATCTTCTTATTGAACACTTTATGCAGATTGCATCTATCACAGGTCAACCTGCAGTTGCTTCAATACCTGTTATGGAAGAAGAAGTTGTAGTTGAAGAAGATGAACCGAAAATGACAATCGAAGAATTGGAACTTTCTGTCAGAGCATATAACTGCTTAAAGAGAGCAAGTATCAATTCTATGTCCGAACTTTTGAAAAAATCAGAACATGATTTATTAAATATCAAAAACTTCGGTAAAAAATCTTCAGACGAAGTAATTGAAAGATTACATCACTTTGGTTTGGATTTAGCTCCAAATCCTGTAGAGGAAGAAGATTTAATCGGATAATACATGCCGGATATCTCGGCAACGAAATATAAAGGAAAAAGACAATGAGACACCAAACTAAAAAACATACGCTTGGAAAAGCGCAGGATCAAAGAAAAGCTTTGCTCCGTTCTTTAGCAACCGAACTTTTTGTTCATGGTGAAATCACAACCACATTGGCTCGTGCGAAAGCATTAAAACCATATGCGGAAAAAATTATCACTCTTGCAAAGAAAGGCGACTTGAATTCAATCCGCAACGCTGCAAAGTACATCTATAACAAAGAAACAGGTGACTTCATGGCTTATGATGTTAAGAAAAAAGCATACGTTGAAGTTCCTGCTGACGGTAAATTCACCGATGAAGTTAAGAAAACACCTCAAACAGTTTTGAGAAAATTGTTTGTTGTAATCGGTAAAAAATACGCTGAACAAAAAGGCGGATATACAAGAATTTACCATTTACCGCCTCGCAGAGGTGATGCTTCTGAAATGGCACTGATTCAGTTGGTGTAATATCAGATGCGATATGCTTTAAAAGTTCAGTATAGGGGCAAAAATTATGCGGGAAGCCAAATCCAATTTCAGGATGACGAACCCATAAAAGAGCCCACAATACAGCATGAACTTGAAAAAGCACTCAGTACATTGATATTCGGTGATACCGAAAATAATAACCGACAGTTTAAAACAGTCTTTTCCGGAAGAACTGACAAAGGTGTAAATTCCAAAGGGCAGGTCGTTCATTTTGATACAGACAAAGATATTGTTGCTTCAAAATTTGTCTATCAATTAAACGAAATTTTGCCTGATGATATCTCGGTCAGTGATTTAAAACAGGTGGATGATTGTTTTCACGCTCAAAAAAGCGCAAAAAGGCGCCATTACAGGTTTGAATTTATAAACCGAAAATGTAAAAACGCATTTGATGGCGATTTGATGAGGGTGAAATATCCGACAGATGAAAAAAGAATGCAAAAATCTTTAAATTATCTGCTTGGGGAACATGATTTTTCAAGTTTTAAAAGCTCCGGAACGCTGAACCCGAGCAAAGTCTGTTTTATCGAAAGCGCCAAAGTTCAAAAACTTGGTGACCGAGTGATTATTGATATTGTTGGAAACAGGTTTTTATACAATATGGTAAGAACAATTGTCGGAACCCTTCTTGAAATAGAAGGACATAATCTTGAACCCGAACATATGTTAAAGGTTCTTGAAGCTAAAGACCGCAAAAAAGCAGGTCAAACAGTTAGCCCGTATGGGTTGACACTAATTGAAGTAACGTACTAAAAAACATAATGGAGAAAATGCAATATGAAAACATATTCAGCTAAACCTCTTGAAGTTGAAAGAAAATGGTATGTAATCGACGCTGAAGGCGAAATTTTAGGTCGTCTTGCTGTTCGTGTTGCAGACATTTTAAGAGGCAAAAATAAACCTGAATACACCCCAAACGTTGATACAGGCGATTTTGTAATCGTTATCAACGCTGATAAAGTTGTAGTTTCAGGTAAAAAAGAAACTGATAAAATTTATTTACATCACACCGGTTATCCGGGTGGATTGAAGACTGCTTCTTTCAAAGAAGTTATGGAAAAAGACCCGAGAATTGTTATTGAACATGCTGTTAGAGGTATGTTGCAGCATAATACTTTAGGTGCTGAACAGTTTAACAAATTAAAGGTATATGTAGGCAGTGAACATCCTCATGCAGCACAAAAACCGGTTGTATTACCGAAGGAGGCTAAATAATGGCAGATAAAGATATTATAATGGCTACAGGCAGAAGAAAGACCTCCATCGCCGTTGTCAAATTGGTAAAAGGTTCAGGAAGAATCTTTGTAAACGGCAAAACTTTGAAAAACTACATTGGCAACAGACCTGCTATCGAAATGTTAGTGTATAGACCGCTTGTTTTAACTGAAACTCAGGACAGATATGATGTCAGAGTTAAAGCAGTAGGCGGTGGTGTTGTTGCACAGTGTGGTGCTATTAAACACGGTATTTCAAGAGCTTTACTCAAAGCTAATGAAGAATACAGAAATGTTCTTAAGGCAGAAGGCTTATTAACCAGAGACCCACGTGTTAAAGAACGTAAAAAATACGGTAGAAAAAGAGCTCGTAAGAGATTCCAATTCTCTAAACGTTAATTTTTACAAATTATACAAACAAAAAGCGGCTCGCATTGCGAGCCGCTTTTTTAACGACTATTAATGTGGTCTGTGATCATCTCTTTTTGCTTCTTTTAAAATGGCGTCTATTTCTGCTTGGGTAAGAGATGTTCCCCGTTCGCCGCTAATTTGACGCTGTACCCATTCTCTTGCATATACATCACTATCTGTTTGGTCACCTGTCCCATTTTCAAACCAGTCAATATTACGTTGTCTTGCCTCTTGCATTTCTCTGTAATAATCCTGTATGTAATTATTTGCCTGTTGAGCTTTATCAGGTCCTTGCGGTGTTGATCTTTTGGCTTGTTGCCTTTGTTTCATAATGTTTCCAATCGCTCTGTTTCTGACTGCTTTTGCAGGTCTTGGTCCTCCGCCCATATTTAAGCACCTCCTTTTGTTATATATAAAAAGTATATAATTTCTGTAAAATTGCTTCAGAACAGAGATTTTTGTTACATTTATTTATAAATAGCAAAAATAACGAGCCGATATAAATTAATCGACTCGTTATTTTTTTTGTATGTTTCTATACCATCCAAGGAATAGGCTGTCCATCTTTGCCTGTGAATTTTGCACAAGCGATTAAAATTAAATCAACAAGAGCCCAAATACTTGTAATCAAAAGTCCTATACCAAGCCAGCCTAAAAGTAAACTTATAAGCAGCATAGCCCATGCGGAGCCTTTTTTGCCTGTCCAAAAACGATGTGCTCCAAATATTCCTAAAAATAAGCAAAACAAAAATGTTGCAAGCCATTCCGTATTAAATTGTTTTTCTTCCATATTTACCTCCTAATTTACATATTTAATTTATATTATTTATCTGTTTTTGTCAATTTGATGTATCGCCAAACTTGTGTTATTATTGTTTTAAGGGAGTGTAATTTTGAGTATAATTTCGGATGATAATGATTTTTTGAATATTAAACCTCATGAAAAGAAAAATCCTGTGGTTAAGACTGATGCAAATGATAATGACAGAGCATTTGAGAACAGTATTCGTCCGAAGGATTTTAATTCGTACATTGGTCAATCTAATTTACTTAAACATTTAAAAATTACGATTGAGGCATCCAAAAAAAGAGAAAAAGCACTTGATCACATATTGTTTTATGGCCCTCCCGGTTTGGGCAAAACCACTCTTGCAGGTGTAATCGGCAACGAAATGGGCGTGCCTGTTAAAATTACTTCTGCCCCGGCTCTTGAAAGACCCCGAGATATTATAGGTATATTGATGTCTTTGGAGGAAAACCAGATTTTGTTTATTGATGAAATTCACCGTCTGAATAAAGTTGCGGAAGAAATATTATACCCCGCTATGGAAGATTTTTATCTCGATATGACAACCGGCAAGGCACAGACTGTCAAGACTTTGCGTATTCCCTTACCAAAATTTACTCTCATCGGTGCGACTACAAAAGCAGGCGAACTTTCAGGTCCGTTAAGGGACAGGTTCGGGATAGTTCACAGGCTTGAATTTTATACTCCGGAGGAACTTTCAAAGGTTATAGAAAGAACCGCAAAACTTCTTGATATAGAAATTGACGGAAAATCTGCTTATGCAATAGCAAAACGCTCACGCGGTACACCACGAATTGCAAACAGGCTTATAAAAAGGGTCAGCGATTATGCAATAGTCAAAAATAACGGAAAAATTAATGAAGATATCGCAAACAGTTCGCTTGATATTCTTGAAATTGATGAGTTTGGTTTAGATAATACTGATAGAAATTTACTAAAACTTATTATTGAAAAATATGACGGCGGTCCTGTCGGGATAGAAACTATCAGCGCCGCAATAGGAGAAGATTCAAGAACATTAGAAGATGTGTGTGAACCCTATCTTTTACAATGCGGACTTTTGCAACGTACCCCAAGAGGCAGAAAAGTTACCCCCGAAACCTACAGACACCTTGGCTATAAAACCGTAAACTCAAATCAACAGAGTTTGTTTTAAACCTTGTAATTTTTGTGCGTTTTTTTTATAATTCAGGTATGAGTAAACAGAGGATTAAACTTAGGGATTTTGAAATCGGCGGGGATAAACTGACTATCCTTGCAGGACCTTGTGCTATCGAAAGTCAGGAAATTCTTAACGAAACTGCACAGGGATTAAAAGAAATTACAAGTGATTTAGACATAAATTTTGTGTTTAAATCATCATTTGACAAAGCAAACCGTTCATCTTTGACTTCATTCAGAGGTCCCGGGATGGAAAAAGGCTTAGAAATGCTTAAAAAAGTCAAAGAAAAATTTGACCTGCCTATCGTAACGGATATTCATGAACCTTCTCAGGCACAAAGGGTTGCGCAAGTGGCAGATATTATTCAAATACCTGCGTTTTTATGCCGTCAGACGGATTTGCTTGTTTCTGCAGGTAAAACCAATAAGATTATTAACATCAAAAAAGGTCAGTTCCTTGCCCCCGAACAAATGAAATCTTTGATAAAAAAGGTTGAAGATTCCGGTAATAAAAATATTATGGTAACAGACAGAGGAACAACATTCGGGTATAATAATTTAGTTGTAGATTTTCGGGGAATACCGATTATGAAAGAATTTGGTTATCCTGTAGTGTTTGACGCAACTCACAGCGTTCAGCTTCCAGGGGCTAACGGCACAAGTTCGGGCGGGGACAGAAGATTTGTTCCGACTTTGGCAAAATCTGCCATGGCTTCAGGTGCGGATGTTTTGTTCTTTGAAATTCATCCGGAACCTGACAAGGCGCTTTGTGATGGTGCGAATATGGTTGCTCTTAAAGATGCAAAAGAATTATTTGATATCTGCAACAAAATATTTAAACTTGTAAGAGGTCTTGATTAAATGGTTGAAATGCTTACGTTTGTTCAGGGGCCTATTGATGCGAATAACTATCTTTTAATTGATGACGATACAAAAGATGCGCTCTTGATAGACTGTTCAAGTCCTGATGATGATTATATTAATGAAATTAAAAGGCTCGGGGTTAATCTCAAAAAAGTTCTTTTAACTCACGGGCATTTTGACCATATTTTAGGTTGCAACAGATTTCATGAGGAATTTGGCTGTGATATTTATGTATCACAAGAGGATAAAGAACAAATTGAATATGCGCCTCAAATGACAATGGTGCTTGGCGGGGTTCGTATTCCTGAAGTCACAAGTGTAAAAAAAGAAATTAAAGAAGGTGACAAATTCAAAATCGGAGATGTTGAACTCACGGCAATTTCTACTCCAGGTCATACTTTAGGCGGAATGTGTTATTATACTAATGACGGAAAACTTTTCAGCGGGGACACATTATTTAAAAGAAGTGTCGGCAGAACAGATTTTATGGGCGGAAGCCTTGAACAGATAAAACACAGCGTTATAGAAAAACTTTTCAAACTGCCTGATGATACGGTTGTTTATTGCGGTCACGGACCTGAAACAACAATAGGTTATGAAAAACAATATAATGAGGTGGTATAACCCTCACCCGAATTTCTAACTTTCGCTTTTTGCTCAAGTTGAAATTCTACCCTCTCCCACAGGTAGAGGGGACAATGAAAGAAAAGGAAAAAATTATGAAAGAACAATTGGAAAAAATTTACTCGGATGCTTCGGCAGATATAGAAAAAGCCGTTAATACAAAAGATTTGGAAGATATCAAAAATAAATATTTAAGCCGTAAAGGGGAATTTAACGAGATTAAAAAAGGCTTGAAAGACTTGTCTATCGAGGATAAAAAAGTTGTCGGGGCTTTGGCTAATGAAATTACCCAAAAACTTGAAAGTGCCATTGCGGATAAATTCAAATTGTTTTACGAAAAAGAATTGAACGAAAAACTGCAAAAAGAAAGACTTGATGTGACTATGCCGGGGCAGTTTATCCCGAAAGGTCACACCCATCTTTTGACTTCCACAACCGAAGAAATTTGTTCAATTTTCAGAAGCCTTGGCTTTAGCGTTGTAGAAGATGAGTTCGCTCCGGAGGTTGAAACCGAATATTATAACTTTGATATGCTAAATGTACCAAAAGATCATCCTGCACGTGATGTTCAGGATACCTTTTTTACAAATGTTGCGCCTAATGTTGTATTAAGAAGTCAAACTTCAGGTGCGCAGATTCATGCTATGGAAGCCAAAAAGCCTCCGATTAGAATTATTGCGCCGGGGCGTGTGTATCGTAACGAAAATATCAATTCAAGAAAAAATAACTTTTTCCATCAGATTGAAGGTCTTTATGTTGATAAAGGTATAACTTTTGGTGATTTGAAGGGTGTTTTAAACGAATTTATAAGAATTTATTTTGGTGAAAGCCGCCCGACAAGATTTCGTAACAGCTTTTTCCCGTTTACAGAACCGTCAGCAGAGGTTGATGTTCAGTGTATAATGTGTCAGGGCAAAGGGTGCAGAACATGCTCAGGTACGGGTTGGTTGGAAATTTTGGGTGCAGGCATGGTTGACCCTAATGTATTAAGAGGGGTTGATATTGATCCTGATGTATATAGTGGTTTTGCGTTTGGTGTCGGGGTTGAAAGACTTGCGATGCTTAAATATGCGGTTGATGATATTCGTTTGTTCTTTAACAATGATGTCAGATTTACTGCCCAGTTTAAATAAAAGGGAAATATAAATATGTCAGTTATAATAATGATTTTATTACTCAGTTTTTTGATTTTGGTTCACGAAGCAGGGCATTTTATGGCTGCAAGAATGTTGGGCATCAAGGTTGATAAATTTGGGTTTGGTTTGCCTATCGGGCCGACATTATGGAGTAAAAAAGTCGGAGATGTTGAAATTCTTGTGCATGCTTGTTTATTAGGAGGATATGTCGCATTTCCTGATGATGATAAAGATTCAAAGCTCCCTGCAGATTCAAAAGACAGGTTTGTAAATCGCCCTGTATGGCAGAGGATGATAGTAATCAGCGCCGGTGTAATCGCAAATGTAATAACAGCAATTTTGCTTGTAATGTTTACTGCTGCTGTTTGGGGTAAATTGCCGTCCGGAAATTATCAGGTTTATATAAATTCTATTACTGCTCCAAAAACTGAATCTGTGTGGCAAAGCGGTCTGAAAAAAGGTGACAGAATTATAAAAATTAACGGTTCTGATATTCATTCAACTTATGCAATTTCTCTCTATTCCAAAAACAGTGCAAAATTTGACGGGCATGTAAATGAAAAATTTGCGTCAGAAAATCTTGCAAAATTACAAAAACTTAATCCGTCATTAGATACTGAAAAAATAATTAAAAAAGGTGAAATAGTAAATATCGGTTCAGATGAAGTTATTGAACCGAAAATTGTTATAAAGGACGAAGAATTAAAAGGTTATGCTCCTTACAAAAATGATGAAATTCAATTATCAAAAGAGCAGATAAAATTAAGAAATTCTATTAAAAACGGAACTTATGTATCAGACGGGACTTATACTCTTAAAGATTTGGCTTATGCCCTATCTGACGGTTTAAAACCTGTTGTAATTACTGTTTTGAGAAACGGTAAAGTTGTTGAGTTAAATCCGATTTATCCTAATAAAGACGGTATAATCGGAATTTCTATGGCTGCGAAGCAGGATTTGACCGTTACAAAAACTCCCGCAAGAATATTTACGGAAAGTTGTAAATACATATGGGAACAGACTTATATGCTTGTTTACGGTTTGTGGCAGTTGTTCAGCGGAAAAATTCCGGCAAAAGACCTGCATGGAATCGTTGTTATTGCCAAAATCGGAGGAGATGTCATTAAAAACAGCGGGATGTTTTCAGGACTTCTTTTAACCGCGATGATTTCCATGGATTTGGCATTGATAAACTTCCTGCCGATTCCTGCGTTAGACGGTGGTCATTTTATGTTTTTACTTATTGAAAAACTCCGAGGGAAACCGCTAAATCAGGAAAATATCGAAAAAATAAGCAATATATTTTTCTTACTCCTTATTTTGCTTATGATTCTGATAATTTTTAATGATGTCTATGCACTTTTAAAACACAAGTTTTAATTATCTCTTAGTCCGGGGTCGGAGTAAGAGCCTGTTACGAGTTTGTTAAAGCCGTACTGAAGTTTTGGCAAAACTACCGCAAGCAACGCACTGCTTATTGCGACATTTGATAAGATATTTATTCCTTTTACAAATTTTGCTTTTTTAACAAATTTTGAAATATCGGATGATTCTTTTGCTGATTTAATAAAGTTTTCAAATTCATCCTTGAATTTTGCTAGCTCTTTAACGTCGACATATTTTCTCGGATCTCTTATCCCGTTTTCAAGATAGGTAATTTTTCCTTGCCCACTTGCGAATTTTGAAAACAGGCTTTGCGGTTTTGAATCAATAAATTCAAAAATATCTTTTGCATTATTGGATTTCGGGAGTTCAACTCTGTTTTCTTTTATTGCGTTAACAAGTTCTTTGTCGCCCATTATGAGCGGATCAAGGTTTACATTAAGTCCGAAGGCTTTGTTTGCGCATTTGTCAAGAAATTTTGCGATGTAAATCGGAGTTACAAAATTAAGAATCATTGAGCCTATCATTCTGAAAGCATTTACACAGGCTTCATCTTTATTTCTTGACGTTGAAACTCTCCCGACAGTCAGACCACCGTCTGTTATTGCCATTTTATCGACAGTTTTCATATTTGCGATTGCGCTTACCCAGTTGCCAGTAAAACTTACGCTTTTGCCTGATGTAAATGCGGTCATGGAGGGTTTTTGATTTAGAGCTTGTTTTTGCGGAATTTCTATTCTCTTTTCCTTAATTTTTCTTGTCAGTGCAAAGTTGAGTTTTGGAAGAACAAAACCCATCAGTGCGGTAGGTATGATAATTGCCGCTGCAAATTTACCTGCGATGATTTTTTCAAAAAGCGCACGGTTATTTTTAATCTTTTCAAGTTGCGCAACCTCTTTTGCTGCAGTATCTTTGAATTTTTTAATATTGTAATCTATTCCCTGATATTCATTTTCTTTAAATAGTTTTATGTCCGCATCAGGGCTAAAACCTTTGCGTTTTATAAATTTGTTATAAACTTTTTCAACAAACGGTATTCCGCCTAACCACAGTGCTGATGTTGCGTACTCATCTATAAATTTTTCTCTTGTTGCATCATTTGCCTTTGTTTTTGATTCTTTAAGATTTTCTTTTCTTGTTATGTAAATCTTAGACGGAACTTCTATTCCGCAGTCTCTCAATATCAGAGGGTAAACGCTTCTGTTGTTTCCAATTGCCGATATAATATTTGTAATCATTTTTGTTTTTCCTCAATTCTGTGTATTTCCCTAAATGTTCCTCTACCTTTGTGAGAGGGCTGAATTTCGATGTGAGCAGAATGCGAACATCAGAAACTCGGGGAGGGCAAAAAATAACCCCTTTGGCTTGTTTTCCCGAAGAGGTTATTAACAGAATTGATTATATTTTACAAGCACATCACAACTCTTACAGCCTCTACGGGTTGATATGATGAGTATGATGATGTTTTTGTAATAAGTTTTTCATGTTTTCTCCTGAATTTATTATATCTCAATAAATTCAAATGTAAAGTATTTTATGCTTTATCTGCTCTGTGAGCACTGATTTTATTAGCAATTGTATCTGCCAGATAGCCTAATGCGAAAACACCTGCAAATGCTGCAACTATACCTGCACCATATTTGACAGACGGTTTTTTCGCAAAATTAACAATGGCTTCTCCTGCTTTTTTGAAGTTTTCTTTATTAACTTTTTTAGAATTTGTTTTTACAAAATCAATTGCGGATTTTCCGGCTTTTTTGATATTTGCAATATTTACTTTTTTAGCGTTTGCTTTTATAAATTCAATTCCTTCTTTTGCAAAATCAACACTTTTGTGTGCTAAATTTGAAATTTTTGCAGGAATGCTTTTAATAACATTCATAATTGATGGTTTATTTAATTTCTTTGTAAAACTTTGAGCATTTTCTTTAATCGCTTTAAAACCCGGCTTTTTGATTTTAGAAAAATCCATTTTTATTGTTTTTGCTTTCCCGTAAATATTTTTGGCACCCTTGAATGCCATTTCTCCGCCATAAACAATGGTTGCTCCCGCAACTGACGCACCTGCAACGGTTTTACCAATATTTGATTCTTTGTATTCATTCCCCTGTTCTGTATAAGATGTCTTTAAGAGGGGCTTTGATGCAACTGATGAAATCATATTTATTTTACCTTTCTTTTTGATGTTATGGATGCATGAAAAATTGTAAAAATATTTTTTGCTACAAAAATCAAAAATTATAAAGTTTCTTTAAGCAAATTAATTTTTGCCGTATCAGATGTAATAAAGAGAATAGTTTTTTCCTTTGATGTTTCCCCTTTAACAATCTGTATTGATGTTTTCGGGATTTTAAATTTCTTGGATAAAAACTCTGTTAAAACTTTATTTGCTTTACCGTCAATGGGTTGAGCGGTAATTTTTATTTTTGTTTCTGCCTGATTTTTTATAATTTCGTTTGTTTTTGCATTTGGCGATATTTTTATATTGACCAGTATGCCTTTTTCAGTTTCCTTAATCATACAAATTAAATAGAACATAATTAGTCCTTTGTCAACAAAAAAACAGACATTCTGCGGTATAGAATGCCTGTTTTTTGGTAAATTATTTAAAAATTATCTTAATTCTTCACGAGCAAATTGCATTTCATTAAACCATAGTTCCAATGTATAGTTAAGCTCAGTTTTATCCTTAGCCATTGTGACAAAATTAGGTTTCTGCTTTGCTTTATATAATTTATAGTAAAAATATTCCTGAGTAGGAACAGTATTTTCTTTTTCATTATATTTAACAATTGTTGCTACTGATTTATTATTTATACGGTCAGCATTATCTTCAAGGAATTTTTTTATTACCGGGCAAGGCTGTTCTTTAATAACAGGAGTACCAAAAATTAAAAGTTTATACTTTTTTAAATCTATAAGTTTATTGTCCAAAACAACTTTAGATAAATCTCCGTTTTCCAGCTGTATTCGTTTGTAAAATTCCTCTTTGTCAGTTGGATAAGGTACTGCAGGTTTTAATTCAATAATATCCGCTTTAAGTTTTTTAGAAATTATATTTACAATATCTTGTATACCTTCATTGTATGAACAATAAATAATTCCTATATTTTCTTTAGCAAGATTTTTAACTCCGGGCTGAATATTTTGTTTCATATAGTATTGATAGCCGATAAAACCCAAAAATATAAAAATAATGCCAATTACGCTCAGTAATATTAATGTCTTTGTTTTCATATTATCTCCTTTATTTTATAAAATTAGTATGTATTTTTTCGACTTTTTCAGGATAGTATCCTGCTTTTTCCCCTTCTTCAAAACAGTGAAGCATCCATGCCATATTAAGCCCTAAGACCTGCATAATCTGAATACCTTCTTCATCCTGCAAAACTTCACTGGGTGAATTTAATCTTCCATGAACCATAGGCCAATAATTTGAAGGAACAACAGGCATATTGTTTATTGTAAGATGTTTGATGATAGGGTCAAGAGCTGCCGTGGTGCCTGCACGTCTTGCGCTGACAACTGCGGCTGCGGGTTTATATTTTAGAGCATATCCTCCGGCATAAAATAACCTGTCCATAAATGAGAGCAATCTGCCCGAAGGGTGTGCGTAATAAACAGGCGAGCCGAAAATAAAGCCGTCTGCATTTTTACATTTGTCAATGCATTCATTCACTATATCGTCAAGAACACATTTCCCTTTCCCTGCCCTTCTGCAGTACTGGCATCCGCTGCAATCTGCAATTGGGATGTTCCCTATATCAATAATTTCTGTTTCAATATCTTTTTCGTTTAAAACTTTTTCAACCTCGTATAGCGCTCGGTATGTACAACCCCCGTGATTGCTGCTGCCGTTAAATAAAAGTACTTTCATCTTATCCTCTGTTTACCTCTTCTCCGAGTTTATTCTACACTATTTTTTAATTTAAGTAAATATTTTACATTTTAAATCCGGTATATTCATGATAAAATTTTCTTATCAGAAGGAATTATAATAAATGGGTAGATTAATCGGAATTTTAGGTATCGTAGTTATTTTTGGAATTGCATATCTGATGTCTAATAACAGAAAAGCAATAAATTATAAGACTATCGGGGTAGGTTTTTTGCTGCAGATATTTTTTGCAATATTTATTTTCAAAGTTCCTTTGGGGCAGAAAATTTTTATGACACTTGGTAATTTTATTACTAAAATTCTTGATTTTGCAAGTGACGGAGGGTCATTTGTTTTCGGGCCTTTGATGGAAAAGGTAAAACTTGCTCTTGTTTGGGGCAGTGATGCAAATATTTTTGCTCTCCAGCTTATAGCATCTTTGATATTTATGATGATTCTTGTAAATATTCTTTATTATTACGGCATTATACAAAGAATTATTCCCGTTTTGGGCAGGGCAATGAATAAACTGATGAGTGTCAGCGGTGCAGAAGCATTGTCTAATGTTGCGAGCGCTTTTGTTGGCCAAATTTCGGCTCAGATTATGATCAGACCATATCTGGAAAAGCTTACACGTTCGGAGCTCCTTGCTTCAATGGCAGGCTCTATGGCATGTATTTCCGGAGCGACAATGCCTATTTATATCGGCATGGGTATTCCCGCAACTTATGCTCTTGCTTCGTCAATCATGGCAGTTCCGGGGGCTTTTGTAATTTCAAAAATAATTTATCCGGAAACAAAACCTCAGGAAACAAGCGAAAACTTTTCTATTCAATATAATAAACGTAAAAAACCTTACATTAATGTGTTTGATGCTATTTCAAACGGTGCATCCGAAGGTATGAAGGTCGCGCTCAATGTTATTGCAATGATTCTTGCTCTTGTGGCTCTTGTAGCTATGATAGATTGGTTTTTGGGTATGTTTGGCGGATTTTGTGTTAAACTTTTCCATTTGCACAAAGGTGTTTTCGGATTTTATGCTCTGAGCCATCTTTCATTGAAATATATTTTAGGCAAAATATTTGCAATATTTGCGTTTTTAATTGGTGTTCCTTTAAAAGAATCAACTGCTGTCGGCGGGGTTATGGGTACAAAACTTGTACTCAATGAAATGGTTGCATTTTTTGATTTGGTGCACATTAAGGGATTGTCAGATAAAGCATTTTTAATCGCAACTTTTGCGCTTTGCAATTTCTCAAATTTTGGGTCGGTTGCGATTCAGTTAGGCGGTATCGGAGAACTTGCTCCAAATCAGAGAAAAAATCTGGCAAGACTCGGAGTCAGAGCTTTAATTTGTGGTACTTTGACCGGTTATATGTCTGCCGCACTTGTAGGGATTTTGTTCTGATTTAAATTCCCTCTCCATGGGGGAGGGGCAGGGAGGGGGTTGTTGTTTTGCAAATTATAAAAGAACTTACAAATATCCCAAAATTATCGCTTGCGCTCGGCTTTTTTGACGGGGTGCATATTGCACACCAAAGACTTATTAAAAATACTGTTGATTTTGCTCGGCAAAATGGTACAAAATCAGCGGTTATTACTCTCAAGCAGCAGCCTTATTGTTATTTGAACCATATTGCGCCGAAATATATTTCTTCGCGCCCGGACAGTTATAATATTATTGAAAAATTCGGAATAGATTACATTATAGAGCTTGATTTTGAACAGGTTTCGGGCATGACATCTTCAGAGTATTTGAAAAATATTCTGGTTAAAAATTTTGAGCCGGTGGGAATTTTTACCGGTTTTAATCATCATTTCGGGTTGAATCGTGAAGGGAATTGCGCCTTCTTGAAAAAATATGCCGATGATTTTGGGTATAAATTTTATGCTCTCTCATCGCAGGAAATAAACGGAAAACTCATTAGCAGTTCTGCTATCCGGGAATTTCTTGAACAGGGGAAAATTGAGGATGCAAATTTAATGCTTGGGAGAGAGTTTTGCGTAAGCGGAACGGTTGTTGAAGGAAATAAAATCGGAAGAACTATAAATTTCCCTACTGCTAATATGGATTACCCCAAAGATATTGTCGAAATCCCTAAGGGGGTATATAGTGTCAAGGCAGAGCTATCAGATGGAAAAATTTTAAATGGAATTGCTAATTTTGGGATTAAGCCTACTTTTAACAATACAACCGGTAAAACTCTTGAAACACATATCCTTGACGGTTTTAATGAAGATATTTATGGTCAGACAATAAATATTCGTTTTATGAAATTTATCAGATATGAGCAAAAATTCAATGATATTAACGAATTAAAAGAACAAATTACAAAAGATATTAATTTTCTAAATAAATAGCAAAAAAAATTTTTACGTTTTTTAAAATGATTAATGCAAACTAATGGGGGTATACTATGCAGGTCGGCAGTATTTATAATTGTAAGAAATCAAATCAAAATTTTACCGCAAAACTTGTAGATTCTTATGCTTTAAGAAAGTTAAAAGCAGGGTTAAGTAATATTGAGGCAGATACTTTTGAAAAATATGTTAAAGATATTGAAGCAGTTAATGACGGTAAAAATTTTATTTATAAACCAACGCTGATTGGCAATAATAAAATTGCGAAAATTTACGAAATTAATAAACAGGAAACCCCGATTGATCCTCCTTTGTTCGTTGATTTTAAAGGAAGATCATTAGAAGTATTTAAACAAATGGCTGATTGGTACAGGAATTTTGTAAAGTAAATTTATATCCTCCAAATGGAGGATTTTTGAGAAAATATTAAAGTTTTTATAATTTATATCCGTAATTTAAAGTAGAAGGTTTATAACCATGTCGGATTGGCAAATTCGGCCTACAATGAGGAAACATTATGAGTAAAGAAGAGAAAAAGCAGTCAGGGGTTTCAATATTCGGACAATCTGATTATCTTGTCGGAGCAGACCCTATTGAGGAAATGTTTGCGCTTAATTTAGGCGATTTTTTAACGGATAGTTTAATATCAGAAGATTTGGCAAAGAAAATAAGTGTCAAGTCAAATAAAAAGGAACGGCTTATTAACCAGTTGAAAGAATTGATTGATTTATATTCGTCAAAGAATACTCTTTGTGTTCTTGATTTTGATAACAAAGAAGAAATTGCAGTTTATACATCGATTGCAAAATCTATTGTTCAAATGCTCGAGGTAGAATCGTGCGCAATTTTCTTCGAAAAAGAGGATAAATATTCCTTAACCGGTAACAGTGCAAAAGATGATATTGTTTTTAAATTCAATCCTGATGAGCTTATCCATAATGAAACAATCGAAAAAGAAGGCTATATTTGTGTACCTATAAGAAATTCTATTACACCAATCGGTGCAATTGTGATAAAAATAAACGAAAAACTTGAAGAAGATTTTTTAGAAGTTGTTTTGAGTATTGCAAATCTTTTGGGCACAACCATTACACTGCAAAAAGTTATTGAGGAAACTCATAACGCGATTGAAAACGAAGAATCTTCAGAATTTGATTTGAAAAAATTAAGAGGTGATTTGACCGCATTAATTGGTGACTTGTGTGATTATCAGCAGAATTTTGTAGAAAGTCTTGCAACTGCGGTTGACCGAAAAGGGCAATATACAGTGTCACATTCACGTAATAGCGCAAAACTCGCACGTGGAATCTGTTCAAAACTTGGTTTGAATGAAAAAACCACAGATTTGATTTATTATGCGGGATTACTGCAGAATATCGGTAAAATCACTCTGCCTGAAAAGCTTTTTGCAACAAACGGTAAATTATCTTCAGATGAACTCAATAAGATTAAAAATCATACAAATATTGGCGTTAATCTGCTTATGAACATAAACTTCTTATCAGAAGTTGTTCCGTATATTACTTATCAGACAGAAAGAGTTGACGGTTCTGGTTCTCCTGAAGGACTTAAAGGTCAGTCAATTCCTTTGGGTTCAAGAATTATTGCCGTTTCGGATGCTTATTGCGCTATGACATCCGACAGACCTTACCGTAAGGCAATGGATAGCCAAAAGGCACTTTCCATTATGAAAGAAGAAGCCGGTAAAAAATGGGATGATGATGTCATTAACGCTTTAATTCAAGCTATTAAATAAATTTACATAATACATATATTATCGGTATTGTCGTATTTCAAAATTGCCATGACCACTTTCTTTGTTCGGGCAAAGAAAGTGGTCAGAAAGAAACCCGCGACCTGCACTCCGTTCGCTAATAAATTGTAAATGCTCGAGTAAAAG
>CACYVN010000005.1:0-84669 GCA_902777855.1 uncultured bacterium | reverse complement strand
GTTTTAGGCGCGCTAAGAGATTTTTGCCTGAAAGGCAAAAACACATATTACCGCTTTAGCGGTCTTATGCCGCCGTAAGGCGGTATTGTGACATTGCGTGTTTTTCTTTTTTGGTTCGTTTTTTCTTTTTGCATCAAGACAAAAAGAAAAAATGAACATTTTGTACCGATAATATGTATTATGTACAATGAAATTTAAGATATAAAATTTATATTAAGACCCCGAAAATCGTGGTATAATAGTTTTATCAAGAGGTGTAGATTATAAAGGAGATAAAACTATGATACCTATTATGGATTCAAAACGCCAATATGCACAAATCGGTGCTGAAGCGGAAAAAGCAGTATGCGAAGTTATGAGAAGCGGATGCTATATCTTGGGACCTAATGTTAAAGCATTAGAAAGCGAACTTGCTTCATATATCGGCTGCAAATACACAGTTGCGTTGAATTCCGGTACTGATGCTTTGCATATCGCATTAAGAGCATTAAATATCGGTGCGGGAGATGAAGTTATTACAACCGCATTCACATTTGTTGCAACTGCAGAAGCAATCGGCATGGTTGGTGCCAAACCGGTATTTGTTGATATTGACCCTGATACATTTAATATCGACCCGAAAGAAATTGAAAAAGCAATTACTCCAAAAACAAAGGCTATTATTCCTGTTCATTTATATGGTCAGCCTTGTGATATGGATGCTATTATGGATATTGCGCACAGACACAATTTGAGAGTTGTTGAAGATTGCTGTCAGGCTATCGGTGCTTTATATAAAGGCAAAATGGTAGGTACTTTTGGTGATATAGGATGTTACAGTTTCTATCCGACCAAAAACCTTGGTACAATGGGTGATGGCGGTCTTTGTACAATAAACTCGGAAGAATTGAGAGATCACTTAATTGCATTGAGAAATCATGGTTCAATGGTTCGTTATCACAATGATGAACTCGGTATCAATTCAAGACTTGATGAAATTCAGGCTGCAATATTAAGAGTAAAAGCAAAATATATTGATGAATGGAACTCAAAAAGACGTGAGCATGCCGCTTATTACAATGATTTATTCTCAAAATGTGCCGATATTCAGACTCCAAAAGAACTTGATGATACTTATTGTGTTTATCACCAATATACTGTTAAAATTCCTAACAGAGATGAAGTTCACAAAATGCTCGGCGAAGCAGGAATCGGTGCAATGCTTTATTATCCTATTCCGTTGCATTTCCAAAAAGTTAATGCATGGCTTGGCATGGGTAAAGGTTCATTACCGATAACAGAAAGAAATACCGAACTTGTTATTTCGCTTCCTATGTTCCCTGAATTGACGAAAGAAGAACAGGAAACAGTTGCATCAACATTGATTTCTTGCATTGAAAAATCAAAATCAACTGTTGGAGTATAAAGTAAAAAAAATTGCAAACAAAAATCCGTAATTTTAAGATTCTGAAATGAATTCAGAATGACAAAATTACGGATTTTTATTTATTAAATCATAGTTCTGTTATATCCGTCTAATCCTTGTAAAAAGTTCATAATTTGCTTTTCAGTTTGCGGGGTAATATTATTTTTAGTGTTTATATCAGCGGCTTTTGGAGTTTGATGTCCGATATTATCTGTTTGGGTATCTTCAAAAGCGATACGATTATTTGCATACATATCCGCTTTGAGTGTCTGACCTCCGTCAACACCGATATCATATCCCGGGAGATTGCCGTATAATAATTCGGCACTCTGTCCGAGTTTTGCTCCTAATTGTATTCCGTTAATTGATTCTGCCATCTTTTTGCTCCGTTAGCCCATTGTGTAAAGTGAAAAACATCCGCCTGCCGGATTCCCGTCTGAATTGTACGGCCGCAGACTACCGATACTTGAGTGCGGGTAATACGTTCGTCCTTTTATTGGTATAGCATTATTAGGGTTTGACATAATTTGTGCATACCCTTCCGAAACATTGAAGTCCAAACCAACTCCGCCAAATACGGCTTCGTGTATATTCCGCATTATTGCACCAAACGTTGCTCCTACTGATCCTTGTTCAGGATTAAGATTAGTTTGAATATAACCTCCACCCTCTGCTGCACGGGTTCGGTTTACTGCTTCAATTGCTCTGCTCTGTACCATGATAGTAATCCTTATATCTCTTCTCTTATATTTATAAAGTATATATTTTGTAAATAATTGCTTTTTTTGTAAAATAATGCTTAATATATCTTTACACATATTACAAAACTACAAATTTTCTTGAAGATTAATGTTTTTTAGGGTAATTTTTTATTGTAACCGATTTGTTTAGAAAGGAAGATATGGAAACGGGGTATATTGATAACGGCTTTATTGTGGATTTGACCCATGCCGTAAAAATTTCCGAAATTATTTATGAACTGTCAAGAACTCTTGATATGCCGGAAGCAAAAGAAAAGCATATATGTTTAAAACTCGGTACAATTGATTTAACTGCCGAAGAATTAACAAGTATAAAAACGCTTATAGAACTTATGGAATCTCAACTTGCTTGTATCAGTACGAGTTCTGCCAAAACACTTGAATCTGCAACAAGTATTGATATAAAAGTTTCAGAATTTACAAATGAAATAAGCGCACCGTCTTTTAGTAAGGATAAAGAGGAAGCCCCTCAAAAAGAAGTTGTAGAGGCATTGGATAATATTTTTGGGGAAGAAAAACCAAAAGATGAAAATGCAATTAAAGAAATTCGTCATGATGACGAGTTTGAAGAACCTGAGCCAAATGAAGATGAAGAAGAACATATAAAAGAATTAAGAGTTGAGCCTGAAAAACTGCCTACATTATACATTCGCAGAACAATTCGTTCGGGACAGAGCATATCTTCTGACGGCAATATTGTTATTATCGGGGATGTAAACCCGGGTGCGGAAATTATCGCTAAAGGTGATGTTACTGTTTGGGGTATATTGGCAGGTATAGTTCATGCAGGTTCTGACGGTAACAGTTTTGCAAGAATAAGAGCGTTAAAACTCAATCCTGTACAAATAAGAATAGGAAAAATTTTTGCACGCAGACCTGATACGGTTAATTTACCGTATATTCAAAAGACGAGTGAATATACTCCTGAAGAAGCATTCACTCACAGAGGAAGTATAATTATTAAAAAAATACATAATGAAAATTAAGGAGATATAAATGACCGGAAGAGTAATAGTAATAACCTCGGGAAAAGGAGGAGTCGGGAAGACCACTACTAACGCCAATATCGGTACTGCTCTTGCAAGAGCAGGCAAAAAAGTTGTTATGGTTGATACCGATTTGGGTTTAAGAAACTTAGACCTGTTATTGGGGTTGGAAAACAGAATTGTTTATACAATTGTTGATGTCGTTGAAGAACGCTGCAAATTAAAGCAGGCACTTGTCAAGGATAAGAAAAATCCAAACCTTTGTCTTTTGGCTGCGGCTCAGACAAGAGATAAATCAGCTGTAACGGAAGAACAGCTGAAAGATATTTGTGATCAGTTAAAAGAAAAATTTGATTTTGTTCTTGTGGACTGTCCTGCTGGTATTGAACAGGGATTTCAGAATGCTGTTGCAGGTGCGAGTGAAGCTATTGTTGTTACAACTCCGGAAATGTCTGCAGTCAGAGATGCTGACAGAATTATCGGACTTTTGGAAGCAAAAGAAGAAATTAAATCTTATAAACTTCTAATCAACAGATACAGACCAAATATGGCGGCATCAAAAGATATGATGAGCAAAGATGATGTTGTTGAAATTCTTAGCGCCGAACTTTTGGGTATAATTCCGGAAGATACAGGCATCATCACTTCAACAAACAAAGGTGAACCGATTGTAAATGATGACGATTCACTTGCAGGCAGAGCATATCGTAATGTTGCCCAAAGAATTATCGGCGAAGATGTTCCGCTGATTGATTTTGAAGAAGAAGCAAAATTAACAAACAAGATTAAAAAGTTCTTCTCAAAATTCCTGAATAAAGGAAAGGAGAACTAATATGGCTGATAATATTTTTGCAGAAATTTATAATAAAATACTCGGATTTTTTGGACAAAACGTAAAAGATGAATCCAAAAATACCGCTGTAAACAGGTTAAGACTTGTTCTTATGCAGGACAGAACAAATTTAACTCCTGAGATAATGAACAGAATGAGAACCGAACTCATTGCAGTTTTGTCAAAATATGTAGAACTTGATAAAGAGGCTTTAGACTTAAATATAGGTCAGGAAGGCGAACAGATGGCTTTGATGCTTTCAATTCCGGTTATTCGTGCAAAAGATGAAGCCGAAATTGAAGAAGCAATTAAAAAAGAGGAAGAAGCAAAGAAGGCTTCCGATGATGCAGAAGATGAAACTGTTGAAGCTGAAGATACCGAAGATGAGGAAGAAAATTCAGAAGATGCATCTGAGGAATCTTCTGAAATAAACGAAGAAGAAAATAAAGAAAACGAAGAAAATACTGAGGAAACAACAGAAGAAACTTCTGAACCATCAGAAGAACAGTATTCTGAAGAAGAACCGACATCTCCGCCGGAAGAAACAAAAGTAGACGAATCGGTTAAAAAATCTATTCCGAAAATAGAAAAGCATAAAAAGGAAGAAAATACGGAAGAATAAATAAAAAGCGGGTTATAAATCCCGCTTTTTTAGTGCGCAAAAATTCTTTTCAGCGGTTTTATTAATAGCATGATAAAGACAATCGCAGGTACTGCCCGAATTTCAACAAAAATAATTAAAGATGGCTCTGTTGCAGGGCGTGACAGGTTTTGCAAAAAATTAGAAGATAAATTTTATAACAAAATTGAACAATATAAGCGTTCTCAATTTGATTATATCGATAAAAATCTAAAAGAAATTTTGCCGACAAAACTTATCAGGGTTGAAAAACTATCTCTGGACAAAAATATTTATAATGGCTTTGTATCATTGGCAACTGAACTTGAAAAGACTATCCCTGCCGATGTTGTCGGATATTTCGTTGCATTTAAAACCGGAGCTAAAAAGCCGAATTTTGGCGGAGTCAGCATTGAAGTTTTGATGCATGAAATTCATCATTTGTTTTCTCATTTTACGCATCCGAAATTCCCTAACAGGACTTATAAAGTTTCAAAAATATCCCCTGAAAATAATTTTGAAAAATTTTTTGTAGAACATTTTCAATCCCCTATGTATCCGTCAAAGTGCAGAAAAATGACTGAAGAACTGCTTGAAAAAGAAAAAGAACACAAAATTGATTTACTTCAGTATTTTAGATATAAACTTATTGATGAAATAAGTGCATATAAATCGGGAGAAGAATATGCATACCTGCATCGATCTAAACATTCACCTGAGGCTCAATCTTATTTTGACAGCCAAATTCAAGCTTTGTTTTTGCGAGATAAACTTGCGGATATAACAGAGATGCTTAAAAATGCATTGAAAACAGAGCGTGAGAATTTACGAAAACAGCCCAAAGTATAAATTAGACCATAGACCTATATCTATCAGAATAATGTGAGAGTAATATAAACTTATCCTGAGAGAGAGATTTATAAAGGCTGGTTTAATGTATTGTTTAGAAGAAGATAAACTCCTGACTGAAAGAGAAATTGAAGTGCTTGCTTGTCTTTCTAAAGGGTTATCAAATCCAAAAATAGCAAATAAGTTATGTATTACTGTCTCAACAGTAAAGGCACATATATCAAAGATTTTGTATAAAATGGGTGCTGAGAGCAGAGTGGATGTTTTGCTTATGCTCGTTGGGGAACGGCCTATTCAAAGACAAGATATCAAAAAACAGATAGTTTCTTGTAATAATCATGAAACATTCCCAAGGGTAATAGAATAATTAAAACTGACTAAATGTCAGGTTCCCGGAGAGGGCTCGGCTTGACCGGGCATCCGAGTAAGGCTCATTTTTAAAACAAAACCAAATAAAAAAACACCTTAACAGGTGCTTTTTTAAAAGTGGTGCCGCAACTCACTCTGCCGCAGGCAAACGATTAAATATCGTTTGCCGAGAGGGTTGTGCTTGACACAACATCCGAGTGTAGGCACAAAAAAACACCATCAAAGTGGTGTCTTTTAAAAAGTGGTGCCGCAACTCGGAATTGAACCAAGGACACAGGGATTTTCAGTCCCTTGCTCTACCAACTGAGCTATTGCGGCATATTCGTATTTTTTGTATGGGATCCCGAATCAAGTTCGGGACAATGTGGTTCTAAGTCTTGCTCCGCTCGCCAAGAACCACTATTGGCTATTGCGGCATATTGTAAATCTATTCTGTTATCAACTCCTTGCGGAGTACATTTTTTATTCTATCTGCTCAAATCTTATTGTCAAGAAATTCTATGAAGCAGCCTGTCCTACAAGGAAAAATGTAACATTTCTGCCTTCAAGCTGTGGTTTTTTCTCCAATGTCACAGGCATGTCAGAATTTTCAAGCATATCTGTTATAAATTTGTTTGCAAGGTCAAAGGCAAGATTTGAATGTTGCATTTCACGCCCTCTGAGCATTACAACCCCTTTAACTTTATTGCCCTGAGAAATAAATTTTCTTGCGGCTTTTAAACGAACTTCATAGTCGTGAGTATCAATCTTATATCTCATTTTGACTTCTTTAATTTCGACAACATGCTGTTTTTTCTTTGCTTCTTTTGCCTTCTTTGCAAGTTCGTATTTATATTTCCCGTAGTCTAAAATCTTTGCTACGGGCGGTTCCTGATTAGGACTAATTAACACCAAATCCAAATCGGCTTCTTCTGCCATTCTTAATGCTTTTGAGGTCGGTACAACCCCGTGGTTTTCTCCGTTTTCATCAATTAAACGTACTTCTTTTGCTCTGATGAACTCATTTAAAATTGTTCTATCCTTTGATTTGGTATTTACTATAGCTATTGTCCTATCTCCTATTTATCTGATAACGTCACTTATAATACCACAAATATTGACTAAATGTGAAATATTAACTTTTGTAAACCATGCAAATCTCACAATAATCAGCTTTTGTAAAAAATAATTAAAAAATACAATAAAATCTTAAAGTTTTCGCAAAATATTCCGACATATATATTGTTAATCAAACAGACTTAAGCCAAGATTTACATTGTGAAAATTAAATAAGGAGTACGAACGCATGGACAAGCAAACTAAGGTCATGGACACGGTGGAGATGAATTTTACCCCTGAGGCTTCATTAGAAAAGCCGATTAAAGATTTGTTCGACGAGTGTCTGAGTTTTATTTCAATGGCAAGTTTTGAAATTTAACTTTGAAACCTTATTCACAATTTAAAAGGAAGACTTCAAAAGTCTTCCTTTTTTATTGTTACAATTAGCCTGTGTGTATATATACATATTTCTGAAATTGGTATAAAATGATGTTTAAGAAGAGGTAGAACATGAAAAAAACATCATTGATATTGAGTGCTGTATTGTCCGTATTTATGCTGGGCGGAAGTGCTTTTGGGGATTTTAAAGAGCATTTTGATTTAGGTCAGAGTTACTTATCTCAATATCAATATTCCGGAGCAATAAATGAATTTAAAAGTGCCCTGAGAATAAATTATCTTGATAAATCCGCAAGAATCGGGCTCGTGAATGCATATCTTGCAAGGGGCACAGAGTATGCAAACAAAGATAAGGCGTGGGATAAAGCGGCTGATGATTACAGGAGTGCACTATTTTACCTGAAATATTATCCGGAGGATAAAGATGCGAGAAATTCCGCACAGGCAATAGATCAGATTATAAGCAATTTAGACAGATGCTTAACCGAAATCGGATATAACAGAACTCCTCAAAATCGTTTTGATACTGCTAAACGACTTCGTGCGGAAGGAAATTTTTCAGCCGCTGCATATGAATTTAACCATTCTTTAGGTTCAAGAAATTTGCAAAAATCAAGTTTTGAACAAGTCGGCGATATTATGACGATATTGGGTAACAAAAAACGTGCATCGGAATACTACAAAAAGGCGGTTGCTGTTGCTCCGTCAGATTTGGATTTAAGACTGACTTACGCGAAGTCGCTCGATGATAACGACCAAAATGATGAAGCATTGAAAGAATATTCTTATGTGCTTACAAAGGCTAAACAAAGTGATAAAGATATTCTTTACATGTTAGAGCGAATTTTTGTTAAAAAACTTAATGAAAACCCGACAAATGCGAATTATAACGCAAATATGGGGGCTGTATTGCAAAAAGAAAACAGATTTGACGAAGCTCTTTCTTATTATAAGAAAGCAGAGTCATATGATCCTTCAAATATTAACACAAGAATAAATGTAGGGACTTTGTATCAGCAAAAAGAAGATTACAGGACGGCTATCAAGGCTTATGAATCTGTTTTGATTTTATATCCTGACAATGTTATGGCGAATTTATACAGGGCGCAGTGTTATGAGAAACTTGGTGATGACAGAATTGCTCAGGAAGGTTACAAAAAAGTTTTATCAGTCGATCCTGAAAACGATATTATAAAAAAGCAGATGCTTGATAATGTAAAAAAATCTTCCACCCCGCTTGAATTCCTTGAATATGTAAAAGTAAATGTTCCTGCTAATTCCCAATCGGATGTTGTTTATGATTATGCTATTGAACTTCATAAAGCTAATAAAATTGATGATGCGATATATATGTACAATGAAGCAATAACTCTTACAAACGGAAAACCAAGCAGTGAAGTTTTTGTAAATATTGCACTTGCGCAGGCGCAGAACGGGAAATATGATGAAGCTTTAAATACTTTAAAAACAGCACAGGTAAAATTCCCGAATGATAAAACGATAAAATCAAATATTAAAAATATTGAATCAATGAAAACTGATACGCTTATTCGTAACGCCGCAGCACTTTATAACAATAAAAAATATGAAGATGCGGCAAGAATTTATCTTTCTATAGAACCGCCTACGGTCAATACAATGCTTGGAGCGGCAACATCATATCAGGAATTAGGCGATAAGGATAAAGCGATAGATTATTATAAAAAAGCACTTGAACTTAAACCTGTTGATTCTGATATAGCTTACTATATAGCTGTATTATACGGGGAAAAGGAAGATTATGTTAATGCAAAAAATTATCTTGGCAAGGCAATTGCGTTCAATAAAAATAATCAGCAGGCTACTGAATATTTAAAATCTATTGAGGAAATGGATATGGGAAATTTGCTCAATGATGCAATCGCCAAATATGAGGCAGAAAAATACGATGAAGCTTTAGCTGATTTCAACAAACTTATTTCAAAAAATGCAAATAATGATTATGCACTCTATTACAGAGGGATGATATACGATGCAAAAGGCAAACACAACGAGGCAATAGCGGATTTGAAAAAGGCATACGGACTCAATAAAGATTTTACTATATGCAATTATATGATTGCTTCAAATTATGATGCTTTAAAGAAATTAAAAGAGGCGCAAGAGTATTATGAGTTGTATGCAAATTCCGATGTGCCTGATGACGAATACAAAAAATATGCAAAAGACAGAGCTCAGGAAATAAAGGATAATGCAAACAGCACCGCAAAAAAATAGAGTTTTAAATTTATTGAAATCGAGAGTTTCGCTTGCCCCGATGGCCGGAGTTACGGATTATGTTTTAAGAAGCATGATAAGGCATTATAACAAAAATTGTTTAATAACTACGGAAATGATAAGCTCTGAGTTTTTGGCTCAAAATCGTAATCAGACAGACATTTTGATGCTTGATAATTCTCATCATCCGATAGCATATCAAATATGCGGGCATAAACCGTTTATGATGAAGGATGCTGCTCGCAGACTCTCTGAGGTCGCAGATATTATTGATATAAATATGGGTTGTCCTGTCAGAAAGGTTGTATGCGGGCATGACGGTTCTGCGTTAATGCGTGAACCGGAACTTGCTTATGATATAGTTCAGGCTGTAAAAGAAGGAACAGACCTGCCTGTAAGTGTAAAATTCAGACTCGGTTACACTCAAGATGAAATGAATTATGTAGAATTCGGACAAAAAATGCAGGAAGCCGGAGCAGAATTTATAACAATCCACGCAAGAACACGTTCGCAGATGTATTCAGGCAAAGCAGACTGGGCAAAGATTAAAGATTTAAAAAACAATGTGGATGTGCCAGTTTTTGCAAACGGAGATGTTGATAGCGTAGAAAGTGCAATTGAATGTACAAGGCAAAGCGGTGCTGACGGAATTGCTGTTGGCAGAGGTGTTTTAGGTGACCCGACATTGTTGTACAGAATTGATTATTATTTTGATACAGGTGAAATATTACCTCCTCCGACGATGAAAGAAAAATTAGAGATTATGAAAAAGCATCTTGCACAGGAAGTTGAAGTTAGAGGGGAGAAAGTTGCCGTAAAGTTTTTCAGAAAATTCTATCCTTATTATATTTCAGGGGTTCAAAATGCATCAAAATACCGCGGAACTTTAATGAAAGAAGAAAATTATAATATTTTGCAGGAATATTTCATACAAATTGAAAAAGATATTCTTTAATCTGTATTTTTGTTTGTGGTAGAATAAACTTGATTAATATACATTTATTACAAGAGAGAAGGATATTATGGATTTTATTCACGAGCATGGGATGTTGATATCAGGTTTAATACTACTAATTGCATATATTTTTATTGCAAGTGAGAAAATTCAAAAATCTGTTGTTGCACTTGCAGGTGCAGCATTGACCATGTTACTCGGGCTGATACCGTTTGAAACACATTTTGACAAAACGACAAATACCTTAATAAAAGGGGTATTTCAACATGTTGATTTTCAGGTAATTTTCTTGCTTATCGGCATGATGATTATTGTTCATATCTCAAGCAGGAGCGGAGTATTCAAGTGGCTTGCGTTAGAACTTTTGCATTTAACCAAAGGACACCCTAAAACGGTATTATTCTCTCTTGCTGCCTTTACAGCAATTGCATCGGCATTTTTGGATAATGTTACAACTGTTGTACTTATGATGCCTATAACATTTATAATCGCCAAAGAATTTGATACTGACCCTGTTCCGTTTTTAATAACAGAGGTTTTGGCATCAAATATCGGAGGTACGGCTACTCTTATAGGGGATCCGCCAAATATTATTATTGGTACCCGTGCAGGCTTAAGTTTTATGGATTTTGTTATGGAACTTACGCCTGTTGTAACGACGATATTTTTAGTTGCAATTGCAGTTTTAATTTTCTTATTCAGAAAAGGTTTAAAAGCAACACCTGAAACAATGCAAAGAATTGCAACCATTGATAACACAAAAACAATAACAAATAAAAGTCTTATGATTCGCTCGGTTGTGACAATATTACTTGTAATTTTAGGGTTTGTAACCCATGATATAACACACATTCCGGCATTTGTTTTTGCGGTATCAGGAGCAGCATTTTTACTTTTGTTTGAAAAGCCGAAAGAAATTTATCGAGATGTAGAATGGCTTACAATCTTTTTCTTTGTGGGGTTATTCATAATTATCGGCGGTTTTGAGGCTAACGGCGGTATCAAATTCCTTGCTGATGGTTTAATTACTTTGACTCATGGCAGTCTTAATCTTGCAACAATGATTATTCTGTGGGCTTCAGGTATTTTATCTGGTATTATTGATAATATTCCTTATACTGCAACAATGACTCCTTTGATTGCAGAGCTTATTAATCCTGCAAATCCAAATGCCATAACAGGACACACTCACGCACTATGGTGGGCATTATCTTTAGGTGCTTGTCTTGGCGGAAATCTCACAATAATCGGTGCGGCAGCAAATGTTTTGGTTAGTGAAACCGCAGCATCAAAAGGACATAAAATTTCATTTATGAGATTTATGAAGTACGGAGCATTGGTAACCTTTATTTCATTAACTTTGAGCTCAGTGTATCTTTATTTCAGATTTTTGCACTAATAACTTTTTCCGATAACTGAGTTATGTGCATCAAATTCAAATTTATCGTCAAGCTGAGGTAATTCAATTTTTTCTCCATATCGTTTTTCAAGTGCAAGTGAGATTAAATAATCTGCAAAATGTGGGTTTTTAGGAAGTAAAGATCCATGCAGATATGTTCCGAATACGTTTTTGTAATATCCGCCCTCAAAACCGTCTTTGCCGTTATTGCCGTTACCTACTGATACCCTGCCTAACGGCTTTGATTCTCCTTCAAGATAGGTTAATCCGCTGTGATTTTCAAAACCGACAAGAGTTTTCGGGGTTAAAAATTCGGTTTCAACCGTAACGTTTCCTATGAATCTTTTACTGCCCGCAACTGTATAAGCATCCATCAATGACAAACCGTTCAATTTATCTTTCCCGTGAGGTTGATAATAGTGCCCGAAAAGCTGGTAGCCTCCGCAAATCCCTAAAAATACGGCTCCGTCATCCCTTTGGGATAAAAGATTGTTTTTATGAGAATACAGTTCCTCAACAACTTCTTCCTGTTGTTTATCCTGTCCACCTCCGATAAAATACAAATCATGTGCTCCTATTTTATCGCCGATATTTATATTTTCAAATTCAATTTCAATTCCGCGCCATTCACATCGCTTTTTAAGAGTAATAATGTTACCCAAATCCCCGTATAAATTGAGCAGTTTCGGGTACAAATGTGCTATTGAAATTTTTAAACCCTCTTTCATAACCGAATTATACAACAAATTAACATTTAGTGTTGATATATTGCCAAAAATTGTTATAATGTTGTTGTTATGAAGAAGTTTTTATTATTATTAATACTTGCATTCTCAGGAACAATAATTTTTGCCGAAGAACCAAATAAACAATCTGAAAATTTGTCACAACCTCAGGCAACGCAGGAAGTAAAAGATGAATTACCTCAGGTAAAAGTTGAATTGAGAGATCAGGCAGGAGTTGAAATCCCTGCCGGAATTGTTGTCCCTGTTATTAATATGCAGGAAATATCGACCCAAACTTGTCCTGTAGGGTATAAAGTAAAGTTTGTAGGTACAAATGATTTGTATATAGGTGATATTAAAGTTATACCTGAAGATACAACATTTTATGGTTATATTGAAAAAATAAATGATCCGATTGTAGGGACAAATGCTTCAATGAAAGTTAAAATAACAAAATTTGTATTTCCTGACGGGTATGAACAAAATATAAAAGCATATGTATATACAACCAATGATAATTTAATCGGAGGAGAACTTACCGAATCGACAGAATGGATAAGAATGCCTCACTATCAGGATACTTATCAGGGAATAGCCTGGATTCACAGAGGGGCGACTTTACAGATGCGTCCGGGAGGGAAGCGCGCAATGGGTGCACATACAAAACTTCCAGTAGGGGAAAGGCACCTTATAATCTTTGTTGCTCCGTCAGAACTTACTCATACAATAGGGGAGTAGGAGTCTTAATAAATTGACAAAATACATTAGCGGGTTAAAATATATTATAAGCAGTAATGTGCTTGAAAGGGATATATTATGAAAAAAATATTCTTTGCATTTGTTTGTATTGCACTGTCATGTGGTATCGCAGTTGCCAGTGAGAATTTTGATGCAAACAGTCAGCAGAGTTCATATACTTTAGATGCTAATACGCTGAAAAATTCTATCGTGACTGTTCCGGCAGGATTAACGTTCAGAGGAGTGTTTTTAAACCCTGTAAGTTCTGAAACGGCAGTAGTAGGACAAGAGGTGAGCATTGCTCTAACTAATGATTTTTATTACAAAGAAAAAAAAGTTGCGCCTGCAGGGAGTACAGTTACAGGCAGTGTAATTAATGTTTCAAAAGCAAAGCATGGATCAATAAACGGCAAATTAGTATTGAGATTTACTCATATAATCACCCCGTCAGGGCTCGATATTCCTATAAGTGCAACTGTCAGAACACCTGATAAGACGGGCGTAATCTTAGGGGGAAGTGATTTAATGATTAGTGCAGGCGGGAAAACAATTCCTGAGTCAGCAAGTGTAAGAACCGCTTATTCCCATGCTTATATGGGAATAAGTGCGGGTACTGCTGCTGCTATGAATACTGCAGTTGAAACAAACGGAGGAAGTCTTTTAAAATCCGTATGGGATAAGGGTATAGATGTTGAAATTTCGGCAAATACTACTGTCGAACTTATTTTAACTCAGCCTATAACCGTTACTCCGACTGATAATTAAAATAAGTTAGTCGGGTGATAATTTTATTTGATATTTAAAATAAAATTATCAATGAAAATAAAATTTATTAGGGATAAAAATGTCTTTACTTGGGAAATATACTCTAAATGATGAAAGAAAATTTGATAAATCATTAAAGGCGGGAGATAACGGTTTTGTTATGCCGGCTGTTACCAGAAATGATGATGACGGTTCGGTTTCTCTTAAAAAAGGTTTATTGATTTCTACAATCTTGCACCCGACGGTTGTCGGTGTTATTTGGCTTGTCCTACTTATTTGTGCATTGTTAGGTATTAACTTGTCTATTTTTGATAAACCGAAACCAAAACAAAATACGGATATAGAATTCGTTTTGGTTGATAAAGAAGATATTCCTCGAGATTTGAATACAAAAAACAGAGCAGATAAAAATTCACGTTCCGGCGGAATTAATAATCCTAAACTGCCTGTTTCGATGCCGTCTTCACAGGCAAGACCTTCAGCAAAGCCGGCAGGCGGAGGAGCTCCCAAAACTCCAACTCCAAAACAACAAAATAAATCTCTTATGGATAGGGTAAAACAAAGTATAACAAAACCACAGTCTGCGCCGACGACAACCCAAAAGAATGTTACTCCGTCGCCGGTGCCGACACCTGCAATTCCTAAACCGGAACTTGCAAAACCGCAACCGCCTACGGCAAGACCATCGCTAAAACCGCCGACGACTCCAAAAACGGTTCAAAAACCGACAAATTCACCGTTTAAAGTTCCAGTACCATCCGGAGGAACTACTGCCGGACAATATGCAACAGGTCCTATAAGCGGTTCAGGCTCATCAGATAAAGGCGGATCAAGAGGTTCAGGTAATTATTCTCCAAATCCGTCACTTGCGCCCATCGGTAACGGTTCAGGGTCTTCAACTTCAAGAGGAACAGGAACCGGAACTGGTACCGGACGAGGTACGGGTAGTGGCGGCAGTACAGGCTCCGGCGGAGGTAATCCGGGAGGAGGCGGAGGACGCCCCGGTATCGATGCTATTAAAGAACCTGATTTCGGTCCGTATATGAGAGAATTACAGCGCAGAATTAAAATGAACTGGGATCCGCCAAAAGGTAACGAAAGTAAGCGTGTAGTTCTGTTATTCAAGATTGCTAAAGACGGAAGACTTTTGTCTTGCAGTGTGTTTAAGTCTTCAGGATTACAAAATGCCGATGCGGCTGCTTTGAATGCTGTTAAACTTGCAGCACCTTTCAGACCGCTTCCTCCTGAATTTAAAGGTTCAAGCATAGATATTCAGTTTACGTTTGATTATAACGTATTCGGAGCAACAAAATATTAAAAATAACAGATTCTGAATTAAGTTCAGAATGATAATATATGAGTAATACAAAAATGAGGATAAAATTATGGAATTATTAATCGAATCAATTAAAATGGACTGGCCGGTATTGTTACCGATTTTAATCTGTTCAATACTTGTGTTGGGTGTTGTTATCAACAAATGGTCTTATTTCAAGAAAAACAAGAGAGATATCGCAGTTTATATGCGTGAACTCAACAGAGAACTTGAAACTAATGATCTCAGAGCAGCTCAGGATACTGCTATCAGATGCGGAGGGGTTGTAGGTGAAGTCATTGAAGAAGCTGTAAGAATTTTCAATGAGCAGAAAAAAGGATTTTCAAGAGCTTTTGATATTTCTGCAACTCTTGCAACAAGAAAATTAGAATCAAATTTAACTATTTTGGGTACAATTGGCGGGGTTGCTCCATTTTTAGGTTTGTTTGGTACCGTTGTACGTATTCTTTTGACATTCAAAGATATGGCTGCAGCAGGACATGCGGCTCAGGCAGCGGATGTTATGTATGGTATCGGCTCAGCGTTGATTGCTACTGCTTTTGGTTTAGGTGTTGCTATTGTTGCAGTTATTTTCTTCAACCTTTTCCAGTCAGTTGTAAAACATTTTGAGAACGATTTTAATTTGATTAAATTGTTGTTCTTAAATTATGTTGATTCTGAAGGACAATCTCAGTCAAGTTATACTCCGTCACCAAAGGTTAATTTATAGGCAGGGATACACATGGCATTTGGCAGTGAAAGACAAGGTAAAATATTTTCTGAAATAAATATCACTCCGTTAACGGATATTTTTCTGGTATTGTTAATCATTATGATGGTGGTTGCACCTGTGTTGCAATCGAATGATACTCCTGTTGATATTCCGGAAATAAATAACGGTGTAAATATTGAAGAATCAAAGGTTGCGGTTTCTGTTACTGCAGACGGCTTAATCTATATTAACGGTACTCCGACAGAGGCTTCAAAACTTACAGATGCACTGATAGCGGTAAAAAATCCTGACGATGAAAAGCAGGAAATTGTTGTCAAAGCAGATAAAAATGTATCAAGTTCAAAAGTTCTTGATATTATGGATGCTGCACAAAATGCCGAATATAAAAAACTCATTGTTGCAGGCGAGCCTTTAAATAAAAAAGAACAAAAAGTTTTGAAAGAAAATGCTGCACAGCAGCAGAAAAATTCGGTTAGTATTCCAACGGAGGAAGAATAATGGCAAGAAAAACATTTAACGAAATCAATATTACTCCGTTAACAGATATATTTTTGGTTCTTTTGATAATCATGATGGTAGTAGCACCGTTGTTAGATCAGCAGGGTATAAGCCTGACTGTTCCTGAAAATGTTGAAGAACAGCAAATTGATAAAGATCCGCAAATTTTGACGGTTTATGTTTCAAGTGCAGGGAAATATTTTATTAATAACGAAGAAATTGCAACAGATATGTTGGGCTCTACTTTGGCAAACGAAATAAAAAATTACCCTGACGGTTTGCTTATAAAAACAGATGAAGATGCAAAACACGGTGCGGTTGTCACTCTTATGGACAAAGCCCGTTATGCCGGTGTTAAAGCAATTTCTGTTGACAGAAGTTAATTATTAATCGAAAAAGGCTCAGTTTGAAAAACTAAGCCCTGTATTTTTTTTGTTTGTTTCTTAAATCTTTTGAATATTCTTTGACGGTTATAAAGCCTGCCATCATTTGAGATTCTGATTTTATTTCTTTTCGTATATCGTCAAAGAGGTTTTCTGCTTTTATGCAATTTGTCCCGTAGATTTCGAGTCGTATATCTTCTTCGTATCTGATAAATTTCTGATTTGCTGCCATTTTGTACCTTTTTCCGTATATTTTATAACACGGCATTTTTATCCAAAAACTTTAATTAATTCCCCTTATATTTATAAAGTATTTTTCTTCTCAAAAATTGCGCTTCTTAATAAAAATTCATACAATTTTCGTGCAAATAAAGTTGGTTTGGGGTAAGATTATTAAAGATATTTATTGATGAAAGGACAAATAAATGCTCAGAACAGGGATAGTAGGATTACCAAATGTCGGGAAATCAACTTTATTTAACGCTTTAACAAGTACAAGAAATGCGCAGAGTGCGAATTATCCGTTTTGCACCATAGAACCCAATATCGGAGTTGTTGAGGTCCCTGATGAAAGACTGCCGATTCTTGCAAAATTGTGCAAAACTGAAAATATTATCCCGACTGCGATTGAGTTTGTTGATATTGCAGGACTTGTCAAAGGGGCAAGCAAAGGTGAAGGTTTAGGCAATCAATTTTTGCAAAATATCAGAGAAGTGGATGCGATTATTCAGGTTGTAAGATGTTTTGATGATGTGAATACCATTCACGTTGAAGGCAAAGTTGACCCGATAAGCGATATTGAAACGATTAATACTGAGCTTGCACTTGCCGATATGGCATCTGTCGAACGCCGTCAGCAACGAATTTCAAAAGCAGCAAAAGGCAATGATAAAGATGCCGTTTTGGAAAATAAAGTTCTTGAAAAACTTATGACACTCTTACAGGATTGTACCTTTATAAATATCAAAGAACATTTTGATGAAGATGAAATTCCGTTTGTAAAAATGCTTAATCTGATGTCTGTTAAGCCTGTTATATACTGTGCGAACGTATCGGAATTCGATTTGAAAGACGGAAACGATTATACAAAGAAAGTTCAAAAATACGCTGATGAACACGGCGCAGAAATGGTTATAATTTCTGCCAAAATTGAAGAAGAACTTGCTGAACTCGGAGCGGATGAAGCAAAAGAATACCTTAACGATTTGGGTATTGAAGATAGTGGTATTAACAGAATGATTAAATCTGTTTATTCGCTTTTGAAATTAAGAACATTTATAACGGCAGGAGAAAAAGAAGTTCGGGCTTGGACAATTACTGCCGGTACAAAAGCCCCTCAGGCAGCCGGTGTTATTCATACTGATTTTGAAAAAGGTTTTATCAGAGCGGAAATTACACCGTGTAAAGATTTTATAGAACTCGGTTCTTATAATGCCTGCAAAGAAAAAGGTGTTACCCGCCTTGAAGGTAAGGATTATATTATGCAGGACGGAGATTTGGCACATTTTAGATTTGCTCTATAAAATAGTTATATTTATTAAAATAGTAGCTTTACAATTGTGATATAAAGTTGTAGAATATTCTTAATTTATATGGTGATGAACATGAAAGATTTTAAGAGAAAAGCATTTACTTTGGCAGAAGTTTTAATTACTTTAGGTATTATAGGTGTAGTTGCTGCCCTGACTATACCCACGTTAATTCAAAATTCAAATTCGAGAAAGTTTGTAACTCAGTTTAAAAAGTCAGTTTCTACATTGGATCAGGCAGCAATAAGTGCTCACGCGCAATATGATATGGATTATTCTCTCTTAACTTCGGTAAGTGAAGATTCTACTTGTGCAAGTGATACTATTGCTGATAACAAATATACTATGTGCGGATTATTAAATAATACTCTTTCCGCTCAAACTTACGCAGGGAAATATGGTAATGTAAAAGGTGCTAATGGTAAAACTTCATACACGGCGACTGTGAGGAGTTTTCCTATTGATGATTTTTTATTCTTTTCGTTATCTGACGGCTCTTTTGTTGCGTTTAATCCCAATGCAACAAAATGCGGTATTGGTGTAGGAAATGTAATGACAACAAGTGATATAACAAACGGTCCGTTGCAAAATTGTTTGGGATTTATTGATGTTAACGGGCCGACTCCGCCAAATAATGAGATTTCGTGTGAGGATGGTACGACAGCAATTTCTGCCAATACAACATGTAAGGTTACGAATGGTTCAATGGGCGATATATTTCCAATCGTATTTCATGATGGTCATGTCCATCCGGCTACAAATGCGGCGCTTTCTGCATTCTTAGGCGGGAACGGAAAAGAAAATCAATCTTTGGGACAAAATGCGGAAGATGAAACTACTCCGCCTAAAAAGGTAACATTTAAAGGTAATGATTACGAGTATAGTGATGGGGTTAATGCTTATTTAAGAAAAGATTCTGACGGTAATTATGTAGATGCTTCAGGCAATACTTATACCAAAAATTCTGACGGAAATTATGCCGGCCCGGACGGGTATGTTTATGATGAAAATATGGATGTCATAGGCAGAAATTATAATGGAAATTGGTTCAATTATAAAGGTGACGTTTTGGTTCGAGATGTAGGAAATGGTATTTTTAAGGGCCAAGGCGGGATGACTTATACACCAAATGCAGATGGCGGATATAACCGTAGTGACGGTGCGGTTTTGGATTCAAACTTCAACATTCTCGGACAAAATAAGAACGGCAATTGGTATGATTATAAAAACGGTTTCTTCGTAAAGGAAAATACTGACGGAAGCTACTCGGGCAGTGACGGTAAGATTTATACAAAAGATTCGCAGGGACGTTATGTAAATAATAATACTTATTATGATAAAGATATGAATATTGTTGGTGAAATTTATAAAGGTAACTGGTTTGATTATAGAAGCGGGCTGTTTGTCCGTGATATCGGGGACGGTACTTATAAAGGTCACAGTATGACTTATAAAAAGAATGATGACGGATATTATGAACGAAGTGACGGTAATGTCTATGATGATGAATTCGTATTCATAGGTCATAAATAATACGATTATAAAAATTCAAAAAAGGTGCGATATTTTCGCACCTTTTTTGTGATTTTTTAATTAAAAAATACTATACAAAAAATAAAAAATATGATATGATTTTGTCAGATGTAGTATATAAATTTTTTTAGGAAATATATGCAATAATTTTATTAAAGCTAAAATTGAATAAATGTGGGTGTAGGTTATATGTACACCTGATTGCATGTATTATAAAAAAATAGAAAAGGAAAAGGTATTAACTTTATGGAAGCAAAAACCTTGCTATTGGTTATTGCAGCTATTGCGGTAATAGTCTTAGTTGTAATGCTGATTATTCAAAAAAACAAAGTTAGTGCTGCTTTGATGTCCATAGAAAAGGACAAAAATGCACTGGATGAAAGAGAAAAAATTCTTCAAAAAGAAGCAAAAATTAAAGCGCTTGAAGAATTACAAAATGACAGAGAAGCCTTAAATGAAGAAGAAAGAGAAAGACGTCAGGAGCTTTCAAGACAGGAACAAAAATTAGCCAAAAGAGAAGATGTACTTGAAGAAAAAATTCAGGAATACACTGACAAAGAAGCAGAGGTTCAACGTAAAAAAGATGAGCTTTTAGAAAAAGAAGATTATCTTGCAGAACTTGTGCAAAAACAAACGGAAGAATTGGAGCGGATTTCAGGCATGTCTTGCGAAGAAGCAAAAAATACTTTGCTTGAACAGTTAAAAAATGACTTGGCTCAGGAACAAATGCAACTTATAAGAGAAAATGAAGCAAAAATTAAAGAAACTTCATTGGAAAAAGCGCAGGAAATTCTTTCTACAACTATGCAAAGGTGCATGATAGAGCAGGTTGTAGAGACCACTGTTTCTGTTGTTGCTTTGCCTAATGACGAAATGAAAGGTCGTATAATCGGTCGTGAAGGCAGAAATATCAGAGCTTTGGAAACATTAACAGGTGTCGATTTAATCATTGATGATACTCCGGAAGCTGTTGTATTATCAAGTTTTGACCCGGTCAGACGTGAGATAGCAAAACTTGCTTTGGAAAAACTTATTGTTGACGGTCGTATTCACCCTGTAAGAATTGAAGAAATGGTTGCAAAAGCTCAGGAAGAAATTGATAAAAAGATTTGGACAGAGGGTGAAAACGCAGCTCTTGAAATGGGTGTTATGGGCTTAAATAAAGAACTGATTAAAACACTCGGAAGATTATATTACAGAACAAGTTATGGTCAGAATGTATTAAAACACTCACTTGAAGTTGGTCACATTGCCGGAATGTTAGCGGCAGAACTTGGTGCAAACGAGAAAATTGCAAAACGTGCCGGATTATTACACGATATAGGTAAAGCCGTTGACCAAACTCAGGAAGGTACTCACATTCAGCTTGGTGTAGAAATTGCAAACAGATATGGTGAAAAACCTGAAGTAGTTCATGCTATTGAAGCGCATCATGATGATGTTGTTGCAAATACAATTGAGGCAGTTTTAGTAAAAGTTGCCGATGCAATTTCTGCAGGCAGACCCGGTGCAAGACGTGATACTTTGGAAATTTATATCAAACGTCTGCAAAAGATTGAAGAAATTGTAAACAGCTACGAGGGTATTAAACAATCCTTTGCGGTACAGGCAGGTCGTGAAGTCAGAATTATTGTTCAGGCTGAGATGTTTGACGATTTGGCATCAGGCAAACTTGCAAGAGATGTTGCAAAACGTATTGAGGACGAACTTGATTATCCGGGACAGATAAGAGTAACTGTTGTAAGAGAGTTCAGAGCGACAGAAATAGCAAAATAATGAAAAATGGCACAATAAAAATCATATTTTTCGGAGATATAGTCGGCAAGCCGGGGCGCAATGCCGTCAGGGATTTTTTGACTGATAGCAAAGAAAAATATGATTTTGTTATTGCCAATATTGAAAACGCATCTCATGGTTTTGGTTTGACCGAAAAAAATTATAACGATTTTATTGAATACGGTATTGACGCAATGACTTGCGGTAATCATATCTGGGACAAAAAAGATGTTTATACATATATTGACAGTGCAGACAAACTTATTCGCCCAATAAACTACCCGACGGGTGTAAAGGGAGCCGGAAGCCGTATTTTTGAAAAAGACGGAATAAAAATCGGAGTAATAAATTCAATCGGCCGAGTTTTTATGAATATGGTTGATTCCCCTTGGGAAATTGTTAAATCAGAAATTGAAAAAATCAAAAAAGAAACACCGATAGTATTAATGGATTTTCATGCCGAGGCAACCGCAGAAAAAATCTGTTTTGCCAAATATTGTTCAGAGTTTGGTTTAAGCGCATTTTTTGGAACACACACTCATGTTCAAACTGCTGATGAATGTATTATTGGCGGGATGGCATACATAACGGATGCCGGTTTTTGTGGTGCAAGCGACGGTGTTATCGGGATGGAGTATAATACATCTCTGTCACGGTTTTTGACAGGGATTCCGGAAAGGTATGAAGTTGCACAAGGCAAGACAACACAGGTTAACGCCCTTGAGGTTGATATTGATGTTAACAGCGGTCGTGCTTTAACGGTAAAAAGAGTTTTTTGTAGTAACAGTAAAGTAGAGGAAAGTGGAGATGAAAACTGATTTACATATTCACACATATTTTTCCGATGGTGTTTTTACGCCCGAAAAAATTGTAGACACCGCTATGGATGTCGGTCTTGGTGCAATCGCTATAACAGACCATGATAATGTACTTGCTTATGATGTAGCTCAAAATTATATCAAAGAAAAAGGTTTGAATGATAAAATTCAAATTTTGCGCGGTATTGAAGTGAATACTTTGTATAATGATTACGAAGTACATATTTTGGGTTATTTTATGGATGTAGATAATTCTGATTTTCAAAGTATGATTAAATCACAACAACAGGCAAGGGTAAAACAGACAAAAGAAATTTTAGGCTTACTTGCAAAAAAAGAAGGAATAAGAATCAAGTTTGATGATATTAAAAAGCTTGTTGCTCCCGGAGGTAGTATTGGGCGTCCTCATATTGCAAGAGCTATAACATCAGCCGGCGGAACAACGAATGTTATGGATGCTTATGCTAAATATATTCATATAAATTCTCCTGTTTATGTACAAAGAAAAACTGTTTCTCCTCATGATGCGGTTGAAATTATTTATGATGCGGGAGGTATTCCTGTTATTGCGCATCCGCACGATTTGGAAAATATGGCCGAAGGTTTGATTAAAGACCTTATGAGTTACGGTTTGAGAGGAATTGAAGCATACCACAGGAAACACTCTCCTGCTATGGTTGAGTATTTTTCATCAATGGCAGAAAATCTTGGTTTGATTGTTACCGGCGGTTCTGATTTTCATGCCCCAAATATTTTAAACGGTCAGATTGTGTTGGGCAAAAACTTTATTCCTGAATGGGTATATGACAAATTGATTGAAGAAAAGAAACGCCTTGATTTGGCTGCGGTTAATTAGAAAATGACTAAATTTAACTGGAAAATTGAATATTCTTTAACAATATTTGCAATATTTGCGGGTATATTGTTTATGATTCCGACTTCTTTTTCTTCAAAGACGGCGGTTTATATTTCTATCTGGAATTCCGAATATAATAAAATTGCATATATGTTTACTGCTATGAGTGCTCAGGCAAAATCTGATATTGTAAAAAATATGCGGAATGCAAAAAGTGATATTCTGCGTGAAAGATATATGATTCAGTTGGTAAAGCCATATCTCCGGCTTGAGGACAGGATGAATAAGAAAAAGTACGTTCAGCACTATATGAATGGTAAAGTTGTATCTAAAAACGATTTTTACTACTTTGATTTGTTGTATAACAATCAGGATGGTCTGATTATTGGAGTAAAAGACATTGTGGATAAAACTCCTGATGCACCGGTATTTTTGATGCTTATTGATACTAATGGCAGTAAAAAACCTAATACCTGGGGTTTGGATATTTTTGGACTAAATATTTATAGAGACGGGAATGTAAATGCCATAGGTTATGGTTGGGATGTCGATAAATTGCGTCAGGATTGTTCTAAAAACGGCACAGGCTTATCATGTTCTCATTATTACCGAATAGGGGGCGATTTTGTCGAATAAAGGTAAATGTATAAAGAACATTTGTGTATTTTGTTCTTCAAGTGATTATCTTGATGTCATTTATTATAAGGATGCAAGGGAATTAGGTAAACTTATCGGCCAAAACGGATATAATATTGTTTATGGCGGTTCTACATTAGGAATGATGTGGGCTTGTGCATCCGAAGTTAAGAATAACGGCGGGAAAATTTATGGTGTTATGCCTAAAAGACTTGTAGATTTAGGTTGTAAGACAGATAATTGTGACGAGTTCATTTTGGCGCAGGGAATGCGAGACAGAAAACAAAAAATGGATGATATATCAGATGCAGTTATTGCGATGGCCGGTGGTTTCGGAACTTTGGAAGAATTTGCAGAAATGCTTGTACAAAAGCAGTTAGGTTTCAACAAAAAAGCAATTGTAATTTTAAATACAAATGGTTATTATGATGAGCTTTTGAAGTTTTTTGATAAAATGGTGGATGACAAATTCGCGAATAAATTTACAACGAATCTGTTTTATGTTGCATCAACTCCGCAGGATGCTATAGATTATATAAATAATTATAAAGAGCCATTATCAACACCAACAAAGCATGATGTATATTCAAGATAAAATGTATTAAATAATTATGATATTACAGGCTTTTTATTAAATTTTTTACTTTTTTTAGTATTCTGTGGGCATTTTTATTTTTAGCTAAAATTTCAATTTGTTCTTCGATTATATTTCCTATTTGTTCACATGGAGCCTTTGAAATTTCGTACTTATCTGAAAAACAAAATTTATCTGCAAATAAAGTTTCTCCCGTTAAGAAATTTTTTCTGCTAAAAGTGATATCTCCGTTTTTTTCAACGTGCTTTTCTGCAAGAATTACCGGTTTGAGTTCTATATGAGAATATGAAGAAGGATTTTTGGATGGGACAATTTCAAACAATCCTTTTTGCCTGTCGTGCAAATTATATCCGACATCCAAATTCCCTTCAAATTCCTGATTCAGGTACATATAATTTTTATTATTAAACTTAAAAATACGTGGGGCATTTATAAAAATTGTCATTTGCAATTCTCCTTTCAGTATACCTAAAACCCATAAAAAATATTTTTGCTATATTAGTAAAGTTTTGGAAGGTAATTATTTATTTATAATTTTTGTAAAGAACTTTGCTTCTTAATATCTTAACGTCTTACTGTCTTTGTTTTTATGCTAAAATTATGTTAATAGACAAGGAGAGATTTAAAATGGTTGAACAAGAATTAAGAGATAAATATGAAGTTGTTATAGGGCTTGAAGTTCACGCTCAGTTAAAGACAAAAACAAAGATTTTTGCCCCTGACAAAAATGAGTTCGGGCAAGAGCCAAATTCACTTACAAGTCCGATTACACTTGGTATGCCTGGTGTTTTGCCTGTACTTAACAAGGAAGTCGTTAATATGGGTATTTTAGCAGGCTTAGCACTTAATTGTGAAATCCCTGCAAGATGCAAATTCGACAGAAAGCAGTATTTCTACCCTGATTTGCCGAAAGGTTATCAGATATCTCAGTATGATGAACCAATTTGCGTAAACGGTCATATTGATATTAACGGTAAAAGAATCGGAATTACACGTGCACACTTAGAAGAAGATGCAGGTAAACTTGTCCACGCAGGTGCAAACGGTTTGGCAGGTTCTATTTATTCGCTTGTTGACCTGAACAGAGCCGGTACTCCGCTTCTTGAAATCGTATCGGAACCTGATATGCGCAGTCCGCAGGAAGCAAGGGCATATATGGAAGAACTTCGTGACATTGTCCGCTATGCAGGAGTTTGTGACGGCAACCTTGAAGAAGGTTCAATGAGATGTGATGCAAACATTTCTATCATGCCAAAAGGTTCAAAAGAATTTGGAACAAGAGCCGAAATAAAAAATATTAACTCTTTTTCTGCCTTGGAAAGAGCGTTAGAATACGAAATTGATCGCCAGATAGAACTTGTCGAAGACGGCGGTGAAGTTGTTCAGGAAACAAGACTTTGGAATGACGATACCAGAGAAACAAAATCAATGAGAAGCAAAGAAGATGCAAACGATTACCGTTATTTCCCTGAACCTGATTTGATGCCGTTAGAAATTTCCCGTGAATGGGTTGAAGAAATCAGAGCAAAAATGCCTGAACTCCCGAATCAAAAGCGTGAAAGATATCAAAGTTTAGGTTTGAGCGAATATGATGCAAATGTTGTTGTATCGCAGATGGAACTTGCAAAATTCTTTGATAAAGTCATTGAACTCGGTGCAAATCCAAAAACAGCCGTTAATTTCTTAACAGGTGAAATTGCAGCGTATTTAAAAGAAAATCATGTTGAAATCAATGAAACAAAATTGACTCCTGAAAATTTGGCAGAACTTATTGCCTTAATTGAAAAGGGAACAATATCAAATAATATCGGTAAGCAAATTCTTGTTGAAGATATGATTACCAAAGGTGAAACGGCTTCTGCTATTGTTGAAAGAAAAGGTTTGAGCCAAATCAACGATGAGAGTGCAATCAAAGATATGGTTAAAAATATCGTTGAAGCACATCCAAATGAAGTTGAATCTTACAAAAACGGAAGAACTAATCTTTTGGGATTCTTTGTCGGTCAGGTAATGAAAGAAACTAAAGGAAGAGCAAATCCGCAAACAGTTAATAAATTTGTAAGAGAATTTTTGGAAGGATAACTTCATCGTCATTCTGAGGCGTCATGTGAGAGATTCTTCGCATTGCTCAGAATGATAATCAAGCCGAAGAATCTCCTTATTAAGTAAGAGTTATATAATGCCACTTATCAAACGCAAAAAATCCGCAATGGAAATGGAAATATTTGCTCAGAGTAAAATCTGTGAGCAAATTATAGGTGAATATATAAAAGACGGACAGATAAATATTGATGTTCCTCAAAATATTAATCGTGTTTTCTTGGTTGCAAGCGGTTCTTCATATCATTGTGCAAGGTACTGCGCAAGTATATTAGGTTCGGTTGCAAATATTGAAGCAAGGGCTATTTATTCAAGTGAATTTCTGCTTCAGCCAAAAATTGCCGACAGCGAGGATATTTTATATATTTTCATAACCCAGTCAGGGGAAACAACTGATACAAATTCGGCCCTGTTGAGAGCAAAAGAGCATGGCGTAAAAACTCTTTGTATAACTAATAAAGAAAATTCATCAATCTGGAACGCAACACAATATCATATCGCTTGTCATGCCGGTGAAGAAAAAAGTATTGCAGCAACAAAATCTTTTACTTCCCAATTGCTTTGCGGTGCAATTCTTGTATTTAAGCTCGCTCAGGATAAGGGAATTAATGTAAGTGATCTGATTAGAGATTTGAATGATATTCCGGATGTTATAAATAAAGCATATAAAATTCATTCAAAAATCAAACAGGCGGCAAGATTTTTGTCCCGTTACAAAAGTATTGTTATGAGTGCCGATGGTGAGATGTATGCTTTTGCAAAAGAGGCATCTTTAAAGATTAAAGAAACTTCTTATATCAACACTTGTTCTTATATTTTGGGTGAATTTATGCATGGGCATGTTGCGGTGTTGAACAATGCCAAAAGTGCAATGATTTATATTGCAAATTCAGATCTAAATTATATTGCGGTAAAAAATCTCAATAGCATCAAAGAAAATTATAAGCCCCCGATTTGTATAATCGGTAACAGAACAAACCAGGTTAAATCGACTTATAACCTTAATATAGACTGTGAAAAACCGATTATCAAAACTTTCGGAATTTTGGTAATAATCCAACTCCTTGCACTGGAAATTGCACTGAAACTTCACAGAAACGTTGATAAGCCGCATGGCTTAAATAAGGTTGTAAAATAAAACTTGGGATGGCAAAATTTATTTTGATGTTTTTTATACTATAAAGTAGGAAAATTTTACAAAATGCAAATAAATAAAATACAATACAGAACTTATAATCCGCAGTTTGGGGGGATAATGAAATTCCAGGATTTCACAAATGGCGGCAAAATTACAAAAATTGAAACTACACTTGAACTTGACAAAGGTTTTGCACAATTAGCTCTTAAAAATATGTTTGACGGCAATTGGGCTGATTTCGGTAAAAAAAAGATAGAACGCAACAAATTGGGGCAATACATAGATGTAATCAGGCAAACTCTCGGGATTAAATTGCCCAGAGTAAATAAAGAATCTGTCTTGGTTGAACTAAAACATTTTGATAACGGTTACAGTATAAAATCCGATAATGAATATCAATTAACCCACATCAGAGAAGACCAGCTAATATGGGATTAAGTAAAGTATTTAATAAAAAAAGGTGCAATGTTTGCACCTTTTTAGTTTTGTATATTTGATAATAGCAGACTACATAAAAAGTGCGGGGTATCAACTGATACCCCGCACTTATACATTATAACGGATTGGAATTACTCCAATAATTTCCTTATAATTTTGAAGCAACCATATAAGTTGTTTCAGCAAGTCTTGTTGAATAACCCATTTCGTTATCGTACCAAGAAATGATTTTAACCATGTTGTCGCCCATAACTCTTGTTAATAAAGCATCAACAGTAGATGATTGTGAAGTACCAACGTAGTCAGATGATACTAACGGTTCTTCTGTATAGCAAAGAACGTGTCCGTCAGCACCTGCTTTTAATGCTGCGTTAACTTCTTCAACAGTAACTTTCTTTTCTGTTTCAAATACAACGTCAACCAAAGATACGTCAGGAGTCGGAACTCTCATAGCAAAACCGTCCAATTTACCTTTCAACTGAGGAAGAACTAAAGCAACAGCCTTAGCAGCACCTGTTTTTGTAGGACAAATGTTAAGAGCGCCTGCTCTTGCACGACGAGGGTCTTTGTGACCTGCGTCTAAGATTCTCTGGTCACCTGTATAAGAGTGAACTGTTGTCATCAAACCTTTAACGATACCGAATTTTTCATCGATAACCTTAGCAACCGGTGCCAAGCAGTTAGTTGTGCAAGATGCCATAGAAATTACATTGTGTTTAGTTGTATCGTATTCTTTGTCGTTTACACCAAGAACGATTGTAATATCTTCGTTAGTTGCAGGTGCAGAGATGATAACTTTTTTAGCGCCTGCTGCGATGTGAGCTTTAGCTTTTTCGCCATCTGTGAAGAAACCTGTTGATTCAACAACAACTTCTACACCCAAATCTTTCCAAGGAAGCTGAGCAGGATCTTTTTCTGCGAAGAATTTGATTTTCTTACCATTAACGATAATACCTTCTTCATAAGCTTCAACTTCACCGTCAAATTTACCCATAACTGAGTCATATTTGAAAATTCTTGCAGCATCTTCCGGTTTCAAACCCGGGTCGTTGATTGCTACATAATTGATTTTGTCAAAAATACCTTCTCTGATTGCGGCTCTTAAAGTATTTCTACCGATTCTGCCGAATCCGTTAATTGCTACGTTTACCATAATCTTTTTTCTCCTTCTTAATTGGTAACTACTATAACATGTCGATAGTAACATCAACATGTTTTGTAATCAAGTAAAATTACGGCTTGAATAATTAAGATATTGTTAACATCTGAAATTTAAAAATCTATGAGTCTGCACCGAAGATTTTTGCAGGAGCTTCTCCTGCATTACTTGTTTTCTTTCCTATGGTATTATTTGATTGTTTGATAGCCGTAGATGTAATTTTACTCATGTTTGAGGTCGATAATGCAATAATTTCACCTGTTGCGGCAAATGTTGCATTCAGTATAACACCATTAAGTGTTACCTTTCCTGTTTTTGCATATTCTCCGGCGGCACCGATTGTTGCGTTGCCGGCCATACTCGTAGCGACTCTGCCTGCAACTTTGCCGGTGTTTGATATAGTCGCTCCGGGTATTGTTGCAAATGCTTCTGCGGTTGCAAGTTTAGCCCCTAATTGACCGCCTGCAAATGTCATAGCTGCATCTATACCTGCATCTTTTAATATATTACTTATTTCTGCACCGTCTAATTTCCTTGATTCTGAGGTTAAAACATCTGATGCATCAACCGCTGTGCCTGCAGCAAATGTTGTACCTGCGACTACAAGTGGTGTTGCCGTTCCTCCTGATGCAACTACCGCTACTGCAGTGCCTGCGATTGCTACTGTTTTAGCGGCGGTTTTAACGACACTTGCTCCTACCATCTGTGATGTATTATAATCTTCAACTCTTTTTAATATGTCACTATTTTGATTTGTCCCAAAGGCATTTTTGTATGCAACATTTAATTGAGTTTTGTATTCTGCATAACTTCCAAAGCCCGGACTGGATTTCATTTCCAGGTCACTTGAAATTTCTTCAGCCATAAGATGCATTGCTCTCCATTTAGACACTTTTTGTGGTACCCCCATATCTTTCAGTCTTGTATCAAGCAGTTTTTTTCCTTCTTTTACATCTCCGCCTCCGAAAAATTCGGACAATTTATTGTATGCATTTATTTCTCCCATATTAGTATAGGTTTGATTTAATGATATTTCTCCCCGCATTTCTTTATGGGTATTTTCAACTAAATATCCCAAATCTTTATTAAATGTTTCCGACATTGCATGATACATTTCAACTTCTGCCTGTTTGTCTGCAAGTTTTTTGTAATTATCAACCATCACCGGATTATATTCAACTCCGAATTGTTCTTTAAATGCTCTTTCAAAGTCGCCATCTACTCCTGTTTTTGTTGACAAATCCAAAATATTAATTATTCTTTGGCTTTGTTTCATATCCTGAATAACGGCTTCTTTATAATTACGTTCTTTTATATTAAAGTTCTTTCCGAACGAGTCTGCGACACGACCTGCCCAACCGTCATATTTTTGTTGTGCAACAAATGATTTCTTTGCCTGGTTCAATCGGTCTTGCAATACATTTGTGGTCATTTTATAATTTTCTTCGTTGGGACGTGATTTTATTTTGAATTGTTCATATTTTGTGCTCATTCGCTCATATGAAATACAATGTTGGGATAATTCAATTGCTATTTTATCCATTTCACTATTGTTAAGCTTAGTTTTATCTATTTGATCCCATTTTGTTCTGTATTCTTTTGTATCTATACCCAATTCCTTTGCACGGGCTTCAAGTTTATTGTAAATTCCGTTAATGTATTTCAGTCTGTCATTTTGTGTGAGACCTACTTCGTCTGAGATCCCTTCTAAAAGTCCTTCTTTGGGGTGTTTTGTACTGTAAGATATCAAAACTCCTGCAACATTTTCCTGGCAAAATTCTGAATCAGGATCTAAAATTAATTTATCTAATTTTTTTGTATCTGTACCAACACCTTTTATAGCTTCATAAAATTCATTTGCAATTGGTTCTTCTGCACCCCAGTTAATGCTGAAATCTTGTTCTTTGTTAATGGTTTTTCTCAGTGTATCTTCAGTCATAGGTACAAAAATCTTATCTCCGGCTTTGATTTGTCTGTTGCCGTTCATTTCGGATATTTGTTTTGTTAATTTTTTAACCAGTTGTTCATTAGGTTTTTCTCCTGCTTCTTCAAGAATTTGTTTTGCAATGTCGGCATAATTTGATGATGTTGCTTCCGTTTGATATGTCTGATCAAGTTTTGAGAGTTTCTGGTTCAATCTCGTTTCTGCTGCATCCCCTTTAGCTTTTTGTTCAGCCTGAGTACCTCGGCTCACAACAATTTTGCTTGCCGCATCGTATTCCCCGGGTACTGTTATCATTTGTCCCGCCTGAATATTATCATTATTAACTTTTGGATTTAACTTTTTCAAATCTTCAACAGTAACTTTTTGACCGCTGTTTTTGTTCATATATGCAGCAATTTGCTCCAATGAATCCCCTGCACGGACAACTATTTGAGTGTTACCTTTTCCGTCATATTTGACGGTATGAGCTTTACCGTTAACAATTTGTGTTTGTTCCGTTCTGTGTTCATCCGCATTTAATGATGTTGTGGTTGTAACATTGTCTTTCTGTTTTGTTTCAACTTTAGAGCCATCCTCATTATAGTTTGTAATTATTGTCTCTCCGGCTTTTGTTTCAACGGTTTGAGCTAATTTACCGTCTATTTTTGTTTTTACAATATTACTTCCGTCAGGGTTGCTTGTTGCAATTGTTTCTGTATTGCCATCATATGTATGGGTTGATGTTTTCTTCATTCCTCCGCCCATATCCTGAACTTCAGTTTCAAGTATTTCATTTCCGTTTTGGTCAATGGAATAATGTTTTTGTGTTGTACCCTTTGTAATGTCCTTTGATGTCGGCACACCATCTGTGTAATTTGTGACAGAAGTTTCGCCGTTTTCTTGTTTTAAAGTTGTTGATTGAAGCGGTTTGCCGTTATCGCCAAATTCAGTCGCAGTTCTGTCGCCGTTTTGGCTTTCTGTTTCTTCTTTCAAAACTTTGCCGTCTTTAACAAATTGTGTTTTTGTTTCTCCGGTCTGAGGGTCTGTTTTGACAAATCTTGACGGCTCATTTTTATCATCAAAAATAATCTCCTGACTGCCGTCATTTTTTGTAATAGTGACCGCACTTTTACCGTCAACTTCTCCTTTTGTTGCCGATTTAATATTTGCCTTGTCAACATTTTGTGCCAAGCTGTCAAGAAATTGGTTCAAATCTTCGCCTGATAATTCTTTTTGTTTCCCCTTATCATTTGTATATGTCAAATTATTATTTTTTATGTAATTTTTAGATTCTTTTTTCTCGATATTGCCATTGTTATTTGTATCAATTTCCGATTTGAAATTTGCTAATTCCGCATCATCTAAAATCCCGTTTTTATCTCTGTCTACCTTATCAAAAATCGAATGAAATTTTTGGTCAACAGATTCTTTCCTTACGCCTCCTTTAAGCGTAGAAGCGTTGTTGTCCAAAGTTTTAGGATTTGATTTTCCGATATTAAATCCGAAATTTGAGCTCATTAAAGTTCCTTAAAAAATACGAATATAAAAATATATTCGTATAAAGCATGGAAAAACTTTAAAAATTTTGGAATAATGTAACGTAAAATTTACAGTTAATATTTTGGTTTTGAACGGTAGTAACCGCTTACTTTCGTCCCGTCAGAGCGGGTGTAGAAATTTACATAAATCCCTCCGCAATCTGTCATTGCGAGGAGGTAAGGGATTGCCGATGAAGCAATCCGTATCATGTTAACAAATAGCCGGATTGCCACACCATGATGGGCTCGCAATGCCATGTTGCGGCAACTGCTATATAATTATCTTAATTTAGTTTCTTCATAAGCCTCGCTTTCATTTTGTATCAAACGCTGTAATAAATTACACTTGCTTATGCTTATTATTAAAATTATAAATTACATTTCAAATTTTGAAAATTCCTCTAAATCGTCACTACTCTATAGTAGTGAGCCATTCGGCGAAAAATTTGATTTTATGCTAAAATACGGTTATGAAAGAATACGATTTTTATATTGTTCCGACTCCTATCGGGAATTTGGGTGATATTACTTTAAGAGCGATTGAGGTTTTAAAATCCGTTGATTTAATCGCATGCGAAGATTCACGGGTTACTCAAAAACTCCTCAATCATTTTGATATAAGAACAAAATGTCTTTCTTATCACAAGTACAATGAAAAAGAGAGAGTTGAACAAATTATAAAAACTCTTGAGTCCGGTCAAAAAATGGCTCTTGTATCCGATGCGGGAACTCCTTTAATTTGCGATCCCGGAAGTATTATCGTAAAAGAATTAAAAAGCAGAGGCTTTTGTGTTACTGCCCTGCCGGGAGCTAATGCGGTCGTAACTTTTCTGTCACAAATTTCAAGAGAGGATGAAAAATTTTCTTTCGTCGGATTTTTGCCTAAAACTGAGCAAAAAATTCAAAAACTTGTAACGGATTATGAAGATAAAAATTTTATTTTTTATGAGTCCCCAAACAGGATTTTGCAGACTTTAGGCATTATAAAATCAGTGCGGGGAAATGCTCAAATTGCCATCGGGCGTGAGCTTACAAAAATGTTTGAAGAAATTTTGGTTGATAAAATCGATAATATTATTGCACATTTTGAAAATAACCAGCCCAAAGGAGAATTTGTTGTGATGGTTTTTGCAAATGATGATATGTGTGAAGATTATGATGTTCAGAAAAAAGTAAAATTGTTGAAAGATAAAGGTTTTAGCCCTAAAGATATTTCAGTTATTCTGTCCGAATTATACGGTTATAACAAAAATAATGTGTATAGAATTTCTATTGGTAAATAGTTGTAAAATATTTTACTTTTTTTGCAAATTCATGCTAAAATTTTAGTGGAGAGAAGTTGATAGTTTTAAGGGAATGTATTTTTGAATTTTAATTCACTGAAAAAGATATTACTGACCGTAGTTATAGTTTCGCTGGCACAGATGCCTGCGTTTTGTATAGACGATGTTTGGGGTTCAAGCATGGGCATAACCGAGGATGCTGTCAAACAAAATGCATCTTCAAATACCATCTTTGATTCTTCTACAGTGAAACCTGATGAATCGACTCCCCAACTACGGGAAACTCAGACTTCTGCTCCGTCTGTAACTTCTGCATCAGCATCAACTTCTCTCGTATCTGATAAAGAAAACAGAACTATCAAAAATATTGAGTTTTTTGGTCTGAATTCTCTCCCGCAGGATGAACTTTTATCCCAAATGAAAATGAAAGTCGGTGCGGAATACAGTCGCTCTGATATGCAGGATGATTTAAAAACAATCTACGAAACCGGTTATTTTTCGGAAAGAATGAAAGCTGTGCCGACAAATAATGATGACGGAACTGTTACCGTAAAAATTATTGTAGAAGAAAATTTACCTGTTAAAGACTTTACCATTGATGGCAATACCGTAATTTCTACAGAAGATATTTTAAATCAGCTGGAAGAAATGAAAGGTAAGCCGCAAAATATTTCAAAACTCAATGAAGCGATTACTAAAATCCAGGATTTGTACATGCAAAAAGGCTATATCCTTGCAAGAATTGCTTCTGTAACGGATGACCCTGACGGAACAATCAATGTCGTTATTAAAGAGGGCATAATAGATAAAATCATGATTGAAGGTAATGAAAAAACTAAAGATTATGTCATTGCCAGAAATATTTTGACCGAACCGGGCATGGTTTATAACGAAAATATGGTTAAAGAAGACCTTGTTCGTTTGTATGCTACTCAGGCCTTTAAAGATGTAACAAGAGAAATTGAACCGAGTGAAGATATTGAAGATGCGTATGATATAACCATCCGAATCAAGGAACAAAGAACAGCAAGCGTATCAGTCGGTGGCGGTTTGGATACTGCAACAGGTTTATTCGGATCTTTAGGTATTTCTGAAAATAATTTCAGAGGCAGAGCCGAAAGAATTTCCTTAACAGGTTTAGCAGGTACTGGTGTTATTATGAACGATAATTCTGTCGTAAATCACATGAATTTGCAGGCTGAACTGAGTTATTTCAAACCTTATTTCTTTAATTCCGATACGTCATTAAATACAAGATTGTTCTTCAGAGATTTTGGTTCATATCAGGTTCCGATGGCTATTGAACAAAGATTTGGCGGCGAATTTACTGTTGCTCATAAATTTAAAAAGAATCGTCATGCCACAGCGACTTTTGGCTTGGGAGCTGAAAATATTAATGTGAAAGAAGGTAACAGAAAGAAAATAGAAAGCCTTTATCGTGCATACAATATACCGTTATCAAAAAGAGCAAAACAACTTGAAGGCGGATTGTTCCTGACTTTGAGTCCTGCCTTGATGTATGATACAAGAGATTCTGCGACAATTACCCGCCATGGTACAATGGCAAGCCTGAGATTTGATGAAAGTATCGGTCTGAACGGTTTTGATAAGACAAACGGCAAGCTTACGGGTATGATTAAGCAGTACATCCCGGTTGCAAAGAAATCTTCGTTCTCTTTGACTGTTAAAGGCGGAGGTGCAATTCATGGGCATATTCCTGAAGTTATGGCATACCGTTTAGGTGGTCCGTACACTATCAGAGGTTTCAAAATGAGTGCAGTTGGTACAGGTAACGCATTTATTATGGGTTCTGCCGAATTCGCTACTCCTATCCCGTTTATGGACAGAACAAGAATTGCTTTCCTGAACAATTTAAGATTTACAATGTGGGTTGATGCAGGTAAAGTATTTAACGGAACGGTTTCTGATATAATTTATGATAGACCGATGTATGCAGTGTCAGCAGGTGTTGGGTTAAAAGTATTTATTCCGGGCATGGGACCTTTATCAATTGACTATGGTATTCCCCTTACCCGTACAGGTCGCAACACTTCAAGCAGCGGATATTTCTCGTTTGGTGTCGGCGATTTGATGTACTAAATCTCAGACTTGAAAATTTAAAACAAAATATTATAATAATTAAATATAAATTACAGGAGGTTGTATGAAAAATTTGAAATTAATGGCTTTATTTATGAGTGCAGGTATTGTTTTATTTTGTGCAAACAGTGCTAATGCAGAAGTTGGATATATTGATTATCAGAGAGTATTGGAAAGCTATCCTGCTGCGCAGGCTGCTGTTAAAGAAATCGATGCAAAAACTCTTGAGCTTCAGCAGTATGTATTAGAACAGGAAAAACAGTACAAAAACCTGTCGACTCCTTTGCAAAAACAAAACTTTGAAACACAGGCTGCTAATACTTTAAAATCTAAACAGGAAGCATTAATGAAATTGCAAAGAGATAAAGAAGCGCAGATTTTAAACCAAATTCAAACTGTTGCAAAATCAATTATGGTAGCTCAAAGACTCGATGCTATTTTGTCAGATCAGGTTGTATTTGTAGGGGGTGTAGATGTAACGGATCAAGTTATATCTAAGCTGAAAGGACAATAATAAACCTGATGAATTATACGAAGGATGGCAGACAGTATCATATAGGATTAAAAGAAGGGGATGTCGGCAGGTATGTAATATTACCCGGGGATCCGAAACGTTGTGAAAAAATAGCTCAGTTTTTTGATAATCCGGTAAAAATTGCTGATAGTCGCGAATTTGTTACTTATACAGGATTCTTGAATGGAGAAAAGGTTAGTGTAACATCAACCGGTATAGGTGGTCCTTCTGCAGCTATTGCTCTTGAGGAGCTTGTTAAAGCAGGAGCTCAGACATTTATTCGTGTAGGCACATGCGGCGGTATTGATACAAACGTTAAAGGCGGAGATATTGTTATTGCGACAGGTGCAGTTCGTGCGGAAGGTACAAGCAAAGAATACGCTCCGATTGAATTTCCTGCGGTCGCAAATCTTGATGTAGTTAATGCTCTTGTAGAATCTGCAAAAAAATTAAGTTATAACTATCATGCCGGGATTGTTCAGTGTAAGGATTCTTTTTACGGACAACATTCTCCGCAAATTATGCCGGTTTCAAATGAACTCCTGAATAAATGGGAAGCATGGAAACGTTTAGGGTGTTTGGCTTCTGAAATGGAATCTGCGGCACTGTTTGTTGTTGCAAGTTATCTTCATGTGAAAATCGGTTCTGTTTTCCTTGTTGTTGCAAATCAGGAAAGAGATAAAGCAGGACTTGAAAATCCGGTAGTACACGATACTGAAAAAGCAATAAAAACAGCTATTGAGGCAATTAAAATTTTAAAAGGATAAATATTATGTTCGGTAAAAACAGAATGGAATATGTCATAAAAACATGTCCTGCTGATAATGCACAGGAGTTGCAGAATCTTCTTAACGAAATGTCGATGAAAGGCTGGGAACTTTATAGTATGACTGAAGTCGGCGGGGAAGAAGATGAAAATGCGCAATTAAACTGTATATTTATGCGTGAAGCGAAATCGGCAGTTACTTCTGACGATATTATAAATATTTCGGATTTTAAAAGCCAGATGGAAAAAATGCTTTCTCCAAAAATGACCGAATATGAAAAATGCCTTGAAATTCAATCAAAGATTAAGCAAAAACGTGATGAAATTAATCAGGTTAAGGCTCAGCTTGATGGTGAAGCTCCGGTGTCACGAAAAAAACTTAATGATAAAATCTCCTCAGGTTTGAAGGCTTTGGACGATTTAAAAGGAGAATTAAATAAAGCGACCTCTCCTGATTTGATGTACTCAAAACTTCATGAGGAAAAACTTGCTATATATTTAAGTGAAGAACTTTTGGGGTTCGTGGACAGTGAGCGTGACGGTTATGAGGATGAAAAACTTGTTGCTCAGACTGTTAAATCAAGACTTGAATTGACAGAAAAATATGGCTATGTCATACCAAAGGTTGTATTTAAAGATGATGAAAATCTCAATCCTTGTGAGTTTAGTATAAGAATAAGAGGAATGGAAGTTTTCAGAGCAGTTGTTTATCCCGAACACAAAATGTTTTTTGCTGACGAGCTTCATACAGAACATAAAATTAAAAATTCTGTAAATGCCGAAGATGAAATAACAGGTAAAAAGGTTATCTGGGTTGAAAAAGACAAGGCAAAAGATTTTTGGCAGAGTAGTCTGACTTCTTCAGAATACATCGCAAAAGCGCTTGAATATATTGCGGTAAAGCATGTTGAAGATTTGCTTGACTATGAAGATATTGAAAAATATCTTGATGTTGTTGAAAAAGAAAATCCGTATCTTATAGACAACATTATTCCTGAAGTGCTTGGGTACGCTGATATCAAGTACATTATGGTTTGTCTCATAAAAGAACATGTTTCAATTAAAAATATCACTTATATTTTTGAAAAAATAAATGATTTTGCAGATGACGGCTCAAAGGTTGATATTATAAACAAAATTCGTATAGCTCTATCGCGTCAGATTTGTTCAAAATATACAAATGAAGATGGTGAAACTATAAGTTTATTCGACTTGTCTGACAAAACCTATTCGGAGTTAATGTTAGGGTGTGATGATTCTGATGCGTCGATAATAAAAATTGATGCGGATTTTGCAGAAAAACTCGCTAATAAAATTAAGCGAAAAGCAAAGAAGCTCGGAATTTGTGAGCCAAAAATCATGGTATCCATTGAATACCGACAAATATTGTTTACATTATTAAGTTTATATATAAACAATATTGTAGTTATAGCACAGGAAGAAATCGGGGCATCATTTAAGACAGAAATTATTGGGGAAATTTAAAATTTTCTTTTACTTTAATTACTTTCCGAAAAGTTTCATAATCTTATCAAGTAAACCTTCGGAGTTTTCTTCTGCACCGCCGTTTTGAAGTTTTTCAATCTTATCTTTAATAATTTTATAGTCAGCAGGGTTTTTAACTATTTCGATATAGTGCTGATAAAGCTCTAAAGCCTTGCCGTTTGCTCTTGTTTTTTCGTATGCTCTGCCCAAATTTTTGAGCGCATCAAGATCGTTGCCGTCTGTTTCAACGAGTTTTTCAAGATAATTTACCTGCCCCTGATAATCCCCGATACTTTCTCTGTATGCGGCAAGTTTTCTCAGAGCCTCTTTGTTTGCAGGATCTTTTTTAACGATTTTTACGTAATATTCGCTTGCATGGTCAACTTCTTTGTTATTTTCTAAGAGTGCTGCAAGTTCAAATAATAAATCGATATCGTCGTCTTTGATTTGTACGGCATTTAAGTATTCATTGATAGCAATATCGTAGTTTCCTCTTACAATGTTGTATCTGCCCCAATTCAGGTGAGAATTATATTCATCACCTTTTTCGTCATAAACTAATGCTCTCATTTGATATGTGAGCGGTGAATTTGGGGAAAGTTTGTTATATTCATCAATACATTCAAGTGCATCTTCAAATCTCTTTGCAGAATAGAAATACTGTGCTTTTAATGTAAAGTATCTCGGAACTGCTTTTAGTTCTTCAGATAAATTGTTTAATCTTGTATAAGCTTCTTCTACTTGACCAATTTCAAGCATACACTGAATCTTCAGCAATTCATCGTTTGTAAATTCAATTGCTTTTTGCGGATCTCCGCTTTTTAAATAAACTGCTGCAAGTCCTTCGTTAATCTTCGGGGTGTCAAACCCTTTTTGTTTTGCACGCATCAGCGTATCAACAGCGGATGAATAAGCTTCGTCTTTTAAATACATATCGGCAAGCTGTAAAAACATTTCCTCGTGAACATCACTGCCTTCAAGCAAAATGTTAAACTCATCAATTGCTTTCATATCCTGACCTGCCTGCTTATAAAGATTTGCAAGCGTAAATCTGGTCATTGCAGCCTGTGCCCCGTCAGAGCAAAGCCCCAATGCTTTTTTAAAATCACTTATTGCAAAATCAAGTTTGCCCTCAATAGAATTTTTGTTCCCCCTGTAAACATAGTATTTATAAGCATCGGTATCTTCATAAATGGTCATTAATTGTTCGTAAGCAAGCGGGTTTGTAACGTCACGTTTTAAAATTTCGTGATAATAAGTTGCAGCTTCTTCCGGTCTGTCAAGGATTAAAGATAAGTGCCCGAGACGTTCCAATATCCCCATATTATCAGGATTTGTTTCAAATTCTTTTTTATATTCACGATACGCTTCTTCGTACTGTTCATTAGCTTCAAATTGTTCAGCGAGCTGCAAACTCATTTATTCCGACTCCTTATTTAAAATATATGCGCATTCTAATTATATCACCAATAGGGAATTTGTAAAATAGTAAATACTTTAGATTAATTGTAGAAATTCTGGGTTTTCTCCATTCCTTCGTCAAGATAAAATTCAATTCCTTCTACTGCGGTTTTGAGTACAGGTTTTAATTTATCAAGCTGATATTTATAAAAATTTTGTAAAACAAATTCTTCTGCAGGAATAGGCGGTTGTGGTCCGATACCTATTTTGAGCCGTGCAAATTCTGTTGTCCCAAGGCTTTTTATAATGGATTTAATCCCGTTATGCCCGCCATCAGAACCATTCGGGCGAAATCTTATTTTATCAAGTTCTATTGAAATATCATCATAAACTACAAGTAAATCTTCGATAGGAATTTTGTAATAATTCATAACAGCAGAAATTGCATTCCCGGATAAATTCATATAAGTCGTAGGCTTTATAAGTAAAATTTCATTCAATCCGTAGTGAAATTTTGCTATATAACACTGAAGTTTTTTGTTTTCTTTAAACGGAGCATTGTTTTTTATTGCCCATTTATCAACTACCATAAACCCTGCATTATGCCTTGTCCATGTGTATTTTTCACCAATATTGCCTAATCCTGCAACTAATTTCATTTTATCCTCGTTTTTGTAATTTTAATCTAAATAAATATTACCACAATGATATAGAAAGTTTAAGGTTAAAAAAATAATAACTTGAAAATAAATTGAAAGAAATAAAAATTTAAAGGAGAAATTTATGAAAAATGAAACCACTAAAGAAAAAAGTTCACAAAAGGTTATTGATTTTTTGGAGAAAAATTCTCTGCATAAAAAAGATTTTGCAGAAATGATAGGAGTGACTCTGTCTTATGTCTACAATTTGATAGATGAAACAATACCGTTTTCTACCCGTTCAAGTACATTAGAACGTATTGCAACGGTTATGGATGTTGCTCCTGAAGAATTTGAAGAATATAAGATACCACAGGAACCTATACTCAAAGATTATTCTGTTGAATTTATAAAAAATACCTTAAAGCAGAAAAAAATGAGTGTGGTAAATTTTTTGAAATCATTCCCCAGAAAAAAACGTGTACATATTGTCGATATGCTAAGAGGGGCATATCCTTTGCCGATTGATTTAAAGGAATTGCTAATGATAGGTGAAATACTTGATTTAGACAGAACAGATATTTATAATCTCTGGGAAGATCGCATTAAACAGGTGCTTGAAATTAATGGAATGAATTTAACTTCAAACGCTGCACTTTTAAATTCTATGCTTGAATGTGCAAGAAAATATATTGAGATATAGGTGTAGTGTGCAATTTTTGTCCAAATTATCGCTTGGCGCGATTAATTACTTTGCTCGCCATCGACAGCACTCCACGTTTTGCCTTTAGTGGCAAGTGTTCCACAAGCAAAACCGTTCCGGCTTTGCCTCGCTTGTTCCGAACGCACATTTACGTTTGAAACTTTGCAAATCCACAAAATAAAAGAGGTCACTATGACCTCTTTTATTTTGCGCTTGGCGCGATTGTCTTGAGGGGCGCGCAAATTTTAATATATTGTCTTGGATTTTGACAGTTCAAGGTTTTAGCATTCCGCTTTGTTTATGCTGAACGCATAAACAGTCGCTCCATCAAACCTTTCACCATAATAGTTCCTTTCGCTTATATCAATATCAAATCCACACGAAAAAGTTTGCTCACTTGTCCTTCAGACAGATTGATGTTTTCGCAAACTTTTTATTTTGTAACCTGTCGCTCACTTCACTATTGTCAAAATCCGCCGAACGCAAAACGGCGTTCTCATCGCTACCTAAACAAAAATAAAAAGGATAGAAAAATCTATCCTTTTTATTTTGCGCTTGGCGCGATTGTCTTGAGGGGCTCGCAATAAACGGGACTACGCATTTTGCTTTAAGTGGCTTCAAGCCACAAGCAAAATCTGCTTCGCCCTCTGCTCGCCCCTCGCTCGAACGCAAGTGCATTCAATTCGTCGTCAAACATATATTAAAAGAGATAACCATAAAGGTTATCTCTTTTAATATGCGCTTGGCGCGATTCGAACGCGCGACCTATCCCTTAAAAGGGGAGTGCTCTACCTGCTGAGCTACAAGCGCTTATTTGCTATTCATTTAACTCGGCTTAACCCGTGTAAATCCATCCTAACAAGAACAAATTTCATTGTCAACATTTTTTTTAAACACTTGCTCCACCGTCTTGTGAAATTTTTTCGCTTACTTTTTTTGCAACTTCGTTCTCTTTTTCGTAATTCAATACAAAATCTGTTGCTTCGCTATCCCTTGCGATTGCTTCCTGCAAACCGATAATGTCATTCAAAGGTAATTTGTTTACATCAGCCTTGTTTATATTTTTCATAAATTTATTGTATTTTTTTACAATATCATATTCAAAGCCGCCTAATCCTGCTTTCATTGAATACCATTTGTAAAAATTGTATAAAACCAAATACCGTTCAGGATTTTTCTTTCCGAATATAAACATTGGGTCGGTTTTTAATTTTAATCCGCTCATTGTAATAAAAGACAGATACAAAGCATCAAAACCTCTTTTTTCACAGATTAAACCTTCTTCTTCTCCTATATTTTTGAGTAATTTCTCTGCATTCGGTACTGTATAAATATTTGTTCCGGATGCCCTGACATACCCCAAAAGCTTTTCTCCGTCGCAATTTGTCCGGTTTACTATAGCTTTTATATTCTGCTCAACTTGTGAAGCCAGTTCTTTTGATTTGGAATTAATTGTAACATTCGCTCCGTCAGATATGATAGTTTTTGACAAATCATTGCCAGCACTTGTCGTATTATAAGTTTTTAACATTTTTTTTAAGCGTCTTTTTTTTGAATATAGAGCGCAAATTCTTATAATTTTTCTGATAATATTCATAACGAAATTATAATGAATTTTGAAAAATATTTCGTCATACAGACAAATGAAAAACTAAACTAAATCATCTTCTGCACTATCATCAATCGGAAGTGTAAACCCAAAAGTTGAACCGTGTTCGGGAACTGAATTAACAAATACGTGCCCGTGATGGTGTTTTTCAATGGTGGTTTTTACAAGATGCAGACCTAAACCGGTACCTTTAACACTATGAGTTTTATTTTCTACACGGTAAAATCTTTCAAAAACTTTTTTCTGGAATTCAGGCGCAATTCCTATTCCTTCATCTCTTACCGTCAATACTACCTCGCTGTTATCACGGTATAATCTTACTTTGATAGCGGAATTGTCAGGAGCATATTTTATAGCGTTTGATAAGTAATTGGTCAAAGCTCTTGCGATAGAATCATAATTACAATTTACCATTGGGAGATTATCGTCTTTTTCAACTTCAATCCTTAAATGATGATCTTTAAGCAAGGTCTGAACTTCATTTACGCAGTAATCAACAAGTTGGGAAAGATCATTTTCGCTTTTTTCAATTTTTGCGTTCGAATCGAGTCTTGAAAAATCAAGAATATCATTGACCATGTTTTGAAGTCTGACAATTTCCGTGTGTAATGTTTCGATAAATTCTTTCTGGGATTCAAAATCAAATTCACTGCCCATATCGTACAAGGTGTCAATATAACTTCTCAACACCGTAACAGGGGTGCGAAGTTCATGCGAAACATTTGATATGAAGTGTGACTTCATCATATCCATTTCTGTTTCTCGGGTTACATCAATCATTACGATAATATATCCGACATAATCGTGGCTCTGGGTAAACATCGGCGAAATAATTGATTTCAAAGTCTTATCATCCAATTTGATATTGAAAATGACAGGTTTTGAGGCTCTTTCTTCGAGTGAAAGCTGTTTGTATTCGTCGATTTTTTCATTGAAGCAGAAATTCCCGTCGGAATCGACATAATTCTTTATATTTGTATTGAGCAGTTGATTATCCTGTAATTCTAAAAGTTCTTTTGCGTGAGCGTTTATTAATGTGACATTATCATTGTTATCACAAACTATAACTCCGTTTGCAATACTCATTAACACAGCCTGAAGTTTATTTCTTTCTAACGTCAGTTGTTCAACATTTGATTCTTCGTACAGATGGAGTTTATTTGACATGTCATTAAATGCATTAAAAAGTTCCTGTACTTCTTCGCTGACATCTTGGCTTTCTATTTTTACTCCAAATTCTTTTGAAGAGATGCGTTTTACTCCATCTCTTAAAATTTTTAGTTCTCTTGTTATTAAGTATGTATTGATTAAAACAACAAAAGCAAACACAAGCCAGATAATCGTGAAAACAAAAAGCATTGTTGCTCTTGTAGTTGAAGATAATTTATCTGCAATACTTCCGGAAAGTCCCACGGTAACCGAACCGATATTTTCCCCTGTTTGGTTATTTTTCATTGGAGAAGATACGGAAATATTTGATTTTTCATTTTTACCAATATTTTTATTACTTGATTTATAAATAGATTTACCGTTGTTATCCCGAAATTCGATAAATACTATGTCTTTGTTTGAATTTAGTATCAAATCAGAATGAGTTTTCAAAATATCTTTTTTTTGTTTTTCGTCAGTATTTTTAATCAAATCAGAACTCTCAACTGCGAGAGTTTTTGAAATAACCTGTCCGAAACCATGATAACTCATATTAAGATTTTTCTGGATATTAACAGATGAAAATATTGCAATTGCCATAATAAGCAATGTACTGAATACAAGACCAAAAATTATTAAACGGTTCTGGGTAGTGAATCCCTGCTTATGCTTCTTCTCCATATTTGAATTATATCACAATTATGAAAAATTAGTTGATTAATTTATATTTAACGGGTAATATTTAATTGTTAGTAAGGGAGAAATACCATGGAAGAGAACAAAAAACATTTATGGAAAACAATCATTATCGCATTCCTTGTATTAATAGGAATTGGAGTAACTATAGATTTGGCATATATCTATTTTCAGGCGAATTTTAACGAACATGCATTACCGAGTTTTTGTTCGATAAATGATTTTATCGACTGTGATGGTGTTGCAAGAACAGTTGAATCACAATTCTTAGGCGTTCCTTTGGCTTACTGGGGATTGTTCCTGTATCTGTTTATGGGACTTATGTTAATGGTTGACGGACTCAAAAAAATTCCGTTCCTGAAATTTATGGAAGTATTCAAAAATAAGTTTCATTATATAGCTGCATTGGGTTTAATTTCATTTATAATTTCAATGACATTATTTGCCGTGAGTTATTTTGAAATCAAAAAACTTTGTGTAATGTGTCTTGTTACTTATTTACTGAATTTTTTAATCGGTTTGATTGCTGCAGCAGGATTAAAAGGACATTTTATTGGTGCAATCAGACAAAGCTGGATTGATTTTGTTGATGCTTTGAAACCAATACCATACAGAATAGCATTTATTATTGTAGTTGCCCTTGCTACTGGATTTCTATCATGGACATTTACGAGTGCAAAATTTTCACCTGCATTGAAAGGTTACAGAGCATTTGGAGAATTTCTCAATATGAAAACCAATATTTATGCGGTAGAAGGTAACGTTTTGGGCTCAAAAGATAAAGATGCTGTTGTATTGGAAGTTTATTCAGATTATATGTGCCCTATTTGCAGTACCGCAAATCTTATGGTTCACAAAGTCGTAACGGATTTTAAAAATGTTCGTGTTGAACACCATAATATGCCTTTAGATAAAGCGTGTAATAAATATATGACAGAAGATTTTCACATCGGATCATGTATTAGTGCAAAATATGGCTTGGCGGCAGAAAAACAGGGGAAATTCTGGGAAGTAGAAAATGTGTTGTTTGAAAAACCGGCATCAACAGAACAAGATATTCTTAAAAATTTAAAAGAATCAGGAATAAAACTTAATTTTGATCAACTTAAAAAAGATGCAAATTCAAAAGAAGTTGCGGATGTAATAAACAAGGATATAGATTTTGCATTTTCTAAAGGTATGGTAGGGACTCCTTCCCTGAAAATCGGAAATGATTTCCAGATGGGTGTAAAACCATATCCGGAATTAAAACAATGGTTAATTGAAAATGGCGCAAAACCAAAAATTAAATTATTCAGATAAAAATATTTTGCTGCACGCATGCTGCGGTATATGTTCAGGTTATCCCATATCTTTATTACAAGATATGGGATATTCCGTTACTGTTTATTTTTATAATCCTAATATTTTTCCGCAAGAAGAATACCAAAAACGTCTTGAAGCTGAAAAGACTCTTTGTTCTCATTTGGGTTGTGAACTCCTTATCGGAGATTATGAACCTGATGTGTATTATGAATTTGTCAAAGGCCTTGAAAATGAGCCTGAAAAAGGAGCAAGATGCGACAAGTGTTTTGAACTCAGACTTGACAGGTCTGCAATGAAAGCGAAAGAACTCGGAATTGAAGAATTTACGACTTCAATAGTTATTAGTCCGCATAAAAACTATGAAAAACTGTCAAAAATAGGAGAGCAAGTCGCTTCACGCTACGATTTAAAATATTTACCTTTCAATTTCAGAAAGAATGACGGATTTTCGAAAACAAACCAAATTTCAAAAGAATTGAACTTATATCGCCAAAATTACTGCGGATGTAAATTCGCTATGCAAAAATAAAGCGGAATATGATTTACTCCGCAAATTTTTTATTTATGTGTTTTATACAAAACATGCTTAGAATAAACTCTTTGGATAAATCTTTTAAATACGACGGAAAAATATTACTCAAAGGTGCGAGAAAATATACCGGGAATTTTTTTACTACACTTGACAGTGGTAAAAAATTGTTTCTTGATTATGAAAAAGGTCTTTTAAAAAGTGCTTCTTCAGGGAATTTTAATAATATAAGGCTCAGGACATATGAATATGATAAGAATGGCAGGTTAATTAATGTAAAAAAAGACGGTAAAGATGTATTTGTTAAAGAGATAAAACATAATATCGGACTTGAATATACCAGAGAAGAAAAAATCAATGATGTAATAGGAAAAACATTTGATGTTTCAGACAGACTGATTAAATATGTTGTTTCTCCAAAGTTAATTTTCGGGTTTATAAAATACTTTGATAATATCAGTGTAGATACGAGATATTTTTTAAATCAAGCTAATTACACGGGTGCAGGGCGGATACAGCTCAGGTATTTGCAGGGAGACCCAATTCTTAATAACGGAGTAGTGGATAAAACAATTATAAGAGATTTGAAGCATGGCGGAATGTCTGTAATAGTTCAGGATGGACATAATTTCAAAGGAATTTACACTGATGCAGCCGGACAAACAAGGGCAGAATTAAATTATCTTGTTGATAAAAACGGAAATCCGATTTGGACAAGGATTAAGGGTGATAACAACCAATGGTCATATGATAAAAAAACGATGTATGATAATTATGGCAACAAGATAAGAGAAATTTTCAGCGAATGTGACGGTAAATGGTTTACGGAAAATACTTTCGATAATAAAGGTAACATTATTCAATCCCGAAGGTTAGGTGCATCCGGTAAAAACATTCAAACATCAAAATATGTGTATAATAAAGACAATTTGCTTATAAAAGAATCTGTTTATAATCAAAATGATAAACTCATTGAACAAACAATAAATTCATATTATCCGAATAAATCTTTAAAAATTTCCCAAATAACTTATTATGACAGTTTAGGTTCTTATAAAAACATATATGAATACGATAAAAATAATAATCTGATTAAATTTTCCGAAATTTATGAAGACGTGAAAATGGAAACGTTTTATGATAAAAATGATTTGATAACTAAATATGTGGAAAAAGATTCAAAAGATAATGTGAAATTTACAAAAGATTATATAAATGATGAGTCTGGTTGTCTAAAAACAATAGTTAAAGATGCAAAAGGGACAGAAATATATCATATAGAACATTTAAAGCAGACGCTAAAAGATATTTTCAAAAGTATAAATATATTTAAAACTCCGGGGAATAAACTAATCGGAAAAGAGTTTATTATTCATAATGATGATATCGGAGAAACTAAGTATTTTTACACAAACCAAAACGGTAAAAGAGTTAATTATGCTACTCTTTGCAAGCTGTTAGGTGATGAGGTCTAATAATTATTCTTTTGGCATAGCCCAACCGTTAGTAACGACTTTGGAGAAACATCCGGCGCCGTAATCTAAAATTGAATCTCCGCTTTCTCTGTCTTTATTACAGTTATCAGCATTCTCGTCTAAATCTTTTAAGTTCCCGTCATTTGTAATATACATAACAAATGTATCGGAACCTGTTATGTTTGGCTTGTCCGCCCCGTTTACATCTACTATTACTTTTGTTACTTTTTCATCTGCATCAAACTTCATACATATTGCAGCTGCATTAACTGTTTTAATACAATAAAATCCGACCGGAATTGTTCCTAAATTTTTTTTCTTTGGTGTTCTGTATTTTTCTCCGACACAATCTGCACTGCCTCCGGGACCGCAATTAACTTTTGAATGCTTAAAATATTTATTAAGAAAATATTGTGCCCCCTGTGTAGCATTTGAGGTTTTTACTCCGGCAGTAGTGTAATAAAACCCCCGTTCTGTGTCGGCTTCTTCTTCCTCCGCATCTAAAGTCATTGTATCATCAGATCTTTCATCTGTCATAACTTCTTTTGTCGCAAGTGTAATCTGGGTACATGCTCTTTTTAGTTGTGTGCCCATTACTTTGTCACCGTATGTATTATAGAATATCGGAATAACCATTGCACTAATTAAGCCTACAACAGCAAGTCCGAACATAACTTCCAAAAATGTAAATGCTTTTTTCATAATTTAAAACCTTAGTTAGGAATTTTCCAGTCATTTTCTACTACATTTTTAAATGCTGTTGCGGCAGCTGAAGCTCCTTCTCCAAGGTTGCTGTCGTATGCGCAGTTTTGGTCTAATCTGAATTCAAATTCGTCACGACCGACTGTATTTGGTCTTGTATCCGTTCCGTTAACATCAGTATAGAACGTAAACCCGTTGTTTTCTGCATTCAGGTACAGAATAGCACTATCCGGTAATAGTATTGAAAAACCTTTACCGCTAACTTCTTGTCCATCTTGCATAAGTTTGAAATAAGTTCTTAAATTGTCATTTGAAACTTCGCCATATACTGAAGTTTCATTTACTCTTGAAACATTTTCTTCAATAAGCATACGTTCACATGCATTTGTTGCAATAGAAAAAGTTTTTTTGAGTTTGGATTCCCAAACCTGTTTTTGATAATTCATCATAAGTGTCGGAATCGTCATTGCAGCTACAACCCCGATTACACCCAATGTAATTAAAACTTCTGCCAGCGTAAAACCTGATTTTTTATAACCTGTATAACCAAACATATTAATACCTCCAATTTATATTTACGATTATACAATATTTTAGACTCTTATGCAATAAGGCATATTGTTGTATTAAATTTTTGTTTAATATAGAATCATTATGAATGTATAAGATAAAAAAGGAGATTTTATTATGTCAAGAAAACCAATTATTGCTGGAAACTGGAAAATGAATTTACTCCAGAGTGATGCAAAAGCATTGTATGAAGCTATCAGTTCTTTTGTTTCAAATTATAGCGCTGTTCAGTTACCGTCAGTAGTTATTGCACCTGTATTTACATGTTTAAATCAGGTAAAAGAAATTCCTTGTGATTGCGGATGTAACGGTACAAAATTAGCAGTAGCTGCTCAGAATTGCCACTGGGAAGCATCAGGTGCATACACCGGTGAAATTTCCGTTGAAATGGCAAAAGATGCGGGGTGTTCTTATATTATTATCGGTCATTCCGAAAGGAGACAGTATTTCTCTGAAACTGATGAAATGATTAACAAAAAAGCAAAAGCAATTTTAGCGGGCGGTTTGATTCCTATTATCTGTTGTGGTGAATCATTAGAACAAAGAGAATCCGGAATTACTGACAGCTGGATTGCTTCTCAAATCAGGGCTGCATTAGCAGGTATTTCATCTGAAGATGTTGCAAAATCAGTTATTGCTTATGAACCGATATGGGCAATCGGAACAGGCAAATCTTGTGATGCTATTGAAGCAAACAGAGTTATCAAAATGATTAGAGGTGTTGTGGCAGAAGTTGCAGGTCAAAGTGCGGCAGATGCTATCAGAATCCTTTATGGCGGATCTGTTAAACCTAATACAATTGAAGAACAAATGGCTCAGTCAGATATTGACGGAGCTTTAATCGGAGGGGCTTCTTTAAAAGCCGAAAGCTTTAATGAAATTATCGAAAAAACAATGAAGGTCGCCGTTTAACGCCAAAACAATTAAACAATTATCAAGGGCAGGGTAAATTTATTACCCTGTCTTTTTACATAGGAAATTAAAGGTATATTTTTATGTGACTTATAAAATTATCTTCGTGTTAAAATGGTAAAAAAGAGGGCAAATTAATGGGACAAACTTTAGTAGAAAAAATAATATCACTTCATTCGGATCATAAAGTCAGAGCGGGTGAACTTGTAATAGCAAAAGTAGATGTCTGTGCGGTACAAGACGGAACAGGACCTTTAACTGTTGAGGAATTTAAAAAACTGGGCAAAGACAAATTGTATAATCCTGAAAGAACAATACTTTTTATTGACCATGCATCTCCAAGTCCGAGAAAAGAATTATCAAATATGCACACGACTTTGAGAGATTTTTCAAGAGATTACGGTGCAATTTTATCGGAAGTCGGTTCAGGAGTTTGCCACCAAAGACTTGTTGAATCATTTGTAAACCCTTGTGAAATTTTGGTCGGTGCGGATTCTCATACATGTACATCAGGAGCATTAGGCGCATTTGCAACAGGCATGGGCTCAACAGACATTGCGGTTGCAATGGCATTAGGTAAAACTTGGCTCAAAGTTCCGCAAACTTTTAAAGTTGTTGTAAACGGTAAATTCAAAGAAGGAATTTGTGCCAAAGATTTGATTTTACACCTTATCGGAATGATAGGTGCCGATGGTGCGACATATAAGGCTTTGGAATTTCATGGCGAAGCAGTCAAAAATATGTGCATGTCAGAGCGCTTTACTATCGCAAATATGGCTGTTGAAGCGGGAGCAAAATGCGGTCTTTTTGTTGCGGATGAAAAGACAAAAGCATATTTGGAAGAAAAAGGCAGAGGGGATAAGTTCTCAACACTTGAACCTGATGAAGATGCAATCTATGAAAGAATTATTGAAATTGATGCATCAACAATTGAACATACCGTTTCATGCCCCCATACCGTTGATAATACAAAACTTGCAAGAGAACTCAATGATGTAAAGGTTAATCAGGTTTATGTCGGTACATGCACAAACGGCAGAATTGAAGATATGAGAACTGTTGCAAATATTTTGAAAGGCAAAAAAGTTCATGACGGTGTGCGGATGCTAATTTGCCCCGCATCAAGAACCGTTTATAAACAGGCATTAAAAGAAGGATTGTTAGAAACCTTTATAGATGCAAATGCAACGATTCTACCGCCCGGTTGCGGACCTTGCGTCGGAATTCATGCAGGAATTTTGGCAGACGGCGAGGTATGCCTGACAACTCAAAACCGAAACTTTATCGGCCGATTAGGCAACACAAAAGGTTTTATTTATCTTTCATCTCCTTATGTTGCGGCATACAGTGCAATCAACGGTTATATAAGCGATAAGTAAAATTTAGCGTTTTTTACCGCCCTCAAAATTGCCTTTCCTCAAAACTTTTGAACTCATAGCATCCACATATTCACGGTAAAATCCGACTAATGTAACTTTGCCTTTAAGACCGAGATAATCCAATACTTCTTTTTGTTGTTTTGTAATTTCAGCGTGTTTTCTCAAACTTGAATTGGCATAATCCGGTTTTGTCAGCGGGAATTTATATTCCGGTAACTTATATCCCGGTTCTTTCATTTTGGCTAATATTTGTTCTACTTCCCACGAACAGAATACCCTATTAAAATCCAAAAGCAACGCGGGTTTTTTAGTTTTTGTATATAATTCGGTCAGGTGATTTACGAACTCGGTTGCATATTCAACATCAAGAAGTTCATTATGAATGCTTCCTGTTATTTCAAATACTCTTGCTAAAGTCTCAGGTTTTTCAGATTTACTGATGGCTTTTGTTAAAAGTCTGTTATTGAAGGATACATAGTCGCTTGTTGAGTTTGGTTTTCCTTCACAAAAACTCTTATTGTCGGATAAAACACCAAAAAGAGATTTTTGAGCCGGCTTTTGACCTTCTTTCAATGATTTCATAAATCTCAAAAGTTTGCTTTGCTCCTGTTTGCCATAGCCCGCAGAGGTTACTTCAAAAAAGTCTTTTATTTCTTTCGCAGACAATATATTGCCGTTATCTTTGCCTATATCAAGCAGATTTTTTACAAGATCTGTAGGTGAAATCCCTCTTGATTTGCGTTCTTGTACAAGTTTTGTTATTTCGTTAATTTCTTCGTGATTAAATCTGTCTTTACCCCTGTAGGTTGCAAGTTCCAAATATTTCGGAACCATACGAACCTCTATCGGAAGAGGTTTTGGAGTTCCGCCACCGGCTGTTTTACTTCCTGCTTTTTCCATAAGTCTTATCGGTTTGTAAAAGAAATTATTTACACATTTAGTTATCCTTACCATTTTTCCTCGCTATTCTTTATATTAGTGCTGTTTGTAAACCTTATCTGAATAAAGCTGAATATTAGGAGTATCTATTTCAAATGCATGTATTCTTCCCGGACCTAAAACTACGGAAATACTATCATCATTTACCTGAAATTTACTTTCTTCTCCATATTTTGGAAGCAGATTTTCAAGCTTTTGAGTTGATTTAAGTGTCGGAATACTTACTTTGCATGCAACAGGGTGATTTACATCTTTATTTGCAAGAACAAGAACTGTTCTTCCCTGTCTGTGACGGGCAAATGCAATAACCTGATCCTGTTTGTCTTTTTCTTTATTAAGAATTATATAAGAACCGCGACGCATTATATCGTCATATTTATCTCTGAATTTAAAACACTCGGTCATAAATTTGCCGATTTGAGGTTCTTTCCCGCCGGGGCGCCTTGACAGGTTGAATATATCAAGTTTCCCCTGATGAGCTGTCATTTCGTGGTTATCAGTCATAGTATCAGGATTGTAAGTATTCCTGTACGGATAAACGTAATAATCACCGGATTGGAAACCGTCAACAATATAAGGATTCATCATCGGTAAAGTTGCCTGCAAGCCTGATGTTAAGTTACAATAAACTTCTCCTCCATGGAACATCGGAGAAACATCATCGTGAGTTGCAAATGAACCGATTAAAGATTTACCTGTGTCTACTCTGTATGACATATTCAGATTATCAATTACATAATCGTGTAAATCTTTTGCGCTTTGCCATTCATGGAAAATATGATATTGTCCGTAATAAGCATCAAACCCTGCACGCAAAGAATCTTCAGGTCTGTCAAACGGCATATTTGCCTGAGGAGATGCATCTTCATAAGTGTAAGTTTCAGCAAGCCATGCAAATTCCGGATCTCTTTTTCTTGAATACGGAATAATGATATCCCAAAATTCAACAGGCTTAGCTCTTGCAACATCGGCTCTGATGCCGTCAACTCCTGCATCTATCATCATATCTACAAATTCTCTGTGATATTCAAGAAGTTTAGGATTTAGTGTTCTTTTACCTTCATCATCCCATGGCTGAAACATTCTGATGTCTTCCCAGCCCTGCGGAGTTTTAGGAATCCCGTTTTCTATTGCCATAAGTTCAGGTTTCTCTTTGTAAAGGTTATATGATGCGCAACTTGGCATATCAACCATTACTTTTAAACCTCTTTTGTGACATTCGTCAACAAATGCTTTAAATTGTTCTTTATCCGAACGAGGATCGTTTTTATCGATTAAAACAGGGTCAATTTTTAATAAATCTTCAGGTGAATAAACAGAACCTGCCGTACCCATAGCATTGTCTTTGCCGGGAGGATTTATAGGTAAAACATGCAAAGTATTAAAGCCCTGAGCTTTTACTTCGTCTAATCTTGATATTGCACTAAGAAATGTCCCGGCTTTTTCTTTTCCGTCAATATAACCGTTATCGTTTTTATCGTCTGCAGTAAATGTTCTTGGCAAAATCGCGAGAATTTTGGCACTGTTTGTAGTAAAAAGTGTTCTCAAATTGTTTTTATAATTAGAATCTGCAGCAGTCTGAATCGGTGTAACAACCGGAGCATTAATTACAGCCTGATTTTCCAAAAAATCCTGTATTAAATTCGAACCTGAAAATGCAGGGTTAGAACTATTTGCAACAGTATTTTTCTTTACCTGATGGTAAGGAGAATTTAATTTTAACGCTATTAAGTTTGTAGTGACATTAGAAATCATTATTCATTCTCCTTAACGATTTTATCTTTCGGCATTTTACCCATAAAGAACTGTGAAAGAACTGTCAAACCGAGCAATCCTGCTCCAAATCCGCCAAACATTTTTAACCATGTTTTACTGTTAAATTTTTGGTTGAATAATTTTGTAAACATATCGTCAACGGCGCTGCCTAATAACTGGAATCTGAATTCCGTTGTTGAATCAGCACTTCCGCCGGCAACTTTGTGGCTTTTTTTGGTGAAATATTCATCTCCGCCCAAATAGCTGAACAATTCTTTCCTGTACTGTTCAAAGTTCTTGAAAAACATTGAATTTTCAATTTTGTTTTTAGTCTTATCACTTAATCTGTCACTGTACATCAATCTCATTGCAGAATCGTAGAATATTCTGTCGTGAGGATTGTCTGCGAGTTGATTAAGCGCCTGTTTTCCGTAAAATTCATTTACCATTTTACCCATATTAGTCTGGATATCTGAGAACAATAATCTTCTTTGTTCATCCGTCAGATTATCAGGATTTAATTCCGGATTTCTAAGGAAGAAGAATTTAACGGCATAATCCGAAGAACGACCACCGAGAAGTAGCTGTTTAGACATTTCTACCATTTCTTCTTTTATCTGGCGTGTAAAATCAACATGTTTTAACAGATTTCCGCTCGCATCAGTGTAATTATATTCTTTTAAAGAATCCAAGTGCTCTTTATCGGACACACGTTTAAAGAAATCAAGAGTATTTAGCAAGCGATAGAATGAGCTTTTTACGCCTCTTACTCTGTCCTGTACAAATGATAATTGTAGATCTTTCAGAGTGTGAGTATCGACACCGTTTGGAACATCATAACCTTTGAGGCGTCTTGCTGTATTTTTCATCCCTTTTTGTTTTAAATTGTCTGCCGCTTCATCAAATGTCGTATCAACATAAGTTTTGTAAGGATTTTTTTCATCAGGATTATATTTGTCAAATTGTGCAAATTTTGTTCTGTCTTCAAGGAAGTTAAGTTTTTCAATAATCTTATCCATTACTTCATTGTATTTTGCATCATCACACACAATCGCTTCAAATTTTTCTCTCAAAAGGTTATTCACAAGATTTGAATCCATCCTTGTTTTCGATATATCCTTATCAGTTATACCGAGAGTTTTGAGCATATCACTGTCTAAAATTGAGTTCCAGGTATTGGCAAGATAAGTTTCCTGAGCTTGTGCGGATTTAAGGTAAGCATATTTATTCAGTACTCTTTGTCTTGCGTGGAAGGTATTAAGAGTTTTATTGACTTCTTTTATGTTTTGAATAGAACTGTCAGTCAGAACAGAAGACGGAGTTGATTTGAAGAATTTATCAAGAACTGATTTTCCGCCATTTGTTGATTCAAACATAGAATCAACCATAAATCTTACGCGTTCGGTATTCAGATTTTGGGGATTTGCCTGTTCAAAAGCATTAATCTTAGCATCAAAGGCATCTTCTAAAGCTTTTACATAAGAAGAAAATTCAGTTTGATTTGAAATAACTTCTCCTGATGCAATTGCACTACGTTTGCCATCATCAAGTTTTGCAATAATTTCATCGGCACTTGGAATAAATTCTTTCTTTTCATTTTCAGGTATACCCTGAAGCACATCTTTTAATGATTCACTGATATTTTCAAATGTGCTTTTTGAAATATTTACACCTTTTTGCATAATAACATCTTTTAAATCTTTACTTATTTCCCCTGCTGTAATTGAATCCATACCTTTTGAAACAGCTTTTGAAATTTCATCAAAAAGTTCTGAGGTTATAGGTTGTCCTTTATGATTTTCAAGTAACTCGTTGAGAGCTTCATTCTTTTGAGAAAAATCATATTTTGCAATTTCGTTATTAAAATTACTTAAAAGCGCATTTGCTTTTTTATTCAATTTTCTGTCCTGATAATTGTGAATTGGGTCTTTTAACCCTTCGCAAATAAGAGCACTCATTATCGGAGTTGCAAAACCTGCAGTTAGCATCCACATAGTATTATTCTGGAGGGCAATTTTTCTCATTTTTTCCTGAATAAAGTCTCTGCGGTTTTTCATATCCTTTGGAACTCTTAAACGGTCACCAATTTTGTTTATTTCTTCATCGGAATATAAATCCCATGGTATAAATTGATGGTCTTGGAATACAGGTTTTTTAGTTCCATAGTTATCACGATACTGTTGTCTTATATCAAAGCCGTGAATTAAATATGCAGGCAGTTGCAGAGCCAGTTTTGGCCATATATCCATTGCCGCAAAGAACGAAACAAGTCCTACAAATTCCATAGATTTTGCAAGCGGGGCAAATTTCCTTGAGAATAAATATGTTGCAATGGTAAGTCCGCCGAGTTTCATACCCAAATCATTCAAATGCCCGAGCTCGTTATCATTTGCCTTCCCTTTTATCGAATGATGCAGCGCTTTTGCACTATATTTTATATCTTTAAAAATTTCAGACGGAATATCAAATAAAGAATTCCTTACAAGATGTCCGTTACTTGGTAACGGTTTGATAAATGTTCTGTTTGTGAGTTCTTTTTTAACATCAAAATTTCTTCTTGCATTATCGGAATGATATTGCTGAATAGCCTGAGTATTATTTTGTAAGTATGACTGGATTAAATTAGTTCTCATTATCCGACCACACTTTCTTTGTTTTTATCCATAACATCTTTTTCTGTTACTTTTGACGGCTTTTTATTTATATTTAAAGTATTCATGACCCCTGCTACTGTGGCAAGTGCTGCAAGTGCAATAACCCCTTTTCCGGAATATTTTTCAAGTAGTGTTTTTGGATTTTTAGGATTATAAAATTCTTTTGCACTCTCAATGAAACTTTCACCAAAAACTTTTAAAGAATGAGCAAAATCTTTTGTATTCCAGATTTTTCCTGTTGCAACATTAAAATATGTTTCCCAAGGTTTTTGGAATGCAAGGCAAACTCCAGCTGCAGCCCATAAATATGATGACATCGTGCGCGCCAGTGAAGATTTTACAAGAACTTCTTTATAAACAGGTTTTACAGCCTGATCGGAATCGTTTAAATTTGTACCTAAACCGTTGCGTCTTGCAATTTTATCGAAACGTTTGTTTAATTCACGCTTGTCGTTGGGATCTCCATACAATAGATCCCAGCGGGTAAATTCAACACTTTCGCCGACTTTATGATATTCATAACTTGTCAAATCAAAATCATCTTTGCTTTCAGGGAGTTGATGATTTACTTTTAAATACGGAAGTTGTGTATCAATACCGGTTGCCCATTTAACGGGTAAATTTACAAGTGATTTAGATAATGTTTTTGCTAAAGCATAGAAAACAACCCCAAGAGCCATTTTATTTCCGAGCTTGTATGCTGCCGATTGCCCGAAAGACTCAAAATGTTTTGCTGCGGAATTAAATACGGACATTAAAGTCAAACTGCCGACAACATAAGGAACTGTTCCCATTGTCAAAAATTCATAAAAGTCGGAATTGATGCTCCCTTTTAGTCCTCTTGCAGGATAAACGGTAAATGCTTTGGTAAATTTGTCCATTGCAATTCTTGTGCGGGTCGAAAAATTATTTTTTAAAAGGGTATCGCTCTTAGGAAGATTATTTTCCTTAGAGTCATTGCCCATAAAATTCATATTTTGTTTGTCGAAATTACTTACCGGTAAAATCATGTCAACTCCGCTTTACGATATTTAGAATGCATGTCAATATTTTTTTTTGACATTATAAGAATATTAAATTTACAATTTTTAATATAATTTTATTTAAAAATTGTGAAAAATACTGAAGTGAAAACTCCCATCAATACGCAATACCAGGCGAATATATTAAGAGAAAATTTTGAAATAAATTTCATAAAATATTTAATACAAAAATATCCGACTATAGCAGAAACTATCGTTCCCAAAATTATTGCAATCCAGTTATAAGTCAATGCTTCTTTTACATCAATTTTTATCAGAGGATAAACCATTGATGCACCTAAAATTATAGGAATACTTAACAAAAATGAATATCTTGCGGCTGTTTCGCGGTTTAAACCGGCAAACAAACCTGTTGCAATTGTCCACCCGGAGCGTGAAAACCCCGGAAGTACCGCTAAACCTTGTGCCAAACCTATTAAAATTGATTGTTTTAAGTTCGGAGTGTCAAATTTTTCAGTTCTTTTTTTAGATAAATATTCACTGAAAAACAAAACAAAGCCGGTCAAAATTAATAATCCGCCGACCAGTGCAGGGTGATACACAAGATGTTCTGCAACATCATCAATCGGAAGTGCAAGAGCAATGGTTATAACAGTACCGATAATTATATAAATCCCGAGTTTAGCATTTTTTTCGGAAAAATCCTTGTTTTTGCACGCAAAAAACAAGGATTTGCAAATCTCCCAAATATCTTTTCTGAAAAATATAATAACTGCAATTAGTGTTCCCAAATGAAGCATTATGTCAAGAAAAATTTCTTCATTTGATTGCTGAACTATCTCAATATTTTTAAAAACTTTATAAAAATTTGATGTAAAAACCAGATGCGCAGAGCTTGAAATTGGCAAAAATTCGCTCAACCCCTGAACTATTCCCATTAAAATTGTCTGTAAAATCGGCATTTATTAATTACTCTTCCTCAAAATATGAACAACATGATGTCTGAGTTTCCCAAACAGAAACCTTGTGTAACTGAACGATTTTTTCTTTCAGTTTTGTATAAATATAAGATGCTATCATTTCGCTTGACGGACTTTCTCCTTTAAAATCAGGGAGTTCGTTTATATCTTTATGATCAAGTCCGCTTAATACTTCGTTCAGTTCTCTTTTTAAAACTTTGTAATCAATTAAAATATTACTTTTATCTAACGCTTCGCCACGAACAAATGCTTCAACCATCCAGTTATGACCATGCTGATTTTCACATGCGCCGTCATAATTTAACAAATGATGTGCTGCTGAAAAAAATGCCTGTGTTTTAATTTCGTACATTTTATACTCCTATATTAATTTTCAAATTGTGATTCGTAAACCAAATCGCATAACTCTCTGACTGCGCCTTTGCCTCCGTCTTTTGAGGATACAAAATCGCATATATTACGAACTTTTTTTACCGCATCTGAGGGGCAGGCTGACAGTCCGACTTTTTCAAGTACCGGAATATCTGGTTCATCATCTCCCATATACGAAACCTGAGAATAATCAAGCTCATATTTCTGCATAATAGCCTCAAGTATAGGTAATTTATTTTTTACGCCCTGATAAACTTCGGTAAATCTTAAATCAACGGCACGCCTGTCAACAGTTCCGTTTTTTCTGCCTGTTATAACTGCTGTCATAAGACCGCTTTTAATCATTTTTGCAAGCCCGTGACCGTCTTTTGCATTAAAGGTCTTGTATTCAATTCCGTTTTCGTCATATGTAATACTGCCGTCTGTCATAACGCCGTCAACGTCAAAAACAAGAAGTTTTATTTTTGAAGCTTTGTCTTTCAAATCCATTAAAATATCCCTTAAAAACTACAAGATAATTATACAATAAATATTTTCACATTCGTAATAATTTACAAATATTAAATAATCCCGTTGAAGTATTTTGTCTGATTTTGATTGACAGTTAATATGGCAAACTTTATTATGGATGATGGATAAATATTTTCGGAGGTGAAAATGGTTAACGAGTGGCCGGAAGCATACATGCATAACCCGAATATTGATAAGCCGATAGAGCAAATTTGGGATGATATAGACAATTATAGTTTCGAAGACCGATATGAAGAAACAGAAAGACTCCATGCCAATCTTAACATGGTTGTACCTTTCCCGCCTTTAAAATATAAAGGTAAACTTGTAAAAGGTGCATTTTATTCTCAGGCAACAAGGACTATTATGAAAAAATTTCCGGAATTAAGCGAAATATTTTTTGTAATAGCTAATTCAATGTTCTCATCATATCCGAGGAATCACAAAGCGGATTACTTCTTTACCTGCTATAAAAATGAAGCAAGAGAAAAGTATTTCAAAAATAAATATCCGGAAACAAAAGACGTAATTTGCCTGCCTTTGCAGGATGCAGACTTTTTAAACGAATATTACATTGCTCCTGTACCTTATACTCCAAAAACCATTGATGTTTTTTGTGTGTCAACTCCGTTTCCTGTTAAAAATCTACCTTTAATTGCTATTGCACTTAAAGAATATGAAAGAAAATACGGAAGAAGATTAAAAGTTGTTTATGCAATAGGTAAAAGAACGGCAGTCAGACGTGAAGACGGCTCGTTAGATTACTCTCAGGTTGAAGAATACGGGAGCAAACAACTTCGCTATGTTGATGAAATTTTTGAAGGCAAAACAAAAGATTACATAGATTTTTATCCGTTTATTGATTATAAAGATTTGTCAAAATATTATTCTGCATCAAAATGCTGTGTATTAGGTTCCTTGATAGAAGGTAAAAACAGATTTATCAGTGAATCACAAAGTTGTGATGTCCCCATAATTGTTTTTAAAGATTTCAATAAATATTCAAGAGGAGATTTCCCTGTATTTTTCGGAAATGCGGGAGAATATGTACCAGAATTTACCCCGGAATCTTTAGCAGATACCATTCATAAAGTTATAACTAACCCGCAAAATTATGATCCGAGAAGAAATTATCTTGAACACTACGGAAGAAAGAATTTTGTAAATACAATAATTGATTCAAATCCATATTATGCCCAGAATATTCCGAACTACGAAAAAGGAAAGACTCATGATAATTTCTGGGTTGATTTGGCATGCTACGATAATTATCAGGTTTGCTATCACGACTTTTTGTACGATAAAAAAGCAAATTTATCTCATGTTGTCGGACTGCCGAATATTGAAAGGCTCATCAAATACTATTATCAAAAATTTGGATTACCCTGGAAATATGATTAGCAAATTTCATGTTATTTTTATTCAAATTTTGGGATTAATAATAATGGATGATTTAACTATTATCTGAAAATGATGGCAAGAGAAACCAAAGGAGGTTATCATGGCTATCAATTTAATCCTGTTCGGGTTCATCGTTTACACTGCATTGATTGTAGTACCAAGCATCTGGGACGAACTGAGCGCAGAAGGATAAAAATTCGTTTTCGTTTTTAAAGAAAAATTTAAGGTAGTTTGAAGGCTTTTTAGTGTAGATATTACGTTTAATTTCATAAACGGATACGGGGTTTTGCGCTTTATTTATCCTGAAATTTGACTTTCACCTAACACAAAAACATTCCAATTCTTGGATTCTTCCTTAACAGGGCGATAAAAATCTTTAACCAAAATATGTTTGGTTTGGATAGGAGTATAGCCTTTTGATTTAAGATAATCCTCAAGCTTTTGGGAATTTTTTGTGTATTTTTTTTGTTTAATAAGCGGATAAAATGCGTGTTTTTTTCTTGCAATATCGCATAGCATAACGTTTATAATCTTGTCATATTCCAGTTCGTATCCGCTGTTTGTGGTTATATCAAGAATATAATTTAAATTATCCTCTGTTGTAACAGAAAAATATCCTAAAATTTTATCTGTTTCCTCACATATATATCTTGTTTTATAATACTTTGTAAATCCTTGAAAAAATGCACTTTTAAACTCTTTCGGATGTCTTATAAGTGACGGTTGATAAATATTTATGACTTCTCCGTTATATAATTGTGCAATTTTATCTGCATCGGAACTTTGTGCATAACGCCATCTTAAATCAGTTTTTTGCGGAATAGGATGTTCAATTTTCCACAATGTCTCCGATGAACACTGTCTGAAGCCGCATCCGTTTACAAACAAGTCAAAAAGTTCGTTATGGCATTCATCAATTACAACACTGAATGTATTTGCACCTTTCCCTCCGAGTTTTTGAATTAGAAATTCCACAAGTTGCTTACCGATTTCGTATCTGTTTTCTTTAAAAATCAACCTTGTAATATTAATTTTGTATGGATTCCCCGGAGTGCATACAGCTGTAATCAGCCCTAATATATCTTTATCTTCTGTCAGAATAAATGATTCAGAACGAAATTTCATTGAAAGGGGCATCATTGCATTGATGATTCCCAAAGGTTCCTGCATAAGATTTTTTGCAAGTTTGTCATCTTCATCATTACAAAGATACGAAATCAATTTTTTTAGTTTTGGATTATCAAAACAATTTAATCTTCTTATTACAATCATATTGAGATTATAGACTTATTTTTCGGTTGTTGCAAGTCAATTATTTTATTAATAATTGTTAAAATCGTATATACTTTTTTAAAGTTTTATTTGGTGTGTGTCGATATTTTATTTGTAATCAGTTTTTATGGAGATAAAAATTATGCAGAAGATAACAACACCATCATACAGTAGATGTCAGAGTGTTGAATTAATATTAAGAGGAGCAAAAAAACGCAGGGCAATGGCTTATTCTCTTGCTTCCGAAGTAAATTCAAATGCAGGAGTAAAAGCAAATCTGCGGGCAGTGAAGTAAATTTTGCAACGAGAGTGATAACTGAAAAATAAGAAGAGAGTTTTATAATACCGGCTCAAAGAGCCGGCTTTTTATTGTCTTTACAACGGTGCGGATTTTTGTTATACTTAACCTTGTCAGATTTAATACACAGGAGTTTATTATGAGCGAAGAAGAAATGAACCAATGCAACTGTCAGGAATGTACATGCGAAAATAAACACACAACAAAACCTTATGACATTCTTGCAATAATTTTTTGTATATGCCCTGTACTTGCATTGTTATTTACAATAGATTTTCATAATGCAACAAATATAGTTCAGACAGCATGCAAAGCGATTTTACTTTCAATATTTCCGCTTGCAATTTCAATTATCGGGATTAAAGATACCGAAAGAGAGAACCATACAAGCCATATTGCAAATACAACAGTAATATTGATTGATGTTGTTTATGCAATGGTTTTGCTTATCGGATTTTTAGACGGCGGTAAACTCTTTTCATAAAACAATTTGTCATGTTTATTTTATAATGTGTTTATGTACACAGGTTACTTAAACAATAAATATGATGTAATTGTAGTAGGGGGCGGTCACGCAGGTTGCGAAGCCGTTTTGGCGTGCGCAAAATTGGGTTTAAAAGTTCTTCTTACTACACTAAATGTCGAAAATATTGCCCTTCAGCCCTGCAATCCGGCAGTCGGGGGTCCCGCAAAGTCTACTTTGGTGCGTGAAATTGATGCATTGGGAGGAGTTATGGGGGAAGTAACAGATGCGACATATTTGCAGATGAAAACACTAAATTCATCAAAGGGTCCCGCCGTCAGAGCTTTAAGAGCTCAGTCTGATAAAGCGGAATATTCAAGATATATGCGCAATTTGCTTGAAACCAACGAAAATGTTTTCATAAAACAGTGCTGCATAACGGAATTAAAAGTTGAAAACGGAGAAATTACGGGTGCTGTGGATGAATTTGGCGCAGAATACAGTGCAAGAGCGGTTGTTTTGACAACAGGGACTTCTTTAGAAGGCAGAATTTTTGTCGGATTAAAATCCTTCAGCGCAGGCCGATTAGGAGAAAAAGCCGCTATCGGTTTATCTGATAGTCTGCATAAATTGGGAATAGAAACAAAGAAATTAAAAACAGGCACTCCTGCCAGAGTGGATAAACGAACAATTGATTATTCAAAAATGATTATTCAACCTGGAGATGAGGAATTAAATTTCTTTTCCTTCAGACCAAATCGTCCGATAAGAAAGACTTACCCGTGCTATTTGACAAAAACTAACGAAGAAACGCACAAAATTATCAAAGAAAATCTTGATAAATCGCCAATGTATCAGGGGTTAATTCACGGTGTCGGCCCGAGATACTGCCCGTCAATTGAGGATAAGGTTGTACGCTTTGCTTCTAATCCCTCACACCACATTTTTATTGAGCCTGAAGGCTTAGGTACTTACGAAACATATATACAAGGATTTTCAACGAGTCTTCCTTATGATGTTCAGGTCAGAATGCTGCGCACTCTGCCGGGGCTTGAAAACGCTCATATCATCAAACCTGCATATGCGGTTGAATATGACTATGTTCCTGCCATTCAGACAACTCATTCACTGATGTCAAAAAAGATTAAAGGTCTTTTCTTTGGCGGTCAGATTAACGGCACAAGCGGGTATGAGGAAGCTGCAGCGCAGGGTTTAATCGCGGGTATTAATGCATTTAATTATATTAATGGTTCTGAAATGCTTGAGCTGCCAAGAAGTTCATCTTATACCGGAACATTGATAGATGATTTGGTTACAAAAGATATTCAGGATCCTTACAGGATGCTCACATCACGTTCGGAATACAGACTTTTATTAAGACAGGATAATGCGGATGAAAGATTAACCCCCATAGGGCACAAACTTGGTTTAATTGATGATGCGCAGTACTTCCGTTTTGAAGAAAAACAACGGCTTATAAAAGAGGAAAGTAAACGGCTTGAAGGTGTAAAAATTCCTGCAAATGAGGAAGTTAATAAAATTTTGTCAAAATACGGCGAACATTTAGAGCGGGGCATGAGAGCCTCAGAACTTTTAAAACGCCCTAATATCAGTTACAAAATTTTACAGGAGCTTGATAAGGGTACGGCTGATTTGAATATTCCGAGAGATGTTTACGAGCAGATAGAAGTTATCGTGAAGTATGACGGCTATATTAAACGTCAGGAGGAACAGGTTAATAACGCCGGCAAACTTGAAAAATTTAAAATACCAGAAAGTATTGATTATTCAAAAATCGATCATATTTCATCGGAAACAAAAGACAAACTGTCAAAAATTCGCCCCAAGGATTTGGCTCAGGCTTCACGCATCGGCGGCATAAAACCTGCAGATATTTCTGTTTTAATGGTGCTTTTAGATAAACACAGAATTCAGATGTAAAGAAGATATTAATATTTTCTCCAAGATATAAAGATTATGTAATGAAATCTTAATATCGTTAAAATTTACTTTATAATAAGAATGTAAATAAGATTTATATGGAGAAGATAAAGATGTGCACATTAAAAGAAGCATTAATTGAATTGGATAACGTAGATAACACAACAAAAAACAAAGTTGAAAACGAACTTGTAAGCATCGGTTCTGATGCGGTTCCAAGTCTTGTTGACAGATTACAGATTGTTAGAGGTATCAAAAGAGGCGTTGTTGCGATGACTTTAATCAGAATCGGCGATGCATCTGTTGAATATCTTAAAGAAGCAGCAAAAAATAACAAAGATTTTGAATGGGTAGCACAATACCTAATCAGAGAAATCAAAGGTTCAAAAGCTGCATAGTTATAAAATATGAAAAACAGGAAAGATTGGTGATGAGCCAATCTTTTTTTATGCACTTTTATATTTCTTTACATATTTTTTCTATAACGCAATTTTTAAGAAAAGAAATACTTTATAAATTTAAGGTTAATGCGTATAAAGGGAAATTTTTATGCCTATAGAAGGAATTTGTTATAACAAATATTTATACAATAATATTTTATTTAATACAAAAAACAAACATTATAATAATACAATTTATCAAAACAATAGTATTTCTTTTGGAAGTAATCAAGAAAAAAGTTCCCCTAAAAATACTAAAGCAATAATAGGTTTAATTTCAGGTTTAGGAGCCATTACCGCAGGTTTTTTATTGTTTAAAAAGTGGAATCCAAAGTCGGTTAAAGAACTTGCAGAGCATATTGATTTTGTAAAAGCAGATAAAATAGAGGATGCAATAAAATTTGCTAAAGATAATCTTGGTGTAAAACTTAATGTTGATGGGCAGTTAAAAACAGCAAATTGGATAAACGAAGCTTTAGTAAATTTATCGAACAAAACAAAGGGGAAAGTATTATTGCCTAAAGAAATTAAAATACACAAATTTTGGTGCGAAGAATTACAAGGAAGGTATAATCCATTTACGCGAACTGTTCAATTATCAAAAATTTACTTCGGTAAAGCTTTTGAGAAAGATTTCGAAAAAGTAAAGAAATTGGGCTACTTGGATAACAGATTATTGACTTTATATCATGAAATAGGTCATGGCATTCATTTAACTGTTTCAAATATTTTCAATGAGTTATTCGGCAGTTTAAAATTTAAAAAAATAATATCTCCTGTAAAAGATGATTTAACAAAGTATTTGGGAGGGAAGTATTATACAAAATGCGAAGGTGAAACATTTGCACAGATTTTTGGTAAAAAAATGTGTGGAGAAAAGCTACCGGAATATGCAGAAAAAATTTGGGAACAAATAGGGGGTAAATACTAATTTTTTTATGTTATCATTTGCTTATGAAGAATTTAGAGAGTTTAAAATACACGTGTTTATTTGGAGGCGGAGCAATAAGAGGTGCAGGGCATGTCGGTGCACTGAAAGCTTTTGAGGAATTTGGCATAACTTTTGAAAGTTTAGGCGGTTCGTCTGTGGGATCAATGGTTGCTGCATTACTTGCTGTAGGATATACAACTGAAGAAATTGAAGATATATTTTTAGGGGTAAATTTTGAACTTTTCAGAGATATTTCGTTGGGCTTTAATGTCAAATTTGCATTGAGTAAAGGTGAGGTCTTTCTTGACTGGATGAAAGAACTTATTGAAAAGAAATTTTACGGTGATAACTATCAAAAAGGTGAAAATGCACCTGTACGTTTTAAAGATTTAATCAAAGATTTGTATATTATTTCAACAAACATGAAGGATTTTTCCTGCTGTGAGTTTTCAACTTATGAAACACCTGAATTTGAAGTGGCGATGGCAGTTCGTATTTCATGCTGTGCCCCCGGACTTATGAGAGCGGTCAATATTGACGATAAATTGCTTGTTGACGGAGATTTGATGAAAGGCAAACCGATGTGGTATTTGTCTAAAAGCCTGAGAGAGTCAAAAAACAGAATTTGTGAGATTCGTCTTGAGGGGCAATTCAGCGGGGATGATACTAATCCTTTAGATTATGTAAACGGGATTTATTCATGCATGACATTTAGTGAAACCTCATTTATAAAAGATATCTATGGCGATAATGACATGTACGATTATATTGTAATCAATACCGGAGATGCGATGGTTTTTGATTTTAATTGCACAGCCGAAAAAAGACGTGCAATAATTGATGCCGGTTATAATGCGGCAAAAGAATATTTAAAAAATAAACTTCCTGTAAAAAAACAGAAAATATACTCTGTTTATGAAAATATTATGGACTATTTAAGAAATATTCAGGAACAGATGTTAAGAAAAAAATATTTAAAATCAAAAGAAATTACCGGAGAACTTTTCATAATGCTTGCTGATGGAAAAGATTATATTGATGGAAATATTTATAAACAGATAAAAATGTTTCAAAATTTGCTTTTTTCAAATGTAAAATCCGGACTTTTGGGTCAAAGGTGTGAAAATTTGCCAACAGTAAAAGCACATTTATTGAACTTGATTGACTTGTTAGGTGAAAAGTTAAAGGAATTTGAAGAATATTTCAGGGAATTTTGCGTTTGACATCGGTGAATGTTTATAATACTATCTATTTGTTGCTTGATTGGGCAAGTTTGACAACTAAATAATACAAACCGTGCTCCAGTGGCACTCTGCCGAGAAAAACAATTAAGTATTGTTTTTCGAGAGGTCGGTAGACGCACTCAAGCAGAACAAAATTGACAATTAAATAACACAAACCGTGCTCCAGTGGCGGAATCGGTAGACGCGTTGGACTTAAAATCCAATCGGGGCTCAACCTCGGTGCCAGTTCAAGTCTGGCCTGGAGCAATTCTATTAAAAGACCTCAAAAATGAGGTCTTTTATACGTTGCAGTAAAAATGGATTTTCTGCAACGTGGCAGACTACTGCGCCTCGCAGTAAACGCCACCGCCTCCAATTAGCCTGAATATTCATTGCAGGCATAATTGTCGGCTCTCACTAATGAATTTGTGGCTCTGCTCGGCTTGGTCTGGCCTGGAGCAATTCTATTAAAAGACCTCAGAAATGGGGTCTTTTCTAATATATAATATTTATTATTTAGGAGTTAAATTATGAGTGAAAAATCAGAAAAGGCAAAAGAATTATTCAAATCAGGTTATAACTGTTCTCAGGCGGTTTTAGGAGTTTTCTGTGAGGAACTGGGTTTGGATTTTGAAACTGCAATGAAACTTGCATCATCATTTGGTGCAGGCATGGGCAGAATGAGAGAGGTTTGCGGTACGGTAAGCGGAATGTTTATGGCGGCCGGTTTGGCTTTTGCAGGTGTAAATGATTCTCCTGCAGAAAAAGGGGAGCACTACAAACGCATACAGGAGCTTGCAAAAAGGTTTAAAGACAAAAACGGAAGTATTATTTGCAGAGAACTTTTGCAGGGGGTTGAAACGACTTCAGGCACTAATCCCGAACCGAGAACGGAAAATTACTACAAAAAACGCCCGTGTGTTGAACTTGTCGGGGACAGTGTAGAGATTTTTGAGCAATTTTTAAAAGAATCAAAATCAAAAGTTTAATAGTAAAAAAAATAATATTACCCTAAAAATTGGTAATTCTACTGATAATTCAGGCTTTACTATCTTTTAAAATTTCTTAAAAGGAAAGATTATGCCTGAAAAGTTTGACTATAAAAAAATGAAACCTGAACAGCTTGCAAAGCTTGCTCAACAGGACAATTTTAAAGCGCTTGAAGAACTTATAAGAAAAGTTCAGAAGGATGTTTTTGCTACTCTATCTTATATGTTAAAAAGCAACGAAAGTATACATGATTTAACTCAGGAAGTTTTATTGAAACTTGCAAAAAGTATTCACAATCTGCATAATCCAAAATGTTTTAACGGCTGGCTCAATCATATAACGACAAATACCTATTATGATTATTTGCGTAAAATCAAAAATAAACCTGAAACTATCCCGCTTGAATACACTTGTCCTTCAAATGATACGGAAATTAATATTGAAATTCCGGATAAACATTCAAAACCAATGGAAAAGTGTATAAGTGCAGAGTGTGAACGTCAGGTTAAAAAGGCGATAAGAGGATTGCCTGAAACATTCAGAATAGCAATAATATTGCGTGAATTTCAGGGATTAAGCTATGAAGAAATTGCGAACACAACAAATTCAAGTATCGGAACCGTAAAATCAAGAATTTCGAGAGCAAGAATAAGATTACATCACGATTTACAAAAATACGCGTAAAGGAGCTTTTATGGATATAAATTTCACTTGCAACCAGGTAGAATCATTATTAAATTATTATATTGATGGCAAACTTGCACCTTCTCTTGCTCAGTATGTAACCGAACATATAAAAAAATGTCCAAAATGCAGAAAAAAAATTGAGCAATTAAAAAATGTAATGTTAAAATATAATAATGAAAATAACTCACAAAATACAAAAGAAACTGACGGTGAACTGATAGGAAGCTTATCAGCATATATTGATAATGAACTTGATACTACAGAAAATGTCAAAATAAAAATAAAGGCAATTTCTAATCCCTCAGCCCGACAAAAGCTTGAATCAATGTACAAATTTCAAAAGCTTATACATTCCGCTTATGAAAAAACAAAAAATGAGACAAAGTTTGATTATTCAAAAAGTATTATGGCCGCATTAAATCAAACACCTGACTATACAACAACATATTTTCGCAATATAATAATTTTATTCGTACTGTTATTAATTGCAATAATAAGTGGTTTTATGTATTTATATTTTTAAATCTCCCCGATTCATAAATGCCTGCATATATTTGTGATGAATTACGGCTTTTGCTTTTTCACGATGTGTTTGAGGATTTTGTAATGCGGGATTCGGATTATTAAGACTTGCAAGATTTTGCTGTTGGCGAGCGGAAGCATATTTGTTTCTTGAAAGCGGAGTGATAACATTGCATGATAAAATTGAACCGGCGGTAAAAGCAAGTACTCCGATACCGTTTTTATATAATTCAAAACTTCTTTTTGCTCTGCCTGTAAGTTTTGCATCCTTTAAAATGTTAAAACCGAATTTTCCAATTTTATCTTTAAATCCGTTTTTAATAAGATAATTTTTAACGTTGCTTGGAAGCCATTTCCCTGTATTTACCATTTTTGCGGCAACTCCGGTAAATGAACATGTAACGATATAAAATGACAGTATATTAAAAACAGCATCTGCAAATTCCTGAGGAATAAGAAACATTTTTTGTTCCTTAGGAATTTTATCATTTATCATAATTCCGAAAATTTGTGCGGCAGAAGACAATATCCAGCTTATAGTACCGGTGTGAATCAACATTTTGCCTGCATCTTTATGATATATTTTGTAAACATAATCAAGAATAGAAAACGGAGTTTTTGATTTAATCATTATTTAGCCTCCTTTCTATTCAGGAAAGTATCCATTGACGGGTGTGCTATAAATGGATTATTTGAAGTTTTCTCTTCTTTTTTTTCAGGTGAATTTATTTGGGTTTGGGGTTCCATAATATGTGTGTCTATTTTATTGTTTTCGTAATCTTTAACTTTTTTAACAAAGAAATTTGTCAAAATTTTCGTTAACGGCGCATCTATTAAGAAATTTGTAAAAAGCATTACTATAAGAGATATATATGTTCCTAATGCAAGCCTGTATTGTTGCATTCCTTTTATCGTAGGATTAATAATTTTTTTCGGAAACAACAATGACTGCATTATATTTCTTGCTTTTATCGGGTTGTGTGTGAATGCATCAACTGCTTTTATTGTATAATATCTGACAAAAAATCCTGTTGTAGTACCTGCAAGAATTTTGGCTACAGTTCTTGCAGCAGATACTTTTCGTGTTTCTTCATCTACATTTCGGTTGTGTAAGTCTATAAACGGCTGACTCATTAATGCCGTTGCTCCTAATATAACTCTGTTTTGGGGAGATGAAATGTGCTGTCCTGCCCATTTTATGCCGTTTAAAACTTTTCCGTTCTTGAGTTCAACAGACGGAAGTTTATCGAAAAGCCATCTTGAGGCTTTTCTGCCATAGCTGAAAAGAGGTTTTACACTAAGGTTAGACATACACACATTCACCCACTATATAAAAAATTTCAGCCGTGCAATATTGCTAAATTTTAAATACTATATTAACAAAAATTTACAATAATTCTGAATATTTTTATATAGTAGCAAAAAATATTTTTATAGATTTTTAAACAAAAAAAAGGAGTAAACATGAAAGTATCATTTACAGGAAATTATTTATACACATACAAAGACAATACAACCAGGAATAAAGCGTATGAACAAATGAAAAAAGCACAAGATGACATGATTACACAAAATAGTTTTGATATTTTTGATATTGGCAAAGATCAAATACTCTTACTTAACGGGCAAGACTATAAAGATTTCCGTCAATCAGCGGCTTTTAATAATTCGGTAAATATAAAAGGAGAAAGTGTAAATTCTCAATATCTTCAGGCTTTAAAAGAAAAAGCCGTAAATGTAGATTTAAGAAAGATAAACTTAAACCCAAGTTATAAACCGCCGGTCAACATATAAGTATAAATACAAAAAATGTGCGGATTATACAATTCGCACATTTTTTATATCTTATAATATTGCACCTTTCGGAACAACCGTTACTCCGCCTTCAGAAACATGAAATCCTCGTTTAATATCTTCTTCACGGTTAAACCCGATTTTTGTATGAGGCGGAATTACAACATTTTTATCAATAATTGCTTTTCTGATTTGAGAGTATCTGCCAACCTCTACATTTTCCATCAGGATACTGTCTATCACACTTGAATAACTGTTAATTCTGACTTTTGGCGATAATACGCAGTGCGAAAGGCCGCCGCCCGAAATGATACAGCCTTCTGAGACCATAGAGTTTGTTGCCATACCGACTCTATCGCCTTCTTCCCATACGAACTTAGCGGGAGGATAATTATAATTAAATGTTCTTAAAGGCCATTCTTTTGAATAAAGATTCAATTCGGGATTATATGATAACAAATCCATATTTGCCTGCCAATATGCATCAATACTGCCGACATCTTTCCAGTAGCCTTGTTCAGCTTTTGTCATTCCCGGGAAAGTATTTTGAGCAAAATTATAAACATAAATATTTTTCCCTTCGCTCAATAGCATAGGAATGACATTTTTGCCGAAATCATGAGAAGAATCTTCTTTTACTGCATCACGATTTAATGCATCAAGCAAAATTTCTTTATCAAAAATATAGTTGCCCATAGATGCAAGACACATATTCGGGTTCCCAGGAATTGATTTTGGTCTGTATTGAGGTTTTTCAACAAAATTAATTAATTTCCAGTTTTCATCAACTTCCATGATACCGAACTCGGATGCTTCTTCTATAGGAATAGGAATCCCCGAAATTGACAAATCCGCATTTTTTTCTTTATGAAATTCTAACATCTGATCAACATGCATTTTATAAATATGGTCACCGCCAAAAATACATACATAACGAGGGTCTTCGTCTGTTATATGAAATATGTTTTGATAAATAGCATCAGCAGTTCCTTTATACCAATCATTACCTGTTCTCATCTGCGCAGGGCAAAGATCAACATACTGGTTTAAAAACGGAGAAAGAGTCCATCCTCTTGTTATGTGTTTATTTAATGAATCTGATTTATACTGAGTCAATACTTTGATTTTGAAAAAACCTGAGTTTATAAAGTTGTTCAGAACAAAATCAATAATTCTGTATCTTCCGCCAAACGGAACCGCAGGTTTTGCCCTGTCCTTTGTTAACGGGTATAATCTTTTACCCTCACCGCCTGCAAGAATCATAACCAATGCGTTGTCTATAGTCATATAATGCCCTCTTTCAAATATGCCTTTATTTTATAATAAAATTCACAAAAGGTCATTAACCCAAAATAATTAATTTTGAGAAATTTATTAATATTTTTATATATAATGTTAATTATGAACGACTTTTGCGATAAAGATATAAAAATTTTGTTTAAAAATCTATGTTGTTCAAAGTGCAGAAATGATTTTACGACAGGCTCTTTAACCGTAAAAAGACGGGAAGGAGATATTTTAATCTGTAATCTTAAATGTACTGTTTGTGAAAAAGATTTTGGTGATGTCGTTTTTAATTTCAACCGCAAATCAGACAAACATTACCCTATGGAAATTATTGACGGGCCTCCTCCGATAAGTTCTGATGATGTAATAAATGCACACGAATTTATAAAAAAGATGAAATAAAAAAGACGGTGTTTAAACCGTCTTTTTTATGAATTATTTGTTCGGTTGAACCGTACTTTTGATATGCAATTCTCTTAGCTGCTGAATTGAGGCTTCTCCCGGAGCACCTGACATCAGACATTTTGCCCCTGCGTTTTTCGGGAATGCAATAACGTCACGAATTGAATCAGTTCTTGCTAATAATGCAACAAGTCTGTCTAATCCGATAGCCAAACCTGCGTGAGGAGGTGTGCCGTATTGCAGTGCGTTAACCATAAATCCGAATTTTTCTTCGGCTTCTTCCTGAGTTAAGCCTAAAGCCTTAAAGATTTCCTGCTGAACTTCTGATGAGTGGATTCTGACTGAGCCTCCGCCAAGTTCAGTTCCGTTATAAACAATATCGTAAGCGATAGATTTAACATTGCCTAAATCGCCCGCTTTGAGTTTATCCATATCTTCAAGGTTTGGAGATGTGAACGGATGGTGCATAGCCATAAATCTTTGTTCTTCATCACTCCATTCAAACATTGGGAAATCAACAACCCACAACAAAGCGTGTTTTGATTCGTCAATTAAGTTGAGCATTTTACCGAAATGTAATCTTAATCTGCCCATAATGTCATAAACAAGTTTCGGCTTATCTGCAAGGAAGAAGATTATATCGCCAGCCTGAGCCTGAGCACGTTCCTGAATTGCTTTTGCCTGTTCATCAGTAACAAATTTAAGTACCGGAGATTTTGGTGTTCCGTCCTCTTGGTAGATAATATTTGCAAGTGCTTTTGCGCCAAACGAAACGGCGATTTTTGTAATATCGTCAATTTCTTTTCTTGAGAATTTAGCACCGCCCGGGATTCTAATACCACGAACGATTCCGCCTTGTTGCAATGTGTTTTTAACAATCTGAAATTCTGACTGCATAATGATATCGCCGATATCAAAAAGTTCAAGTCCGAATCTTGTATCAGGCTTATCAGAACCGAATCTGTCCATTGCTTCCTGCCAAGTGATTTGAGTAAACGGTGGTTTAACTTCTACACCTGCGGCTTTAAACGCATCTACAATCAAGCCTTCAACTACTTTTATAACATCTTTTTGTTCGACAAAAGACATTTCAAGGTCAACCTGAGTAAATTCAGGCTGTCTGTCTGCACGCAAGTCCTCATCTCTGAAGCACTTTGCAATTTGATAATATCTTTCAATACCGCCGACCATCAAAAGTTGTTTGAAGATTTGCGGTGATTGAGGTAATGCGAAGAATTTACCTTCCTGAACTCTTGACGGGACAAGATAATCTCTTGCGCCTTCAGGAGTTGTTTTAATCAAAATCGGTGTTTCAACTTCCAAAAAGTCCAATTTATTCAAATATCCTCTGATAGCCTGAACAATATCGTGGCGCAAAACCAATTTTGAAAGCATTGTTTCGCGTCTTAAATCAAGATATCTGTATTTCAGACGAATATCTTCAGAAACATTTTCATCATCAAGAACAAAAGGCAAAACCTTTGATTCCGATAAAACTTCAACAGATTCAGGATACATTTCAACCTGACCTGTCGGGTATTTTTCGTTGTAAGTTTCAGGCGGTCTTTTTGTAATTTTACCCGTAACTTTTATAACATATTCGCTTCTTACTTTACCGAAAACCTCATGCACCTTCGGGTTAATCTGCGGGTTTGCAACCAACTGAAAAACACCGCTTCTGTCACGAAGTTCAATAAACAAAATTCCGCCCAAATCACGAACTGTTGCTACCCAGCCTGATAATGTGACGGTTTTATCAATATCTTCAAGTCTTAATTTTCCACATTCGTGGTCTTTGTAATTTGTTTCAATCATCTCTCAAATTTCCTTTTTCTATTTATATTTTGCAAAATTAATCTTATCACAAACAAAAAAACATTAGACAATAATATTGATTTTTGGTAAATTTTCTTTATGATTTCATTCGACAGTTTAATCTTAAAAGCCTTTATTAATCAGAATAAAGAATTTATAACAGGCGGTAGAATAAATAAAATTCAACAGCCCACACGCAGGGAACTCATTTTGTCAGTACGCAACAGCGGACAAACCCGTCAATTTTACATCAATATTGACCCCAAAATGTATCACGTTTGTTTTATGTCAGATGAAAGCTCAAAAAAAAGACGAATAGAAATTCCGCAAAAACCGCCGATGTTTTGTATGCTTTTGAGAAAATATCTGCAAAATTCAAAAATTGCAAAAGTTAATCAGCCTGATGGTGAGAGAATTTTGGAATTGTTTTTTGAAACATATAACGAAATCGGGGATAAAATTTATCTTTGTCTTGCCGTTGAACTTATGGGCAAATATTCAAACGTTATTCTTTATAATACAGATACGAATATGATTTTGGGGTGCGCACACAATGTCGGTGCAGATAAAAGTCAGGTCAGAGAGGTTTACGGGCAAATTCCTTATACTTATCCTCCCGAACATTCGTCAAAATATTTCATAGAAGAACGCTACGGATTTCTAAAAAGTATAAATGTGAATGGGATTGCCAGGCCCTGTCGGGCTCGCAATGACATGACTTGTGAAAATGTTAATTCCCTTATTGATAATTACTATGCAACATTAACCTATAATGCAAAGTTTAAAGCATTAAAATCCGAATACTTAACTCTGACAAATCAGAAATTAAAAAAATGCAAAAAATCATTAAACGAAATGTCTTTGCAGTTAAAGCGAAGTGAAAATTACGATAAATTCAGGCTCTATGGCGATTTGCTCATGGGCAATTTGTATAATTTGAAAGATTACACTACCGAAGCAAAAGTTTTTGATTATGAGAATAATCAGGGAATTACGATACCTTTAAAGGACACAAAAACCGTTAAAGAAAACGCAAACGATTATTATAAAAAATACAACAAAGGAAAAACAGCAGGGATAAAACTCTCCGAACTCATTGAAGAAAACAGGCAAAACAAAGAATATCTTGAAAGCGTCTTATATTCTGTTGAAATCGCAAAAAATATTGATGACTTGAAAGAAATAGAAATAATGCAATACCCTCCCCTTGAGGGAGGGTCGAAATCTTTGATTTCGGGGAGGGGACTTACCTGTATTGAAAAACCTGACGGAGCAAGAATTTACATCGGCAAAAACAACAAACAAAACGATTATATTATTTCAAAACTTGCAGGTGATGAAGATTTGTGGTTTCATACAAAAGACTGCCCCGGTTCTCATGTTTTATTAAAAAGCCAAAACATAACGGATGACTTAATTTTGGAGTGTGCAAAACTTGCCAAAGAAAATTCAAAAGGGGCAAACTCCTCCAAAATCGGGGTAATTTATACAAAACGCAAATATCTGCGCAAACCTCCGAAAGCCAATTTAGGTTATGTCACCTACAAAAACGAAAAAGAAATTGTTATAGACTAAGATATTTCAAACAAATCATTTAGAGTACAATCAAGAGCTTTGCACAATGCTTCAAGTGTGTGAAGGCTGACTGTATTTGTCTGCTCATAATACAATCTTGTAATTGTGCTGCGGCTTAACCCTGATAATTTTTGCAACTCGTATATTTTTATTCTTTTTGCGCCCATCAACATAGACAAATTATTTTTAATCATTTGTAGATTTTATCATTATGAGAAATAAATTGACATTATAAGTCAGTTGTGATACATGGTAATTCTATAATGATTTATAATGTGAAAAATATCGTTACAGGTTTTGAAAAATAATGGATAAAAAAGTTGAAATAGTATCGTTAGGAGTAAACTGCTTGCCAAGAACTGTTTTGACAAGAAACGGAATAAAGCCCAGAAAAGCAGACGGTGAATTGTCATGTCCTTTTGATTTGGTTCGGCATTATTTACCAAATATAATTCATTATCTCGAAACTGATTTTAGCGATTATTTTGACGATATTCATTTTGTTATACGGAAACGAAATTTTTTAGATTTCAGAAAAAGAGGCAAATGGCATAAAAATGACGGAACTGTTTTTTATCACGATTTAGACTGTCAATACTATGACAAAGAAAAATTATTAACTCGAATTAAAAATCGTATAGAAAATTTCAGGCAAATAATTAAGTCCGAAACGCCGATATTATTTGTATTAAATCTTGAAGAAGATGAAGAACGAATAGAGGATTTATATAATGTCCTAAAAAAAATTTGTTCTCATAAAAAATTCAAATTACTAATAATAGATTTTTTTGATATATGTAATGAAGTCTATAATAATAATGATATTGAAGTGTTAAAGTTACCGCTTCCGTTTGAAAATTGGACAGAAGGTTGGAACGGCAAAGAATGGATAAAATCTGATTTTGGCAAATATGTTGAAAAATGTGTGTCTTCATATACCGAAAGACTTATTGAACGAGAATTTAAATAACACATGTTTGTGCTAAAATTTCCGTATAAAAGAGGAAATTATGCCGCATTTTTTCATAAATTCACAACAGGTTAATAACAGTAAAATAGTTATTGGTAGGTCGGCGTTGCCACGCCGACAAAATGAGGAAAACTATTTTCATATCGCCCGTTCTTTGCGTGCAAGAACAGGCGAAAAACTTTTGTTCATTGACGAAAATAAAATTCAGTATGAAACAACGATTGAATCAATTACAAACGACGAAATTACGGCAAAAATTGACAAATCTTATCCAAGCAAAAGATTTCTTGATTTTGAACTGTATCTTGCCCAAAGTCCTTTGAGAAGTGATGCCCAAAACCTTTTGATAGAAAAGGCAACAGAACTTGGAGTTAAAGGAATTTATCCTGTTAAGACCGACAATTGTGCCCTGAATAACGAAATGATTGATAAAAAAATTGAAAAATGGCAAAAAATTATGTATGAGAGTTCAAAACAATGTGAAAGGGCTGATATCCCGACTTGTTACCCCCGAACAACGATAGAAAAAGTTTTAACCGAAAACAATTTTGATAAAGTAATTGTATTTTGTGAAAGAATTGCAATAAAAACTATAAGGCAGTCGTTTGAAGAAAAACCGATTAAAAAAGGGAACAAAATTCTTGTAATAATAGGACCTGAAGGCGGGTTTTCGCAAAAGGAATTTGACGAATTTGCAGAGAAAAAAATTGAAATGCTCACCCTCGGCGATATGATTTTAAGGGCGGAAACCGCTACAACAGTTGCACTTGGAAATATTATTTATGAATACTCAAATCATTAAAAACAGAATACAAAATGATGAAATTTTAAATAATCTTGCAAGCTTTTTTAATAACGACATTTGGCTTGTAGGTGGTGCTGTTCGTGATATTTTGCTTGAAAAAGAAATTTTTGACAGAGATTTGATTGTAACAGATACCGATGCAAAAGAGTTTTCTGTTAAAGTTACCGAATTTTTAGGCGGGAAATTTATTCCGCTTGATGAGGAAAACAAGATTTACAGAGTGGTTTTGGAGGATAAAAAAAATTATCTTGATATCACAAACCCGACAGAAAATTCTTTGGAAAAAGATATTTACCGCAGAGATTTGAAAGTAAATGCAATTGCAGTAAATATTAAAACAGGCGAAATTTATGATCCGGCAGGCGGATTAAAAGACTTTGAAAATAAGGTTTTAAACGGAATAGCAGAAACTAATTTCGCTGACGACCCGTTAAGGATAGTGCGAATTTTTAGGTTTCATTCGGTTTTGGGGTTTGAAATTTCACAGGAACTGATGCAAATTTCAAAAAAATATTCGCAATTAATCGAAAAGCCGGCAAAAGAACGGATTGAATACGAGCTTATGAAACTGTTTAGCGGGCAATTTGCTCACAGTGCACTTTTGAAAATGGACGAATGCGGAATACTGGAACTAATTTTTCCATTTGTGAATGAGTTAAAACAGGTGCCGCCAAACGCTCATCATCATTTGGATTTGTTTCATCACAGCATTGAAACAGTCAGACAAATTGAACTTTTGTACCAAATATCTGAGCCTAAAGTAAAAACGCATTTAGACAGGGTTGATTTTGGTGGGTTTCCCCGACTTGCACATTTAAAGCTGTCTGCATTTATGCACGATATCGGTAAGTTTTCGACATGGTTTATCGAAAAAGATACAGGGCGCCACAGATTCTATAAACACGATGATGTCGGCTCAAAGATGGCTCCCGAAATTTTGCGCAAACTCGCCTTCTCTAATAAACAAATAAAATACGTTCAAAAAATGATTAAAAATCATATGTACGCAACGATGGTTGTCTGTTCTCCCGAATTAACGGACAAAATCATGATGAGATATGTGCGAAAAATGGAAGATGATGCGATAGATGCGATTATTATCGGCAAGGCAGACAGGCTTTCTGCTCTCGGACCTGAAATAACGCAGGAAATGGTGGATGAAAACCTTTCTATGCTTGATAAGCTGCTGAAATTTTATCTCGACAGCCTTGAAACAATAAAGCCCTTGCCGAAATTATTAAACGGCAACGAAATTATGAATATGCTAAATATCTCACCATCTCCAAAACTCGGCAGAATTTTAAACGAACTTCACGAAGCGCAATTAAACGGTGATATCTCAACAAAAGAACAAGCAGTTGAGTTTGTGAAAGAATTAAACGAGAGATAATTTTGTTTTTGAAGAGGTCAGTTTTTTGAGTTTTTCCATTCTGCGCATTACAAAATCTGCGTTTTTATCTTCGGGCTTATGCTCCAAAAACTTGTGATAATAGCGTTTTGCTTCCCTTTGTTTGCCGAGTTTATCAAGACAATATGCAATATCATAATAGCCCTGCGCATAATTTGGGTTAATTTTTAAAACCTGCTTATACAAATCAAGTGCGGAGTTGTAAAGTTCCATTTTCATCAAAAGCATTGATTTTCTTAAATAAGCATTAAGATATGTCGGAGAATTTTCAATGAGTTTCTGGTAAATCATCATTGCCATATCCTGCTCATCACACTGCTCATGTGCCAAACCAAGCTGATAGATAGCATCCGCATTATCAGGCTCAAGCTCAACCGCATGTATAAAACATTTTATCGCTTTGCAGGGAATCCCATCTTCAAGATGGCAAAGCCCAAGTTCATAAAATGTCTCAAAATTATCTCTGTCTAATAAAGCTGCTTTTTCCAATGCGGAAATTGCTTTTGGCAGTTTGCCCAAATGTTTGTAGCATACCCCCAAATTTAAATACGTATCAGGGTTATTACGGTCAAGTAAAACAGAATTCAGATAAAAGCCAATCGCTTCTTTAAACGAATTTTTAGATTTGAGATTATCCGCTTTATTTTGCATTTCATTTTTTTGCTTTTGAATTTTAAACGGAATACTCATATATTCTGATTTTGAACTGCTTTTACCCATTCTTCTCAACTCTCTGTAATTCAATTCTAATTTTTTTTTGTTAAGAGAATAACCACCATTTGATGTAAAGATTAATCAACCATTAGATTTATTCGCATATTAATGCTATAAATTTGTTATGAAAAAATTTGGAGTTTTATTAGGGATAGCATGCTTTTTATTTTCACCGTCAATGCCTGTTATGGCAGATGATTCGGTACAGTTGAGAGGGGTTGAAAAACCGAAAATTGAACTGCCCAAACCGGATTATAAAAAAACAGATACTTTGTTGTTGACTGATGATGAAATGCTTGAACAAATCGTGAAACTCCAAAGAGAAAAAGACATGGAAGATATTGATAATCTGTGGAAAGGTACTGTTTCAAACAATCAGGTTATCGGGTTTGCATTAAAAAAACTTGCAACGCCTGAGAGTCAGCGCAGGATACATTCATCCCTTATGGCAAAAACTCTTTCTGCGATAATTTCGGGGGCATCTATGGCACCGATGCTTTTGGGACAGAATTATATGATTCAGTCGGGTGCTTACGGTGCGGGCAGAATTGCGCAAAATCTTTTAAACAGAAAAAATATACCTAAGGAAATTCCGCTGACGGATACAGAGCTTATTGAACTTGCGGGACTTATCGAAAATCTGCAGGATAAAATTATCAGCGCATATTATAATTATAAAAATTCACTTGAACTTTTAAGAGAAATCCGTTCAAGAGAAATGCTTTACAATAAAAACTATGCAAAAGCGATGGAGGATGAGGATTTTCTTGAAATTGCGGTATCATCCTCGCTGTATCAGGATATTCAGCTTGATGAAGAAAAATATATTCATCTTTGCAAAAAATATCATCTTGAGCTTCAGCGCCTTGCAGGGAAAAAAGTGGTGGATAATCTGAATCTGTATCAGTATAATTACGATTCAACCTTAGTAGGAGGGGGAACAAAAAAATGAAAAATAAATTGTTACTTTTATCGGCAGTAATATGTTTAAGCGGTTTAACGTGTGCAAATGCCAATCTTGCACTGACGGATTTAACCGCACCCAAATCACCGGCTTACAGGGTCGGTATTTCCGAAGTGCCTGAAAATCCGTACATTCAGCCTGAAGTTGCATCAGACAGTCTTGAGCAGGCAATTCAAAAGAAAACTGCACAGAATAACGAAGATTTGAATTATGCTGATTTGAATATAAAAAGATTGTCAAAAGAAATCAGTTATGATCTTGAATGTGATGAGCAGCAGATGGTTTCGGATTTATCTTTATTGTGGCAGGGAGCTGCAATGCAAAGCGACACAATAAATTTTGCACTCTACAAACTTGCAAATCCCGAAGCTGATAAACCCAATAAAAGTACGGTTAAAAATATGCTCAAAACACTTGCAAGTATGTCAACACTTGTTGGGGCGGGAATATCTAATCCGCTCCTTGCCGGTTCGTCTTTAATCGGTTCAAATGTTTTGGGAATCATGACACAGGATACAAAGGCACTTAACTACAAGTATTCAAAAGTAGGTGATGCCGATATGATTATTCTTATTCGTAAGGTTGAAGATTTGCAGCAGAAAACGGTTGATTTGTATTATGACTATATGAATGCAAAAAAACAGCTTGATATGGCAACAAAACTTGCAACTGACCGCAAAAGCAGATTTGAACTTGCGCAGAAAAATAATGCATCAAAAGAACTCATTGTTATCACGGATGCATATTTCAGAACAGCTGTTGACAAACAAAAAACTGCACGTTCGGAATTTTTGTCAAAAAGAGCAGCGTTAGAGCAATTCGTTGGTAACGAGGCTTTCAACCAATTTGAACAGGAACTTGCGGAAAGAGAAAATCCTACAGCGGCTCAGACAAAAGAGGACTATAACAAAACGATTTCAAATGTTGAAAATTATACAAACCGTATAAGCGAAAGCAAAACGGCAAGTTTATCCGGAGTTGGTTATACGGAAGAAGATCCTAATTTGTCAAAAATGCCTCCATTGGAAGAAACACCATTGATGCGTGAAGAAAAAGTTGAACAACAATTACAGGAGCAAGAACAGGAACTTGCAAAAGAGCTTGATGAAGCTGCTCAGGAAGTAGGAAAAAAATCAAAAAAAATTAAAAAAGAAAAAATTAAAAAGGAAAAACCTCCAAAGGTAAAAAAAGATCCTTATGACACAAAGGGATTAATATTTTTACACAACAATCAGCCTGATGCTGCCAGTACCAATACAACAACATCTGATACCGAGGTTATGACAGAAAAACAAACTAAACAAAAAGCGAAAAAAGAAAAACAACTTAAAAAAGAAGCACAAAAACTTAAAAAAATGGATAATGCAGAAATTGTTGCACCGGAAGAAAATAAGCCTAAAGGACAGATGTTTCATGGAGTTGAGTTGCTTCCGCTTGATGAGATTAAAGCCCCTGATTTGAAACCGAACGGGTATTCGATTTTTTACAGGTAAATTTATGCAATTCATGGATTATGAAATAAAAACGGGCGAAGAAAACATGCAAATTGACTCCGATTTGCTTGATGATGCAATTGAAAAACAATTGAAAGAACCTGTTTTCAGGTTGTATGGCTGGAGTCCGGCATGTGTTTCACTGGGCAGAAATCAGAGTGACGAATTTTTAGACAGGGAATTTTTAAAAAAGAACGGAATTGATGTTGTCAGACGTTTGACAGGCGGACGTGCGCTATTGCATGATAATGAAATAACATATAGTTTTATTTGTCCCGTTTCATATTTGGAGCATGGCGAGCATGTTGTGTCGTCGTACAAAGATATATGCAAAATTTTCATTGATAAATTCAGCCAAATCGGAATAGATATAGATTTCGGAACCCAGAAACAGGTAAAAACCGGATTTGACTACTGCATGCTTGTGTCAACGGGTGCTGATTTATGTCATAAAGGTAAAAAACTTATTGGATCTGCACAATGCAGAAAACAGGGATATATATTGCAGCATGGTTCAATTTTATATGATTATGACCGAGAATTGCTTGAAAAAATATTTGGGGAAGATGTTTCAACTGAAGAAATTACCTGTATTAAAGAGATTAACCCATCAATTACTAAAGGGGACATAATTGAACTTTTTAGTCAATCTTGATTTTTTGGCATATTGATGTTAGTTTATTTATACAGACACAGATGACAAAAGTCGTCACGGGCCTGTGGCACTCTGCCGAAGAAAAAGTTGACTAAATGTCAAGTTTTTCTGAGAGGAAGGTAGCGCAGCTACCGCAAGCCCGTTG
>CACYVN010000004.1 GCA_902777855.1 uncultured bacterium | reverse complement strand
CGCCTGAATGTGGAGTAATTACAATGTTTTATGAACGGAGCATCAGCCTGCGGGTTTCTTTCTGACCGCTTTCTTTGCCCGCTCAAAGAAAGCGGTCATCGCAATAAAAAAGAAAAGTGAACAAAGTTCTTATAATATGATTTATGAGAATATTGTGCCTGATAAATCATCCTAAGTGTCTAATTTATATAATTTTTATTGAAACTTTTATTCTTTTCGTGTATAATTTTTCCATAAGAAGAGATAGGAGTGCAAAATGTTTGAACGTTTTACGGAAAAAGCAATAAAAGTCATAATGCTTGCACAGGAAGAAGCCCGCAGATTAGGTCATAATTTTGTCGGAACCGAACAGGTTTTGTTGGGCTTAATCGGAGAAGGTACAGGCGTAGCTGCAAAAACTCTTAAATCAATGGGGGTAAACCTCAAAGATGCAAGAACCGAAGTTGAAAAAATTATCGGCAGAGGCTCAGGGTTTGTTGCGGTTGAAATTCCTTTTACTCCGAGAGCTAAGAGGGTTTTGGAGCTTTCTTGGGATGAGGCAAGACAATTAGGTCATAACTATATAGGTACCGAACATTTACTTCTTGGTTTAATCAGAGAAGGCGAAGGTGTTGCTGCACGTGTGCTTGAAAATTTAGGTGTTGATTTAAATAAGGTCAGAAGTAATGTTATAAAAATGCTTGGAGAATCAAAACCGACTGCAGCTGCCGGTTCTTCGTCTTCTTCAAGTTCTTCGAGTTCTTCTTCGAGTTCTTCAAGTAAAGCAAAGACACCGAGTCTTGATGAATTTGGAAGAGATTTAACTCTTGCTGCTCAGGAACTGAGACTTGACCCTGTTGTTGGCAGAGAAAAAGAAATTGAAAGGGTTATCCAGATTTTAGCAAGAAGAACAAAAAATAATCCTGTTCTCTTAGGCGAACCGGGCGTAGGAAAAACTGCTGTAGCAGAAGGTCTTGCAATAAGAATTGTCAATTCCGAAGTCCCCGATATTTTAGACGGCAAAAAAATCATTCAGCTCGATATGGGCTTGCTTGTAGCAGGTACAAAGTACCGTGGTGAATTTGAAGAACGTTTGAAAAAAATTATGGATGAAATTCGTCAGGCAGGAAATGTTATTCTTGTAATTGACGAGATGCATACATTGATTGGTGCAGGCGCAGCAGAAGGTGCTATTGATGCTGCAAATATTTTAAAACCTGCGCTTTCGAGAGGTGAAATCCAAGTTATAGGTGCAACAACATCTGATGAATACAGAAAATATATCGAAAAAGATTCAGCTCTTGAGCGAAGATTTCAACCTGTTCAGATTGACGAACCGTCTATTGAAGAATCAATTGAAATTATCAGAGGTTTGAAACCTAAATATGAAGAACACCACCAGTTAAATATTTCTGATGAGGCTATTATTGCGGCAGTCAAACTGTCAAGCAAATACGTCAATGACAGATTTTTGCCCGATAAAGCAATAGACGTAATTGATGAAGCAAGTTCAAAAGTCAGATTAAAAGCATCAAAGATGTGCCCTGAGGCTAAAGAACTTGAAAAACAATTAAAAGATCTTATTAAACAAAAAGAAGATGCAATAAGAAATCAGGAATTTGAGGAAGCTTCTCAACTTCGTGAAGACGAAGCGGATTTGAAAGATCATATAAGAGAAGTTACAGACAAATGGAAGTCAGAAAACGAGGTAAACAAAGCAACTGTATATGCAGAAGATGTCGCTCAGGTTATTGCAATGATGACCGGTGTTCCGGTTACAAAACTAACCGAAGGCGAAAGTGAAAGACTTATGCATCTTGAAGATACATTGCACGAAAGAGTAATCGGTCAGCACGATGCGATTGTTGCAATATCAAAAGCTATCAGGCGTGCAAGAGTTGGTTTAAAAGCTCCAAACAGACCAATCGGAAGTTTTATTTTCTGTGGTCCGACAGGTGTTGGTAAAACAGAACTTGCAAAAGCCCTCGCTGAAGCAATGTTTGGTTCTGAAGACAACATGATAAGGGTTGATATGTCAGAATTTATGGAAAAACATTCAACCGCAAAACTTATCGGTTCTCCTCCGGGGTATGTCGGCTATGATGACGGCGGTAATATGGCTGAACTTGTCAGAAAGAAACCTTATTCGGTTGTACTGTTTGATGAAATTGAAAAAGCACATCCGGATGTATTTAATGTAATGCTTCAGATTCTTGATGACGGTCGTCTGACTGATTCAAAAGGTCGTCATATCAGTTTCAAAAATACAGTAATCATTATGACATCAAATGTTGGTGCAAGTATGATTGCAAACAAATCAAAACTCGGTTTCTCAACAGCAGATGATGATTCGAAAGATAAATACGAACACTTAAAAGATACGGTATCTGAGGAAATGAAAAAGGCATTCAGACCTGAATTTCTTAACCGTATTGATGAGACCATTGTATTTGCTCATCTTTCTAAACCTGAAATCAGACAAATTGTTGATTTGATGATGAAAGATTTGAGAAAACGTCTTGCAGAAAAAGAATTAAATATTGATGTAACCGATGAAGTTAAAGACCATTTGGCTGATAACGGGTATTCCGAGGCTTATGGTGCAAGACCTTTAAGACGATTGATTCAGCGTAAGGTTGAAGATAGTCTGGCAGAAGAAATTCTTTCGGGTAAATACGGACCGGGAGATACTATAAGACTTACTTTGACTGACGGTAAAATTACTTTCGAAAAAGCACCTAAAAAACGTGCCAAAAAGGAAAAATCTTCCGTGGAAGAAAAACCTATTGAAATAGTTGAAGAAACTATGGATGATTATGTTACAAAGGGCGAGTAATTCGCCCTTTGATAATAATTAATATTTCTTAATGTTTTCTGTGTTTAGTAGCAAATTTTTATTTTAAGTTTTTTGTAATATTGTCGGGTCCAAAAAAAGAGGTGCATTTATGCAAATTTATTCCATAAACGGATATGATTCAGGTCTGAAAGGCACTGCATTTGCTTCGCATGCAAATAAAATCAAGACTATTCAGCCTAAAAATAATGTTCACCAGATAAGTTTCGGGCACAGAAATATTCACCAGATTGCGGAATTTACTCCGGAATGTACCGGGACCGGATTACCTGAAATGGCTCAGGGTGGAGAGGGTGTTGTTGGTTTTGAGCTTGGAGAAAGTCTGAATAAATATGAAAAAATAAAAGGTAAATCTGTTGATGATCGTAAATTTTTCCCCATATGGAATCATGCTAATCCGAAAGGCGGGCATAAATTTCTTATTCACAGAGGAATAAAAACTGAAGATTTACCTGATACAATGCCGGCGAATGCTTTTATTTCAGGAGAAATCGGTCAAACCAAAGAAGATATTGCCAGAAATTTGAAAATAAGCCCCGAAGATATAGATTATGTTGTTCAGAGCAAACCAAACGGATCAAAACCTGACTCGTTATCGAAATATAATATTATAGAACCGACAGGGGCAAAGGGTGTGGTCGAATTTCCTTCATCTGTTACTCTTGGTGAAATGGAAAAAGTACCGTATCAAATATTTAAGCTATCCGAACATAATCCGTCTTATGTAAAATTTGCAAACAAAGGTCACAATTATTTTATTTATACTCCGGAATGGGCAAGAACATCAAAACCATATTCGTATGATTGTTTTGGAAATGCTTCCTTTGATGCTGAAATCGTTAATTCAAACGGTATGAGAGCACTTGCAAAAACACTTGCAACAGAAATGAACACGGATGAATTTGGTTTTTACAAACCTGCAAGTTTTGTTGCTCATGACAGACCGGCATCAACATTTATGCTACATCTTGCCAATATGTCTGCACAGGGTAATAAAGAAATTAATGGAATGAAGGCGCATAAAGTAGAGCATAACCCGAGTTTTGATTATCAGGGAAGAACTTATAATCCGTTCCAGATGATTTCAGTTGTCGGGAATGAAAAAGATATCGAAAAACTTAAAAAGCATCCGCAGTTTTCTGTTGTGGCAAAGGCATTTTATAACGGCGGATTAAATTCCGAAAAATTGTCAGACCGTGAAAAGCAAATTGCAAAAACTGTTATAGAACCTTATCTTGAACCGTTTAAAGATTATTTCGGCGGTTACAACATAACCAAAATACCTATAATAGGCGTTAAACGTAATCCTGCAAATTTTACCCTCGGATCTGTATCATGGCATTTTGATGCAGAAATGAAAAGCATGGAAACTCCTGATGCGGCAAAAGGTTTAACAGGAGATTATGCAAGTATTGAAACAAAACCTGTTGCAAATGGTGTTACTATTGCGAATTTAAGATTTGATGAACGTGATGTTCAGTTTGGGCGCGGCGATAACGGCTTATCAAAACCGGAAAGCACAAAAGGGTTTACACCTTTTAAATATAACGGTCATAATGTTGAAGAAGTTTTGCAGGCAAAAGAAAAAAATGCACGATGGTTTACAAAATTGATGTGGAAAGCCGGAGAAAAAGGACAGGATGCACTTAACAGGCTATTTTTCAATGAAGACCAGATTAAATCAGGACAAAAAATAATGGGGTATTTATCTCCGTTAAAGGATGGTGAAATAATCATCTTTGGTCTTGGTCGTCCTGACACTCAAAAGGGATTCCCGATTTCAACAGGTGCAGCATTACACTTTTTTAAACGTCAAGATATTCCTCAGGAAATGAAACTCAAAGTAAAATTTCTTTTCGGTGCAGGTAAATGGAGTGAAGGGCATCCGCATTACAAAGCGATTGAAAGAGACTGGAAAGAAATTTGTGAACTTGACGGTGGAATATACAAACATAATTTTGCGTATATTGACGGGTTTACTCCTAACAGGCTCAATGCATGCACACACTATGGCGGTTATACTTCAGAATATGAAATGTTTGGTATTACTCCGATTGAGGCAAAAGCAGCAGGTTCTCCATCCAGTGTAACGGCAACAGGCGGATTTTTAGATTATACGCAGGATGGCGTGAACGGTTTTACGACAAAGGATGTAGTTATGGGTAAACCTGAAAAATATGGTTTAACTTATTTAGATTCTCCGGAAGAACTTGAAAAAGCAAGAATTGAACACCAAATTCCTCAGGTAAGCGATAACTATAAACGAATGATAGAATTATATACCAATGACCATGACGATTATGTTGAAATGTGTCGTAGAAACCTTGAAGAAAAAGTAGATTGGCATAATAACAGTGCATATAATGGAGGCAAAAGTGCTAACAGGCGTTATCTTGATGAAATATTTGAGTCAGATAAAGGCTGGGGTGCAAGATTTAAAGGTAAAATGCGCAGGCTTGCAGGTTCTTGGGGTGAAATGAAAGATAACCTTGAATCTGCGGTAAGAAGTACAAAATCACGTCCCGCAAGAGTGGTTCTCGGATTTGCTCTTGCATTACTTGCTATCGGTTCGGGAATTTACGGATATATTATTTACGATAATATAAAAGCCTCAAAAGCAAATACTCTCGACAAAGCGGCATAGTTTCTAAATCCACTCGTGTATGTCTTTTTTAGTCGGTTCCCATGTACATGGTTGAAATTCTCTGGTTTTGCAATATCTGCAAAACGGAACGGGCTTGACCATTGTTTTTAGTACAGCATCATGATTCCTTGCCCTGTAAATATCAAGATAATCGAATTCACTTACTTCAAGATTTGTTCCGAAATATTTGTTAAAATGCTCAATGTGAGCAATTGTCGGACAAGTATATAGTTTCCCTTTTTTTAGTGTTACACAATTTTTTATCTGACAGTGTGAGAATGAATCAGCCCAGAATTGTTTTCCTTCCAAATCAAGTTTCCAGTTACCCCAATTTTTTTCATTTTCTTCGTTAGTTTTTGTGCCTGTATAACCGCAGAAAACACCGAATTGTTTAGCTCTTGCATCAATTGTTGCATAATCTATTTTGAGTCTGTATAATGAAACCCAGATTCTTATATCGCTTTTTTTACAAGCTTCCCAAAAGCTGTCAGGTTGCTGCGGTAATAATATCCCGTTAGTTATAATAATTATTTGTGTATTTGGGAAAAGTTCTCTTGCAATCGGGAAAAAGTCGGTAAGATGCGGATGTAATAGAGGTTCTCCGCCAAGAAGAAACATTTGTCCTAACTGTGCACCTGTTAATGCTGCAAGTCTTGATAAATCAGCTCTGAAATTTGTCGGATTTAAATAAAATTCTTCAGACAGAGGTGAAAAGTGTGTACATCCCTTGCAGTTCAAATTACAGTGATCAGTAATATGTATATCGACTTTTTCTAACATATTTGCCATATTCTTAATCCTCTACTACTTTTATAAGTCTTTCCCAAACTTCATCTATGGAACCTTGAGCATCAATTGTTTTTAATGCGTTTTTGTTTTTGTAATATTCAATCAGCGGGGCTGTTTCATTGAAATAGGTTTCGAATCTTGCTTTTGCTGTTTCTTCATTATCATCTTTTCTTTGGGTTAGTTCACATTTGCAGTGGTCACAAGTGTTTTCAGCCTTGGGAGGCTTGAATTTAAGATTATAAATTTCTCCGCATTTTGGACAGGAACGTCGATTTACTATTCTCGAAATTAAAATATCAGTATCCGTATCAAAATATATTGCTCTGAAATCAGATGGATTTGTTCCGTCAATTTCGTCATTGATTTTTGTTAAAAGGTCTGCCTGTTCAACGCTTCTGGGGTATCCGTCAAGAATATAACCGTTTCTGCAGTCATCTTGTGATAATCTGTCTTTTATTATTGCACCTACAAGTTCAACCGGAACAAGGTGCCCCTTGTCTATAAAAGATTTTGCGATTTTTCCGTTTTCACTCCCGGAAGCTATTTCGGCTCTTAACAGTGAACCTGTATCAATATGCGGGAATCCGAAATGCTTTGCTAATTTTGATGTTTGTGTACCTTTGCCGCATGCCGGCGGTCCTAAAAAAATCAATTCTTTTTTCATATATAAAATCCTTCTTTTACAAGTCTATTTTATAACAATTTAGCAATATTTCAAATCGTATAAATGAATGTTATTTAGTTATTACATATTTCGTAAAGTTATGTAACAATATATAAATAGTATATCAATTATACATAACCATTTTTTTTTAAATTAATATATTAAGTGCTTAAAGTATAAAAGAAAGGAGACAAAACTATGGTTCATATTGACAGTGTCTCGCTTTCGCCTGTAAGAACAGCTTTAAGGCACTTTGGCTCAGCGGTAAAAAGGATGGTACCGTTTAAGGGGGCAAATAAAGAGCATTCAGCTTCCGGGGATGAGCTTAAACGTTCTGATTCCGAACCTCTTACAAAGGAAGAACGTACTGATGGTGCGATTAAAAAATTTAATGCTTTAAATGAACAAAATTTAGTTCGTGAAACGAACTTTTTTGCAGAGCTTGATAATGATTTCAAACTTTTGCAGGAATATCGTGCATATAAAAATCCTGATTTTAGAGATTTAGAATTTAGTCCTGTTTCCTCGGATACCGTTTCAGGGAAATATAAAGGAAAATCCGTTGAAATTAAATTCAGCACTTCGGAGGACGGAAATAAACTGGAAGAGATAAGTTTTCACGACGGTTCAAAGATAAGTTATGTGACATTCTCTCAGGGTGGGAAGATGAACATTAATGGTGAAGAATTTGAAATGTCGGAAGGAACAATTTTCGAATCAAAATCAGTGCAGGGCAGGATGTTTAGTCAGTTAATTCAAACCCCGAATATGTTGAGATCTGTTATAAATAAACCTGAGGGACTTGAAAAAGCTCAGCAGGTTTTGGCATCTTATACGGAATCTTCTTCCGCAGATTTTCAGGCTGTTATGCCAACTCCTGAATATATCCAGAATATTCTCGGAAATGCGAAAAGTGCTCAAGCTTTGATGTATTTTGCAAAAGATGCATTTTCAAATCCGGCAAGAACTCCGGAAAATGAAATTAAATATCTTGAACAAAGTATTGCTCAGGGGAAACTCCCGAAAGATACTTCAATTAGTGGTATAAGTGTTGAGGGCGGTAAAATTCTCACAATCCCCGGCGAAAATTGTAAATATGAAGTTTGCGGTTCGGAAATGAGAGTTACGGATAACAACGGAGAAACAAAAATGATTGCCCGTTATGAATCTGCGCGCTCATCTCATGGGCTTTGGATTGTTTCTTATGATAATGGCAAACCGGTAAGAGGTTCACATTATACTTCGGGAAATTTGAGTGAACCGCTGTCAACCGTAACTTATACTTATAATAACGATAATAAGGTTACTGCCACGACAAGTGATGCTTACGGGAATAAAATAACTACAATGCAAATACCGCCTGAGGGTTTATCTGTTGCAATTGACGGAGAACTAAAACTTGTTTCATCTGCGCAGTCTCATTTGGGTGCAATGTTTGAAGAACAGACTCCTTTTCTAAAACCTGAGGAATTGGGCTAAAATTTTTATTACTTAATCGTCATATTCATGTGTGAAAATTTTAAGTGACGGACATTTCCCAAAACTTTTTAAAATTGCATTATCAAGTTCTTCTGTTACAACAATTCTGCCGTTTACAAGATTTACACTTTCTGTTGTTACAGTGCCTTTTTCTTTATCTTTTTTTGTTTCTTTTGTTTTTGATTTTGTTTTTATATGCTCTGCACTTTTGCTTTTTTCTTCATCAAGAAAAGTTTTGAGTTGTTTGCGGTATTCCTCGTTTCCGTACATTGTGCGCATAATATCATTCATAACGATGGCAACATATTGCTGCTGTGCGGAATTTTCATTCAGTGCCGAAACAAGAGTGGCTGCTTTTTCGATTTCTTCATAAGATTCTTTAAAATATCTTAAACGTCTTAGAAGTACAGCAAGATTATAATGTGCTTCATAACTCATAGGTTGGACTTCTATTGCTTTGCAGTAATTCGTACCGGCATCATCATATCTGCCGGCAATATGATATGCCAAGCCTAAATTATATAATGTATCATAACTTTTTGGTGCAATTTTAAGGGATTTTTTATAAGCATCAATGGCTTTGGCAAGATATTTTCTCTGTTTCTCCCAATCATCATTAGAGTACAAGGATTTTAATCTGTATGTTACACCTATATTGTAATATGCAATTGCTCTGTTTGCTTTTGTGCTTACTCTGTTATTAAAAATATACGGGATTGATAAAAGTTTTCGCTTTGTTTTTACTATTTTATTAAATTGATTTATAGCAATATCAAAATTACCGAGTTTTTGAGTAGCTACAATACCGTAATTCATCCTCGCTATCATCATTTTCGGATTATGCTTAAACGCTTGTGAGTATGAGTATAGTGCCGAATAATAATCTTCATATGATACATAAATATTCCCCAAATTATACCAGGCGGTATAGTGCCCCGGGAATAATTTCAAGCCTTTGTTATAAAATTTTATGGCTTTGTTTGTATGCATTTTTCGGTATGCTTCATCTCCTTTATGAACATAATACATACCTTTGGCACGATTAATAATGTGTGTTTTTACAAATCCCTGATTAAAATATATTGCTGCCGCTATCCCTCCTATAACAAGCAGGGAAAATATTGCGGATAAAAATCTTTTTAAACAGCCGTTTCTCATATATAGTCCTATACATTCTTATATTAACCGATAAAGCGTAATTCCACATCAACCAAATAATGTAACAAAAATGTTACAAAAAAAATCAAAAAAGCAATTATTATAAAACAATTTTTTTTATATAGGTAAGGTAGGTAAAAAGGTTAATTTATTTTGGAGGTAGTTATGGACAATGTCAGTTCAATGCAACCGCTGAACTTGGGAACGTTCCGGTATATGCCGATGACAACACCATTTTCATGCGATTTTGACAAAATCGATATGATGTCTATGGGGTCATATACAGGTGCAATGGGAATGAGCGGAAGTATATTTAATCCTGCTATGGGATTCGGATTTAATCCGGCATTCGGAATGGGCGGTATGGACAGCTCTTACTTTGATAATATGAAGAATTATCAGCAAAACTGGAATAATTATTATGTCGATTCGCAAAAAATGCAGCGAAACAATGACGTAAAACTCAATGGTGCAATGGAAGCAATTCAGGAAACGGCTGCGAATTTAAAAGACCGTATAGCTCAAAATGAGCAAGACCAAATTCCTGAGGCATATAAAAAATATTTAAATGCAGTAAAAAATGCTTACGGAGAAGCAAGCGAAGAAGAAATAAACAGTCGTGCATTAACTATGTATACTCAATTGACGGGTAAAACAATTGTGCAAGATTTAAGAGAACACGGGCACAGTTCTTTGCTTCAGGGGTTATTGCAAACCGTAACACTAAATACATATTGCAGGCGTTCGGCAGAAGATAATATCGCAGATATAACACATCAATCTGTTCCTCTTGGTGAAAAAACCGAACAAAATATCGGAAGAATTGCAGGTCTTGGTGTCATCGGAGCCACGGCTTATGCCGCAGTAAAATCTCTTGCAGGTAAAAGTGGAGGTATCTTAAAAGGTGCAGCAAAATTCCTTACAACAAAAGCCGGGTTTATCGGCGCTGCAGTCGCAGGAGCAGTTGCATTAGGTACGATATTCTCAAGTAAAGTTTCGACATAAATTCAAAAAGTGTGAAGTGTAATTAGTGTGTAGTGTGTAAAAAGACCGAAAATTTAATATTTTCGGTCTTTTATTTATCATCATATAATTTTATGGTTTCATCTATAAGATTTATCATATCGTTTCTGATAAATCTTGGAGTTTTAATTTCGCACAAATCGGCATAACGCATAAGACGAGAGAAAAGTTTGTCTAACGGTTCTCCGCAGTTGCATATGTACAATTCCCCGTCTTTTTTATCCTGAAGCTTTTCACCGTCTTTGAGTTTATATGTCTTTGCAAGTCGTCCTTTCAGTTTAAAAACAACTGTAGTCGGGCTTTCATAATTGGAGCTTCTGCTTGGCATAATATCAATAGATAATATATTAGGCAGGGCAATTTCAATATTTTCATTTTTTACGGTATCGTAAACTTTTAAATATGCGGTTTTGACATCGTATGTAACTTCTTTAGGCTTGCACTTGCATCGAATTTCTTTGTTTCGTTTTAAATATGTAATATCTAAAATTACATTATCCTTGCAATAGTTTTTGCATTTTATAATTTGGTCTTTTAAATCGGTGTAAAAAAATGAAAAATTTTTGTATGTATTAAGTGAATAAAAAGTATTTTTATTAGAGTTATTCATTCTTAATATAAGGTTTGATTGTAGTTCTCGGATATCATCAGCAATGGTTTCATCAGGCAGCTTTTTACTTACTCCTATTATAATACTCAATGCTTTTAAATCATTAAGCGAGTATTCTATTGAATATAGACTGCTGTCAAGAATATATTTGTGTTTTTCTTTCCTTATTTTTACTCCAAAAACCTTTAGTGCATTTATGTATTTGTTTATTACTACCTGAATTAAATTATTCAGTTTTTTATCATCGTACTCTTTACCATCTTCAGTTATATCCGTTTTAAAAATATCATAGACGTTATAATAATCAGCTTCGTCGTTATATAAAAGCATGAGAAACTTGAAGATATTAATACATCCGTTATTAAGTTTTAAGTTGTTATTTTTCAATATAACCTTCTTTCATACTTTTAAGAATTGAAATAATCTCCTGTTTGTAATTCTCAGGAGAAATAACTTTGCATTTGTTTGAATGAGATAAAATTCTCTGCATAATGATAAATTTATTACGAGTCTTAATTTTAACTATAATATGGGATTCGGTTTCTTCTTCAATGGTTTCAATTTCCATCGGTTCAAAAATGCTGTTGTCCTCTTTAAAATATTCGTAACGTACTGTATACTCCGGAGAAGTCAACTTTGGAGATTGTAAATTTACACTGACAATTTTTATAATATTAGATACCAGAAATTCTGCATAATTCTGATATTCGGAATTGTATCCCATCAAATAAAGCTTACCGTTAATAACATTCATTTTGTCTGCAAGTATATCAATTTGTTTCTTTTTACCTGAATTTTTAGCATTATATAAAATGGTAATTTCAGTGTTATTTTCTGTGTATTCCATTAACTCTAAAATTAAATTGTAATTTATGTTATTTATCGGAGATAAATTCTTCAGTTTAAGTTTTAAATCTTCATTTGAGATGTATGGCAAAATTTTGTTAAAGAAGTCATTGAGAACAAGAAAATCTGATATTTCAATTGATTTAGCAATCGCATTATAAACTTTGATAATACTGTCTACCTGTTTGTCAGTAATTTTAAGCTCAAAAGGATGGGAATCAATGTAATATTTTACTGTTCTTCCTTCATAATTTTTTTTAATATTGCATCCGATTTTCTTTAGTGAATTCATATAAATTCGGATAGTATCGATTGAAACGGTTTCTTTCAGATATTCATTATTTTCGAGGGCACGTTTAAGTTCTTCGTATGTTTTAGGGGATTGCACAAGCATTGAAAAAATAAGCATGGCCTTAAACCCGCTGAATGACATCAGGTTATGGGTTACAGTATTTGTTTCCAGAAAGTTTCTCATTCCTATTTCCCGTAAATCAATAAATATATCTATTTGGCATGCTAAATATTCTCCCATAATTCTATATTGTCAAATAAAATCTCGCAAAATATTTACATGATTTCATTAAATTTTCTTCATTAAGATTTAATAACACGAATTTTGTTTTACTCTATCAAAGGGCATGGTCAAATGTAAAAAAATAATAATTTTTTTTTACTTGTAATCATGGGGAATAAGTTCTACATTTAAAGAACAAGAAAAGCAGACTATAAAAAACAGGCTGCCGGATAGTTTAGGGAGTGACCTTTTTGGGATAGGTCTTTTAAAGTAAGTAGTATGGGTATGAAAGAAAGAACAGAGGTGATGGTGAAGTAGTTTGGAAAGGGAAAGAGATAATAAGACAATAATTTTGGAAGCAAAGAGATTAGGGATAAGTTTTAATAAAAAAAATATGTAGATATAAAAATAAAAGTTTCATTTTATATATCTGGTTATTAGGGAGTAAAGTAAAAACTTTAAGAAGAGAGTAAAATAGGATAGTTGTAAACTTCAATATAGTCTGTGCCAAAAGTACAGGCTTTTTTATTGAAGAAAATTGTACAATTTTATGTTATAATACAATTATCTAAGGAGAATTATTATGACATTGAGAAACGAACGTGTAAGAAAAGAATTGATGCGTGATATATCTGAGATTTTAAGAAAAGAAATCCGAGGATTAAAGGGTGTTGTGTCTATTGTAGATGTTGAAGTTTCTCATGATAATTCTTTTGCGAGGGTAATATACAGTGTTTTGGGTTCTGAAGAAGATATAAATACATCCAAAGAAATTATCGAAAAATCTACTCCAAAAATTCGCTATAATGTAGGAAAACAGCTTCGTTTAAGACTTACTCCCGAGCTAAAATTCGTTTATACAAACGGACTTGAAGAATCTTCAAAAGTTGTTGATTTGTTAAATAAAATCTCAAAAGGGGAAATTAAGTAATTGTTCGGGTTTATTAATATCTATAAGCCTGAAGGTTTGACATCATTTGATGTCGTCGCTGTTTTACGCAGAATTACGGGTATAAAACAAATTGGGCATACAGGAACACTTGATCCTTTTGCAACAGGTGTTTTACCCGTTTGCATCGGAAAATCAACGAAATTAATCGAATATCTTGATGACGACAAAGAGTATATTGCAACTGTACAATTCGGAGCTGATACAGATACCTATGATAAAGAGGGGCAAATAGTAAAAACATACAATACAAAAATTACGCAAGACGAACTTTTGGTAACTTTGAAAAATTTTAAAGGCGGAATTGAACAGTATCCTCCAAAATATTCCGCAATAAAAGTGAACGGGAAAAGGCTGTACGAATATGCAAGAAAAGGTCTTGAAGTTGAAATTAAACCCCGAAAAGTTTTTATTTATGGGATGAAGCTTCTTGAGTTCGATATGAAAAATCAAACTGCCAAAATCCTTGTCGGGTGCTCAAAAGGTACATATATCCGCTCAATTGCTTATGATATCGGACAAAAACTTAATTGCGGAGGACATCTTATTGCACTAAAACGTACAAAAGCAGGTATGTTTAGTCTCGATAATGCAATAAGACTTGATAATCTGAAAAATGTTCAGGATGCGGAAAAGAATCTTATTAACCCGCTCGATGTTCTTGCACAGGATAAATATATTCTTAATGGTAATGAAAAAGAACGTGTTATCCATGGTATGAGTATTATTCCCGAACCGGAATTCGCAAATAAAGAACTTTCTGATATTGTTTTTCTTGTTTATAGTGGTAAAATGATTGGGGTCGGAGTAAAAGACCATAATTTAATCAGAGTTAAGAAAGTGTTTGAGGTGTTATGAAAAAGTTATTTTTGTTATTAGGGTTATTTATAGCAAGTTCTGCAGTAGCATTTGCCGGAGAATTTAAATATACCTGTGTTGAACCGTACAATATGAATAATAAATTTTCGTCATTTGTCAGTAGTGTGACAGGGCTTAATTTTACCAAAAGCAAAATTTCGGAATCTGTTATTCAAAAAGCAATAAATAAAGGAGTTCAAGGCAATAAGCTAAATGTATCCCTTGATTCATACAGCGCAAAAGATTTGTCTAACGGAATTTTTAAATCAATAAAAATTTCAGGTAAAAATATAAGCATTGACGGAATTTATCTGTCTTCTCTTGAAGTAAAGTCATTGTGTGATTTTAATTATGTTGAATATGACAAAAGCGGGAATTTGACATTTAAAGAAGATTTTCCGATGTCATTTGCGATTCAGATGTCCAATGACGATATAAATAAAACGATGCAATCCGAAAGATATAAAAAAGTTTTAAATGATCTCAACAGAATAAGTTTAGGCGGGATAAAAATATCTTCAACCGAAGCATCAGTACGAGGCAACAAATTTTACTATGCGTTCATCATAAGCATACCGTTTATGAAAGATAGAAAAATAGAGTTTACAGCCGATTTAAAGGTTAAAGACGGACAGATTGATTTTGAAAATACAAGGCTTGTATCAAACTCGTTTAAACTTGATTTAAAAAAAGTTGATTTTATTATGAAATACTTAAATCCGCTTGATTTTTCGGTAAATGTTTTTGATAATAGAGATGCAAAAGTTTACATTAAGAACATTGCGATAAAAAATAATATAATAAATGCGGATGGCATAATTGTTATTCCTAAGGACTAAAAAGGTGTTAAAATGAGCAAAAATCAAAAAATTCTTTTAATATTTATCGGATTTTGTATGTTTTTGGTGCTTGCCCTTGTGGCATTCAATGTATTTATGCCAAAACCTGAAATAAAACCTGATGATGTTGAGGTTTCAAAGCGTAACACCCAGGAACAGGAGCTCCCGTCGGACAAACCTGAAATCAAAACAAAAGAATATGTAAATATTTATTTTATTGGTAAAAACGAACATAATGAAGAAGTTTATAAAGCTGTAAAACGTCAGTATAGCGAAGATATTGACGGCTCAAAGATTAAGTTTTCGGTTTATGCTCTTATCAACGGACCAAAACCTGAAGAGAAACAAAAGGGAGTTTACACGGAAATTCCTCACAGTGCACAGGTAATTAATATTTCTGAACAGCCTGACAGAGTTATTGTCAATCTCAATTCCTCTTTTGTAAACGGCGGAGGGGCAGACAGTTTGTATAAAAGATTATATCAGTTGATAAAGACGGCAAAACTGAACTCGGATTTGCCTGTCTATCTCTATATTGACGGTCAGAAGGCTGATGTGGTCGGAGGAGAAGGGATAATGATATCCCAGCCGTTGAGCAATTCCTCTCTGGAAAACTAAAAAAATGGAAGAACAAAAAAAAGATTTAGAATACTATTTAAATTTGGATTGGACTTTAATTGAGGGACAGGATTTGGATTTTGAGGGAAATCCGTACTGGTATATAGAGATTAAAGAAATCCCGAGTTTTACGTTTTGTGCAAAGACACTTGCAAGGGCAAGAGAGAATTATAAACGCCAGTTAAAACTGTCCCTGATGGTAATGCTTGAAAACAACGAACATATAGTTGAACCGGGGGAGCAAGATGACGAACCGGATTGGGAAAGTCTTTGTCCGTAATAACAAATTTCGTAATAAAAAATTTGTAATATTTTTTTTTGTGCTATGATGTATTTGTACCCGAATTGCATGCGGGTGTAGTTCAGTGGTAGAATGTCTGCTTCCCAAGCAGAAGATCGCCGGTTCGAGCCCGGTCACCCGCTCCATTGAATTAAATAAAATTGAATATAATCCCGGATCGTCTAGCGGCAGGACGAAAGATTCTGGCTCTTTTAACGGTGGTTCGAATCCATCTCCGGGAGAATAAAGTACCCGACACATTCGTGTCGGGTACTTTATTATAAGGAAAGTCTTTTCACCATGCAAATTGCTTAAAAAATTGTAAAAATTTATAAATTTTGCTCAATTTTTTTTATGAATGTGCCGTTATATTAATTCGTAAGTTTTGCAATAAGAAAATAATTACAGAAAGACGAAGGTAATTTACTAAATATGGGACTCGGCGACTATTGGATTCAATCCGGAGACAATAAACGCATAAATTTATTCAACATCAGAGAGCTAAAAAGCAGTGATGTTCAGAATAATACGTCCTTTTTTAAATTATTTAATATTTTTGATACAAAAAAAGCAGACGGTTTTTCCGGTTCTGATCAGGTTTTAGGCAGAGAAGAACTTTCATTGTTGCTTTTTTCTGTTGCTGAAACGGCAAGAAATAACGGTTCATCCGTTTTTACAAAAGAGGCTGCAGAAAAATATATCAATCAGGTCAAATTGCCAAACGGAAAAACTTTAAAAGAACTTGATGTGAATGCAAATGAATTCATGGATTTTTTGTCTTTTCTTGTTGACGATAAAAAAAGTGAAAAGTCTTTTGATGATTTAACTCCCGAGCAAAAAAATAATTTAGCTGATATTACAAAAATTCAGGGGTATAACAATTTGTCGTCAATACAAAAAGATTTCATTTTGGAAGCTGTAAAAAATAACATTATGGGTAATTCTATAATTGAGATTGTTAAGAATAATCCTGACAAAACTTTCAATGAAAATACTCTGAAGATGTTTAAGAAAACTTTGGCAGATAAAGATTTGAATGTCAAAGATGTAGGAACTGCTTTGGTATTATCTATGTTAGATGAAGAAAAGTATAAGGCTGCAAAAGATGCATTTTTGACCCAGCAAAGAGAAGACAAATTAGATTTGAATTCAGTTGCTGAAATTGCATTAATTACAAAATCTTCTGATTTGAAAAAGTTTTTGGGTTATGTATCTGATAAAACTGAACCGCATAATGTTAATCTTAATGCAACTACAATAGAATCTCTTATGAAAATGGAAGATTCTGAACGTGATAAATTTTTTAGCATTATAAAAGATAAAAGTATTTTACCGAAATATTATTCAAAAATTGCGCAACTTACACCGATTTATGAACATTTGCCCCAAAACTTTTTAAGTGAATTCCCTGATTTTATTGTTGTTTCAAACAATATAAACGGGACAATGGGTTTTTCGCCGAGTGAAAATTCAAATGAAAAATACTATTATTCAAAAGAAGATGGTTTGTATGAAATTCGTAAATCAGATAAGAATACAGAAGTAGTTATTAATAAAAAAACAAATACAATCGACCGCGTTGTCTATAAAAATATTCCCGGATATAACAAGATTGCAGAATCAGAAGTTATTGAAAAATATGACTCTCTAAATATGACAGATATAAAGAATTTTGAGACAGGGAAACTAATCAAAAAAACAGTCAGAAAATTAAGCGATGTCGAAGGAGTTTATAATGTTTCAGAGGCAGATGCCAAAGGTAAACAAAAAGCGGTAGAATTTGGCTCTAAAGATAAAGCCGGAAATGTATATGTAGAAAAAAATTATAAATCTCCGGAAGGCGTAAAAACTCAGTATTCTTATGAAAGAACTATAGATAACAAAGTAATTATTGACTATAAAATTACAGGATTAAACAAGCAAACCCAAAAACCTGAAATTCTGCTTGACAGACATCAGACCTTAGAACATAAAGGTGACGGTTTGGTGGTTACGACCATAAACGGAAATATCTATGAAGCGCAGTTTAAGGATAACAAACTCATTATTTATGATAAAGCAAATGAAAAACGACGGGAGTTTTATTTAGGTAAGGTCTTTATAGACGGCGGAGTCGATATTATAATGAAAATTCTGCAAAATGTCCCCGCAAATGAACTTATGGTTATGAAAAAGCTCCCAATAAGTGCAATTTATTATAATGATATAAGTAAAGAAGGAACAGATAATAATGCCCGTTGGTCTGAAACAGGTAAATTTATTGAAATGGGTAATGAAGCAAGACTCAAGACACTGAATATGGCACGTCATTCAAATTCTATATTGAATATAATGTTACCTACTTTCCTGCACGAATTTGGTCATTATATTGATTCTGACGCTAATTCGGGTTTATGCAGTACGATATCGCAAAATCCTGATTTAATGAACATTTTTAAAAATGAATTTGAAAAATTCATATCGGAATCAAACGGTTTGCAACAGGAATATATTTCATACTTTATTGATAGTGTGAGTTTATCAGATGAAAGAAATGCGCAGGAAAGGGTTGCCGAAACTAATATGCTATTAAACTCTCTTCCGTCAGAACAGTATGCAAACAGAGCCTCTTATCTGCAACAATACTTCCCGAGAACTGTTGCCAAAATCGCAGAACTAATTAATGGTGTTTTAAAGTAAAAGCAAATTATATTTTCAGCGGTTTTTAGTTGAATATGTATATTTCTCCTGTTACATGTTCAGATATTTATAGTCGGAATCGTTATAAACAATCTAAGCCGAATTTTATGGCTCATCCTGATTTTTATAAATATAACAGTACCGTATCGTGTTATTTCAGACGTGGTTCGGTACTTTTATCGGGAGGTGGTTATAAAGATATAGAAAATCTTTATGCCGGAATTTTTGAAAAGCCGGATAAACAAAAGCAAATACTTATTGCAGGAATAGGCAGTTCCCAGGAACCGTTTTCTCATTTGGCATCCATTAAAGGGATAATTAAAGAAAGGACTTTGAAAGATAATGTTGATTTATATACGGTAGATTTGCAGTCAAAACCGTCAGAGTATGAACTTAAAAAGCAGGCTTTTCCTCATATGTTTGAATATGAAAAATTCCCTAAATATGCCCAAAAAAGTTTTGTAAAAGACAGTTATGACAGATGGTTTGTCAATCCTGACAGAGAATCAGAAATGAATCCGGTTGATAAATATTTATATTCCCTAATGTTTCCTGAACTGCTGCAAAAAATATTGCATTACAGGATAAATGATGAAATATTTGATTTCCTTAAAGGAACGTACGATAATTCTGCAAAATCCAAATGGGACAGCCGTATTCAGGAGGCAATTTTAGATTATCCCGATAACAAATTTGATGTAATTTCTGCAAATAATATTTTGCCTTATATTCAGCCTGAGGCTGACGAAATAGAAACAATAAAACATATCGGCAGAGTTTTAAAGCCAAAAGGATATTTTATTACGGATCCCTATGAATTTAGAACCGAAAGCTTAAAAACCGCAGGTTGGAAAAATTTCAAAGAAATTGCTCCCGGTATTTATCAAAAGGGCTAAAGGCAAAAAAAAAATTTTTCGTGTTTTAATTTTTCTATGAAGATTCAGCCTGTAAGTTTATATAAAATCCCGAGTTTTAAGAGTAACGACGATAATATTATTGCTTATGATGATGAAATATCTCAGGAAAGGCGAAAATTTATCCGGGAGATTCATGAATACGAAACTATGCCCTATTACAGTATCTATGAAAACGAACCCCGTCTTGACGAATATGAGATGCAAAAACTGCTCAATTTCTTTGTAAATAAACCGAAAAAAATTGACGGGGATGTAATGTCGGAATTGAATATCTCAAATTTACACAATATTTCAAGGTCTTTAAGATACACTCCGAATATATACAGAGGTGCAACCCTTTATGATGCTCCTGATTGGGTGCTCGAAAAACTTAAAGATGCCGGGATAAAGACCATAATAAATCTTGGAGATTACGGTGAATCTTATGAAGAAAAAATGAAAAGAGCAGGGTTTGAATACTTTGATTTCGATATACGCAGGATGCGAAACAGGCTTTTTAATCCAAAAGAAAAAAAAGATAAACTCATAGAGTTTATAAAAACTATGCAGAAAGAGTATATTTATATGGGTTGTGAATGTGGTACATACAAAACGGATGCGGCTGTGAAATTCAATAATCTTTTTAATCCGAAAGTCAAAATTGCCTGTAAAATTTATTCGCCGGAAATGATTAGTGATATTCCGGATATTGCCGAAGATATATATCAAAATATGACACCTGAAGATAAAGAGTCTATCGGTTGGACACCTGAATTTGAAGAAAATTTTAGAGATAAAATCTCACAAATGTAAAAATACTAAAATTGTTTTTTGTTATCTTTAAACGGATTGGAAACTCGTTGAACACGAATCATTTCATCCAAATCACGCTCGATTTTTTCTTCCTGTTCTTCAAGTGCGGGTTTACGTTTATGCGAATTTATGATATTTGCAACGTTCATCATTGCAAGAGAATTTAAGGATGCTCTTAAAACAGCACTCTGATCCATATAACGAGGTTCTTGAGCGTTGGCATTTTCGTCTTCTTCGGCTTTTTGCTGGGCAAAATATTCTCCGCCCTGCCCCATTTTGTCATCAGATAATTTTGCGGCAGTGCCTGATATGTCACCGCTTTTAAAATTAAATGCTCCACCTATACCGAAAAATCCGGCAGACCTGTTATCGACCATAGACTTACCTTTTGTTTGGTCATTCATGCACTCTGCAACTAACTTTGTATTAGTTTTAAAGATTCTGAATATCCGTGTTTATACTTTCTCTTCATGTATTTTAAAATACATGACAAGATATTAACTCGTCTGAATATATTATTTTGCTACTTTGTTAATAAAAGTTTACATATCTTGTCTGTTGTATTTTTCGATGGACATTATATCATTTTGTGTTGAAAAAAACAATGTCACATTGTATAATTACGGAGTATTATTTTTGAAAGGAAATTAAATATGAAGATTAAAGCATTCACTTTAACAGAATTACTTATTGCACTGGCAGTAATAGGTGTGCTTATAGCAATATTACTTCCGGTTATATTTAATATTATGCCGGACCAGAATGCATTGATGGCAAAAAGAGCATACTATGCAGTTCAGACTATAACAAACAGTCTGATTAATGATGAAGCTTGTTATCCGAATAAAACTCAGGCAAGTGAAGACGAAATAAGAGAAGGCTTTGATGACGGATACGGTTATGCCGATTGCGTAATGTGGGGCGGTAGATATAATGAAGATTATATTGAGCAGGAAGATGCAAATTCAAAATTCCTTACACTGTTTATAAATAAACTTGATTTAAAAAATAACAAGACGGATAATTCCGTAAATTTAGACGGAGAATCTACATACGAATTTAAAACAAAAGACAGTATGGTTTGGACGGCTCAGAATATGAAGTTGGCTCATTCAAACACAAATCCGTCAATAGAATTTATGATTGATGTTAACGGTCCGGACAAACCAAATTGCAAGAGCCCTGAAGATACTGACGGTACAAATTGTGATAAGAAAAAGGATTTTGACAGATTTACGGTTAAAGTCAGCGCTGATGGCAAGCTTGATATAACAGAAGATTGGGCTCAAAAAGCAGTCGGTATTGATTTTGATATAACAGGTTCAGACAAAGATAACCCGTAGATTGAAAAAAAAATAAAGCAGTCGGATAATCGCGTTTGCAAGCATTTGCGAATGAGGAAAGTCCGTGCATCCAAGAACAGGCATCCGGAGAAACTCCGGGCGGCGTGAGCCGGCGGATAGTGCCACAGAAATGAATGCTTCAGCCGGTGTTAGTGCAGGTGTCGGCTTGCCACAGGGCAAGACGAGCAGGGCACTGACATTATATGACCGCCGTTGTGAATGAAGCGTTAGCGGAATGAACGAAGCAATCTATGATTGCGCAGGCGGAAAAGGTTTAAGCAACAGACTGCCGATGGATTTCATATCACAGGCGATGGTGCAACGGTGAGGTAAGAGCATCACCAGCGGAGCCGGAAGGCTCCGGCTAGGTAAACCCATGTCGGATGCAAGGTTGAGTTCGGGGTTATAAAGGTTGTTCGCCAACCCGAGAAAGAACCGCTTGAGCTTTGGAGTAATCCAGAGACCAGACAGATGATTATCTAAAACAGAACACGGCTTACGGACTGCTTTATTTTTTTATATTTCAAATTTGTAAACAATTTGTCCGAAACAGTTTAATAATATATGATATAGATATGAGTTTAGGGAAGATATTGTTTGTTGACGATGATAAATTGGCAACTTCGACTTTTTCTATTTTGATGAGGGTTGAAGGATTCGCTGACGTTGTCATTTATAATAATCCTGCAGAAGCTCTTGAATATTTAAAAATTGAAAAACCTGATTTGATAATTTCTGATTTTATGATGCCCGAAATGAACGGATTGGAGTTTTTAAGAGAAGCAAAAAAACTTTATCCGGAAACAAGTATGATTTTGCTTACAGGTTATGCGGATAAAGAAAATGCTATTAAAACCATTAATGAAATCGGTGTGTATAAATATATTGAAAAACCTTGGGATGATGATGATTTAAAGATTAATATCAAAAACGGGATTGAAAGAAGTCATTTGCTTGAAGATTTAAGAAATAAAATAAACGAGCTTGAAATTGCGCAAAAAGAATTGAAAAAATATTCCGAAAAGCTGGAAGAACTTGTAGAAGAACGTACAAAAGAGCTTGTTGTAGCAAATGATAAACTGTCGGGAATTATAAATTACTGCGCAGACGGTATCATAATAATAAATAAAAAGGGACAAATTGAACAGGTAAATCCTGCTTGTGAAAATTTGACCGGTCTATCACAGGAAACATTGTGCGATATGTCAATACAGCAAATTGCATATACTGATAATCCTGCGCTGAACAAAGCTCCAAAGTCCGAAGTTCAATCCTCTATTCTCGGTTTGGCAGAAGAACAGTCAGAATTTTTGCTGAGAGATTTGTATATCAGAAATAGTCTGAGCGGGGAATATATTCCTGCCGAAATAAATTTTGCATCATTGTCTGACGGAGAAAGATATGTCGGTGTTATAAGAAACTTTACCGCCCAGAAAGAAACAGAAAGATTAAGAGATGATTTTATTGCAACCTTAACTCATGATTTAAGAACTCCGCTAACTGCAGCTATCAAAACTCTGAATTTCTTTCTTGATGGTTCTTTGGGGCAAATATCCGATCAGCAGAAAGAAATGCTGACGGTTATGGCTAAAAGCAACGAAGATTTGCTTGGTTTAGTTAATGCTTTATTGGAAGTTTACAGATTTGAGAGCGGGAAACTCAATCTTTGTAAAACTGTTTTTGATGTAAATTCGCTTTTGAGGCAGTGTTATGAAGAACTTTCTCCGCTTGCAAAGAGTAAAAATATACATTTCGATGTTCATTCCGATTTTAAGGAAGAAATGTTAATTGATGCTGACAGAGCTGAGATTAAGCGTGTAATTATGAACTTGTGCGGGAATGCACTGAATTATACAAACAAAGACGGAACAATAGATATCTATATGAAATTACAGAACGGAGATTTAATTTTTTCAGTTGCAGATAACGGAAACGGAATACCAAAAGAAGATGTTCCGAATTTGTTCAAAAGATTTTCACAGGGCACAACCAAAAAGCGTTCAACCGGAACAGGTTTGGGATTATATCTTTCAAGGCAAATTGTTGAAGCACATGGCGGAAAGATTTGGGTAGAGAGTAAAGTAAATAAAGGCAGCGAGTTTTCGTTCTTACTGACAGATGTCGCTGCAAAAGCAAGGGCGGTTTAGTTATGGATAAAAAGATAAAAGTAACCATTATAGAAGACCATGATATGACAAGAATGGGTCTGTCATTTGCACTTTCAAACAGTGGTATTATTGATGTCGTTGGGACAAGTGCTGACGGGCAGGAAGGTGTCGAACAGGCACTTGAATTAAGACCGGATTTGGTTGTAATGGATATAGGGATACCGACAATTGACGGAATTGAAGCAACGAGAAAAATAAAGAATGCCGTTCCTGAAATCAAAGTTCTTATGAATACTTCAAGGGATGATGAAAGTGATATTTTGGATTCGTTTGCGGCAGGTGCAGACGGTTACATTACAAAGGGAGCAACTTCAGAGCAGACAATAACGGCGATCAAAGCTGTAAGTGAAGGAGTCGGCTGGCTTGACCCTGCAATTGCAAGAGTGGTGCTTTCAAATATTCGCAAAACTTCGGTGGTTGAAGAACCTAACGGTGAAATTAATTATAAAAAAGGCAAAAATCTTTACGGTTTAACCGAAAGAGAGATGGAAGTTTTAGCTCTGCTTGTAGAGGGTTTGAATAATCCTCAAATCTCAAAGAAGCTGGTTATAACTATCGCCACAACAAAAACTCATGTTCATAATATTTTGCAGAAACTTTATGTCAAGACAAGGGCAAAAGCTGTTGCAACGGCTATGAAGGACGGACTTGTATAGTTGACTTGATAAATTGTTTAATTAAAACCTGTAAACAAGGAGATTTTGATGTACTCCGTAATCGATATTTTTAAATCTGATTCGGGTGAGGTCCTGAAACAAGTTCAGGATAGCAGTAAAACTGTCAGTTAGGATGATAAAAATGAAAAAGATTTTAATAACATTATTAATATTGTTGTTCGGAGTATGTGCATTTGCTGCTACCCCAAAAACTAAAGTGTCAAAATTCCGCAATCCGTTTGGGAAAAAAGATTACCGTTCTAAAGAAATTCAATATGTTTATAAAGTTCAGAAAGAAGATTTGCAATATAAACGTGACAAGCGTGTCTTAGGCAGAGAAATATCACCTTATATGACTGAAGAAGAATATCAAAAGCGTTCCGAGTATAAAGAACCTTCAACTTTTGAGGTCCAAACGCCTAAAATTGAGCGCCCGTCTGATTTTAAATATGTTCCGCAACCGTTATTTAAAGTTGTAAAATACAATGATCCTCCCGGGGGTGTTGAACTAAAACTTGGCAGAAAATTATATTTTGCAAGACAGGTAAACGGGCTCGGGGTGACCTCGCCTGATTATACAAAAATGGTTTACCCCGCAATTTATTATTACAATGATTCAGGTTCTGTTGGTGCGGATTTGTTTGTTATTCCGCTTGATCAAAATGAAAACAATATGAATAAAATTCTCAAGGCAAATGTTTCGCACAGATGGGAAAATCCTATTCTTTCAACGGATAAGGCTATTGATAATTATGCGGCATTCAGGACATTAACCCCTGTGGATTTCAGTGCTGACGGAACGAAGCTTTTAGCGAAAGAGAAAATCGGAAGCGGGGAAGATGGTATTTGGGAAACAAGAATTTATATTTATGATTTTACAAGTAAAAAAAGTTATGATTTGTCTGCTGTTCGGGATGCTATAAAATACTACTGGAAAGAGTATGCAAACCTTAATTTAATTGAAAAAAGATGGGATATAAGACCGCTTGGTTTTGATGCGGGATACCCTGACAGAGTTGTAGTTCAGGCATATGCTTATACAGGAGAAAAACCGGTTTTTTTAGGAACTTGGAGTGTTGATTGCTATGGAGAACAAACAAAACTTATCACGTTTAATAAAGATTTTGTTCCCAAAATCAGTATGAACGGTTTTAAACTTCAAAAAGACGGTGCCCAGGAGTACCAGGTTGTTATTAAAGAAGAAAAATTTCTTGAAAAGCAGGATAAGGTTATTGAAAAACAGAAAAAAGCAGCAAACAGGGCGGAACTCAAAAAAATTAACGAGGATTATAAATACGAATTAAAAGACCTTACGGCTGATTATAAAGATAAATATAGAGATAATAAGGCATTACAGAAATTCGCAGGTTCAACAGAAGGTACCGAGCTTGAAGAAATGTATCATAATTATCAGGTCGAACAGACGCAAAAAGATATCAAAAAGTTAGAAAAGAAAATTGAAAAAACTCAAAAAAGTATTGATAAAAGAGAACAAAAAATTCAGAAATATGAAGATAAAACGCAGGGAATTATAGATTTAATGTTAGAAGATGAAAAAAATTCGGATGATGGTATTGAATCACAGATTGAATTCCCGCAGGATTAAAATACGTCATTCTGAGCGATAGCTAAAAATCTTGTATACATTCTCTTGAAATGACATTTCCGTTGTGATACGATTGTTTTACCGAAATAAAGTAGGTTGGTGTTGCTACGCCAACGTGAAAATAATTTAGAAAGAAGGCAAAAATGTCAGACGTAAGAGTAAGAATTGCACCGTCACCGAGCGGAAATTTACATATCGGAACTGCAAGAACGGCTTTATTTAACTATTTATTTGCAAAGAAAAATAACGGAAAATTTATTTTAAGAATTGAAGATACTGATGCTTTGAGAACAGAGCAGGAATATGTCGATAATATTTTTGACAGTTTGAAAGCGTTGGGATTAAATTGGGATGAAGGTCCTGATGTCGGCGGGGATTATGGTCCTTATACCCAGTCACAGAGATTTGATATTTATCCGAAATATATTCAGGAACTTTTAGACAAAGGTTTTGCTTACGAATGTTTCTGTACACCCGAAGAACTTGAAGCGGAAAAAGAAGAAGCTACTGCACAAAAAAGAGCCTATGTATATTCAAAAAAATGCGAAAATTTAACTGAAGAAGAAAAAGCAAAATTAAGAGCTGAAGGCAGAAAACCTGCTATAAGATTTAATGTTGCTAAGGCTCAGGCGGCTTTTCATGATTCTTCAATCCTTGAATTTGACGATTTGGTTAAAGGCAAACTTCACGTTGATACAAATTTAATCGGCGATTTTGTAATTATGAAATCAAACGGTGCGCCAACATACAATTATGCGGTTGTAATTGATGATGCGTTAATGAAGATTAGTCACGTTATCAGAGGAGAGGATCACATTTCAAATACATATAAACAGATTTTGATTTTTGAAGCTTTAGGGTTTGATGTTCCTCGTTTCGGACATTTGGGTATGATTCTTGCACCTGACAGAAGTAAACTTTCAAAAAGACATGGTGCTACAGCAGTTTCTGACTTTGTTAAAGAGGGTTATCTGACGAATGCACTCATAAACTTTGTTGCACTTTTGGGGTGGTCACCATCTGACGGCGAAGAAATCAAAACAGTAGATGAAATTGCTAAAGATTTCAGGATTAATGAGGTTTCTTCTTCCAATTCAATTTTTGAGTACGACAAATTGAAATGGATGAACAGTCATTATATCAAAATGCTTCCGATGGAAGAATTGAAAGAAAGGCTAAAACCTTATCTGACAATGTATCCGCTTGACGAACTCTCTGATGCTCAGTATACAAAGATGGTTGAACTTACAAGAGAACCTTTGACATTATTATCTGATATAACAGCTGCCGTTCCTTATTTCTTCGGTAAAGATGTAACAATTGAACCTGAAGCATGGGATAAAGCATTAGCAAGTGATGAATGTCAAAATGTTTTGAAAGATTTTATCGAAAAAGCGCAAGGCTGGGAATGGACTGAGGAAAATCTGCATGAAAAATTAGCTGATTTCAGAGCATACTGGAAAGAAACAACAGGTATGAAACCAAAGGTTACAATGTGGGCAATAAGAGCCGCAATTACAGGCAGAACCTGTGGTGCTGATATGGTCGGTATTCTTGATATTTTAGGTAAAGAAACAAGTTTATACAGAGCCCAAAAAGCTGTAAAACAAACGGTTGCCTAAAAAATAAAAAATAAATAAAAAGACAGGTTTAACAACCTGTCTTTTTTTGTAAATAATTGTAACTAAAGTTTTAAAATTCCTAAAGTTTTTGTATAAAAATTCCGTCAAATATAATACGACAATTTATGAGGTGCTCTAATGGATTTAAAATTTACTCAAGACGGATTATTAAAAGATGAATTAACGGAATGTGGCGAAGTAATGTTCGTATCAAAGGCTTCAGATGTTGAACAAAGTGCATTTGATAATGTCATCCAAATTATTGATGAATCAGGTAATGAAGTAAACTGCACGGTAGATAAGTTTATTGAAATCTTTGACACACACGGTTTAGAAGGATTTATACTGTAAGAGAAAATGTTATGAAAAAGATTTAAGGCGGTCTGAAATTCAGACCGCTTTTTGTGTGTAAAATTATTAAATAAAAGTTAATTTTCTATGACTTTTCAAAAAATAGCATTAAACTGATAATGTAAGTTGTCATCCTGAACTTGTTTCAGGATCTCCAATAATTCATATAGAAAGGAGATTCCGAAATAAATTCGGAACGGAACAATAAATGGAGTTTAGTAATATGTTAGATTTTGACAAGTTTACGAATTATTCGCAGGAAATTTTATCTTCGGCAAGCAACCTGATGAGTGCGCATAAAAACTCTCAAATTGAACCGGAGCACATTATGCTTGCAATGATTAAAGATAACGGAATAATAAAAGATTATCTTACTGAATTAAAATTGCTGAATCAGAATTTTATAAATAAAGTTGTCGAAAAGGTTGAGAGTCTGCCCAAACTTTCAAGTCCCGTAAATCCGCAGGGAATTTATATGTCAACCGACACAGGCAGACTGTTAGAGCTTGCCATAGCTGAAAGCGAAAAAATTAAAGATAAGTTTGTCGGAATTGAAGCAATTTTACTTGCAATGGCGAATCTTGAAAACTCAAATATCAAAACTTTACTTGAAAATTTTGGAGTAAACTCATCAAAAATATTAAATGCGATGAAAAAAATAAGAGGTAATAAAAAAGTGGACAGTAAAAATGCAGAAGAAAATATGAAAGCACTTGAAAAATATTCAACCGATTTAACGGAAATGGCACGCAAAGGCAAGTTAGATCCCGTTATCGGCAGAGATGAAGAAGTGCGCAGAATTATGCAGGTTTTAAACCGAAGAACAAAAAATAACCCTGTATTAATAGGCGAACCTGGGGTTGGTAAAACCGCTATAATTGAAGGTTTAGCACAAAGAATTGTTCGCGGGGATGTTCCTGAAAGCCTTAAAGATGTCAAACTGATTTCCTTGGATTTAGGTGCACTGGTTGCAGGTGCAAAATACAGAGGAGAATTTGAAGAACGATTAAAAGCAGTTTTAAAAGAAGTTGAAGATTCAAACGGTGAGATTGTCATGTTTATAGACGAACTTCACACCGTTGTTGGCGCAGGCGCAACGGAAGGTTCAATGGACGCAGGAAATCTTTTAAAACCAATGCTTGCTCGTGGGGTATTAAGAACTATCGGTGCAACAACCATCAACGAGTACCGTAAATATATTGAAAAAGACCCTGCTCTTGAAAGACGTTTTCAGCCCGTGATGGTTGATGAACCGTCTGTTGAAGATACCATAAGTATTTTAAGAGGCTTAAAAGAAAAATATGAAGTTCACCACGGCATCAGAATTTTAGACAGTGCAATTGTTGAAGCCGCAAAACTTTCTGACCGATACATTACAGACAGATTTTTGCCTGATAAAGCAATCGATTTAATAGATGAAGCCGCAAGTTCTTTGCGTATTCAAATTGATTCTATGCCGGAAGAAATTGATGCTATGACCCGTCAAAAAATGCAACTGGTAATCGAACGTGAAGCACTAAAAAAAGAAGACAGTGATGAATCAAGGGCAAAAATTGAAGATATAAATAAAAAAGTCGCTGATTTGCAAAGCAAAATAGATGTTCTGCAATCTCAGTGGGAAAAAGAAAAATCTTCTATAACCTCCGAAACAGATATTAAAGACCAAATAAATCAGGTTAATAATCAAATCGAAGAAGCAGAACGTAATATGGATTTACAAAAAGCAGCAGAACTAAAATACGGTAAGCTGCTTGAATTACAAAAGCAATTGAATGCTTACGAAAACAAGGAAAGAGTTGAAAATAAACTCCTTAAAGAAGAAGTAGAAGCATCAGACATTGATGAAGTCGTTTCAAAATGGACAGGAATCCCCGTTACAAAACTTGTTGAATCAGAAATGGAAAAACTTCTGCATATGGAAGATGTTTTGCACAAACGCCTTGTAGGGCAAGATGAAGCGGTTGATACGGTATCTGATGCCATCCGTCGTGCCCGCTCCGGTTTGAAAGACCCGAAACGTCCGATAGGAACATTTTTATTCTTAGGGCCGACAGGTGTTGGCAAAACAGAACTTGCAAAATCTTTGGCAGAATTTATGTTCAACGATGAAGATGCTCTGATTCGTATTGATATGTCTGAATATATGGAAAAACATAATGTTGCTCGATTGGTAGGTGCGCCTCCGGGATATGTAGGCTACGAAGAAGGCGGGCAATTAACCGAAGCAGTAAGACGCAAACCATATTCGGTCGTACTTTTTGATGAAATTGAAAAAGCTCACCCGGATGTGTTTAATATTATGCTCCAAATCTTTGATGACGGACGTTTGACGGATTCAAAAGGCAGAACGATTGATTTTAAAAATACACTGATTATTATGACAAGTAATATCGGGAGTGATATTATTCTTGAGAATACTCTTAACTCAATGGTTTCGCCTGAAAAATTTAACGATACAAAAGAGCAGGTTTTGGAAGTTTTGCGCCAGAGATTTAAACCTGAATTTTTGAACAGAATTGACGAAACTATATTCTTTAAAGCGCTGAACTTGCAGCAATTGAGTGCAATTGTTGATATCCAGATGGATTATTTAAGAAAGCTATTAAAAGATCAGGAATTATCATTTGAAATTACTGAAGAAGCAAAAGAATTTTTGGCCACTCAGGGATTCAATCCTGTTTATGGTGCAAGACCGTTAAAAAGAGTAATTCGCCAGCTTGTTGAAAATCCGCTTTCTAAAAAGATTCTTGCCCAGGAATTTGTCAAAGGTGATAATATCAAAATTGATTTAGATAAAGACGAAATAGTATTTAATCATTAAATAAGAACATAATGTTCGAGCATTGGCATTAACATTAACCATACCACTTGACAGTCATGATATAATTAATATATGAACATAAAGAAGGTATTATGTTCGGCACTGGTAATAGCATGTTTATTAGCCGGAAACAGCGTTAATGCAATACATGAGCACGACGAGGAAGAATTATTTTTAAAACCTGCAGTAGAAATTAAAAACGGTACGGTTTTGAGTATAATAGACTGTGTTTCTTTGGCTTTTAAAAACAGTCCGAAAATTAAACGCAAGAAATACGAATTAGATATTGCAAAGAGTAATTTAGGCATTGCAAAATCTCAATATTTTCCGACCATAGGTGCGGGTGTCGGATTTAATTATCAGCGCAATTCTGATGGGATTTATTACGATAAAAGATACAGAGATTTACCTCAGGTTAGTGTGGGTTTGAGTCAGTTGATATACAATTTTGGCAAGACAACCGCATTTATTAAAATGGAAGAATTTAATAAAATTGCCGCTGAGTATGAGTTTATGGACAGTCTTTGTTACACTTTGTTTGACATAAAGGCAAAATATTATAATCTTTTGAGGGCGAAAGCACTTTTAAATGTGGCAAAAAACAATGTGGACATTAATGGAAAATTTCTTGAAGTCGCAAAAACCAAGACAGAACCGGATATTGCAACGGCGGAACTTAATTTAAGTGAAGCAAAAATCAAATATATTGAGGCGGAAAACACATATAATAATGCAAAATATGACTTGAGCAATGCTATGTATATTGATTTTCAACCACAATATGAAATAGAAAACACTCTGACATTTACATATAATGATGATTTTGCATACGGAACAAAACAACATGTTGAAGATAAACCCTTTGAACCGTATGTTTATCCGTTCAAAATGAGTGATGCACTCGATATTGCTTATAAAGCCAGTCCGGATTTGCAGGTTTTGATAAATACAAAAAATGCGATGGAAGAATCATTAAAATATGTCAGACGTACATATTTGCCTGATTTGACTGCCGATGTCGGCTATGGTTTAAATCATACGAATTTTACCAATAACAACAGTTTGACTGTCGGTGTAAATCTTATGACAAATGTTAATCTTATGGAATTAAAACATTCAATAAAAGGTGCAGATGCGCAGTTACATATTGCAGATAATGAAATTAATTTATTTAAAAAAGATTTGCAATATGAACTTTTAAGGGCATTTAATAATGTCGAAAGAGCTAAAAAGCAGGTTCCGACTGCAAAAACAGAAGTTGAACAATCCTTAAAGAATCTTGAGATAGTAGAGAAAAAATACCGTTCAGATATTTTAAATTATGTTGCTTTGCAGGATGCGAGAAAAGATTATATAAGGGCTTTAGACAGTTATATTGCGAGTGTTTATAATTACAATATTGCGTTGATTCAGGTTGAAATGGCTATGCATTATCATTTGGTTGATATTCATCACAAATCAGACCACGCAATTCACTATCACGATGCTGATCTTGTTGAACATTTGGTTAAATCACTTGAGTGTGATGAAAATGATGTTGGTCATAAGAATAAGAAGAAGAAAAAGAAATAGAAATAGAAGTAGAAGGAAATTCTTCGGGCTTTGTCCTCAAAATGACGTAGTTTAATTTTCTGAATTTTCTTTTGTTTCCTTATTTTTTACAAGCAAAATTTTGATAATTCTTGCCCCGTCAATTTCTGAAACGGTAAATGTGAAATTGCCGTAATTCACTCTGTCGCCGACTTTTGCAATTCGCTCAAGCTCTTTTACAACAAGTCCTGCGACGGTATCAACATCTTCGACTTCCAGATCTTCTTCCGGAATATCAAAGAATTTGGCAAGTTCATCAAGGCGCATTGTACCTGTAACTTCAAATACCTGCGGTCTGATTTCTTTTATATCTTTTTCTTCATCAATATCAAATTCGTCTTGTACATCCCCAAAAATTTCTTCCAAAACATCTTCTAAGGTGATAAGCCCTGAAGTTCCGCCAAATTCATCAACAACAATTGCCATCTGTGCACGCTGCTTTTTAAACAGAATAACCAGTTTGTCAAGCGTTATTGTTTCAGGTACAAGCGGAATTTTACGCTGAATTTTTTCTATAGGGCAAGTTTCACTTTTCAAAGAAAGCATAAATAAATCTTTTACATGTACAAAACCTGTAATATGGTCAATATCCTCGCTGTAAACGGGGTATCTTGTGTACTGATTTTCGGTTGCTATACTGTTTAACTCATCAAGCGGAGTATCTATTGAAACACAAACCATATCTGTTCTCGGAGTCATAACTTCATGTGCCGTTAAATCGGAAAACTGTAACACGTTGTGGAACATATCTTTTTCGGTTTCGTTTAAAACGCCCTCGTCATAACTGTTTTCAACGTACATATCCAAATCGTCAATGGTGTGAACAGTTTTTAATGATGGATTAACAGGTATCCTTAACATTCTCAAAATTCCGTTACAGGTTTTATTGAGTAACCAGACAAATGGTTTTGACATAGTCATAAACACATCCATCGGTTTTGCGACGAAAAGTGAAATCTTTTCAGGATACTGAAGTGCAATACACTTTGGCACCTGTTCCCCAATTAAAACGTGCAGGAAAGTAATTAAGATAAATGCTACTACGGCAACAACAATATGCGCAATATAACCATGAACCTCAGGTATTGATTCCAAAATCGGTGCCAGCATTTTTTCTATTGTAGGAGAACCAAACCAACCTATACCGATACTTGCGATTGTGACTCCAACCTGAACGGCTGCAATAAAGAAATTGACATCGCCAAGTGCTTTCAGGGCAAGTTTTGCATCGATATTGCCGTCTTTTTCCATCTGTTCAATTCTGTTTTTTCTGGCACGCACAATAGCAAATTCCGCGCCGACAAAAAATGCATTTACAAGCAATAACAAAAATACTATAACCCAGTTAAAAACTATGGTATTTATGCCTGATTCATCCATTACTTTTCTTTAATCCTCTGAGATTTAATTATAATATCCGCAATCCAAAAATGCAAGGGGTAAAGACTCTTTAATAAACTATCTGCACATTTACTTTTCTTGCTCTGGCTTTGTTATCAAAATCAATCAAAACAACCTGCTGCCATTGTCCAAGTTGCAAAACTCCGTCAATTAAAGGCACATAAGTTGAATTACCGACGATGGATGCTCTGATATGAGCATACCCGTTGCCATCATGCCACATTTCATCGTGATGATATTCTCTGTTTGTCGGTACAATTTTATCCATAATTTCAGGGAAATCAACCAATAGTCCCGGCTCAAACTCAATATTAGTAATCGAAACCGTACTGCCCTGCGCATAAACATAAATTACCGCATTCTGTAAACCATGATTATAAACCACATTTCTTATCTGTGGCGTTATATCAATTATATCCGTATTCCCTTTTGTGTGAACCGTAAAATTTTCATTAATAACCGTCATAATTTATCCCCAAAAACTTTTCTATTATTTTACAAAGGACAAAGTTTTTTTGCAAATTTTACCTAAGTAAACAGACTGATGAAATATTTAATTTATCAAAAGAATATTATGAAAAAGAAAGGAGTTTTATAATGAATATTTTGAGAACAATTGCATATGTACTTGTACTAATCGGTGCAATAAACTGGGGGCTTGTCGGGGTAATGGATTTTGATTTGGTTGCTCTGATTTTTGGCGAAATGACACTTATGTCAAGAATTGTATATTCAATAGTCGGTATTTCGGGGATTATTCTTCTACTTACAACATATAAAGATATTTTTTATCGTGAAAATTATTAATTCAAACAGATAAGGCTATAATGCGTGAGGGTAATAAGACAGTTACTAATATTAATAATCTTATATACCCTATCGCCTTATAGACTTAACGCCCTATCGCCTTTTATTTTATACATTTGTTACAAATTTCCCTAAAATGAAAAATGTGTTATATTGTAGTAAATTGGCATTGTTTTAAGGGTAGAAGTATGAAAAAAATTCTTATAGTTGATGATGAGCAGGATATTGTCGAGAGTCTGAAATTTGTCCTTGAGGGTTGTAATTATTCCTGTTACTGTGCATATAACGGTGAAGACGGATTAAATCTTGCAAGAGAAATTATTCCGGATTTAATCATTCTCGATGTAATGATGCCGAGAATAAATGGCTACAAAATCAGTCGTTTGCTTAAATTTGACAAAAAATATCAAAATATTCCGATTTTAATGATAACTGCACGTTCTCAGGAAGAAGATAAACTTATCGGCGAGGAAACCGGCGCAAATGAGTATATTACAAAGCCTTTTGATTTAGATGAGGTTTTGAAAACAGTACAAAAATATTTAGAAACGGAAGATGAAAATTAATGACTGCAATCACTAACAAAACTCTTGAAACTTTGAAATATGACCTTGTCAGAGAGGGACTTGTTCAGTATGAAATTGTTGAACAGGCACAGGAAATTGCGGATTCAAGGAATATCAATATCGGTCAGGCTCTTATTGATTCAGGTTTTTTAACAGAGGAACAATTAATTAAATTTCTTGAAACAAAGCTTCATACTCCGTTTGTTAATCTCGATGATTATGAACCCGATAAAAAATGTCTGAAATATATAAATTATTCCGATGCAAGAAGATATAAAATTATTCCGCTTTTTAAGATTGAGGATACTTTAACTGTTGCAATGTCAGACCCCCGTAATCTTTTTGCAATAGACAAGATTATGGAAAGTGCCGAATGTGAGATTGATCCTGTTCTTGCAAATGAGGAAACAATCCTAAAAAAAATTGATGAATATTACAAAACAGATGTGACTGTCGGCAATATTTTAACAGGTTATGAATCGGGTTATGACTGGCAGGAAGAACTTCACAAGGAGGATTTGAGTGATAATCATATCCAAAAAATTGTCCGTGCTATTTTAAAACAGGCTATTTTGGAGGATATTCATGAAGTCGTTTTTCAAGGTGAAGACGAAGGTTTGGGCGTAAACTTTAAAAAACAGGGAGAAATGCTCAACAAAGGTCATATTCCGACGGTTTTAATTTCATCATTTGTTTCAAAATTAAAAAGTCTGTCAGAACTTGACCCTTCGGTTTCTGAGGTTCCACAGCTTGGGAAACTTTGTTTCAAAGTGGATGATGTTGTTATAATGGCAAGTGTTTCAACTTTCCCGACGATTATGGGCGAGAGAATTTTTCTAAAAATCTATAAACCGCCTAAGGCATTAGATCAAATGGTGTCATCTAAATTCGAATTATCTGAAATACGCCAATCTCTTGAAAAACCGGGCATAATCCTTGTTTGCGGTTCTGCATTGAGCGGAAAAACTCATGTTATTTATTCGCTTTTGCAGGAAGCTGCAAAAACTGGCTCAAAAAATATTATGACCCTTGAAAGTATCGCAAAATATGAACTTCCCGGTGTAAATCAGTGTGAATTCAATGAAAATGTCGGGTTTAATATGGATAAAGCCGCAAGATTTATAACCTTCCAGAACCCTGATATTATATATCTTGAAGGGATAAAGTCAAAAGCATCATTTGATTATTTCTCAAGTCTTGTTTATGAGGGCAAAACAATTATTATGGAATTTTTAGCAAATAACATGGATGATTTGCGCTCAAAAATGGCATTTTCGGACTTTGATACCCTAAAAGCAATTATTACATCAATGATATTCATTCACTCCAAAAACAGTATAGAAGTCTTTGACCAGGACAGCCTGCAAAAGTATTTGGGATAGTTATCTTACATTCAAAAACTTATGCACTTGCGGAATAATGCGGGTGTTGGGATATAAATTGAGAAATTTGTTAAAAATGGCTTGGCAAAAATTATTATCTATACTCATTGTGTTACCGTTCATTTGGGGCTGAAGTATTAGTTCTATATTATGTTTTTCCCCTAAATCAGCACAGGTTTTGATTTCTTCATTTGTTATATTTTGATCAAATACAATTTTTGCAAAGGTATAAATTCCATCACAATTACTTAAAAATTCATCATGCAGATTAAATGTGTATTTTCCTGCCGAACTGGGCAGTTTTATATCTGCTGAAATAATATCAATCTTGTTTTTAACTTTTAATAATTCTTTTGGCAATGTTGCGTTTGTTTCAAGATAAATTCTGGTATCAGTCAATAGTGATGCCAGTTCATTTATAAAATCGGTATGTAAAAGAGGTTCCCCACCGGTTAAAGAAATTGAATGAATTTTATCTAAATCATATTCTTTCATAATTTCTTGTGCTAAATTTTGTGCATTGTATGATTTGGTATTGTCTGTGCCAAAATCAGTGTCGCAGTATTTGCAATTCAAATTACACCCGCAAAAACGGATAAAGAGCTGATTGACTCCGACAAAAGGACCTTCACCTTGAATTGATTCAAATATTTCCTTAATTTTAACTTCCGTAGCCAAAATTTTTCCTCACGTTATCCGATGATAAATTTTTCAACTGCTCATACAGTTTTATTTCATCATCCGACAAATTATGAGAAAATTCAATACTGACTGTTACAATTAAATCACCGATTTTTCCGTTTTTCTTTAGCCCCTGCTTTGCAATACGGAATTTTTGTCCCGAGCAGGTATTTTTCGGAAGTTTCAATTTAATTGTTCCGTCGAAGGCGGGAATGGAAATTTCTTCACCCAGAGCAGCTTCAAACGGAGTAATAGGTACATTGTAATAAATATTTAGTTTGTCAAAATGCACCTGTGTTTTTGTTTCAATACGGATTTGAACATATACATCCCCGTTTGGACCGCCGTTTTTGCCTGTTGCTCCCTCTCCTTTGAGACGGAGTTTTGCTCCGTCTTTTATCCCTTTTGGGATAGTCAGTGTAATTTTTTTAGTTTCGGTTACCACTCCCTTGCCGCTGCATTTAGAGCATTTATCGCCATTCGTGAATTTGTGTCCGGAACATTGAGGACAGGTTTTTGTCGTTCGGATATTTATAATTCGTTTTGAACCTGTCATAACTTCGTCAGGAGTTATAACAACTTCCGTTGAAATATTTTCGCCTTTTTTAGGCTTTTTGTTATCTTTTTCCTTTTTATTTTTCTTCAATTTTGCACACCAATATTTCAGAGAATTGATAAAAGAATTACGCTTTTGAGTTTGATTCTTTTGTGTTTTTTGCTTCTGTTTCGGAGCTTCTTTTGGGGTACTTTGCTTTATTGTTTCTTTAACTTCTTCCTGTATTTTTTCTTCTTGAGTTTTAGTATTTTCATTGTTTGTTTCAGTGTTGGTTTTATTTGAAAATTTGTTATTGAAAATTTGGTGCAGCGTATCATATTTCCTGCGTTCCAGATCATTACATAATGTCTCATAGGCGGATGTAATTTCTTTAAACATATCGATAGCTTTGGCATCCTTATTAACATCCGGATGATATATCCTGGCAAGTTTTCTGTACGCTGACTTAATTTCGGATATTGTTGCATCCGTACTAACCTCTAAAATTTCATAATAATTTTTTACACCATTAAACACCATACAAAATATTTAATGATAATTTTGAAAAAATCAACATATCTGATAGGATTAGGAAGTTTTATGTATTCATATAATAAGTCTAATCCGGCTTTTAAAATTAGCATAATTGCAAAACATTTTTGTTAATGTGAAAATATGTTTATGATTTACGCTAAGGAAGAACGCAAACCACAGATATGGTTTTGCGGTGGACATTTCATAAATGATGTTTATACGGGTTTTTTAAACCCGATTATGCCGTTTATAGCAGAGCAGGTGAAGATTTCAATGCCGATTGCAACAATAATATTAAGCTGCTCTCATATTTTTTCATCTCTTTTGCAGCCTTTTTTTGGATTTTTTGCCGATAATATGAGAAAACGGGCGCTGATTTTCTGGGGATTAATATTTACATCTGTATTTATATCATTCGCTCCTGCAAGTCAAAATCTTTTTAATATGATTTTGTTTATTATGCTTGGGAGTCTTGGTTCAAGCCTTTTTCATCCGCAGTCATTGGGGCTGATTTCAAGGTTTTCGAAATCAGATGTTGTAAGAAACATGGGAATTTTTATTGCATTTGGAACTCTTGGTTATTCAATGGGACCATTGTTTTCATCATTTATTGCTCAGTATTTCGGTTTGAATAAAATGCCATACCTTGCGTTGCTGGGTGTTTGCTGGGCAGTGTTGATGTTTAAATTTGTACCTAAATTTTCAAATGAAAATACAAAAAAGCCTGACATTAAATTTTTTGATGCATTGAAAGATATTATTTCAAGCAGAAAACTCAACATTTTAAATATAATAGCAATGCTCAAATCTTTAATGACTACATCATGTTCAATTTTATTACCTTTTTTGTGGAAAGCTCAGGGATATTCAAAATTTCAAATCGGGCTTGCGCTTTTCTTTTTTATATTTTTGGGCGGATTAGCATCACTTTTGAGTCCGAAATTTGAGCATAAAATCGGAACGGCTAATGTATTTTATTTTTCAATGATTACAACTTTACCTTTAACAATTTTGTTCATGCTCACTTATAAAAGCATGCCTGTATTATCATTCATTATTTTTGCTTTGATGGGTTTTGTCACAATGTTTGCAACGCCTGTCACTATGAATCTTGCGCAGAATGTTCTGCCACAGTACAAAAGCATAATAGGCGGATTTATAAACGGATTTTCGTGGGGGGTGGTTGCAATAATAATGTCCGCTGTCGGCTTTATTGCACAGCAAACAAACATTGTAGCTGTTCTCGTCGGCATATCACTTATTCCGGCAATATGTTCATATATGGTAAGATTTCTGTTCCCAAAAACAAATAATTAAGCAAATAAATTTAAAAATCTGCCAACTAAGGAAGTTGAATCCTTTTTAACATCCATGTTCTTTGCAAAAGACTGACCGTTAAAGTCATTCAAATAATGATTTACATAAGGCACAATCTGAGCCTTTTTAATATCAGCATTAGCAGCCCCGTTACTCTTTTTCAAATATCCGATAGAATCAACCAGCATTCTTTCTTACCCCAATTTGCTTACTTTTTTAGTGTACCATAAACAATTAATTACAACAATAATATTTACAAATTTTTACTTATTCGCAAATTTATTTTTCTGTGGTTTTATAGATAATATGAAAACTGATAAAATATCATTCGGACAAACTTATGTAAAGCCCTCATTAATAAAATATATGAAAAAAGAGAATATGGATAAAATGCCGTATATTTTTGGTCTTGGGGAATTTTATCCTGTCGATATATTTGTAGGTTCAAACATAAAAGGGGATCTTACACTTGATATTGTACATTCAACAACTGCAAAACAACTGTTTTTCAGTGATGAGATTGCAAAAACATTTGAAAACGTCACAACATTAAATTTTATACACAATATGGAACGAGCGCAGAGATTTCGTAACGGAATTAAAACCCCGGTATTTAAAACAAAAATTTCGGATATAGAAAAATTTTCGATAAAAGATTTACAACTTGCCGTAAATGATAAAATCAAATATTATTACGAAAATTTTGGTAAAAAATTTTTGAATTGATTTTTTTATTGCCAATGATTTGAATATATGATAGACTGTACTCAGTTCCATACAGGTGTTAATTTTGTTCCTACATTTACATAAATAGGGAGAGTTAACTCCGAATGAGGTTGAAGTATACCCGCCGATTTAATTATCGCCAGCGGGAAACGGATTACTCAGGGTTCTCACCCACCTGCGAGCTCGGCAGGTAACAAAATCCGCTTGTATGGGATTTTTTTATTACCACTTTTTATCCATTGATTTTATACTGACTTCAACTCTGTCCCCAAAACCTTTATTAAGAGTATTTACAAGGTCATTTGATGTGTTTACCCAAAACATTGACGAAGTCAGAATTTTTGAATCCCCTGTTAAATCAGGTAATTTTAGCATAACAGGGTCAGATCCTTTGTATTTGCAAAGCATTTGCTTTAACAAAATAATTTCTTCATATTTAAATTCATCTTTAAGTTCAACGGTAACAATATTTGTATTGTCTACAGGTTTCACGGTGTCAACAAGAATAATAGGCGGTTCATCATCACTTCTCCTGCTGACCTTACCGGAAACAATTATTCTCTGTTCATTTTGCAATAAATCCCCATACTCTGCTATTTTTGAATTAAACGCAAGTGTATCAATTTTTCCTGTTAAATCTTCTATTGTTGTAAATTTTATAAACTTTGTCGGATCGGATTTTTGCGGAATTTGTCTTGTCGCGGTAACAAGTCCGCAGATTGTAACAGGTTTGTCATTTGGTATATCAGGGATTTGAGAAATTTTATGTGTCATTAAAAACGGTAATTTTTCTCTTATGGTTGACAGAGGGTGACTTGTGACATAGAAACCTAAAAATTCTTTTTCAAAAATTTGAATTTGCCTTGCATCGTATTCTTCATCACTTCCGCCAAGAGTGAACTTTGCACTGTTGACAGATGCACTGTCACCAAGCATGTCAAATAAACTTCCCTGCCCGGATTCTTTTTCTTTAGCTTCTTTTGATGCGGTTGAAACAATATAATCTAAATTTTCGATAAGCTGTTTACGGCTTTTTTCAATTTGCGAGAACGCGCCTGATTTAATTAGGCCCTCTAATGTTCTTTTATTTGAACATTTTACATCAACTCGTTTTATAAAATCATAAATTGAAGTAAACTCACCGTTTGCTTCTCTTTCTTTAATGATTTCATCAACGACTCCTTCGCCGACTTGTTTAATTGATGCAAGTCCGAAACGAATGTTATGCCCGTCAGGTGCATATTCGGAGAATGATTTGTTAATATCCGGCGGAAGTACTTTTATGCCGTATTTTTGTGCTTCTTCAATATATGCCTGAGTTTTTTCCTGATCGCCTGCCACACTTGTCAAAAGTTCAGATAAATATTCAACAGGGTAATGGCATTTTAAATATGCTGTTTGATATGCAACAAAAGCGTAAGCGGATGAGTGTGCACGGTTAAAACAGTATGCCGCAAAGTTTTGTATTTGTTCAAACAAAACTTTTGCATCTTCGGCTTTCATACCGTATTTTGCTGACCCTTCAATGAGTTTACCTTCCTGTGCAGCCATTGCTGCAGGGTCTTTATGACCCATCATACGGCGAACCTGGTCTGCTTGTCCGAGAGAATAATCAGCCATAACCTGGAAGATTTGCATAATTTGTTCTTGGTAAACCATTGTTCCGTATGTGTCTTTCAACACAGGCTCTAATCTCGGGTGCGGGTATGTTATCGCCTTTCTGCCATGTTTACGGTCAACAAATTCATCCACCATGCCTGAACCCAAAGGCCCCGGACGGAACAAAGCAACCAATGCACCTAAATCTTCAAATACGTCAGGCTGCAGCTTCTTAACCAAATTTGTCATTCCCTGAGATTCTAACTGAAATACCCCGACGGTTTCTCCTCTGATTAACATATCGTAAGTTGGCTTATCATCAAGCGGAATATGGTTAATATCGATATCAATATTTTGACATTTTTTGACAAGTTTAACTGTTTTGGAAATCATTGTAAGGTTGCGCAGTCCCAAAAAGTCCATCTTCAGAAGCTTCATTTTTTCTAAAATTTCCCGATGATATTGGGTTACTACAACCCCGTCTTTTCCGTGCTGAACAGGAACTATTTCGTCAAGAGGTTTATAAGAAATGATTACCCCTGCAGCATGCATCCCTGTTGCGTTTTTCAAACCTTCAACATGCAATGCAGTGTCAACAAGACGTTTTACTTCTTCATCACTGTCATAAAGTCTTTTTAATTCCATTCCCTCCTGCAGGGCATCCGAAATTTTTGCCCCCGGATCGCCGGAAATTAAGTCAGACAATTCTTTACTTCGTGCATAAGGAATATCAAAAACCCTTGCAACACTTTTCATTGCGTTACGGGCTGCAAGTGTGTTAAAGGTTATAATCTGGCAAACCTTATCTTCGCCGTATTTTTGAACAACATAATCAATAACATCCCCACGTTTCTCAATACAAAAGTCCGTATCAATATCAGGCATTGAAAATCTTTCAGGGTTCAAAAATCTTTCAAACAACAGGTGGTGCTCAATCGGGTCTAAGTCCGTTATATCAAGGCAATATGCAACCAAAGAACCTGCAGCGGAACCTCTGCCCGGGCCGACAGGAATATCGTGAGTTTTGGCATAGTGAATAAAATCCCATGTAATTAGGAAATATGCACTGAATCCCATTTTCTGAATAATGCCGAGTTCATATTTCGCTCTGTCCTGCAGTTCTTTTGTTATTTTTTCTTTAGGATATTTACGCTTCATACCCTGAGTAACAAGTGCTTCAAGGTAAGTATCGGTTGTATAGCCGTCAGGAACGGGGAAATCAGGCAATGGGGCTTTCCATTCCACAGTAATAGAACATTTTTTACAAATATCTACCGTATTTTTTATACATTCACTGAAGGTCTCTCCATCCATCCAGCGGAATGCTTCTCTGAGTTCGTCAACAGTTTTTACATAAAACTCGTTATTAGGGAAGTGAAAACGATTCGTTTCGGATTTTGAAGATTTTGTCTGCATACATAACAGTGTGTCGTGCCAATCTGCATCTTCTTTTTTCAGATAATGTGAATCGTTTGTGATGACCATCTTTATCCCGAGCTCTTTTGCAAGTTTTATTAATTCTGGATTGGTACGTTTCTGATCATCCAAACCGTGATCTTGCAGTTCAATATAGTAATCTTCACCAAATAAATCCTGATATTTTTTTGCAACTGCTTTTGCCCCTTCATAATCCGTTCGCAAGAGATTTTGTATAACTTCTCCTGCAAGACAGGCACTACAGCAAATTAAACCTTCGTGATATTTTTCAAGAAGTTCAAAATTGATTCGAGGCTTAACGTAAAAACCGTCAATATGAGCAATTGAAGATAATTTTACAAGATTTTTGTATCCTGTATTATTTTTTGCAAGCAAAACCAAGTGATAACGGGGATTGTTGTTCGGATTTCGTTCTGAAATATCACCATCATGTACATAAAATTCTTCCCCTATAATCGGATTAAATAATTGCGGATGATATTCAGGATCCTGTGACATTTTTTCTTTTTCTTTGGCATTGATTTTATCCGCTTCAATATACAAATCCATAGCACCGTACATAACCCCGTGGTCGGTTACCGCAACTCCGGGCATGTTATGTTCTTTGCAGAATTTGCACAAATCCCCTATTCTGATTGCCCCGTCTAATAACGAATACTCCGTATGCAGATGGAGCGGTACATATTGAACTTCATCAGCCATATTATTAGAGTAGCAGGAACAAAAATTCAAAAAAATGTTTTATTAATTTGTTTTAAGTAAAGTTTTATTTAAAACATTAATTGTGCTAAAATTTTCTTATCAGAATTGGTAAGGAGATTTTAATTATGACTCAGACAGCGGTAAAAAGCGTAAAATTTGACCCGGGATTTGCTCAGCATACAACGATTTTATCAATAAATCTTGAATATATATATGCAAAAATTAATTCATTTAAAAATTTTGGTCAAAAAAAGACAAGTTTCAAATTTAATTATAACCAGATAATACGAATGGTTGATAATAATGTTGGTTTTTGCCTGGGAAGTCTTTTATGGGCAGTATATATAAAATCTTTGGGGGATTTGAATATTGAAGGGAATCCTTGTCTTGGCGACACTTTTGACAAAGACGAAACCTGCGGAGAAATTGATTTTTCAATAGAATATTTTGAGCAGCTTAAAAAAGATGCAAAATATTATCTCGGGCAAAATTATGAAGTGAAGCCTTTGTATATAACTATTTTGAACTTATATAAAGAATTTTTGCTTGAAAACAGGAACTTTGTTTCAACAAAAACAACAAATGACATTGTTTTACCAAAAGATATTTTAATACCAACAGAAAAAGATTTAAAAACTATTCATACCAAAATAGAAGAAGTAATAAAAACAGGTAATTTGCTTGATTTGACTGAAGTGTTGAATTTGGTTTATAAAAAATAATGACAGATTTAAAAACAAAACTTTATCAAATGTTTATCTTAGGTCTTGATGGTAACGGGTACAAGACTGCATTACATCAAGGCTTGGGCGGGGTTATATTTTTTACTAAAGATATTCAAAGTGAAGAACAATTTAAAAATCTGATATCTGAAATTAAGTCACAGAGTCTTATTCCGCCTTTTCTTTCAATAGATCAGGAAGGTGGGCGTGTTGAGCGTACCGAAAATATCCATCATGGTAAAAAATATTTATCTGCAAAATATGCTTTTGAAAAAGGAACAGAGTTTTTGGCAAGGCAAACTCAGAAAATTGCGCAAGAACTCAAATTCTATGGTATAAACCTTAATTTTTCACCATGCATTGATGTTAATACAAATCCTGATAACCCGATAATCGGTGAAAGAGCGTTTTCATCAGTCACGGATGAAGTTATAGAATGTGAAAAAATCGTATCTGAGATATACAAAAATAACGGCATTATTCCATGCGTTAAACACTTTCCGGGGCATGGTGATGCAAACGCAGATAGTCATTTAACTTTGCCTGAAATAAATTTAACACTTGAACAAATGGAGCAGACTCACATTAAACCGTTTAAGTATGCAATAAAAAACGGCGCAAAAATGATTATGGCTGCACATCTGCACTGCAAATGTTTTGAAAAAGAGCCTGTTCCGACTTCATTAAGTAAAAATGCACTCGGTTATTTGCGTAAAAAGCTTAGTTTTGAAGGTATAATAATTTCTGATGATATGATAATGAAAGGTGTGAGTAAATTCGGACAGGCTGAAGCATGCATTATGGGGATAAAAGCGGGTTTGAATATGTTTATTTATCGTGACAGTAACATTGAAACAATTAGCGTAATTAACGAGGTTTACAATCTTGTTCTCAATGACAGAGAACTTCAAAAAAACATTGAAGACTCTTATGAAAGAATAATGAATTTAAAGAAAACATATAAATTTTCTTTGTAAAACAGGCTTATGTACTAACTTATGATTCCAAATATTTTTGTACAATTTCAAAGAAATCCCCGACAATTCCCGTATCTGCGATATTGAAAATCTGCGCATCGGGGTCATTGTTTATTGCAATAATATGCTCTGATTTGTCCATTCCTACGGTATGCTGAATGGAACCTGATATTCCGCAGGCGATATAAAGTTTAGGTCTGACGGTTTTCCCTGTCTGTCCTATTTGAACAGAGTGCGGAGCAAGCCCGTTTTCAACCGCAGGTCTTGTTGCGGCAACAGTCCCGCCAATTTTATTTGCAAATTTTTGTAAAAGTTCAAATCCTTTTTCATTTTTCAAACCCATTCCGCCGGCAACAATGATATCTGCATTATCAAGGTCATTAATTTCGTTTTCAATTGTCTTTTTAAATTCAAGAATTTCAACGTGATTTTTTAGTTCATCTAAAATCGATGTATCTTTTTTTATAAACTCTGTATCAACGTGATAATCAACATTGTGAACCTTAAAAACATTCGGTCTTACTGTAGCCATCTGAGGGTAATTTTTGCAAAGAATGGTTGCCATAAGTTCTCCCCCAAAAGTCGGTCTGGTTGCTGCAAGCTGACCTTTTTCATTTATATCAAGTTCAATACAGTCTGCCGTTAAACCCGTATGCAGTGAGCTCGAAATTCTCGGAGCCAAATCTCTGCCCTGATTAGTAGCACCGATAAGCAAAATTTCAGGTTTAACTTCCTGAATAAGATTCACAAAAAGCTTTGAATAGTATTCTGTTGAATAATTTGCTAATCGTGTATCTTCAAAATAATAGACTTTATTAACACCCATATTCCTGAATGCATCTTTAAAACCCTCTATAGTATCGGGGGAAGTAAAACAAACCGCACTAATCTCAATCCCGCCGAGCTTTTGTGATAGTTCGTGCGCTTTTTCAAGCAGTTCAAAAAATACGGTATGAATATAATTTTCATGTGTTAACTGAGCATATAACATTATGCCGTTACTCTCTTTTTCAGGCATTTTGTACCTCCAAAGATTTAATTTTTTCGTCTAAAAGTTTTACGCTTTCTTCTGTTGAGAGTTCAAATTTTTGTGCATTATGGTTTGACATGTTGCGAAATGCCTTGCTGACATATGTTGGAGACCCTTTTAATCCGACTTGTTCCGGTTCCAAACCGATAGTTTGTGCATCACAAACTCTGATTTCTTGTTTCGATGCAATTTTAATCCCGTTGATTGTCGGTCGTCTGGGTTCAAATTTATCCTCCAAAATGCAAACTAATGCCGGATAAGTAACTTTTACCCGTTCAATTCCTTCATCCAAAACTCTTTTAAGTTCAATGAATTTTTTGTCGACTTTTTCAAAACTTTTTGTATAAGTAACCTGCGGAATGTTTAAAAATTCTGCAATACAAGGTCCTGTCTGTGCAGTATCACCATCAACCGCAAACTGACCGCAAACGATTAAATCAAAATCGGGAAGTTCGGTTTTGATTGCGGAAGAAATTGTTTTTCCAGTTGCATAAGTATCTGCTCCGGCAAATTTTCTGTCAGAAATTAAAACAGCTCTGTCGCAGCCTATTGCAAGAAGTTTTCTCAGCATTTCATCTGCCTGACTTGGTCCCATTGTAAAGACAGTTATTTCAACATCTTTTAAAGCTTCTTTTATTTTTAAAGCAAATTCCGCCGCATAAACATCATAAGGATTAATAACGCTTTCAACTCCTTCTCTCTGAATGGTATTATTCTCGGTCCATCTGATATCTGTCGTATCAGGCACCTGTTTTACACATAATGCGATTTTCAGCATATAGACTCCTTTACACTCAAATCCCGAAACAGGCTCGGGATAAGATATTTGTACGGCTCGTTGCACTCGATTATACCATGTTTTTTGCAGGGATCCCGAAACAAGTTCGGGATAAGGTATTTGTACGGCTCGTTGCACTCGATTATACCATGTTTTTTGCAGGGATCCCGAAACAAGTTCGGGATAAGGTATTTGTACGGCTCGTTGCACTCGCCTACAACTACCTTACTTTTTTGCGGCTTTTTGTTTTGCGTTAGCACTTAATAGTGCATCATAAGCCATAAGATACATAGCACATTTTTTTACACTCGGAACATACCAAGCACATTTATCTCCGGAACATACCATATCAATCCCTGTTCCGATACTCGTAAGAGGACAAGTTTTCATTTCTGACATAATTTTTTCTCCTTATACTCCCTGTTTTAATAAATTGCAGTTTTCATCTCTTTTACGTTCCTGATCTTTATAAATTTTTGTTCTGTTAATAACTTCGTCAAAATCTATCTCGTGAGCGTTAAAATCAGGTCCGTCAACGCAGGCAAACTTTGTTTTCCCGCCGACCGTTACCCTGCAAGCCCCGCACATTCCCGTACCGTCAACCATAATAGGGTTCATGCTTGCTTCTGTATATATTCCTTTATCCCTTGTGAGTTCCGCTACCGCTCTCATCATTGGCATGGGACCTACAGCAATTACATAATCAACTTTTTCTCTGTCAATAATCTGCTGCAATACGGTTGTACCAAAACCTTTTATACCGTAAGAACCGTCATCGGTTGTCATATATAATTCCGTGCATGCATTTTTCATTTTGTCTTCCCAGAAAAGCAAATCTTTTGTTCTTGCGCCGGAAATCATATAAACCTTGTTGCCTGCATCTTTAAGTGCTTTTGAAATTAAATAGCATGGTGCCGCACCGTATCCTCCGGCAACACAAACCGCCGTTCCGTAGTTTTTTATATCGGTCGGTTTGCCCAAAGGTCCTACAATGTCAACAATTTCATCACCCGCATTAAGTTGTGCAAGTTTTTTTGTGCTGTAACCGACAGCCATAAACACTAAAGTTAAAATTCCTTTTTCTTTATCAACATCGGCTATAGTCAAAGGTACTCTTTCGCCTTCTTCTTCCACTCTGAAAATTATAAACTGTCCTGCCTTCGCGTTTCTGACAACATAAGGCGCATCAATTGTTATTTCATATTGATTAGGACAAATTTCTTTTTTAGATAATATCTTATATCCCATTTACCCTCTCCTGTACCTTACAAAATTATACTACAAATTTTGGCTTTTTCAAGTTGACCGAATTGTCCTTTGGTGAGATAATCAGACTATGAATTACATATTCTTTTTTCTGATAGTAATTTCCATTGCAATCGGGGCAATAAACGGCAAATTGCAGGAGGTTTGCAACGCAGTTATGTCTGGTGCGGAGTTATCCGTCAAGGTGGCATTTTCACTAATCGGGATAATGGCATTTTGGCTCGGTATGATGAAAATTGCACAGAAATCAGGGATTATAGACTTCTTATCAAAAATATTAAAACCTGTTACAAAAGTTTTGTTTAACGAAATTCCGCCGGAATCTCCCGCAGTTGGCGATATCGCAATGAATTTTACTGCAAACGCTTTCGGTCTTTCTAATGCCGCAACACCTTTCGGGATAAAGGCTATGGAGGAATTACAAAAAGAAAATAAAGACAAAACTTCGGCATCAAATTCAATGTGCCTGTTTTTGGGGATGAATACCGCAGGATTTCAACTTATTCCGACGACAGTTTTGGCAGTTTTGGTCGGTATCGGGTACAAAAATCCGACTGAAATTATTGCTCCGACTCTTTTAGTTACAATTATTGCGTTTACTTTTGCGGTTGTGTTTTCAAAGGTTTTACAAAAGGTATGGAAGGGGCAGAGATATAACCCTCACCCTACCCCTCTCCCAGAGGGAGAGGGGAATAATACTGAATATGGAGGGACAAAATGAGTAATATTTTGAACCTCATATCACTCTGGGCTTTGCCGTTTTTGATTTTACTTATCTTATTTGTCGGAATGATAAAAAAAGTTCCGGTGTATGAAGAATTTACACAGGGTGCTAAAGACGGGTTTAAAGTTGCCATAAATATTATTCCGTATCTTGTTGCCATAATTGTTGCAATATCTATGCTTCGTGCAAGCGGAGCAATAGAAATGCTTGCAAACCTTCTTGCACCGCTATTAAAATCATGGCACATTCCTGCCGATGTTTTGCCTTTAACCATTGTGCGTTCTTTGTCTGGTTCTGCTGCGCTGGGTGTATTTTCCGACATTGCAGAACATCTTGGTCCGGATTCTTACGCAACAAAACTCGCTGCAGTAATGGTCGGGAGCAGCGAAACTACCTTTTATGTTCTTGCTGTTTATTTTGGCGCCGTTAAAATTTCAAAAATCCGTTATGCCCTGCTTGTGGGTTTGCTTGCGGATTTGGTCGGCATTATTTCAGCAGTTTGGGTATGTAACTTGATGTTTGGATAGCATCTACCCAGCTTTGTGAGTATTCATCATACTCATTTTTTACTACGGCTTTAATTAAAACTGCATAATTAATATTTATGCAGTCAATCTTTTCAAGCCGTTCAATTTTGTATTCCCTGCCTCCGCAGTTGTGACAGAAATTTTCAACAGGTATAATCTCTCCGTTCTTGATGGTTGCAATTTCTTTAAGTCCGCATGACGCACACCTGACAAGATACCATTGGTTTTCAATAAGCTCTCCACAATCGGGGCAATAGTAATAATCAACATCCAAAGGTACCTTCGGGTGTTCACATTCTTTACTGAAACCTAAAATCTGACTCCATCTCATATTCTTTGTATAAGAATATTTTTAAGAAAGTCAAAATTTGCATAATATATGTTATCAGTAGTTCATTTCTTTTCTTTTGTTTGCGAGGCAAAAGAAAAGAAATGAACCAAAAAGAAAACTTCGCTGATTATAATACCGCCTACGGCGGCAAAAGACCGCTAAAGCGGTAATATGTGTTTTTGCCTTTCAGGCAAAAATCTCTTAGCGCTCTTGTTCGTTCGCAATAAACGGCACCGCTCGCAATTAGGCAGAATATTCATTACTGCCATAATTGCTCGACTGTCGCTATCGCTCCTGCCTCTGCTCACTCACGCTAAGAACTACGCCGCGCGCGTGAAAGATTATTATAAAAGGCGCCGTTTTTTAGGCGCCTGATTGATTTTTGTCCGTTAGGACAAAAACGTATTAACGTAATAGACTTATATCTGGGGGGCGGAGCGATGCCGTCAGGCATTGCAGTGAGACAGCGTATTTTCTCTTTCTTGGTTCGTTCTTTCTCTTTCCATCGCAAGAAAAGAGAAAGAATGAACTACTCATAATATTATTTATGTGTAGTTGAATTTTATTTTGTTTTGTTGTATATTTGTCAAGTACAACAAGTCATTAAAGGTGGTGAAAATATAAAATGGCAGAAGTTAAGGTAGGCGAAAATGAATCGATTGAAAGCGCATTAAGACGTTTTAAGAAAAAGATTCAAAAGGCCGGTATTCTTTCTGAAGTAAAAAAACGTGAAAGATATGAAAAACCGAGCGTAAAAAGAAAACACAAATCTGAAGCTGCTCGCAAAAGAAAAGTTTAAGATTTTAAAATAACTAAAAAGGCTGTAAACATTATGTTTACAGCCTTTTTTATTGATTTTATTTTAAGGACATTATGAAGTTTTGTAACAAAACAAAATATATATAGCAATTATATACTCCAAAAATACTTTATATACATGTAAGAGATAATTACAATAAACACGAGACATAAATTATACACTACCTACTACACACTAACCTTCTACACGAGGAATTGAAAAAGATTCCAAACTCTTTCTTTAAGAAAGGGTTTTTTTTTGCGTTATAATTATTTTATGGAAAAAGAATGTTTATTCAGCGGGAAAAAAGTTCAAGTCGGAGTTGATTCAAACTATGACAATTACATCATGGCAATTGAATCGAGCTGTGACGAGACAGCTTGTGCTATCGTAAAAAACGGCAGAGAAGTTATTGCAAATGTTGTTGCATCACAGATTAAAACGCATGAAAAATTTGGCGGGGTCATCCCTGAAATTGCGGCAAGAGAACACATGGAAGCAATAAATATTGTCATTGATGAGGCTTTTGAGCAAGCAGGGTTAAAACCGCGGGATATTGCCGCCTTTGCCGGAACTGTCGGCCCCGGACTTGTCGGGTGCCTGCTTGTTGGATTAAATGCCGCAAAAACACTTGCTCTTGTGCATGACAAACCCTTTATCGGAGTAAATCACCTCAATGCACACCTTTGTGCAAATTATCTTGATACAGATTTAAAACCGCCGTTTATGGCACTCTTGATAAGCGGAGGTCATACCCAGATTATTGATGTTGAATCTTATTCAAAGCAGACAATATTAGGTGAAACAATAGATGATGCGGTAGGAGAAGCCTATGACAAAGTTGCGAGATTGATAGGGTTACCGTACCCCGGAGGACCGAAATTGGATAAGCTTGCGCAAATCGGGAATCCCAATGCCTATGAGCTTCCGATTTCAAGAGTTGATGGGTATAATTTCAGTTTCAGCGGATTAAAAACAGCCGTTTTAAGACTTGTAAAAAAATTAAAAGAAGAAAATGGCAACGGTACTTTGACTGAAAAACAAGTTAATGATGTATGCGCAAGTTTTCAGGAATGTGTATCCAAAACTCTTGCAAAAAAACTCAAAAAAGCACTGCAGGAAAAGGGTTATAAACAAGTTGTGATTGCAGGCGGAGTTGCTGCAAATTCTGAAATTCGACGAAAAATATTTGATTTTGAAAAAGACGGATACAAAGTATATGCGCCTATTATGAAATATTGTACCGACAATGCTTCAATGGTTGCATCTTGTGCTTATTTCAACACAAATACCTATGATGATGTTGATGTTGAAGTATTTTCAAGAGCATAAATTTCTTGACAACAGGATATATTCAGTATATCCTAAAATCAAAGGAGCAAACTTATGACGAGAATAGTAAAATGTGGACAAAAATATCTGGATTGTCTTACTTCTTATGAGGCAGACAGATTATATAATGTTGTACTTGGCAGAAACGGAAGAATACACACAAACGGGATACTTAGAAAAACTCCCCGTTTAAATCAGTTTATCAATAACGAAACTATGGGTGCGCTTGATAATTACGCAAAGCATGAAAATATGAATATTTATATAACACCGATTGAAAATGACATGTTTAATGATATAAAGGTTGCAGTCTTTAAAAAAGGTCATGAGGATGTTTATTTTCCGATGAATGTAAGCGAAACAAAAGAGGGTGCAAGGGACTTTTTCAAAGAATTGTACACTAAAATTCACAATGCGACTCATCCTGCAGAAGAAACAAAATTTGCACCGAAAACAAAACCATCAAAATGGGAAGATTTTAAGATGTATCTTAAAAATGTTGCAGACAGATACAATGATGCAAGATTATCTATTTTAAACAAATTTAATGATTAATTTAGTATGAGCCTTTTCTCATTAGTTCAGATAATCTTAATTCCTGAGCAGGTTGCTTGGTAAATATTGATTTACGCTTAATTACAGGAATTGTTGATGTTTGTTTTTTCTTAAATTCGCTCAAACCGACACTTGTTGTGTCTGTTTCTTTACCTAAAAATATTGATTGCAAAAATTCTATAAAATTTCCCATAGTGTATCTCCTGATATCATTATAATATTTGTCTGTCGTTATACATCATGCATTTAAACGATAAGAAAATCAAAAAACATTGAACTTTATGTTATATTTGATTAAGAAAATACGGAGCATAAAAATTTGAATAACACTTACTATGAAAATTTAGACAAAAATTTTATCAATGCGTTGAATTTTTATGAAACAAACTATTCGCACGAACAACTTATTGATATGCTAAAAAATGGCAATATAGTGCAAAAACAGATTTCTGCACTAAAACTTGAATCAATAAATTCGACTGAAGATGCGCAGGTCCTTTTATCAAATCTTACAGGTCAAGACGGAAAAATCAGAGAAGCTGTTTCGCTAAGACTATCTGAATTTATGGCAGATGGAAATTATATAAAATATTTTGAACCTGCGAAAAATACACAAATTTTTCTTGATGCAGTTATTGATATTAACGGAAACATTTGCAGAAATGTTATAAATGCATTGTCTTACCTTAAAACTGACGAAGAATTTTGTACAATTTTCTGTGAAAAATTGTCGGATTTAACGCTTGAACTTCTTGATGTTGTTGAAAAATTTGATTTTCAGGACGGCAAATATAAGGTTAACAAGGAGGCATTTAAACTTTACTGGTGCCTTGAAACGATTTTTGTATTTTGGGACAAAATTAATTTTCAGTTATTAAAAGAAATAATAAAACGAGGCTCTGATATCGGCGAATACACAATCAGAGAGAAATGTGCAAAGATTCTTACTCATGATTTTACAGACAAAGATTTAATCAGAATCAAAGAAAAACTTAAAAACGATTCTAATTATTATGTAAGAAGATTTTAAAATTATCTATGTCTAATATTATAATACATGCGATTGCTGTGTATGCTAAGCAATTGCTTACACGATTTATATAATTTGAAATGTTAATTTTTTGTTTATTTTTTAAGGAATGGGAAAAAACAGTGTTATAACTTTAATATAAGAAGAATAGTAATGTAATTTTATAAAAAGGAGATAAAAATTATGGCAAAAACAATCGGTATCGACTTAGGAACAACAAACTCCGTAGTCGCAGTTATGGAAGGCGGTAAACCGACCGTTATAGCAAATGCAGAAGGATCAAGAACAACTCCTTCTATCGTAGGTTTTTCAAAAACAGGTGAAAGACTTGTAGGACAACTCGCTAAACGTCAGGCAATTGTTAATCCTGACAAAACAATAGCATCAATTAAACGTCATATGGGAGAAAATTACAAAGTAAATATTGATGGAAAAGATTACACTCCGCAAGAAATCTCTTCAATGATTTTGAGAAAACTTGCTGATGATGCATCTTCATATTTGGGAGAAAAAGTTACATCTGCAGTAATTACAGTTCCGGCATATTTTAATGATGCACAACGTCAGGCTACTAAAGATGCAGGTAAAATTGCAGGATTAGATGTTCTTCGTATCGTCAACGAACCGACTGCAGCCGCTTTGGCTTACGGTTTGGAAAAAGAAAAATCCGAAAAAGTTTTGGTATTCGACTTAGGTGGTGGTACATTTGATGTTTCAATTCTTGAAATAGGTGACGGTGTTCACGAAGTATTATCAACTTCAGGTGATACACACTTAGGTGGTGACGATTTTGACCAAAAAGTTATGGATTGGATTTGTGAAGAATTTAAAAAACAGGAAGGTATTGATTTAACAGGTGACAAACAAGCAATGCAGCGTGTTAAAGAAGCCGCTGAAAAAGCTAAATGCGAATTGTCATCAGTATTTGAAACAAATATTAATTTACCGTTCATTACGGCTGATGCTAACGGTCCAAAACACTTGGATTTGAATTTGACAAGAGCGAAATTTGAAGAATTATCTTTTGATTTATTGGAAAGATGTAAAGCACCTGTTGAAAAAGCAATAAGTGATGCCGGCATTTCAAAATCGGAAATCAACGAAGTAGTTTTAGTCGGTGGTTCTTCAAGAATCCCTGCGGTTCAAAAATTAGTTAAAGATTATACAGGTAAAGAACCTAACCAATCAGTTAACCCTGATGAAGTTGTTGCAGTCGGTGCTGCAGTTCAGGCAGGTGTTTTGGCAGGTGAAGTTAAAGACATTGTATTGTTAGATGTTACTCCGTTGACTTTGGGTATTGAAACCTTGGGAGGTGTTATGACTCCGTTGGTTCCCCGTAACACTACAATTCCTGTTTCAAAATCTCAGGTATTTTCTACTGCGGAAAACAATCAGACCTCGGTTGATATTCAGGTTCTTCAGGGTGAAAGACCAATGGCTAAAGATAACAAATCTTTGGGTATGTTCAGACTTGACGGAATTGCTCCAGCAATGAGAGGTATTCCGCAAATTGAAGTTACTTTTGATATTGATGCTAACGGTATTGTAAATGTCAGTGCTAAAGATAAAGCAACAAACAAAGAACAAAAAATTACAATCACAAATTCTTCTAACCTTTCTGAAGCCGATATTGACAGAATGGTTAAGGAAGCAGAAGCAAATGCGGCTGACGATAAGAAGAAAAAAGAAGAAGCTGAAATAAAAAATAATGCTTCAAGTATGATTGCATCTGCAGAAAGAGTTATGAAAGATTTTGAAGGAAAAATTGAAGAAGCTGATAAATCAAAACTCGAAGAACAAAAAACTGCACTTCAAAAAGCTATTGATGAAAACAAACCGACAGAGGAGCTTAAAAAATTGTCAGATGATTTGCAGCAGACAATGTTTGCAATTTCTCAAAAAGCTTATGAAGCTGTTCAAAAAGAAGGTGCAAATGCCCAGACAGATAGCGCTCAAACCGATTCGTCAAGTTCCGAATCAACTTCAAACAATGATGACGACGTAATTGATGCCGAATATACAAAAGAGTAATTGAAATACTATTGTAATAACAAAGAGTCCTGTAAAAATATTTTTACAGGACTCTTTTTATAATAATTATTTTATTGCATTTTCAAAACCGGACCAGTCAAAATTAGTTTGTGAGACCTGCTCTTTTACTTTTATCAGATCCTGAGTTTTGAGCATTTCAAAATTGCTCCCGAAACTATTTTTAAAATCAATTATAGGGAGATTAAATTCCTTTGCAATTTTTTCAATTTTTATATCGTAATTGACACACATAGTTTTAACATTTGCAAGAAGTCCTATAATGATTGCGTGCAAACGCATAGAAATTAAATATTCGCATTTGGAAATATTCTCCATAATTTCTTCATTTGTCAAACCCGAAAATAATGTAGTATCAATATCCGGATTAAGCATATTTAGATTTCTTTCAAAGTTTTTGCAGACTTCATAATCTATTGAATCCTGAAAAGAATATATTTCAACGTTATATTTAGGGAAATTTCTGCTTACCGAATCTGCAAGTCTGGAAATAAAGTCGTTACTTATACCCGGGAAATGTCTTAATTGAACGGCGACAGTTCTCAATTTGTAGGTTTGGGGTATTTTAAGCGAAAAAATCGGATCGCACACCAATTCAGAATCTATTTCCCAACTGCGCAAAAGTTCCTGACTTTTTATATCTCTGACACTGAGATAATGACAGTGTTTAAGTATTAATTTCGTAAAAAATATATCCACAGGATTATTTATAGGTCCTATACCCTGAGCAAAAATTATAACTTTCTTTTTTAAAATAAGTGCAATTAGAATTATGCAAAGGTAATAAAACAAACTTTTTGAACTTGTTACATCCTGCAAAAGGCTCCCGCCGCCTGAAACCAGAATATGCGAACTGTAAATTGCCCAGATTATATTTTTAAAATCAAATGTCTTAATTGCTTTCACCTGACTGTGCAAAGATTTAGTATAAGCCGGATCAGAAGAAATTACAGTAATTTTGGAACCTAATATCCGTAGTTTATCATATAGCACTGATAAAATTGCTTCATCCCCGAAGTTTTTAAATCCATAATAGCCAGATATTACAAACTTTTTTTTCATCATTTCAAACTTTCCAATAATTGTTTTGTTCTTTGAGTAATTGTTTCGTAACTAAATCCTGCAGTAAGGTTTCTGCCAATACCGACTGCCAACGCTCCGGCATTGATATATGCTTTAACTTCATTTAATTTTACGTCACCCTGAGCAATTACATTCAAAAACGGCATTGGTCTTAACATATTTTCAATATATTCAACTCCCCCTAAAGCTGCTGCCGGAAATACTTTTACAACAGGTATTCTTGCCTGCCATGCTTTGTAAGCCTCGTTTGCGGTTGAAGTTCCTGCGATGAAAGGAATATGTCTGTCTTTTGATATTTTAACAAGACTTGTTGAGAATATCGGAGAAGAAATTATTTTTGCCCCGCAATCAATGGCAATTTGAGCCTGAACGGAGGTAATTATTCCACCTGCACAAATTGTGGCATCTTTCGATAATTGTTCTATTGCATTATAAACTTTTGAATCTCCAACATTTACTTCAATAATATCTATCCCGCCATTAATGATTGCCTTTGCGGTATTTAAGATATCTTCAGGATTTTTATTTCTTATGATAGGAAAAACTTTATTCTCTTTTAATTTATCGAGTAAATTTATGTTCATAATTTGTCCTTTTTTTGGAATTTATTATATCATAAAATTAGGATAAGGGGCTTTATTTATGAAAAAGTTAAAAAATAAACTATTCTATTTATATTCATTTTTATTTTACCTGTTGCTTATTATTTTATTCATATTTATTGCAAACAGATTTATAAAACCTTTTGCAGACAGTTTTTTAATGTCAAAGGTAATTTCAAAGAGTGCTTATGCAAATGGTGATATTATAGAAGTTGTATTTGATGATAATACAAATCAAAAATATAATTGGCGAAATGACCCTCAAAAGATTATTATTACAGATTTGCTTGATTATTTTTATACCTATGCAAAGCCAAAAGTTATAGGTCTTGATATAACATATATTTCTATAAGGGATGATGGTCATAACGGAGCGCCGAATTTCATAAAGCAGGTTTCTAAGATGGATAAGCTTGTTTCAAGTTTTGTACCGGAGGAAGATAATGATCATTTAGATGAATATTTCATTAATGATTTTAAAAATAATCATTCTCTATCCATATCAAAAGATGTTCAAAGTAAAGCAAAAACTCCGCTGAATGGAATTTTAAGTTATTCTGAAAATCTGAGAAAAAACACAAAACACTTTGGTTCAGTCAAAATTCAGAAAGATAAAACTTCTGATTTTGTATTTGACACTATAAATATTGTTAAAATTAAAGATTCATATTATCCGTCATTGTCATTCAGAATGTATCTTATGGCGAACGAAACAAACGATATTGTTATTGATAATGATTATATTTCTGTTCCGAAAACAGGTTTAAAAATCCCATACACATATAAAGACGGCTTATTTTCAACGCCTATAAGATATTATAATTTTCTCTGGTATGAAAACAGAAAATTGGATTATTCTCACAATTCAGTTTCGGCATTCAGACTTTTGGATACATATCAGGCCCTAAAAAAAGGGTTGACCCCAAAAACCGCACCCGAGTTATATGATCCTGCAAGAGAAGATGCACTTATAGACCCTGCATTGTTTGATAACAAAATTATTTTCATTGGCGAAAATATTTCCGGACCGAGTGCGGATGTATTACGTTCCCCTATGGATACAAGACATCCGGGGGTTGATATTCAGGCTACGGTTTATGATAATCTTGATTCTCAGTTACTTATAAATAGCGCTCCTGCGCCTGTTAACGTACTATTATTTATAATGCTGTGTATCCCTGCTTTTATAATAATCCTGAGAGCAAAATTTATCAAAGGAATTATTGCCCTCATTATTATGGATATATTATATTTACTTACAGTCTCGATTTTAGCCTTGAACGGATATGTAACAGCTTATTCTTCTCCGCTTGTCTGCCAGTTTGTAACGGCTGTTTTTGCATATACGTTTAAATTTCTTAATGAAAGCAGAAACAAAGAGCAAATTAAAAATGCTATGGGTAAATATTTGTCGCAAGATATCATGCAAAATGTTGTAAAAGATATTGAAAATCTCGGGCTTGGCGGTAAAAGAGCTGTCGTAACCGTTTTGTTCTCTGACATAAGAGGCTTTACAAGTATGAGTGAAAAAATGCCGGCAGATGAAGTTTCAACTATCTTAAATGAATATTTTTCTCAAATGGAGCCTATAATTCGCAAATATAACGGTGTTATAAACAAGTTCATCGGAGATGCAATCATGGTTATTTTTGGGGAACCTATTCAGGACATTAATCATCCTAAAAATGCTGTGAAATGCGCCTATGAAATGCTAAAAAAAGTAAATTATCTGAGAGAAAAATGGCTTGAACAGGGTCGCCCTCGTTTTGAAATAGGTGTCGGCATAAACACAGGGGAAGTGTTTATCGGTAATATCGGTACGGAGAACAGGATGGAATACACAGTCATCGGCGACAGTGTTAATCTTGCAAGCAGAATTGAGGGATATAATAAAGTTTACAAGACAAATCTTCTTGTCAGCTCAACGACTTATAACTATATCTCAGACTGTGCAGATGTTATAAAAATCAAAGAAGTCCAAATTAGAGGAAAATCTAAGAAAATGGATATCTACGAGGTCCTGAGAATTGATTTGGAGAAATAAATAATTAAATTTTCCAGCTGTTTAGATATTCTTCCTGTTCTTTTGTAAGAGTGTCAATTTCAATTCCCATAGATTTGAGTTTTAACTGAGCAATCATAACATCAACTTCATAAGGAAGCGTATATAATTTGTTTTCAAGTTTGCCCTTGTTCTTGACAAGAAATTCAATTCCGAGAGCCTGATTTGCAAAACTCATATCCATAACACTTGCCGGATGACCTTCAGCTGCGATAAGGTTTACAAGTCTGCCCTGACACAATACATAAACCGATTTACCGTTATCCAAAACATATTCTTCAAGATTAGGTCTGATTTGTTTAATTTCTTTTGTATGGGCTTTTAAACCGTTCACATTGATTTCCCAGTCAAAGTGTCCAACATTACCGACGAAAGCACCGTCTTTCATTGTCAAAAGGTGGTGTACATCAACAACATGCTTATCACCTGTCACTGCAAGGAATATGTCGCCTTCAAGTGCGGCTTTGGTAATAGGCATGACCCTGTAGCCTTCCATAGCTGCCTCTAAAGCTTTTAATGGATCTACCTCACAGACTATAACATTTGCACCAAGAGCTTTAGCTCGTAATGCAACACCCTTACCGCACCATCCGTAACCTGATACAACAACCGTTTTGCCGGCAACGAGGATATTTGCCGCACGCATAACTCCGTCAAACGAACTTTGTCCTGTTCCGTAACGATTATCATATAAATGTTTTGTCAAACTTGTATTAACTCCGACAGCAGGAAATCCGAGTTTGCCTTGTTTTTCCAAAGCCTGAAGTCTTATAATTCCTGTTGTTGTTTCTTCAGTTGAACCAATAATTTTTCCGATTAAGTCAGGACGTTTATCATGAATCATTGAAACCATATCGCATCCGTCATCAATTATTATGTCAGGATTGTGATTAATTGCCTCCTCAATATGCCTTTGGTACTGTTCGACAGTTTCGCCTGCAACCGCATAAACAGGCATGTTATAATATTTTACAAGTGCCGCAGCAACATCGTCCTGAGTAGAAAGAGGGTTGGATGCAACCAGAAGTGCATCTGCACCACCTGCCTGCATTACAGTACATAATGCGGCCGTTTCTTTTGTAACATGTACGCATGCTGAAAGCTTCAAACCTTTAAACGGTTGTTCCTTTATAAATCTTTCTCTGATGTCTTTCAAGACAGGCATATCTTTAAATGCCCAGTCTATCTGGTTTTTACCCTGAGGGGCCAAATTTATATCTTTAATATCGCATTTGATTTCTGTTGTCTGCATAATGTACTCCTTACTTGATTTTTACATAACGATATTCTACCATAAATTATGTAAAATTTTTGTAATAAACAGCGAAATTATGTCAAAAAAAAATATTCACAATTTTTATAATTGATGTTAAGGAGTCCTTGTGTGAAAGTTAGTTTAAGTCTAAATCCAGCCGAAAATAATAAGCCGATTAACTTTACCGGATACAAATGGGTAAAAGATGAACATGGCTTTAGAAATTTTGAGACCTCATATGTTTTTGATGATGAAAATCAAGATTGTTATTTGGAAGTTTATACCTTAGACCATGACAAATATAATAATTATTTTATAAGTTCCCCGGCAAAAGCGCGTAATGGCGGATACAGAATTAAAATGAATCCGGGGGCAAACAGAATTAATCTTACAAAAACATTTGGCATTTTGCCTGACAGCGCTTTCGCATATCACTATGTCGTAAAAAATCATGACGGAGGAGAAGAATTTATCCTGATTGATGCCGGTGACAGTATCAATGAAGACGGGAAATCATATAATATCGTCACACCGAATGGTTCATTGATGTCGAAAGGCGGCTCAATGAAACTTGTCAACATTGATTCTCAGAATGTCGGAATTGTTTATGATGAGTATGGCAAATGGAAATTGGATAAACAACTTCAGGAAAAATCTCTTGATGCGGTTAAAACCTTAGCTAATGTTTATGGAGGAACTGCAGCAGGACTTGAAAAAGATATTGAGGACGGGAAATACGATAAATATTCAAGAATAATTTCTCTGCCTGTATTTACAAGAGAAGATTTTACGGCGCACAAGTACTGGATAGAAAACATTTTTCAGCCTTGCAACAGCCTTATGAATATGAACAATTACAGATCTTTGCAGCAAAAAATGTTTACAAATAATCTTAATTTTGTTTCAGATGGTGCATTTGTAAATGAAGGTTTAATGGGTACTCACTTTACCAACATTTTAAAATGGGGAACAGAATCTCCGTATTTCAGATGGTTCAGAGCAAATAACCTTAAAGATGCCCCTTTGTCTTTAGGAGTATTTCCTAAGCGTACGGAAAACATTTCCTGGAAACTTGTAAATTCCCCTAAACTTTACGTTCAGAATAATTCAGGTAAAGTTGAAGAACTTGAAAACAGCAAATATGATCCTGATAAACCAACATATATACAATTTTTTGACAAAAGACTTGTTTCGGATAATGAAAGAAAGAATCCCCAATTTTTAATAAAATCTTATTCAAAACTCAACACAACAGATGTTTATGATTTACATACTCATGACGATTCGGTATTTCCTTATTATTTTGAAGTTAACCCTAAAACAGTTGCAGCAAATATAAACCGATTTAATCAGCATAATTCCTATCTTGATAAGAATGAAAAATTAAAATTTGACGGTTACGAAGCAGCAAGAATTATGTCAAAAAATGAAAATTTTGTCGTTGACGGGAAGTTTGAAAGCGGTTTTGAAACATGGGATGCTAATCCGGATATCGCTAAATTAAATTTTGTATTTTCAAATAATGATTTAAAAACATTAAAAAATATGCCTAATCAGGAAGCGCTGCTTGAAGAAGAAAAAATAAGGCAGGCAAATTGTCAGGTTCAGGATTATACTATTGAAGGCGGGAAATATTGGACAAGAACAACAAATGATATTTTAAGGCTGTATGTTGCCCAAACCTTAAAAAATATTGATCCTCAGAACCCTAATGCCGTTTATCAGAAAATTATCGGTTTGTCCGACGAGAAAAAATTACCAAAAACACTTAAAGCTCTTATAAGTAATGATGAAGTACGCAATGTCTTAAACGGATTTTATAAAATCTCAAGAAAATTATCAAACGGAGATAAAAAAGAGCAGATTCTTGAGCAATTGATGAATATGCCGTTAGAATCTGTTGAATTCGGGACAAATCTTGTCGGTGTTTTAGGTTCTCCGTTGATTACAAAACGAGCAACTACACCAGACGAAGTCGGTGTCTCAAGATATGAACTTTATAAGAAAGGAAATCCTAATCTCCCTGCAGAATATTCAAAAACATATAATACAATGGATAACATTTACAAAAATGAAATGTCTTATTTTGCCTTAAAAGTTTTGGATGATGTAAATGATAAGTTGCCAAAAGCAGACAAATTATTTGATGAAGATCAGGTTACCCAGTACGGGCAGTATGTTCTTCCTATAATAGTTCCTCAAATTGCTAAATTCGCACTTGTAAAGGCTTTTGCTCCGAATGCAGGTGTTGATTATGATAAAAAGACAGGCGAAATCACTTATGACTACAATGCTCTTTTAAATACACATCTTCAAACGTTGAATCTGCCCAAAGCGGGTTCTCCGGAAGATGAAGCGATGCTTGTTTTAGACAAGATGGAAAAAGGGATAGAAAATATTTCATCTCAATCTCAGGACTTAATTACAAAAAGTATATTGGCAACATTAAAAAACACCGATGTTAATTCATTTAAATTGGCAGATCTGATTATTGACAAAACTCAATCAGGTTTGGATTGGAGAATTGACGCAACAAAAGATATCGCTGATATTGATGCTTTGAGGACACACAAACAACCTTTTGAAGATATATGGAATGATGTAAATGCTTTCTGGAAAAAGTTTGCTCAAGGAATATACTCCGAAAATCCAAACTCTTATATTGTTGCAGAAATAACGGATGAAGATGACCTGCATAAAAATGCTTTTGGGGATAAATCTCCGACTTATCCGTCAAAAGAAAACATATTGCCAAAATTCTTACGTAACACCGGAATCACTGCAAACGCACAATATTCAAAATTTTTCTATGATATTGTAAAATTATATTGTCGATCATTTGAAGATGCAAAAACTATGGACGATATACCTGATGAAAATACTTTCAAACTTGCAGATCATCTAAAATCAACTCTTATAGCTCCAAGCGGTTCATTATTAAAGGCATTTTCACTTCCTGCAATCAATTACGCATACACATTTATCGGCAATCACGATAAACCGAGAGCACTGCATTGTGCGGCATTGGATATGGATATGTTCTACTGTGATTTGACATATGTCGAAGATAAAAAACACAGAATGGATGCATACAGACTTATAAAAGACAAATCCTTAGATTATGTAACAGATGAAGAAGTTTTGCATTATAATTTTGACAATATTTCCCCAAAAGCAGTTGCAATGGGTATGACTCTGCGCAAAGGCTTTATGGATGTTTTAAACGAATATAAAAAGAATATGACTCAGGAAGAATTTGACAGAAACTTTAAAGCAATTTCCAAAGCAGTTGCGGATTTAAGTTCCGGCAAATTTGGAAATATTCGATTTGATGGAGATTCATTCGGAGTTAAACCAATTGATTTTAATATCAAGAAAGTTGTAGAACAGGCGAAAAATGAATACAATTTCAAATTTTCAAGTCCTGAGCACGAAAAGAATTTTGAAAATAATGTATTTGAGAAAGTAATGACTCCTGCAATGACAAAAGTACTTGCCATGATGGAAATTCTTACCGCACTTCCAGGTATGCCGACGCTATATGACGGCGATGATTTGGGTGCAACAGGTTACGATACCGAAAAGAAAAATGTCTATTTGCAAGGGCGTCAAAGAGTTCACAATGAATGGGCGGATAAAGAAAGTCCGAGATACAAAGAATTTATAGATACATATAAAAAGAAAATGGATAAAATTATGGGGATAAGAAAAATCCCGCAATGTAATCCCCTAAATAACGGTGCTCCGTTTGTTCTTCCTATGCAACATGGTTATAATCCTTTCGGAGGCGATGAAAACAGCTATAATATTCCTGCAGTATTGCAACAAAGCACTGACGGAAGAATGACAATTTCATTGTTCAATTTACACAGAAATGTAGATCCTGAACGTCCGCACTATGATAATCAGCAGGCTCTCGATACAAAATGTATTAAATTAAACCAGATAGAACTCAATCACGAAGGTGATACCGAGATGAACGGCACTATGGGAGTTGGTATTAAAGGGCTAAGAAATAACATAAAATTTTATAACGCAAATGATCCGAATGATGTTTATTATGTAAATAAAGTCGGTGACCGTTACATTATCAAAAGAGGAACCGATAACGGCACAATAACCATCAATGATCCTACGCTTGTTTTATACAGCAATCCTGATGATGCCCCCGTGACTTTTACAGGTCAATACCACATTAAGCAGGGATTAAATAAAATCAATAAAGCATACACTTTACAAAAAGAAGAATGTGGCAAACAGCTTTGCTTGTGTAAATAAGTTTTGATTTCATAGAAAAAATGGTATAATCATTTTATGGAACTTTCCGAAATATACCAAAAAGAGAGATGCAGAGTTATTGGTGATTTTTCACCCAAAATTTCATTTGAAATTTTTCCGCCTAAAAACGGGGATATTTCCGAACTCTTTGAAGAATTGCGGATGTTAAAAAAATATAATCCCGTTTTGGTTTCGCTGACTTATGGCGCAAGTGGAGGTTTAAACAGGTTTTCTTATGAAGATTTAAAAAGCATAAGGGATTTGGAATTTAATCTTATGCCACATTTTACCTGTGTATCAATGCTAAAAGATGAAATAGAAAAACATATTATTTCTGTTGAACATTTGGGAATAGAAAATATTCTGGCACTAAGAGGCGATATCCCGGATTATATCAATCCGGCAGAGCTTGATTTTTCTCATGCAAACGAGCTTGTGGAATTTATACAGTCAAAAACGACTCTTTCTATCGGGGTTGCAGGATATCCGGAAGGTCATATTGAAAGCAAAACACTAAAAGATGAAATTAAATATTTAAAGAAAAAAGTTGAAGCAGGTGCAAGTGCAATTTTTACCCAATTATTTTTCGAAAATGATAAACTTTATCGCTACATTGAAACAGTCAAAAATGCGGAGATAAATTGCCCGATTATTGCGGGAATTATGCCTGTAAGAAACTTAAAGCAAATAGAAAAAATGACATCAATGGCAAGGATTACTGTCCCGAAAAAATTTGTGGAAAAACTCGAAAAATTTCCAAAAGACTCAAAACAAATCGGAACGGAATTTGCAATTGAACAATGTCAAAACTTAATAGAAAACGGTGTAACATCACTTCACTTTTTTACGCTAAACCATAGTGACCAAACAAGTGAAATTTTAGATAATATTATATAAACAACAATATCCCCTGAACTTGCTTCAGGAGCTCACAACAGATACACAGGAGAAAATTATGGAAAAACTGAACAAATACATTGAACATACGCTTTTAAAACAAGATGCTTCAGAAAAAGATTTAATAAAACTTTTTGAGGAAGCAAAAGAAAATGAATTTCTCGGGGTTTGTGTAAATCCCTGCTATGTCAAACTTGCAAAGGAGCATTTAAAAGACAGCAATGTAAAAATTGTGACTGTAATAGGTTTCCCTTTAGGTGCAAATACCACGGAAGTCAAAGTATTTGAAACTCAAAAAGCAATCTCCGACGGAGCTGATGAAATAGATATGGTCATAAACGGAACAAAACTCAAAGACAATGATAAAGATTTTATCGTAAGTGAGATTAAAGCGATAAAACAAGCCTGTGACAGGCATAATCTAAAAGTCATTATTGAAACAGATTTGTTAAACAAAGAAGAAATCGTAAGGGCTTGTGAGTATTCTGTTTTGGGCGGGGCAGATTTTGTAAAAACATCGACAGGTTTTGTAAAAGGCGGAGTCGGCGCTAAGGTTGAAGATGTGAAACTTATGCATGAAACAGTAAGAAATGCAGGATTGCAGGTTAAAGCTTCGGGCGGAATCCGTGACAGACAGACTGCACTCGATATGATAGAAGCGGGAGCCGTAAGACTCGGAACAAGTTCCGGAGTAAAAATAATTAACGATTAAAAGTCTCTTTTCTTAACTGTTCAAGTTCTTCCTGAATTTCTTTTGATTTATTTTCAAGGCGGTTATACACTTTTGAATTCATTTCCCCGCCTATCAAAAGAAGGATTGAAGTGTAGTAGAGCCAAATCATAAGGATAAAGAACGCACCTATTGTACCGAATACAATATTGTATGTTGATAAATTATTTACATACAACGAAAATCCCCACGAACCGATTAACCAGAATGTTGTAAAAAATATTGTTCCCGGAAGTGCACTTTTGCGTTTGAATTTATCATTACCACGCAAATCAGGCAGAATGTAATAACTTAAAAAAGCTAACACGTATAATGCCAAAAACGACACAGGCCAGCGCAACGTTAAAATTGTATATGCAGTGGTTTTTGAAAATCCAAAGTTGTTTACAAAAAACATTACAATGACTTTACCGAAAATGATTACGTTTATTGTTAAAAACAAAATCAATACATTTACAAAAACCATTAAAAGTGACAAAACTCTTGTATATAGAAAACTTCTCGTTTCTTCAACTTTATATGCTCTGTTCAAGCCTTTTAAGATAACTGCGACCCCGTTTAAAGATAAAAACAAAGCGGTACATATCCCGATTATTGCAATTAACTTCCCGTGTCCGAAAATCATGGTCTGATTTAATACGCTTTTTAAAAGCTCCATTGTTTGATGAGGCATAATAGTTGATAAAACTTTTAAAATAGGATCCATATAAGAGCGGTTGCCCATCCAGCCAAATATTGCCATCAAAAATAACATAAACGGAAAAATTCCTACAACAAGCATAAATCCCATCTCTGCAGCCATACCGAAAAAATCATTTTTTATTATCGACCTGACAAGTGCTATCAGCCAATGGGTATATTTGTTTTTCATTAAGTTTTTAATGATATTTTTTAACATAATCCTATTTTCTTAATTCATCCAGAATCATTTTTACGGATGTTTCAATATCTGCCTTAATAACCGCTCCTGCTGCATGTTTATGCCCGCCTCCACCAAAAGCGGAACAGATTTTTGCAATATCTTTTTCTCTGCTTCTCATTGAAACTTTTGAGGTGTTTGAGTTTAATTCTTTTACTACAAATGCTACTTCAGTAGTCTTTATGGCTCTGAGTTTTTCGGTTAGTCCCTCTGTAAAATCATCACCGTTATAATTAAATTTTTCCAAATCTTTTTTATAAACAATGGTGTAAGCAATTGTATCATTATCAAGAAATTTTGCCTTATTTACGCAATAACTTTGAAACAAAACCATATCTTTTGATTGAGATTCATAACATTTTTGAAAAACATCAGACGGTTCAACGCCATAAGATAAAAGCTCTCCCGCATAAGCCATTGTTTTTTGAGTTGTGTTTGAAAACCGAAATCCGCCTGTGTCAGTTAAAATTGCAGTGTATAAACAAAGGGCACATTCTTTTGAAATTCTCCATTCAAGTTTTTTTGCAATTTCATACAAAACTTCGCCTGTTGCAGAAGCATCAGGATTAATGATATTTATATCCGCATACTGATTATTTGTTTCGTGATGATCAATATTAAAAGTTATTTTGGCTTTTTCAAAAAGAATTTTAGCCTTATCACATCTGTCTATTGAAGCAACATCAAGATTAATTACCAAATCATATTCTCTTGACAAATCAATATCATCAATAAATTTTGCCTTTTCTATTTCAGGCAAAAATTCATAAACTGAAGGTAATTTCGAAACAATCAGCATATTTGACTTTTTTTTGTAATTATCCTTAATCAAATGATATATCGCACACATTGAACCAAGAGTATCTCCATCAGGATTGATGTGAGATACAAGCAATATATTTTTGGAATTTTTTATGCTAATATCTAATTGTTCAATGGTCATTTAAAAATTTTAGCACAAAAATTATACCAACCAAAATTATGAAGAAAATACTTTATACAAAATTTCAATATATTGATGAACTTATTACTAAACTGGGAGAAGAAAAAGAATTTAAACGTGCAATCCGACGCAGTAATCTGTATAAATTCTGGACAAAAGTTGCGGGAGAAAAGTTTTCAGAATATTCAAAACCTTACTCAATGTTAAAAGGAAATATAATGGTTATCGCCTGCAAAACTCCTACCGTTGCACAGGAACTTATGCTCAGGAAAACTGACCTTTTAACAAAACTCAAACCCTACGTTGAATCATTAAAAATGACCGTTACAGATTTGAAATTTGACTCAAAGAAGTGGCATGAGGATTAACTTGTATTGAGTAAACAAACTCAATACAAGCAATATTTGGGAAATATTGAACATAATATATGTTATATGTATTTGTTCATTCTTTCTCTTTTCTTGCGATGAAAAGAGAAAGAACGAACCAAGAAAGAGAAAATACGCTGAATTACTGCAATGCCTGACGGCATTGCTCCGCCCGCCAATTATACGTCTAAAGCGTTCATACGTTTTTGTCCGTCAGGACAAAAATCAATCAGGCGCCTAAAAAACGGCGCCTTTGATAATAATCTTTCAGGCGCGCGCCGTTGTCCTTAGCGTGAGCGAACAAGAGCACTAAGAGATTTTTGTCTGAAAGGCAAAAACACATATTACCGCGTAGCGGTCTTATACCGCCGAAGGCGGTATTATAATCAGCGAAGTTTTCTTAATGGTAATATTATTTATCAGTTTCGCTACCCATAAATTTTGCCATATCAGGGCGTTTAAAGATATTGTATGCCATAAACTTTTCTTCTTTGGGTTGTTGTTCAACTACGGTAAGCTCAGATTTTGTATCTTGCTTTTGTTCCTGTGCTTTTTTAGTTGCTCCGGTCAATTGGTTGCCAATCCATGTTGCAACAGGGGTAACTGCGACAGGACCGAAGAATCTGTATACAGAGCCAAAGATAATTAACGATTTTAATACATCCAAACCTTTTAGTTTCCCTGCAAGATTTTCATTTTTTAATCCTTCTTCTACAAAATGAATAAGATTTGGTTTTTTAAATTTTTTCAGTTCTGCATCTTCCGGATGTTTTTCTGTATATATTTTCTTAATTTTTGCTCTGTGTTTTTCCAGTTCTTTCCCTAATTGTTCAACCGTTATACCTCTTTTATTTGCGGCATATTTCATTGATACATGTTTGTTCCAGGGTTCTACAAGCTTTTCACTTACAAAATATGCAATTGCGGTCGAAGCTACAAGAGTCAAGCCTTGGTTAATGGCAAGAGTTCTTCTTCTGTCTTCGTCCATATCTTTGTTTCTTATTGTTTGCAGCATATACATACCTGAAATTACATAAGAACCGATTGCCTGCATGTGGTCAACAATTCTTCCGATATCATTTCTGTGGAATAACCAGTTTGTTATTTTGGATGACATCAGTGGTCCGTAATAGTAAGTTGCTATTGTATTTGTTAATTTATCAAAACCTTTTTTAAAAGGATTAAGAAAAGCTGATTTTGTCGGCATTGCACCCTGAAATGACGAATTAGAATTTCTTTGATATCTGTAATTTGTATTTGAGATGGAGGTATTTAAAGTAATCATTACTTGTTACCCCCTTCCTGTTTTGCCGGCGTTGCCGGATTATTCTGAGCTGTCTGTTGCGATTTACTCTTTTCAATACCGAATACGTGTTTCAAAATCGGCGGAATAAGTGCAACTGTCAGCATTGCTTTTAAGATACCGAATATCAGTACGTCAGGTGCCATATTAAGACATTTATAAACTTTATCAAAATCTGCAGATTTATTAAATTTTAAGAATTTACCGTCTTTATCGTAATCAATAAAGTTATCAAAAAACTTTTTGCCTACGTATTTAGTACCCTCTTTAAGTTTTTCTCTTGTAAGGTTTTTAATGTTGTAATTTTTGTATATACTTTCAAAATCCGTATTTTTATTGAGGGTTGTAAGTCTTACCAGTTTACCGTCTTTTTCTTCATAAAGACCGAATTGTTTTAAAAATTCAGGTTCTAAATGTTTAGTCCCTTCTAAAATGCTTTCTGCAGTGAGTCTTTCCTGAGGTATTTCAGGCATCTTAGCTAATTCTTTAAGTCGTCTTGTTACAAGTTTTACATCGTTGCTTTTGTCAATTCTGTCGAGAACAAGTTTAACATCATTCTTTTTAACTTTTTCTGCTGCAATACCGAGCGGATACATAATTACACTTGCAAAACCAAACCCGATTATTCCTGATGCCATCGAATGACCGGATGCGTATATTTTATCTTCTTTATTCTTTTTACCCGGTAAAGACATAATTGCTAAAGGTCTCGGACCAAGGGCAAGAACAAGGGCAACCAAGTTTTGTACAATTGTGGTGTGGTTATTGCATGCGTCCAGCAGATTATCTAACATTCTTGAGGAAAATTTAGCGGCAGCTCCGAAACTCACCGAACTGCCGCTATAATATCCTCTATTCACATTTTCACTATTATTCTTACACAACTCCCCGTAATGTCTCGCACCACGCTCGTCGGGAACAGACTTGAGCCTGTGCTGACCGGTTAACACGGGATAATTTATGTAATCTACTTTCATGCTTCACCTTAATTAGTAATTGATACACTTATATTAATACAAAAGATAAATTAAATTGTTAGATTATTAAAAATTTGTTACATTTATTTAAATATATTTATTTAACTTATTTTCTTGCAAAACAACCGTATTTAATGTAGTCTTTTGCTTGAGAGGGCAAAAAATTGGCAGAGAATCTCAATCTTAATTTAGAAGAAATTGCAAAAAATTGTAATATCTTTGAAAACGCTCAAAGCATTGATGTTATCTCTAAAATTAATGCGCTCAAATCTTTTTATCATGAAGAAGAACTTGTTGCCATATATAATTACCTGCTCTCAAAATCTCAAAATCCTGATGTTTTGATGTATCTTATACGCTGTTGTGACGAATACCGAAAACCGTCCTCTCTCGAATATCTTGTTGATATTCTTCTTTTAAAAAATGTTTCAGGTATCAGTGAAGAATTAAAAGAAAAATTTTTAAATGTCAGAATTATGTCGGCAAAAGCAATCGGAAATCAGAAAAGCACAACGGTTGTGACCTCTCTGTTATACTGTCTTAATAATAAAAATGAAAATTACAGAGTGCGTCTTGCATGTGCCGATGCTTTAGGGCGAATTGGGGACAAATATGCCGTCGCACCTTTAATAGAAGTTGTAAAAGACGAAGAAGAAAAATCGGTTTATTTAAAAGAAAGTGCAACCATTGCTCTTGGTTTGTTAGGCGATGACAGGGCTGTTGATCCGCTTGTCGCAATAATTGAGGCAAAACAGGGTATAATGGATAAATTTTCTTTTTTAAAAGAACGTGCTATTGAAGCACTTAATAAAATCGGTTTATGCAGAAATGACAGAGTGTTCAAGGCATTGAAATCTTCGTTGGCAGATGAATCTCCACAAGTGCGCATCGAGGCGATAGAAGCCTTGATGGATAGTGAACATCCGCAGGCATTTGAGATTATCAAGAATGTTCTTATAAATGATAATGATGAAGAAGTTAAGAAAAATGCACTTATAGCATTATATAATATGTCTGACAGAGAAATTCTTGATGAAGTAATATCTTTGCCAATTTATTCCGAAACGCTGAAAATGGCGGCAGTGGATATAATTAATGAATATGAAAGTGAAGATGAAGATGGCTAAATCAATAATTTTATTATCCGGCGGATTAGATTCTCTTGTGAGTCTCGGTTTAACAAAAAAAGAATTAAATGTAACACTTGCATTAACTTTTGATTATGGTCAAAAATCGGCAAAAGACGAAATTGAAGCATCTGCAAAAATTTGTGATTACTACAATGTTGAACATAAGGTCATAAAACTTGATTTTTTAAAAGAAATTACAAATACTGCTCTTGTTTCAGAGGATAAATTGCCATCTGGGGATGACTTGAAGGATGAGGTTCAAAGTGCAAAATCTGTTTGGGTTCCTAATCGTAACGGTTTATTTTTGAATATTGCCGGTTGCTATGCGGATTCTTATAATTTCGATAATATTATTATTGGAGCAAATAAAGAAGAAGCACAGACTTTTAGTGATAATTCAAAAGAATTTGTCGATGCCGTAAATGAGGAGTTTAAGTATTCGACAATGAATAGGGCTAAAGTTGTTGCACCCTTGCTAAATTCCGATAAGAATGATATAGTCATGTTGGCTTTGTCTAACGATATTCCGCTTGAGCTGACAATGAGTTGTTATATGGGCGGGAGCGGACATTGCGGAATATGTGAATCCTGCGTAAGATTGAAGCATGCTCTTGAAGCGAACAATGCACAGGATTATATAAAAAAAATATTCGGTTAGAGATATGAAAACACTTTTTATTGATAACGAAATTAAATATATTGGTTCTCAGCTTGCACCACACTGGATATATAAAAATTTTAAAATTCAGGGGGATGCTATTGTAGCTTTTTGCGGGGAATGTGAAGTTAAGTTATCTGAAATGGTAGATATTGAGGACGTGATTAATAATGAGCCGATTTACAGCAGATATATGCTCAGTTTTATAACGGAACAGTTTAATACTGAACTTGTTGAGGGAGTATTAAGACAAAGACTTTTAATTACCGTAATCAAAGAAGCTCTTGAAAACAGAGGATTTAGCGTAAAAAGAGACGGGGATGATTTGTTTGTAAACGGTAAAAAATTATCTGTTTCAATTGCCACAAAATCACTCACATCTGTTTTGATTCACACAGGATTGAATATAATTTCCGACGGGGCACCAATATCAGTTTCGGGTTTGGAGAGTGATTTGGGTATAAAAGATATAAAAGTATTTGCGCTTGAAGTTATGCAAAAATATTCAGCGGAACTTGATGACATAAAACTTGCAAGCACAAAGGTCAGAGGTGTGTAATGTTAAAAAATACAAGTAATGCGAAAGCAAATAAAGAAAATCCAAATGGTGACAGAACGCATTTTTCTTATGATGAATACAGACAAAAAGTTCACAAGCGTTCTTACAAGGATTTGACTGTTTTTATCTCGGTTCTTGTAATAGGGATACTGATATTTTTGGGTTTTGCCAAAATTTTGTCTCCAAATGTTGATGTTGGTATTGCGGATAATGAGGAGTATGCAGAATTTGAGGATGAAGGAGTCCAAGGTTCTGTTGACGAGAGATTAAAACATTTGCGGGATGAAGATGACGGTAACATCAAAGGTGACGGAATTTTCTCACCGGAGTTAGATGAAAAAGTTGTTCTTCCAAAACAGGTCAAAAAGACTGTCGGTGAGATGGAAGCCGAAATGCAGGATGCAAAATTGCAACAGAAAAAAGCCGAAGAACCGGCAGACCAAAAGCAGGATAAAGAAGATAAAACTCAGAAAGCTCCGGTTGTTTCAAAAGAAACAAAGGCTCCTGCTCCTGTTGATTCAAAAACTTATAAGGTCGTTGTAGGTTATTATGCAACCGAAAAGCAGGCAGAAGTGGCAAAATCAATTATACAGGATGCGGGAATCGGTGTTAATCCGATAGTAAAGAATTTAGGCGGGTCTTATACACTGCAGGTCGGGGTTTATTCTTCACATGAAAAAGCCCAGCAGTTTGTTAATAATCTTTTAAAAAGTAATTTCCCTGCACGAATTGCAGAGTAAATTCGATTTTCTTTTTATTTCGAAGCTGCCTGCTTTTTTCCGGAATCTTTGATTTCGTGCAAAACGTTTCTTCTCGGGCGGAATCTGCATGTTTGGTTATTAATCTTATATGCTATGCTTCAATCAAATGTATAGAAGCTGAAATACATTCAGCATGGCACTTTTTGTTCCCAGAAAATAAATTCCGTGTGATAACAAAAAAGCCAGTAGGGTAGACTTCAGTCTACCGACATATTTTGGTTGACTAAAGTCAACCCTACTTTTGAGTACAAATATTTGTAAAGAGAGTGTAATATAGCGGACATTTTTGTTATCTAAACTGGACATTCCGGACATTTTGAGGGGTAATAATCAAACAACTTCCGACCTTCTAAAATCGCTAAAACTTACTAAAATTGACAGCTTTTGCGTCCCAAAACATTCACTCCTTCCGACCAAATGTCCTAAAAAAAGGTAGCACTTTTTGTTCCCAGGAAATAAATTCCGTGTGATAACAAAAAAAGACTACTTCTGTAGTCTTTTGTAAATGGTTGCGGGAGCTGGATTTTACAAAGCGAACCGCTAAGCCTTTTGCGAAGCGTGTGAGCCTGTATGCGCAGTGGCGAAGCCACGAAGCTGAACCTCGGTGAAAATCCAAGCGACCAACAAAAAAGACTACTTGTCGTAGTCTTTTATCAAATGGTTGCGGGAGCTGGATTTGAACCAACGACCTTCGGGTTATGAGCCCGACGAGCTACCAGACTGCTCCATCCCGCGTTATTCAATTTATATTTTTATACTACTTACTGAATTTTTTTTTGCAAGTGTGATTCTTCTTAACAATAATTTACATTCGCTAAAACTCAGTAATATCCTACAATCTTCCCAAATGTTATGCCCTAAAATAATACTTTAGAATTAGTTTAAAATAATTAATGTTATTTAAATTAATCTTTTGGGATTAATACCAGTATAAATTAGAATTTTAATTATGAGGATATTTTTTTAATGTATAAATCAGATTTTTGATGAAAATTATAAAAAATCGTACAAATAATTGACACAAATCAAAAAAATGTGTAATATAATCACAAAGTGATACAAAAGTTATAGTATTAAACAAAAAAGAAAGGTTATGAACTATGAAAAAAGGTTTTACTCTTGCTGAAGTTTTAATCACATTAGGTATCATCGGTGTTGTAGCCGCAATGACTATTCCTACATTGATTCAAAACACTAACAGCGTTAAGTTTGCTTCACAATTCAAAAAGACAGTATCTACATTGTCTCAGGCTGCATTGATGGCTCAGGCACAATATGATATTGACTATTCACTTGTTACTACCGATAGTTCCGCTACATCTTGCGGTTCTGATACGGTTGCTGACGGTGATTTTACTGTTTGCGGTATTTTTAACAACACATTAGCAGGTCAAACATTCTATGGTGCATATGGTACAAACAATGTTAAAGCTGCAAATGGTTCAGGTAAGTACACATTTGCTTCTACAAAAGTTTTACCTGATAAAGCTTATTTAGTTTATTCATTAGCTGACGGTTCTTATGTTGGTTTTGACCCGGCTGCTAAAAAATGTGGTTTAGGTGCAGGTAATGTATTGAATGCTGCTGCATTACAGCAGGCATCAGGAGAAGGCGAAGGCGCTACTGCTGAAGGTAAATTGGGCAGCTGCTTAGGTTTCGTTGACGTTAACGGACCTACACCTCCAAACAAAGAAGTTACTTGTAACACTGAATCTGAAACAGTTTTAGACCCAAGCTCAAGCTGTGATGTTGCAAGAACAGGTGCTGCAATGGGTGATATCTTCCCAATCGTATTCCACGATGGTGTTGTTGAACCTGCATCAAACGCAGCTAAAATGGTATTATCAAGAGGTAAATAATAATTACCTGATAGGATAAAGTTTTAAGCGGAGAAGGACAAATGTTCCTCTCCGCTTTTTGTAGTTTTTTAATACAGAAGATTATTCATGATAATATAATCTTATGGAAAATTTTACTCACTATACAGTAATGAAAAATGAAGCAGTGGATGCTCTTGAATGCGTTGGCGGCAAAATTTATGTTGATTGCACACTTGGCGGAGGTGGTCACAGTGAACTCATTTTACAAAAAATTTCTCCAAGCGGCAGACTGATTGCTTTTGATATCGATCAGGATGCTATTGATGCGGCATCAGAAAGATTGAAAGATTACAAAAACTTAACAATTGTGAAATCTTCTTATACAAATATTAAACATGTTTTAAAAAATTTGGGTATAGAAAAGATTACAGGCGGTGTTTTGTTTGATTTGGGTGCATCTTACCATCAGTTAACCAAGCAGGAACGAGGATTTTCGTTTTCTAAAGAGGCACCGTTGGATATGCGCTTTAATCAGGAGGAAGATTTAACCGCTTATGATGTTATTAACAAATACAGTGAAGATGATTTGGTCAGAATATTTTCCGAGTATGGGGAAGAACATTTCTCAAAGCGGATAGCAAAAGAAATTGTTACAAAAAGGAAATTGAAAAATATTAAAACAACAACTGAACTTGCAAATTTAATTGTCGGGTGTACTCCGCATGTTAAATCAAAAGTTCACCCTGCAACAAGGGTTTTTCAGGCTGTAAGGATTGAAGTAAATCATGAGTTACAAAATGTTAAACAAACTTTGAATGATATATTGGACATTTTAGAGTTCGGTGCTATAATCAGTGTAATCAGTTTTCATTCTCTTGAAGACAGAATTGTAAAACAGCTGTTCAAATATCACTCAACCCGTTGTCATTGTGATAAAACACAGGCAGTTTGTAATTGTCCCCCGCCGGTCTTGGAATTATTAAATAAGAAACCCATAACTGCATCGGAGGAAGAAATTAAGGATAACCCGCCTTCAAGAAGTGCGAAGCTAAGGGTCGCAAGATATATAAAACAATCGCAGTAATATGGTTACAAAAATAACAGATCCACATCAGAATAATATTTTTACGCAAGATATGAGAAATGTGACGTCTCCTGTATCAACTCCTTCCGTTGCAGCTATTTATTATCAGCAAAAACCTGTTACCGTAAGAGAAATGATTACCCGGAGAATAAATAAAACTTTATGTGTGTGTTTGTTATTTACAATTGTTATTACTTTTATAAGTTACTATATTGCTATGAATTTTGAAGCTAAGCTAAATACTTTAGACAGAGAAATTGTCAGGGTTAACACGGAAAATCTTGACTTGCAGGCCGATTTGGACAGATACAAGTCGTTTAATAATGTTGACAGTAAAATCGGAGAATTCAAACTTTTGCAAAAGGCGGATAAAGTGCTTGAAGTTACCGCTATGAATTCTGAAGAAGTTATGCCAAAGCCCAAAAAAGTTTATGAATCTTCTTTCAACTGGGCAATTGGCTATTAATAAAAATATTTTATGAAGAGAGCTGAATTAAAATTATTATTTGAAAAAGATCCTGAAAGTTTTGCTCAAAATGAGATTAAGGCAGATTTGTTGAGAGGACTTGACACTTTTATTCTTGATAAAATTAATGATGGTTTTAATTTGGAAATTATTAATGTCTATAAAAAATTTGTTCCAATGAAACAAGAAGCCCCTGACAGTATGAAGACGGTATTGTTTTCTACGATAAAAAATTATGCTAAAGATGAAACTTCAAAAGGGGATCACTTATCGGCGCTTGTACTTTACAGGTTTTTGCTTGTTAAATCTAATCTTGACTGTTCTGATTATCTTGTAATTGCCAGAAATCTTGCAAAATCGGGTGATACTGTTTTATATAAAAGTTTTTTGGATATTTATTCACAAAAAGAAGAAAATAAGCTTTTAGCATACATAGATCTTGCGGATTTTTATAAAGAGATAAATGATTATAAAAATGCGATTGATTGTTATGAAAAATTTATGGAAGTCGATAAAACGAAAGTTTCAATTTACACTATTACAGCGAATTTGTATTCAAAATTAAATGGCAGTGAATCATTAGAAAAACAAATTGAACTGTATGAGCAGGCATATAAATTACAGCCTGATAACAGACTTGCACTCCATGGATTGGCTTTTGGCTATGAAAAACTCGGACATAATACTTTGGCAAAAATATATTACGAAAAACTTTTGCAAAATAATCCGACAGAAAATGATTATTACAATTATGGCGGTTTTTTAATCAGATGCGGCGATTTTCTAAATGGCCATAAGTATTTTGCTCACAGGTTTAATATAGACGATATAAATTTAAAATATCCGTCAGCTATAAATAAAAAATGGGATTTTAAATCTGATATATCTGATAAAACATTGCTTGTTCACTATGAACAGGGATTTGGCGATACTATCATGTATTCCAGATTTGTACCTTTGTTGAAAAAAATTGCAAAAGAAGTTATTTTTGTAGTTCAAAGTGAACTTTATGATTTAATTTTAAATTCACATTTGTTTGAAGGTGTTAAAATTGTAACGGATGAAAATGACGTTGAATATGATGTTAATATTGCGCTTTTGGATGTTTTGTATGCATTAAAGTTCGATTCTTCCGCTATTTCTCGGCTATCAACAAATTATTTAGATATTACCGAAGACAAGATTAAAGCTTATAAAGAAAGATTCTTACAGGATGACAATTATTTTAAAATAGGAATATCTTGCAGCGGAGAAAAAAATGCCAACTATGACGACAGAAATATTGAAATTTCAAAAATATACACTCTTTTAAAAGATATTCCGAATTTAAAAATGTATGATTTGCAAAAAAATGCGGGGGATTATAACGGTGTAATACCATTAGGAAACGCTTTTGGTGATTTTACGCAAAGTGCTTGTGCCGTTAAAAATATGGATTTAATAATTTCGACAGATAATGTTATTTTAAATTTGGCAGGGGCATTGGGGGCTAAAACAATTGGTCTTTTTAACAAAGAAACAAATTTTCGCTGGTTTAAAACTGATGGTGAAAACGTTGGCTGGTATGAGAGCGTGAAACCTTTACAGGCAAAAAAACAAAACGATTGGAATGAAGTACTTTTTGAGCTTTTAAAAGAAGTAAAAATTATACTTGATAACTAATAAATTGTTAAGTCTTCGTTACAAAGTAATAAAAAAAAGCAAAAAATATTTTCAGCAATTTTATATTGTTCAAGCGCAGAAAAATAGGAGTTTAAGAATATGGTAAGTCTTAATTTAATAAAACCCGTAAGTAAATATCAACAGCAAATTGCTAAAAAATGCGGCTGGGTAAATGCTGACAGTATGCCTTTAAGAAAAAATCTTTTGCCGGAAGGATTCGTAGGCAGAGCAAAACTTGAGCCTGATATTCCTGTAATAGGACAAAAACTTAATCCAAATAATTTTGCGGTATTGGAAATAATTATGGGTAATAGCAAAATTGAAAAAAGTCCGTTTGTCCGTTCAAATATGAACGCAATTTTAGATATTGCAAAAAATAAGCAGGATGTAGAAGTAATGAAAAAAATTCTTACTCCTGAAACTGTTGATAAACTTGATACCGTAAGAAATTTTGTAAGAAGACATCCGTCGGAATACATAAAAGATAAATCTCAGGTAAAATACATTAGTTCTCCTGCCGGTTTAAATGCCTTATTCAATGATGTTGCGATGCTCAAAGCTGCATCGGTTTTAGACCTTGAAGGATTGAATACTTTGTTCAAGTTAGATGTAACTCAAGGAATAGGTAAAAAATTGCTCGATACTGTTGGTAAATATGATGTATTACATTTAGAATTAGCTCAAAAAGGTGCATTTAAAAATGCCGTAATGGGAATTGCAAAGCAAAAATAATATAAATGATTTCAAATAATATAAAATTCTGCTATAATACCTATAGCAGAATTTTTTTTGAGGTTAAGAGAATGAAAAAGATATTAGCAATTTTACTTATAATGTGTTGCAGTTTGCCGGTTATGGCAAAAAAGCGTCAGAATGAAGAAATTATAACACCTGTTACACAGTTAGAGAAACGACAATTTCAGACAAAGTCTTATCCGGCTGATGACAGTTTACTTGCAATGAAATCAGTCTTAAATGTCATGCAGGATGAAGGTTTTATCGTGTATAATGTTAATTCGCTCCTTGGTTATATTTATGGTGTTAAAGATTTTGATATATCAGACCCGAATGTTGATATTTCACAGGAATTTGGGGTTACAAAATCAAGATTAAACTATAACGGTGTAAAGGTTGCAACTCTTGAAGTCAGTATAAATGTTACTCAGTTTGGGGAGCAATCAAGGGTAAGGGCAAATTTCAGACGAAAACTTCTCAACGAGTACGGCAATGCTCAAATGATAGAAGATATAGAAGATGCTCAATATTATGCTGATTTTTATGCAAAAGTTGATAGTGCGATTGTTCTTCAAAAACAAATTGCCGAAAAATTAAAAAAAGAAGAAACTCCCGTATCGGTTAAAAAAACTACTCAAAAGGCGAAACCGCAGGTAAGAAAACCGCAAATTAAGCAACCAGAAGAACCTGTAGCCGAGCCTGCTGCTGAAACTAAAGTTCAGGAGGCCCCTGTATTGGTACAAACGGATACTCCGGAACAAGTTGTTTCTCCGGACCCGGAGCAATCTGCTCAGGAAAATACAGAGGTAAAAGAGAATACGTCTTCAACAGAAGAAAATCAAGTGAATACCAATAAGCAGGATAATAAAGAAGAAAAACCAGTCGAAGAAATTAAACCGGTACCTGCGGATGAGCAAAAAGCCGAACCTGTTGTTGAACCTGTTTATACTCCGGAACAAATTTTAGATTTAGTTCCGGTAGACAGTGAACCGGAACATATAAAGACTCCTAAGGAAGAAGCAAGGGAACTAAAAGAACTTGTTAAACAGGCAAAACTTGAGGCTAAACAGGCTCAAAAAGAAGCCATGCAAGCTCAAAAGGAAGCTATGCAACTTCAAAAGGAACTTGAGAAAGAGGCTTTGCAGGCTGAAAAAGAAGCTGCCAAAGCGGAGAAGGAAGCAATTAAACAAGCAATAAAAGAAGCAAAACGACAGGCAAAAGAAAATCGGGAATAATGAAAAAATTATTTTGTATAGTTACAATTTTGATATTTTGTTTTTATCATTGTGAAATATCTTATTCAAAGACAATGCCAAGGGTTAAGCAGGCAGTGCTTGAAGATATGCAGACACGCTACTTCAATGCTGATGATACAGAATCCGTTATGAGTGCAGTGCTTGTGACTTTATATGACAGTGATTACACAATCGAAGATTATAATCAGGATTTGGGTGTTATAAGAGTTACCAAAACTTTAAAGGCTTCTTATACCAGCAAAAAACGTGTTGCCGGATGGAGTGTTGTGCTCGCTGCTGCGACTGCTTATACAGTTTTTTCTTACGGAGCAACAGCCGCATCAATGTACAGTCCGACAAGAAGAATTGCAACGGAGATGAAGGATAAAACGGTAGTTATTGATGCAAATGTTTATATTTCTCAGGTCGATACAAATAAAGTTAAGGTTAAATTTATTCCTGTTGAAAAAGTTTTGCAAAATGCGGATGGTTTTGCATTTAATCAAATGGCTCCAGTCAAGGTTATCCGAATATACCGACCGGAACCTTATAATGAGTTCTTTAATCAGGTTGAAGCAAAGTTGAAGTAAATTAAAAAAATGTAAATATACGTTATTTATTGTATATTTTTTGAATTATTTATTGTAAAATAGAGTTACAACACAAAATTAATTTAGAGATTTAATATAAATGAGAGACAGCAGAAGTTATAAAGGCTCAAGACGCCCTAATTCCCCAAGACGCCGCAGTCAGAGTCCCTACGAAAATTATAGGGGCAGACACTCAAGGCGTTCTTCCGGTTCGTCTTTTGGCAAATCCTTAATGATTATGGTCTTTATGTTTTTGCTGGTTTTGGGCGGAATTTTAATCTTTGCAAACGGAACGGATATTTTATCGAGATTTTCAAAGAAAAATACAAATGCTCTTGATTTTAATTTGCCGTTTGGACCTCACAGAGAAAATATTTTGCTTTTAGGCGTAGATTCAAACGGTGCGGACTCCGATTTGTGGGTCGGTACAAGAACGGATACGATTATTCTGATGAACATTGATCCCCGTACTAAGACAGTCAATGCTATTTCTATTCCGCGTGACAGCAAAGTTTATTTGCCCGAAGGTATGGGTACACAAAAAATCAATGCCGCACATGCAATTGGCGGTATAAAGATGACTGTTAAAACAATCGAAGATACTTTAGGGATAAAAATTGACAGATATATTATGTTTCATGATGAGGGTGTAAGAGCAATAGTAAAAGCACTTGGCGGGGTTGATATTTATGTTGAAAAGAATATGAAATATGATGATAATACAGGGAAACTCCATATAAATATATCTAAAGGAAAACATCATCTGACGGACAAGGATGTAGTTGAATATCTGCGTTTTCGACACGATGCGATGGGTGATATTGGCAGAACAAAGCGCCAGCAGTGGTTTTTAAGAGGTCTGCTTGCTGATTTGAAAAAGCCTGAAACAATTGTCAAAATTCCGAAACTTGTTTCTGTTACTCATAAGTATGTAAAAACGGATATGACTCCTTATGAAATGAGTCAGTATGCTGCTTTGGCGACTCATTTTGATATGGATAACATAGAAATTGCGATGCTTCCCGGTTCCCCGAATAAACATGGATACATAAGTTACTGGATTTTGGATCCGGATAAAACTCAGGAAGTAATCAACCGACTTATATACAGAGAAAAATTTGACGGTATGAAAGAAGAATACACCGCAAGTATAATGAGTTCTTCAAAAAGAAAAGATAATGCTCAGAAATTAAAAAAAGAACTTGAAGATAACGGTATAAATGTTATATGTACCGGTAGTTCCAGCTCGACTCATTCACAGTTTATCGCGCATTCTAAATATGTAACTATTGATTATTATGCAGATTTAAAATCAAAAGTTCCTAATGCAAAATCAAAACAGTTTGTATACGAACCGGCAAATTATCAATGTGCAAAATCAGATTTTACAATAGTTTTGGGCGATGAAAATTAAATAAAGAAAGTCCGTGTTTATGAATAATATCCCAAGAATTGGCGATGATACTGCGAATTATAATACGCATAGTGATGTTCCTGATAATACCGACATCCCAAAATCGCATGAACAAGAAAAATATTCCATAGAACAGTTTAAAAAAGATTATATATATATACTCAAGAACAATGTATTTCCGAAGCTTGAACAGTTCAACGAGTTACAAAAACAATCAATTGCAAAAGTAAAAGAACTAAAGATAGGTGTAACACTATTTATTGGAATCTATATTGTTATTTGTATTTTATTTAAAATTACACTGCAAATATTATTTATTCTTGGTGTGTATTTTATTTTTACCAGATATCGCAGCTCAATCAAAAAAAAATTGGAAAACGAAATAAAAAGTCGTATTGCTCCAATATTAATACAAGCATTTCCGGGATTTTCCTGGACTCTTGAACCAATTATAACAAAATCAGAACCTGAAGAAGCCGGGTTATATATTGATGATATTGAAGGGCATTATAAAACTGATGATAATTTCAAAGGTTCATACAGAGGAGTCGAAATAGCAATTACTGAGTGCCGTTGTTCAGATAAAAATGGATTAAATATTTTTCAGGGACCTATTATCAGGATAAAAATGAATAAAAATTTCGAAGGAGTAACAATTTTACGACCATACAATAATAGTACACGACTGACAAAGCTTGAAGAAATTAAACTTGAGGATGTAGAATTTAATAAACAATTTAAAGTATTTTCTACAGATCAAATAGAGGCAAGATACTTACTAACTACTGCATTTATGGAACGATTAAAAAGGATTATGCTTGCTTTTAAAACGGAAAAAATATATTGCTCATTTTATAAAGATTATGTTTATATCGGGCCATATACCAATAATGATTTATTTAGTATCGCAGACTTATCAGAATCTCTTACAGATGAAAAGCAATACGAAGTTTTGTTTGAAGAATTTGCATCAATTCTTGAATTAGTTGATCATTTCAAACTGGATAAAAAATTAGGATTGTAGAAAAATATAAAAAATGTTAGAATAAAATAATTATAAGCCTTTGAAAAGGAGATTTATATGAATAACATTCCAAGAATCGGCGATAATATTATAAATAATCAAATAATTAATCAGAACGTTTCAAATCAGTCTGCTGATTCTGGTGAAATTGTTGGTTCTCCATCCGAAAAGCCAAGTGATACACCTCAGACAGAACAAAAAGAATATTCTTTGAAACAATTCAGAAAAGACTACCTTAATATACTTAAAACGGAGGTCTATCCAAAACTTGAGCCTTTTGAACAAAAACGCATAAAATATACATCTAACCTTAATTTAGGTTTGGCGGGAACAATAATTCTTATTATTGTCTATATTGCGATAGCTTTACTATTGGGAACTGAAATCAGCATTAAATTTATATTAGGAATATTTGCTGCATTTTTGGGGATTCGCCACTTTTTTAAAAAACAACTTGAAAATGAAATAAAAAATCAAGTAATGCCTATATTAATGGAAGCAGTTCCGGGATTTAAATGGACATTGAATTGTATTATCAATGAATCGGAAGTTACAGAAGCTGATTTATATCCTTATAGCTCTGATGCATGCTATTCTACGGACGATAATTTCATTGGTTCATATCGCGGAGTTAATATTGCTATTACGGAAGGAGATTATTGCAGAGGTTCAGGAAACGACAAAACAACTCTTTTTCATGGCGCAATTATACGTTTGAGAATGAACAAAAATTTTGAAGGGTTAACGGTCATTCGTCCTAAAAGTCATACCACACTAATTAACAAACTTGAAAATATCGAGCTTGAAGATATAGATTTTATTAAAAAATTTAAGGTTTTTTCTACTGACCAAATAGAAGCAAGATATCTTTTGACAACATCTTTTATTGAGAGATTTAAAGGAATAATGAAAGCTTTTGATACCGACAGAATATATTGCTCTTTTTATAAAAATTATGTTTATATTGCACCATACACCACAAAAGATTTATTTAGCCTGGCTAATTTGTCTGAAACATTAACAGATACATATCAATATGATTTGTTATTTGAAGAATTTGCATCAATTCTTGAATTAGTTGATCATTTCAAACTGGATAAAAAATTAGGATTGTAAAGTGCAAAAAATAGTGTTATAATCAATATATTGAAAGGATTTATTTATGAGTTTATTGTACGGAATCCCGATTGTTGCAACTCATGCAGCACAAGGGGCAGGAAACGGAGGATTTTCAATGAGTGGAACATTAATTGCAATTATAGTAATTGCGGTCTTACTTTTGGTATTTTTATACCCGATGTATGTTCGTCTTATACAGCTGAAAAATAAGACAAAAGAGGCAATGAGCGGTATAGATGTTCAGCTCAAAAAACGTTATGATTTGATTCCTAATATTTTGACTATTGCTCAAAAATATATGGAACATGAAAGAGGATTATTTGATGAAATTACAAGATTAAGAAGTGCTGCAGCATCAATAAAATCTGATGCTAATACAATCGGTGAAAAAATTAATCTTGATAATCAGATTTCATCAAAAATGGGGCAATTAATGGTAAATGTTGAAAACTATCCTCAATTAAAGGCAGATGGCACAATGATGCAGGCAATGCAGACTTATTCAGAAGTTGAGGAACATATAGCTGCGGCAAGAAGATTTTATAACAGTGCAGTTAATGAACTTAATAACGCTGTTGAAATCTTCCCAAGTTCTTTAATTGCTGGAATGATCGGAATAAGCTCTTATCCGTTCTTTGAAACAGATGAACAATCAAGACAATCTGTAAGCGCATCTGATTATTTAAAATAAAAATATTTTATATTATAATAAGGACGGATTATAAAATCCGTCCTTTTTATGTGTCCGTAGCTCAGACGAATAGAGCGTGGGTTTCCGAAGCCCAAGGTCGGGGGTTTGACTCCCCCCGGGCATATTTTATGCGGCTGAAACGTAACCTGTAATTCTGTTATCTCTGAGAGAGTAGCTTCTTTCTGCCACTTTATCTGATGTATTGCCTTCAATTGTATAAACTTTTCCGTTTTCAACTCTTGTAACTATGCCGGTATGAGATACTTGTTTCCCCTTGCTGTTTGTCCCTTTGAAGATAATTAAATCTCCCGGTTTTGCACTTGTTGAAAAACGATTATTTTTTCTTCCCCAGGCTAAGATTTGTGACACCCCGCTGAAGTGAGGGATATTGGCGCCGCTTTCTCTTGCAACATATGTCGCAAAATCTGCGCACCATGCTTCAGTTCTGCCGTTTGTGAATTTTTTATATGAATTGTCTTTTTCGTTAAATCCAAGATATTGTCTTGCTTTTGAAATAATTTTGGAAGCAAAATTACTTACTTTTGTCCATGTATTTGATACTGTTTTTTTAGCTGAATTATACCAATTACTTGTTGTTGTTTTAATTTTGTTCCATGTATTTGAAAAGTTAAATGTCGGCATTTTGAAATTGCTAAAATTCGGCCAAGAGAAATTGAACCATCCGCTAAATGGGTTTGACCATGAAGAAATCCCTTGTGGTGTTGGTGCAATTGCCGGCACATTGTAAGCCGGTAAATTCATGGTGCCAAACGGATTATACTGGAATATTGATGGCATTTGCACAGGAGCATACGGTATTTGTGGTATGCTGAACAGAGGTCTTTGTGCTATATATGTCGGTATGCTTCCCCATTGAATCATCGTAATATCCCCTTATGTATATATAAAGTATATTTTTAAGAGATAATTGCCTTATTTTATATAAAATGTAACAACATGTTACGGAAATTTATTTGCATATAATATAGTTTATACAAAATAATAATTTTTTAGCTTAATTGTTGTTTATAATGATAAAACCTTATATAATACAACTATGAAGATATTGGGTATTGACCCGGGAATGGCTATAGTCGGGTATTGTATATTAGATTTTGACGGAGAAAATTCTGTATTACTTCACTCAGGTTCTATTCAGACATCTAAAGACGATAGTGAAGGTGCTCGGTTACATGAAATTTATAATGATATAAAAATTATTATAGAAAAATATCAGCCTGATGTTTGCGCAATAGAAAAACTGTTTTTCTTCCGGAACTATACAACAGTTATGCCTGTTGCCCATGCAAGGGGGGTAATTTTATTGGCATTGAAACAAAACGAAATTCCTGTTTTCGAATATACTCCCATAGAAGTAAAGCAAACACTTACAGGTTATGGGCGTGCAACTAAAAAAGAAGTGGAACAGATGGTAAAAGTTGCTCTTACTACGGATAAATTACCAAAACTTGATGATACTGTAGATGCGGTTGCAATTGCAATTTGTTACACAAGAAGTCAGGCTCTTTTAGACAAATATATTAATTGAGTTTTTTAATTATCAATGGTAATATGTAACTATGAATAAGCTTATTTTAAAGTATCTGGCAATATCAGGTTTGCTTGTAGGAACAATTTTTGGGATATTGGGAGCAATTCCTTATATAGGCGGGTTTGCACTTTTTTGTGTTTTATTCCTAAGTGCCCCTTTTGTTATGCTTCTTCTTATTATGGCCGGGAAACTCGATTTGACTACTCCAAAAGACAGTATTGTAAATGGTGCTTTGACAGGCTTTTTTGCTAATATAACTTTTTCATTTGCATATTCAATTGTCGTTGCGTTGTTGTATATTACAACTAAATTTACGACAAATTATTTTCTTACCGCAATGATAATAAATTCTCCGGTTTGGCTGTTAATCATAATAATTCTTTTTATAGGTGTATTAACAGCAACAACAAATGCATTTTCGGGATTTTTGACGTATTATATTATAAATTTAATCCGCGATTTATATGAAAAAAAACATGCAGATGAGGACAGATAAATGACAAAATTTGAATCAAAAATAAGAACTATAGAATGGGTTAATAATTGCTCAAGAATGGTTGATCAGACGAAATTCCCTTATGAGTTTAATTATATTGATATTAAAACTGGTGACGAAATGTTTGAAGCAATTAAAACAATGATTGTCCGTGGTGCCCCCGCTATCGGTATTGCCGGTGCCCATGGTGTTGTTTTGTACGCACAGGAATTGCAAAAACAAAATTTCTCCTTTGAGGTATTTAAGAACGAATTACTAAAAAAAGCAGATTATCTTGTGACTTCCCGCCCTACTGCGGTCAATCTCTACTGGGCTGTGGAAAAGCAAAAAGATATTATTAAAAATTGTAATTCTGATATAGATTCGTTAATTGATGAATTAAAAATTAATGGTAAAAAACTTGAACTTGAGGATATCGAAATAAATAAAAAGATTGGCGATTATGGCGCATTGGTTGTGCCAAAAGGTGCAACTATTCTCACTCATTGTAATGCCGGAGCGCTTGCAACTGTTGGATATGGGACGGCATTAGGGGTTGTGCGCAGTGCTTTTGCGAACGATCCAACAATTCAAGTTTTTGCTGATGAAACAAGACCACGTCAGCAGGGGGCGAGAATCACAACACTTGAACTTGTCATGGATGGTATTCCTGTAACGCTCATTACAGACGGTATGTGTTCATATTTTATGAAAAAAGGTATGATTGATATGGTTTGTGTCGGAGCGGACAGGATTGCGGCAAACGGTGATGCTGCAAATAAAATCGGAACTTATACGGTTGCAATTGCTGCAAAATACCACAATATCCCGTTCTATGTGGCTGCCCCGTTATCGACTATTGATACTTCCATTAAATCAGGGGATGAAATTATTATAGAAGAACGTTCTCATGAAGAAGTTACAACTATTAACGGGAAAAAAATATGTGCGGACGGTGTGAATATCATAAATCCCGGATTTGATGTCACTCCGCATGAGTTAATTGCCGGAATAATTACTGAAAAAGGTATATTGCGACCGGATTATAATGATTCTATTGCAAAAGCGTTTAAATAAAAGGAGAATTTTATGGCTGAACAGAAAAAAGGTATGGACAAAATGACAAAGGGCTTTTTAATTTTTATGGGCTCTGCATTTTTGATATTAACAATAATCGGAGTTTTCGGCAATCGTTCTTATGAATTAAAGAATATTGCTAATGGGCAAAGTGCCCAGCAACAAAGTCAAAATGCCGGTAAAGGTTCTGCAAGCCCGGAATTTCAGCCTTATCTTGAGGAAATGCACAAGCAAATTTCCGGTAAATGGCAACCTCCGATTGTAAATAAAGATTCAGAAGTTGTATTAAAATTCACTATTCAAAAAAACGGGCATGTGATAAATGAATCTGTTGCCCAGTCTTCAGGAAATAAAGAAGTTGACGAATCTGCGCTGGCAGCTTTGCGTAAAGCATCCCCGCTTCCTCCGTTGCCTTTGTCTTTCCCGAGAGATGAAGTAACAGTAAATTTTAATTTTACTGTAAAAGCTAATCAGTATTAAATGTAATTCTATAATTTCTTAAAAAGAGGCACATGTTTGTTGCCTCTTTTTAACATTAATATTGTAATCTTTACAAAATTTTACAATTAATTTTTGTATTTTTTTTGCCATTTTTTAGTTTTTTTTGCTTTTTTTTTAGTAAAAATTAAACTTTTTTAGCCAAAATTTATTCTAAAAAGTTATATTTTTAGAAAATTATGCAAAATTTCATCTTTACATTTACTTTATATTTTGTACTATGTGCGCAATTTTTATTTTGCCGAACTTTTAATTAATATGTACTTTGGTTATAATGAAAAGGCAGTTTGGTAGTAAAACAAGCGATATATGATAAATAAAGTTGAATTAGGTAGTGTAAATAGTAAGAATAGAACCCCAAAAGACCGAATTAGCACAGGGAAAAATTTGTCAAATCCTGCATTTACGGGCTTGGGAGATTTGGTTTTGCGCGGAATCCAAACTTGTGAAGCTAATCCGATGATAAATGTTTCGGTATTGGACTTATCTACTGCCATATTGCCAAGAACTTTTCTTGAAACCTTCATAGGCTCTAAAAAGAAGGGTGATAACGGAGAAGAACAAAAGCGTAAACTCAATATATTTGGCGGATTTGAAGCTTTTCGGCGTGAATCTTCGGGACTTATTATCAACTGCTTAATTCCGAGTTTTATTGTAATTGGAGTCGCAAAGCTCCTCAACAGGCCTGTTATGGGTAGTTTTAAAGCTTCTGATTTAACAAAATCCTGGGCTAACAGTGAATCAATTGATAAAATTGGTAAATATTTTGCTGAAGCCGGCGGTAAAGATTCCGAAGAAAAAATTTATAATGCTCTCAAAACTATGACTCAGGATTTGCATGGTGTTGATGGGGATAAAGAAAAAGCATTTAAGGAAATTCTTGCTAATGATACAGAATATGACAGACTCCTTAAAAAGACTGCAAACAATATTTTAACGGGTAATAAGGAAGAATTCGTTTCTGATAATAAGTTTGTAAGAGGTTTCAAAAAATTATTCGGAATAAAATCTTATAAAAACTATACCGATGATTTATACAATCATATAGTTAAAAGAACCGGTGCTTCTGAAAATATCAGATTTACGGAACAAAAAGGTTATTCGACAAGCAGTTTGAAACATCTTCTTGATTCAAGCAGTGATATGCTCAGAGGGGCGGTTAAAGAAAATATTACTACGGATTCAAAAGAATTTACAAAATATATGAGTAAGGCTAAAAAGCTTGTCAATGCCAAAAGTGCTATTGGTCTTGTCGGTTTGATTATTCCGCTTGCAATTTCTGCTCAGCCGATTAACCGCTGGATTACTCACAAACTTTCAGGTAAAGCAGGTGCTCCAATTTATAATGATGATAAAGACAGACATCTGTCCCCTGAAGAACAGAAAAAGCTTACAGCTGATAAATTCTTTGCAGTACCTTTAATGTGGGCTGTCGCAGGTCTATCGATGTTACTTGACAGACCAAGTTTAAAAATGTTCCAGTTTAAAAATATATTCCCGACAATGGATCAGGCAAGAATTATCTCTGCTGCTACATTTTCAAGCCGTATAGCAGCATCTGAAGATTCAAATGAATTAAAAGAAAATACAATTCGTGATATCGCAACATTCTCAAGTTTTTATTTCTTGGGAGATTATGCGGCAAAAGCAATTGCTACATTAATTCAGAAACATTCAAAAGATGTTATTTTAATAAATAAATTAAAAGAGTGTGATCCTAATGCCAATATGCTGCAAAAATTCTGGCATTGGGCAAAACATACAACAATGAAATCAACTGACGAACTCAGTGCAATTTCTAATGAAGCGCTGAGAACAAAAAGTAAAAACTTAAGAGCTGCATGTCAGGCAGGGAATTTGATATTCTCTCTATTATCACTCGGTTTATTTATCCCATTATATACAAGAACCCAAACTAACAAAAAGCAAAAAGAATTAGCCGAAAAGCAGGCACAGGCTCTTGCCGCATCAGAAAGTTTTACGGGCAATCCGTCAAAATCAGCTGCATTCAAAGCTTTTTCGTTAGAACAAACAACAAAGGCAGCGTAAATGAAAATCGATAACAGCTACAGACAGTTTAATATCACCAGACAAAACTCTGCGCCAAATAATGCAGGTCAAACTAAGAATGGTAAAAATCCGAACTTTACCGGAGTTATTGATGTTTTGAAATTCTTAGATACAAGTCCTGCGTGGGGTGCTAATGCCGTCGACTTTTTCTGTATGGTATTGCCAAGAACCCTGACTGATTTCGGTCGTGGACCTGCTGCAGGGATGGAAACTGCACGCAGAGAAAGTATGGGCACTATCAACGATTCTGCCGTCGGGGCTTATGGTACATTGGCAGGTCTTGCTCTTGCTATGGGCATAAATAAAGCATTTGGCTTGGGTAAAAAAGATTTGAAAGCTGCTTCAATTTTTGCCGATTCTGAAACTATCGATATGATGGGCAAAATCTGGCATGAAGAAACCGTTCAAAATGTTCAGAATCCAATGTTTGAGAGAATCAAAAAAGCACTTGGGAATTATGAAGTATATGACGGTGAAAAATGGTCTAAATTTAAAGAACAAGACATTGAAAAGGCTGCTAATATTTTTGTTGAAGAACTTGAAAAAGGCGAAAAATTAAGTAAAGAAGGTAAATACAACATTAAGAAAATCCTTACATCGTCTAATAATCTTGAAAATAATTTCAGAATTATTGCGAATGAAGGTGAAAAATTGCATTCTTCTCGCTATTCAATAGATACGATAGCAGAAAATACATTTAAATTATCAAAAATATTCTCTAAAGATAAAGTTGTTGAAGCATTTAAAGAAGCCTCGGAATATGGTTCTAATAAGTTCCTGAAAGCATTAAAAGGAATGAATATGAAACGTTCTGTACTCGGTGTTCTTATGGCAACTCTTGTAGGATGCAGTGTACAGCCTATTAATATGTGGCTTACAAAACGTAAAACCGGTGGTGACGGATTTGTCGGCGGAGGTAAAAAAGACGATTCATTCGGATTTAAGATGCAAAAGGCTCTTGTTGCAGGCTTGTTTAGTGCCGGTGTAATCGCTACAATCGGAAATCCGAAAAACTTGTTAAAGAACTTACAATTTAAAGGCTTTACACCTACTATAAATCAGTTGAAATTCATTTACGGTGCAACTATAGCATCAAGATTTTTGGCAGCGCGTAATGAAAATGAATTAAAAGAATCAACGACCAAAGATGTTTTGGGTTTTGTAAACTGGTTGATTTTGGGTAATTTTGTCCAGAAACTTGTTGCTCAGGGATTTGACAAATCACTCATCAAGCAGGAACAAAAAGGTGGTATTTTGAACTGGATTAGAACCTCCTCACTTAAATCAAGAGATGAAGTATTACATGAAGCTCTTGGAGAAAAAGCATTTAAAGATGGCAAGGCTCTCAAATTCGGTGAAATGATTAAAGCTTTAGGTGACAATAAAGCCGCTAAAAAACAACTCAGCATTTTAACTCTTGCACAAATCGCAGGTTATGTATATTCAGGTGTTGTACTTGGTGTGGGTATTCCAAAACTTAATATCTATTTAACAAAACGCAGAATGGAAAAAGAGGCGCAGGCGGCTGCTCAATCTCAACAGCAAAACCCGGCTCAAATTGATGATAAGATGCTTTCTCCTGAAAACAGAGAATTTTTAAACCAGAAAAATTTTACCGGCAAAGATGCTTTTTCAAAAGTAAAAGAATTGAAAGAAGAAGAAAAGCAGGTTGCTTAATTGTACATTAATAGTTATAATTTTCGTAATTATTTAATGATTAAACTGCATTTCGTATAATTTTTTGTATTCGCCGTTTGGGATGTTCATAAGTTCTTCGTGAGTTCCCAGTTCTGTCAGATTTCCGTGATTTATTACTGCTATTCTGTCAGCATTTTGGATTGTAGTGAGTCTGTGTGCAATTACAAATACGGTTCTGTCTTTCATAAGGTTTTCTATTGCCTGCTGAACAATGTATTCAGACTGATTATCAAGTGCTGATGTCGCCTCATCAAGAACTAAAATCGGGGCATTTTTTAAAAAGGCTCTTGCTATTCCGATTCTTTGTTTTTGTCCGCCTGATAATAACATTCCACGCTCTCCGATTTGGGTATCCCAGCCTTGTTCAAGTGAATTTACAAATTCATCAAGGTATGATTCGGTTATTGCTTTTTTTACTTCTTCTTCCGTAGCGTTTAAATTCCCAAGTAAAATGTTTTCTTTTATTGTTCCCTCAAATAAAAAATTATCCTGAAAAACTACGGCTATATTTTGTCTCAGAGAATCAACTTTTATATTGTTAACAGAAATTCCGTCAAATGTTAAATCGCCGTTTTTTACGTTGTAAAATCTTGGAAGCAAATTTACTAAGGTAGATTTGCCTCCTCCTGAGTTACCCACAAATGCAATAGTTTCACCTTTTTTGACTTCTAAAGATATTCCGTTTAATACACGTTTGCCTTTAACATAAGAAAATTTGATATCCTTAAATTCAATTTTGTCTTTAAAATCAGGGAAATCAACCGCATCTTCACAATCTTTAATGGCAGGTATTTTTTCGAGCTTTGATACAACTCTTTCCATCGCACACATGCATGTAGAAATATTTTTTGCGTTGTTGCCTAAACCCTTAATCGGAGTATAAAGCATAATCAGTGCGGTTATAAACGAAACAAATTGTCCTGCAGTGAGTTGTCCTTTTACTATGAAATAACTGCCCAAACCTATGACAAGCGCAATTCCGATTGATACTATAACATGCATTAATGGTGAAAGCCAACTGACATGCTGAGTTATTTTCATTTTTAATCCAAATACTATATTTATGAGTTTTTTAAATTGATTTTCTTTCAGGTTATAAAGATTATATCCGGAAATAACTTTATTCCCCGCAAATGCTTCATTATATGTTGTAAGAACCTTTGCATTTTCACCTTCAGAACGATTATAAATGTCTTTAATTTTTGACTTGATTTTTAATAACGGGACCATTGCGCATGACAAAACGGTAACAGCTATAATTGCTAATTGCCACGAGTTATAGAACAAAACTCCGATAAGTGAAATTGAAGAAAAAAATCTTGAAATACATGTTTTTAAGTTTGTAAGAAGTCCGCTGCAAGACTTCTCTGCATCATTGTTATAGGCTTTTAAAATCTTTCCTGAAGTTTGTTTCTCAAAAAATCCCGGAGCCTGACGCATAAGTTTTGAATACAAGGTTGTTTTCAAATCATTTGTAACTTTGCCACCAACCCAGTCGTTCATATATGTTGCAAGGTAATTTAATCCTCCCTGAAATGATGTGAAAACAACGATTAAAATAGGCAGATACCATGTAGATTGCATCTGCTTTTCCATCATTACTATGTCCATGTACGGTTTTAATGAAAGTGCAATTACCGCATCTAATGCACCTATCGGTACTGCAAGTCCGAGAGCGAGAAATGTCCTTTTTAAATACGGTTTAAAATATGGCAAAACAACGGATAAAGAATGATAATTCTCATCATTTTTGTATTTTTCATTCAATTTATTTTTAAATTTTTCAAATATTTTTGTCATGTTTATCCGAATTTCTTCTTTAAATAATTTGTACACGGTTTTTCGACCAAATTATATGTAATATAACCTGCAATCAGGATTGTGCAAATTATTATAAATATTGTACTATACGGATGAATTTTTACAAATTCCGAATTTGTTTTCCATACGGAATTTATTAAAATTTTACCGATAACTGAGTGAATAACATAAATAGAATACTGATATTTGCCAAGTTTTACCCAAATATCTTTATTTGTAATCTTTGAAATAATACCTTTTTCAAATACAAATAAAGTTAATAACAGAGCAAATGCAATAACAAAGATAATGCAGTTTAGTTGTTTGTGTGGTGTTACAAGCCACCAAACCATAAAGCAAAGCAATGAAAATTCGGCAAGATTTATTATAATATTACCTATAAAATTAAAAACTTTTTCCTTTATTTCCTGAATATATTTTTTGTAAATAAATCCGACAGTTGTTCCGATTCCCACACCTCCGACGGCTCTTAAAAAGCCGACATTAAAAATATATGCGTAATTTTTGTGCGGGGTCGAAAAACTTCCGTGCTGAAAATACTCTAAAATTCCGTAGGCTAATATCGGTAATGCAACAAATGAAATAGTTTTGATTGTTTTTGATGAAATTTTTGTCAATAAAAAATAAATTAAAAGCCCTGCAAATAATGCAGAAGTAAACCACAATGTTGGAGTTGTTCCGTGTGCTAAACAAATACCAAAGTTGTTCAGTAAAAGTACCACAAGAATGTCGTCCCAAAACCTCAGTTTTATTGTGTGCCAGAATGATGCTATTATGCATATTATTACCGCAAATAAAATCGTCGGAGACAAACGCATATATTTTTTCTTTATAAAATCTTTGATGTTTTGATTTTTCAAAGTATAAATCAATAAAAAGCCTGCGATTATAAAAAAGCCCTCAACCGAATTATTCCCCTGAATAAATGTTTTGTGAAAAAAATCAAGTTCTTTTATATCCGGAAAGTTTACAAGCAGAGACCAGCTGCCGTAAGCCGTTGTATGCAGTAAAACAATGACACTTATTAAAAAAACTCTCAAAAATTCAATATTTTTTAGTTTATTCATTTTCTTCCGTCATTGATTTTATCGTACGCTCAAACATTTCGGGCAAATCAACTTTTGCACTCCAACCTAAAGTTTCGAGTTTATCGGTATTCAGGCAAATTTGCATTGTAGGATTGAAGCCCCTGTTTTTATTGTCAATTTCAAAAACTACTTTTGTGTTTTCATTTTCAAGTGATTTTGCCATATCAGCAATGGATGTATATGTATTTTTGTTTGCTACATTATATGCATTATTATTTTCTCCTTTTGTAAGGATTGTAAAAATTGCCCGAACAGCATCTGTTGTGTAGCAATAGTTTCTTTTGGTTTCTCCTTTTGTATGAAGAACAATATTTTCTTTATGGATTACGCTTTTAGCAAACTGGGCAAAAACTCTGTTATCATTTTTATCAACCCCTGCTCCGAAAGTTTGTGATAATCTTGCAATTCTTATGGGAACATTGTATTCGTTCCCATAAGATATACAAAGTGTTTCTGTCAATTTTTTTCCTTCAGAATAACTGCTTCTCGGACTCAAAATGTCTATATAGCCATAATCAGTTTCTGTGATATCCGTTTGCTGCGGTTTTCCGTAAACTTCCAGTGACGAAAGATAAATCAGACCTTTTAAATTTTCTTGTGTTCGTGCAAATTCAAGCACATTTTTTGTCCCATTAATTGCAGTCAAAATTGTTTCAACAGGTTTGTTTACAAAATCGGAAGAAGATGTCACACTCGCGCAATGAATTATATAATCAACTTTTACCTCTAACTTAATATCATCATTTATATCCTGTATAAGAAACTCTAAATTCTTATCCTTACCGAGAACTTTTATCCCCTTTTGTTCGTTTCTGATAAGTGCAATAACTTTTGTATCAAAACCGGAATTTAAAAGACTTTTTGCGCAAAGTTTTCCGATTAAACCCGTTGCACCGGTGACTAAAACGGTTTTGCCGTCAAAAACAGACATATCAAAGTCTTTTATTATATTTTTTACATCATCTTCAAATATTGTCATATTATTCTTTCCCGTCAATTCCGAGAGCTTCCAAATCTTCTCTGTATCTGATTAATGCTCTCAATATATACAAATCTTCAATCGTAGTTATTTTGATATTTCCTCTGTTACCTTTTATCATAAATGTTTCTTTGCCAAGAGTTTTATATAAAGTACAAGAATCAACAATATCCGCATAATTCTGGTTTATTTTTCTTGTTTGTTCGTGCGCTTGTATGATTTCGCCAAGTCTGAAACTTTGCGGAGCCTGAGCTGCGTATGTGTTTTTCCTGTAAGGAACATGTTTCGGATTAGTACCGTTTTCACTTATCAAAATTGTTTCAAAGCATGGAGTCGATGTTATTGCGTTCCCGTTTTTTATCGTACATTCAATGTTTTTTGTTATAACTTCAGGTGTAATATTGGGTCTTACACCATCATGAATTAGCACTATAGAATCGTCAGGATTTTGGCTTTGAGCAAGTTTTAGAGCATTATAAATAGACTCCTGACCCGTTTCTCCGCCATTTACAATCCCTGCGGTTTTTGTTATGTAATAGTGTTTTACAAGTTCACCCATATAATCGTAATAATCAGGATGAATTGCAATATAAATTTTATCAATTTGCGGATGTTCCTGAAATAATTCAAGAGTATGGATAATGATAGGTTTATTATGTATTTTCAAAAACTGTTTAGGGGTGGAATCTTGTCCGCTTTTCAGTCTTTGTCCTGTTCCGCCTGCAAATATAATCGCTATATTCATTATTATTTCCTCATAATTTCTTCAATCAAATCTGCTGTTCTTTCAGAGGCATGACCGTCTTCCGTGCATCCTTTTTCTTTTATAAATTCCTCTGCTTTAACCTTATAATTTTCATAATCAAAATTTTCTATGTTTTTAATCAGTGTTTCATTATTTGTAGCAATCGGAAATGGCGTTGATTCAAGCGGATAGTAAAATCCTCTTTCGGTATTGAATTTTTCAATATCCGTTGCAAAAATAAATGCGGGATTTCTGCTCATCATAAAATCAAATATACAACTTGAATAATCTGAAATTGCACAATTTGCACTGACTAAAAGTTCCTGAATATCAGGATAAAATGTTCCGTCAATAACATGCGGATTATCTTCGGGGATAATTTGAGAATCAAACTTTTTGGCTCTTGGGTGAAGTCTTGAGATGCATACCCATTTGGAACCAAATTTATTTTCTAATGCCTTCAAAATTCTGTCATAGTCAAGTTTATAGCACTCTATATCCCCGTCATCTCTAAATGATGGAACATATAATAAAATCTTTTTATCTTTCGGGATATCAAAAAATTCATAGACTTTGTTTTTAATCAGTGTTGAGTCTTTAAAAAATATGTCATTTCTCGGGTGCCCGTACTGTTTAATTTCATTATTAAACCACAATGCACGGCGGAAAATTTTGTTTTCAAATTCGCTGTTAGTCAAAAGATAATCCCACATTGCAGAATCAAATTTGGCTCGTTCTACCCATTCTTGCTTATATTCATTAGTAAAAGCCTCAACATCTGCATCAAGTTTTTTTATACCCAAAGAACCGTGCCAAGTTTGGATAAAATATTGACCTCCCTTTTTTGTCAGACCCTTTTTAATAAAGTAGTTTTTTCTTTGGTTGTCTATCCAGAGTTTTGCGCTTGCAAGTTCTTTCAAGCCTTGTTTCGTGCCGTATCCTACAAGTCTTATTCCCTCAGGGAAATTCCCTTTTTCCGTTTCTTTTTTTACACTTTTTACAAGCCAGACTATATCATAATTTTTATTGCGCTTTAAAAGTTCTTCTGTTATGTATTTGGGATTACAACCATAACTTCCGCCGTTGAAGTTATCTATGACAATTTTATTTCCGTCAATTGGCAATTCTTCGCAGAATTTTTTATAATATCCGGAACGATCGATTCTTATTGGTATTCCCAAAAACATAATAAGTTTGTCTGTTCCTGAATTTGTTAATGAAAAAATGTATTCCCAAGGACGAAGTTTAGGCATTTTTATCCTCCGAAATCAGTTTTTTCATTTCAATAATTTCTTCATCAGAAAATTGATTTTCATCTGAGTGATGCGGACAGATGCTTTTGGGGAATTTCATATATTCTCCGTATATGTTGTGTAGCATAAAATCCGTATCTGCAGGACAATTAAACATATACCCTTCAAATTCAATTTTTTTTAGCGGAAAAATCTGGTCGTAATCATATATCCAGTTACTCCAACGATGCGGGAAATCAAGCCCCCAGTGAATGGAAGGCTTTAATCTTTCGTCAACATCAATTTTTTCGTTTATGATATCTAATGTCAGATGTTTAATTTTTGCTACAAGCTCATCGGTATCTTTAATTCTGAACGGGCTTAAACTGAGTCTTTTTCTGATTGAACGAATTTTTTTGTTTAGCTTTTTTTTATCTTTCCCTCTTGCTCTTGTGTAGTAAAAATCGTGAGGAAAAATATCAATAAAAGCCTGTTTAATTTTTCGATGCTTAATTTTTAATATGCATGTTGCAGGAGCGTTTTCATCTCGCCAGAGTTCACAGTACAAATCGGGATTAGTAGTACAGGCATTAAATATTGACGGGAATTTGTCATAATCATCTCTCATCATATCGACATCAACATCGTCATCCCAGGGAATAAATCCTTTATGCCTTTGTGCACCTAAAAGCGTACCTCCGCTGAGCCAGTAACGCAGATTATGAGAAGTGCAAATTCTGTCAAACTCTTTTAAAATAGCAAGTAAAGCCATTTGATAATCTCTCAAAAAACCTGTCGCTTGGGGAATTTTAGTTATATCATTAAAATTTTTATAATTTATTTTAATTCTTTTTTTATTGTCTGATTTTAAAATCCGCACTCTTATACCGCAAATTCGTATCAATTTGTGAGTGTAATCCGCATCTGTTACCGAAAAAATATTTTTCAGTATTTTTTTTATTAAATTCTCTTTTTTTTCTTCCATATATCCCGTTTAAGAATATTATTTATTTTCTTTCGAGTTCAAAAATTCTGAATTCTCCAGGTTCAAGTTTGTCAAAGTGAATATTGTCGGAATTTTCGAATTCTTCTTTTTCGTAGTCTTTTTCTTTTAAGACTATTTCATATTTAAGGTCATAATCTCCGGGTATTGCAATGTTTTTGTCAAAGATTGCATATCCTTCGACTATTTCTTTGTAATTTTCTCCTGTCGGAGCGGTTTTTACAACTTTTTCAGTCGGGTATTTGTAATTCGAAACTACAAGGTATGCCGTATTTAGCGGTTCTCTTGTAACCATCCACGCACAATATCCGTCCTCATCTTCAATTATAATTTGAGCTTCCCCGCCTGATATTATAGAATTGTTTTTTACAAATCTGTCTATTGCATCGAATTTTGTATAAAAATCTTCATTATTGCTGCGGCTCATTGCAACTTCTTCGCCTATCGTATATTCAAGTCCGCCCTGAGTGAAACTTTCGTCCCCATCTGCGTACATAACCGGACGCTGAGCATATTTGCCACCGGGAAGAAGTTTATACTTTGCCCATTTATACAATGCACCTTTTTCGCCTAATTGCGCAGGATATTGGTCAATAACGTGAAATTCGCCGTCCTGATTATTATATGTTTTTAAAATTGAAAGCATATTCCCGCTTTTGAATTTTGAATTGTAATTGACAAGATTTTGGTTATCTTCAACAATCTTTTCAGGAGTTTTATCAAATTGAGATATAATATCGTTGCCCCAGAGAACATCAAAATTCATATCTTCGTGATATTCTTTGTAGTAATTATCCCAAAGCATGTATTCTGCAAGCGTTGCAAAATACGGTATTTTTTTCTTCATAGTTGTATTGAGTTTATTTAGTACATATTTTGGTGCCCTGTAACTTATAGGTCGTCCGTTTTGCTCGGATACCTCATCAACAATGTGGTCAATATGGTCAACCCTGAATCCGTCAAAATTGTAATCCCTTTGTATATTTTCAAGAGATTTTATAAATAAATCAATGACATTTTCATTATATTTCCCGTTTTCAAGGTTAACAAAATAGTAAGGTGTTTGACAATCAAGGTTTGCAAGCGGAGTAACATCATCACCTTTAAAATCAAAATGTTTAAACATTGGATATCCGCCGCATTCGCTCATTGAGTCAAATACTGGAACCCCCGCAGAGCACCATGCTCCCCCGGGTGCAGGCCACAAACCTTCATTGATAAGTAATTGTATAACCTCAATTTGTTTTGTTATATCTTTTTCTTCAAGTTTGTTTTTATCGCCTTTAAATTCGTGAACTTTTGCTACCAAATCTTTCACACGCTTGTGAATTTTGTTTTGATAAGCTCTTTCAAGCATTTGATTTGAAAGAGCTTTCTTATGCTCTATCATTATCGATTCAAAGTTGTCATAAAGCTCCTGATATACAGGACTTAAATCTCCGCTGTTACCTTTTAATCTTTGCAGATATACATCCTTTGTTATTTTAATATCATCTTCGTCGTGATCTTTTGATAAAAATTCCGCAACCTCATTAACTTTATTTTCAAGTTGTTTTTGAAGTTCTGTTATATCGTACCAGCGTGCAACCTGAGGATTTGCAAGCACAAATTTTGAAAATCTGCCTGTCTGCGGCAAAATATCATAAATGACAGGATGCCCCGCAAGCTGAGCCATAGTAATAAATGTCTGTAGCTGCTTTTTGACATTCATTCCGGTTATTTCTTCAATATATTCATCATTGAGTTTTGGGCTTACTTCACTGCTCTTTGGCAGGTAGGCACAGCCAAATTCTCTCGGGTGGAACGGGATTAAATAAATTGTTGTTCCGTAAATATTATTTTCTAAATTTCCGCTTGGCAAAATGAGTAACTGTTTTAACCAGTCAAAGAATTTCCCTGTTTCTTTAGACTGATTACCGTTACCTAATGCAGCAAGGTTTATAAGTTTTATGTCATGTCCTTCTTTTTTAAACCAGTCAGAATTTTTTTGATGGTTTCTTGAAAGAACACTTATTTGATTATTCTTAAAAGAAAATTTCCCGTCTTTAAATACTTTATTTTGTATCCATTTTTGTTCTAAAGCATACAAAACTTCCTCGTTTGAGAGTTCCTCCTGCGCTTTTTGGAATGAATAAGTCAAATATCCGTATTTTTTGATGTGCATTTCAAGATATTTTTTACGGATTTCCGGTATCGCATCAAACGGATATGCCTTTTTTAGAATTTCGTATATTCTGTTTAATTCGGCATCTGATGCATTTCGGCTCTCTTTTTTTGTGAATAAAAAATCTAACATAAATTTCTCCCTATAAACATATAAAAATTATATCATATCAATATAGGGCGATAAGTTGACATCTAAGGTTGTTACAAAAATTATCAAAAGAATTATAAGATTTCTTTTAATTCGTTGATAACAATATCTAACGCACCTTGCTGGTCGTTGAAGATTGTTTCGCAGTCTTTGCATGCCTGAAGATAAAATTCGTTATCCGATAATAATTTTTCAATATATTCCGATAATTCTTTCGGATTTTTAACAATTTTTCCTGCATTCGAACGGGATAAAAGCCAGTAAATATCTCTGAAATTGTGAATACAGGGTCCTGTTATTGTCGGTTTTGAATAAACCGTAGCTTCAAGTGGATTGTGCCCGCCTGTTTTGTTAAAGCTCCCGCCTATAAATGCAAAATGGCATATTGAATACATTTTGCCAAGTTCTCCCATTGTATCGAGAAGAATTACATCGAAGTTCTTAAATGTATCCCCTTTTGAACGATAACCGTAATTTAAACCTGCTTTGTCAAGCAGTTCGACAATATTCGGTATTCTTTGGGTATGTCTGGACACCAAAAGCAGTTTCGTATCAGGATATTTTTCGTGTTTTTCTTTGAAAATAGGAATAATTATTTCGTCTTCTCCCTTGTGGGTGCTTCCTGCAATAATTACCCTGAAACCATCCTGTCCCAAATCAACAGTTTCATTTGATGCTTTTATATCAAATTTCAGGTTTTTCATAACCGAAGTTTTTTCTTTAGGTGCGCCGATAGCAAGGAGTTTATTCATGTCAATTTCGCTCTGAGTAAGAATTTTGGTGTATTTCTGAAGAACGAATTTGAAGAAAAATCTGAATTTTTTATATATTGAAAATGTCGAATCAGACATTCTTCCGTTTATGCAGTACAGCTGAATCCCTCTGCGTTTGCATGAGGATGAAAAAATAGGCCAGAGTTCTGTTTCCGCGATTAAAACGACATTAGGTCTGACTTTATTTAAAAATACGTTTACGCAATATGTAATATCAAACGGGAAATATGTAATAAAATCAGCTACCTGCGCATATTTTTTGCGGGCAATTTCCTGCCCTGTTTTTGTTCCGGTTGTGACAACGATTTTATACTGAGGGAAAACTTCTTTTGTCTTTTTGATAAGGTTTTCAAGTGCAATGACTTCCCCAACCGAAACTCCGTGATACATTATAACTTTATCCCCAAGATTCGGGGTTTTAAAAAATCCGAGTTTCTCTTTCCATCCGTATAAGAATTTTTTATTAAGTACACGGACAATAAAATAAAACGGCAAACATATTACAAAAACTACCGTCGAAACCAATCCGTATAAGAAAAATACATCAATAATTGAAATTAGAATGAGTATTAATAATATAATTAAAATTGTATATATCGTCATAACATTTTGAATTATACATCAAATAAAGTGAACATGTTGACATGTTATTTAAAAATTTATAAAATTTCGTTATGGCAATAGTGTATTTAAGTTTAGGTTCAAATAAGGGTGACCGTATCGGCTTTGTTCAGCAGGCGGCAAGTCTGCTCGGATTAGACGGGGGTATTTCTATTGTCAGAAGTTCTGCGTTTTACGAAACTGAACCGTGGAACATGAAAACGGAAACTTGGTTTGTGAATGCGGTTGTTGAAATCAAAACAAAATATTCTCCCAAAGAACTGTTAAATGTCTGCCAGGGAATTGAGCATAAACTCGGTCGTGAACATAAACAAGGCAACGATTACGAGGACAGAACAATAGATATTGATATTTTGTTTTATAACAGTGATATTATAAACGAAGAAAATCTTGTTATTCCGCATAAATATGTTCATTTAAGAGCATTTAATCTTGTACCGATGCTTGAGCTGAATGCTGATTATGAACACCCTGTTCTGCACAAAACTATTGCACAGATGCACGAAGATTTGGAAAACCCTGAAATGGTCTTTTTATATGGTACAAGAGTTGACTTCGATTTCTAATAAATCCGTCGCGGTAATAGGCGCAGGTCCTTCAGGGTGTATCTGTGCAAAGTATTTATCGGATGCAGGGATTGATGTGACTCTTTTTGATAAGGGAAAGTTTTTGCATACTCTTTTGCCTACCGGCGGAGGTCGATGCAATCTTGCCCATGCCGATTTTAATTTTAAATCTCTTGCGCATAACTATCCGAGAGGCAAAAAGTTTTTGTATTCCGTATTTTCAAAATTTGCTACAGATGAAACTTTGCAATTTTTTAAATCAATAGGTGTTGAAACATACACTCAGGATAACGGCAGAATTTTTCCGACTTCAAATTCATCTTCCGACGTGAGAGAAAAATTATTAAAATCAATAAAATGCAAGTTTGTAAATGAAGAAGTTTTAAAAATCAGTCCGCAATATAAGGTTAAAACCAATAAGAGCGATTATTATTTTGATAATGTTGTAATCGCAACAGGCGGACATACATCTTATGAGATTTTGAATTTTTTTGACTTAAATATAATCCCTCCTCAACCGTCACTTGTAGGGCTTATAACTAAAGAAGATTTTTCGCAGCTTGCAGGTGTAAGTATTAAAAATGCAGAAGCTAAGATTGAGAAAAACTCTTTTTACGGGGATATTTTATTTACTCACAAAGGTTTTTCTGGACCTTTGATTTATACTGTTTCATCTGTCTGTGCAAGAAAAGAAATGCCGTATAAAATTCATTTAAAATTCTCCAACGATTTTGATTTTCAGAAGTTATTAAATTCTAATCCGCATAAAGAAATAAAAAATCTTTTATCTCAATTGGTCCCAAAATCTTTTGCACAATTTTTATTGATTTTTATAAATATTGACCCTGATTTGCCATGCCATAAAATTGACGGAAAAATGCGGGATTTGATTTATAAAAATCTGACAGATTTTGAGGCGGTTGTTACCGGAAAAGTGCCTGATGGAGAAGTTGTTACCTGCGGAGGAGTAGACCTGAATGAAATAAATTCAAAAACTATGGAGTCAAAGAAATACAAGGGACTGTATTTTTGCGGTGAAGTAGTCGATATCGACGGATTTTGCGGCGGATTTAATCTGCAAAACTGCTGGTCAACAGGGTTTGTTTGTGCGGATGCGATAATTAATAATTCCTAAATATTCTGCGCAAAATATTTTTTGTTTGGATTTTTAAAAAGAAGTGAATATTGCGAGTATAAATTTTAATGTTTTGGATTATAAACCTTACCTTATTAAAAGAAGGGAGAATAACTCTTCTTGTGTGCCAAATTCGCTGATGCTTAAACCGGTATTGGACAGAGATACTGTATCTTTTTCGGGAGTAAGTAACGGAGGGGATATATTAAAAAAACTAAGTGCTTATGGCGTTCCTGATATGTATACGGGGCTTATGCTTTTAGATCCGAAAATTATTGAAAGAATGCAAAATAGCAATTTTTTCCGTGAGCCTCTCGGCAAGGTTGTCAGAGTAATGTCTAATTATGAAAATACAATGATGCCAATAAATAGAGAAGCGTTCAATTCTGTTAAAGCAGTTGCAAAAAAGCATCCTGATATTACATTATCAGAAGCTTTTAAAAAATTATATCCTCAGCATAAACAAAAACTACTGAGGGCTCAGCAAACTGTTTTTGAGGAAATTATACGTCTTGCATGTGATTTGCCAAAAGATTTGTATGAAGAATTTTCTGAACTTATGAATATTACAAACAAGAGGTTGTTAAATGATCCTGTTGTATTGCCTTTCAGCGAACGTGAGTTTTTGTATAAATTGCGCAGAATTGGGGCTGAAATGCTCATAAGGAATAACCCTCACGAATTACATGCAATGCAAAGGCTGATTTCGGTAGCAAATAAAATTTTTCATAACGAACCGAAAGGCTCAAGAGCATACGGCAGAAAAATCAAAAAAAAGCTGGAGATGCAGATGCAGCCGGAAATATTAAAACGAAATTCCACAAATCTTGCCGAATTTAAAAAGATTTTCGAGATATCCCCATTGAGAAATAATGAAGATATTATCAAACTTCTTGATATTACAAGTGCAAAAGTACATGGTTTCCCGTCTTATGCAAATTTTGAAAGGAAATCGTTTATTCACGAACTCAAAAAAATAACAAGAAAGCTTAAAAACAGAAAGTTTGCACAGGAATTTACGGAAGCATCCTGGCGTTTGCCGACATCAAAAGATAATGTATCTGCATTTATTGTAAAATTTTCAGATCAAAGTAATAATAAAATCGGCTCAAATCTTTTGTTAAGCGGAATGTGTTCAATTGATCATCTCATAGCAAAGAAAAACGGCGGTCCGAGCAAGCTCTTAAATTACGGGCTTTCCGGTCAGGAAATTAACAGACAAAAGACTAATATATATTTTGATGAATGGGTAAGAAAGCACCCTGAGACTCGAAAAAATTGCCAGAAATATGTTGACAGAATGATTGAACTGTATAAACAGGGATTTTTTGAAAAGGTTAGTAAAAAGCAAAAAAATAAGAGATTAGATAAGTCATATATAGAAAACTTTGCAAAAACAATTTATGAAATTTCGCCCGTTGAAAACAGAATAAAATTGGATTTAAGCAAATTATACGAATAATTATGCTATAATGATTTTGAAACGAGGATAAAATTATGGGTCAGGTTATAAAAAGAGAGCATATTGCCGAATTTGTAGAAAAATTACACAAAAGCGGAAAGACGGTTGTCACAACAAACGGGTGTTTTGATATTTTGCATGTCGGGCATGTAAGATATTTGCAAAAAACAAAATCCTTTGCAGATTATTCTATCGTGCTTTTAAATTCCGATAAATCCGTAAGAAGTATTAAAGGTGAGGGTCGACCTATAAATAATGAAAACGACAGAGCCGAAGTTCTTTGTGCTTTATCATGTGTTGATTATGTTGTAATGTTTGATGAAGATTCTCCCGCTCAGCTTTTAGACCAAATAAAACCCGATGTTTATACAAAAGGCGCTGATTACACAATGGAAACCCTGCCGGAAGCGGATATTATGCGTAAAAATAATACAAAAGTTGAATTTATAACATTTGTTGAAGGTAAATCTACAACTAATATTATAAATAAAATGAAAGGCTAAATCTATCTTCCGATTTCTACGGCTTTTTGCGCCATGGATTTTGTCACGTTTACAAGCGCAAGGTTTGCTTCATACGCTCTTTGAGCCATTAGTGCATCCGCGATATCAACCATTGCGTTAACGTTTGACGTTCTTATGTAACCGTTTTCATCTGCATCAGGATGCCCCGGCTGATAAATTTTTTGACCCGGAGTCGGGTCTTCTACAACACCTGAGAAATTTACTCCGCCCTGCAAATATGGCAATGTACCGACTCCAAAAACATCCTCTTTCATCGTATTTAATAACCCGTGAAAAGATAAATCGTCAGTCGCATTCAAAATAGGAATTTTACGTACATAATTTGGCGTATCAAGGTTTGCGATATTCTTTGCGTGAATATCAATTCTTTTACCGTGTACTCTGAGAGCGTTTCCGCCGATGTCGATTGATTCAAATATACCCATTTTATGCTCCTTTTTGCATATTTTATTTATTATTTACCGACGTTAATTACCGTTTTCATTTCGGTAATAATATTTGACATTCTGCGTGTTGCCATAGAATAAAGAATTGCATTTTCCTGTATTCTCAGCAATTCGTTTGCACTGTTTACAGGTTCTTCTCCTCTTTCTGTTGCAATAGCCGATGGTCCGAGTTTTTCAGAAAGTTTTGTTTCAAGCGGACTGTTCATAGTGCTTAAATATTGTCCAAAATCAATATCTTGCCTGATATAACCCGGAGTATCAACGTTCGCGATATTTGAACCTAATGCACGTTGTTTTTGTGCGATTAAGTCCATCATCAGTGAAACTCTGCCCATACTGTCAAGTGGTGTATACATTTATTACCTCTTATTTATTACGATTCTCTTATATTAATTGCCTTGTTATACATTTGGTCTGCGGCTTTTAGGATTTGCATACTTGCAAGCATTGATGCGTTAAGTCTTAGAAGTTCGTTTGCTGAGGCATAAACGCTTACGTTTGCACGCTCTAAGCAGGCTTGTTTAAAACAATCGTGGTCTTTTACCATATATGCCTGTCCTGAATCTTCAGTCGGTTTCAATCTGTTCATATCCATTCTTTCCATCCCGTCAGGATTTTCAAATCTGATAAGCGGAATATGACCGATTTTCTTTGCTTCATCTCCGTGGAAATTGTAGTAAACTACATCGCCGTTTTTCTTTATTTCAAATTTTAGACAATTGGCTGGAATTTTAATGCCGTCACCTACAAGCCATCCGTCGCTTGTGATAAGATAACCGTCTTTGCCTGTTCGGAATGCCCCGTCACGGGTATATTGAACTTCCCCTGACGGAGATGTAACAGGGATATATCCGGGGCCATCAATTGCTACATCATAAGGATTTTCTGTTACTCTTATTGAACCTTGTTTATAATCATTTCTGATTGCGCCGGTCAGATAGCCATCCTCTTTCAAAATTTGCTCGAAGCTCTGTCTTTTATATCCGTTTGTATCCACGTTTGACAGGTTATGCGCAAGCATCCCGAAACGCTCAAACTGAACGAGTGCATTATTTGTACCTTTTGAAATTATTGCCTGAAAGTTATACATTTTTACCTCTCTTATTTACTATGAAGCCGACCCGAGTTGAGATATTGCTTTGCCTAAAACGGAATTCTGAAGCATATACATTTGCCTGTTTGCATCAAAATTTTTCATAATTGGCATCATTTTTATAAATTCTTCCTGCAAGGATACGTTTGAATATTCGTTGTAGCCCTGTTTTATATTCGGTTCCATTACCACAAGTCCGTTTGCATCGACAACCCCGAGCTTTCCGACTTTTTTAAACTCGTGAGTTTCTTCATTAAATACACTTATTTTCCCGTTAATATCAACTTTAACGTGTCTTAAGTTCTGCGGAATAAACGGCAGTTTAATCGGAATACCGGCATCGGATAATACCTGACCGTCTTCTAAAGAAAGCAAACTCCCATCGCTTCCTATTTTAAATCTCCCGTCACGCGTTAATTTTATGCCGTTGCCGGTATCAATCTGAAAATATCCTTTATTTGCGATTGCAATATCAAGCGGATTATCGGAAACCGAAATACGTCCGATTTTATCATCCAGTGTAGTTGAAAGTGCATTTACTCCCATAAATTCCGTAAAGGAAGATACAACGGGTTCTTTCCTCTGGTACCCTACTTTATCAAAGCCGCCTACATTCTCATTCCTAATCCCCAACAGTTCGCTCTGCAAGTGCATAGCTCTGATTGAATTAGTTAACCCGCTGTTGTTGTAAAAAATTCCTGCATTAATCTTCATTATCTGCCTCTACTTCTTCTACTTCCATTATCGGATAACTTTGCATGATTATTAATTGTTATTAATGAAAAATCATCCGTTTATAGGAGTTTTGCATGGTTTTAATGAAGAAAAAACAAAAGTCAACGTTATAATTCAAAACAAATAAAAGCCCAACCGATTCCGGTTGAGCTTTTGTCTGTTTTTATTATTTTTAATTATCGTCTTTATTATCCCAATGAATTATACTTCTTGCTTTTAATATTTCGGCTTGAGCCTCCGGATCATGAACATCAAATGCTCCGATAGCAGTACTTTTATCATCATAGCCTTTCAATTCTAATAACGCATTATTATCATCATCTTTTTTTATTTCAGGTGCTGTAAATTTAACCTCTTGTTTAACTTTTGCAATTTCTCTTGCTTCTCTTGAAAAAACCGGTGGCAGTTTTTTCTGTGTTGCTGCTCTTTTTGCTGGTTTCCCTGATGTATGACCGGAAACTCCCGAATTACCTCTTACTCCATCCAAAAAATACATAATCAGTCTCCTTATTAAAGTGTGTACATTAATGTAAAAAAAAACATATATATAAATTTGCTATATTTTATATATATTGTTACATATATTTACATACTAAAAATAATTTGTATGCGTTATGAAGTAAAAGAACCCCCTTGACAATGAATTTTTATCATGTTAACATGCGTGTGGGGTAAATGTATATTTATAAGTCTTATCAAAATTGATGAGACTTTCTTTTTGTCCTTTTTCTCTGAAAGTTTTAATTTGCATTATACGATTTAGGGAGTAAAATGTAAGAATAATTAAAGGGGATGAAATGAGAATAGAGGCTAAAAATCTTGTTAAAATATACGGAGACAGATGTGTTGTAAATGACGTCAATTTCGAAGTAAATAAAGGCGAAGTTGTTGGTCTTTTAGGTCCTAACGGTGCAGGAAAAACGACAACATTTTATATGATAGTCGGTCTTGTAAAACCGAATAAGGGTCATGTATTGTTAGAGGGAGATGATATTACAAAATACCCTATGCACATTCGCTCAAGACGAGGTATCGGATATTTGCCGCAGGAAGCTTCAATTTTCAGAAGTTTGTCAGTTGAAGATAATATAAAATTTGTTCTTGAAATGAATGACAAACTGACGGTAAATGAAAAACATTCAAAATTGGAAGAATTGCTTGCTGAATTTGGTATGGCAAGATTAAGAAAAGAAGCTGCCATAAAGCTTTCAGGAGGTGAAAGAAGAAGGGTAGAACTTGCAAGAGCTTTAGCTGCAAGTCCTGATTTTATACTCTTAGACGAACCGTTTACCGGTATTGACCCGATTGCTATCGGGGAAATTAAAGACAATATCAGAAAACTGTCTATTGAAAAAGGTTTGGGAGTTCTGATTACAGACCACAATCCGAAAGCTACTCTTTCGATTACCGATAGGGCTTATGTAATTTTTGATGGAAAAATTAAAATACAGGGCAAAAGTAAAGACGTTGCTGTTGATCCTATAGCCAAAAAACATTATTTAGGTGAGGATTTTAAACTGTAATGAGTATAAAATTCCCTAAAATATCAATTTATGATAAATATATATTGAAGCAGGTTGCAGGTGCAACAATTGGTGCGGTTTTATTATTTACGATTGTATGGATTGCTCCTGAAATTCTTTTAAATACTGTAAGAGATGCTCTCGACGGGAAATATGATTTTAACACTGCACTTGTGTTGTTGTTGTGTGAATTGCCAAAGATTCTGGACAAAGCAATTCCGGTCGGTTTGCTTCTGGGAACTTTGTTTACCTTTGATAAATTAAGTAAGGATTCCGAAATGACGATATTTCGCGCAATAGGAATGTCATTCCAGAGAATTGTTGCCCCTGTTGTTGTTTTTGCATTACTTTTCGCAAGTATTTGTTTTGTATTGGAAAATAGGGGAACCCCTTATGCAGAAAGCAGATTAAGAGCTATAAGAGGGGATGTTATTCATGCCCAGTATATTTATACCCAAAAAGATAAATCTGGTCATCCGTTGCTTGCGATTGTAATTTCGAGAGCAATCGGAAGAAATATGGAAAATGTTACTGTTCTGGATTTTTCCAACAAGATTTATCAGGATGTGCATCAGTTAACTAACATTTATGTAGCCAAAAAAGGTTATGCAGACGATGATGTCTGGCATCTTCAGGATGTTTCAACTTATCAGATTTCAAACGACGGAATTTATGTAGAAATAGATCATAAGGATAAATTGGATATTCTGGATAAGGAATCGGCTCAAAATGCATTCATTTTAATGAATTATTCCGCATTGAAAGAAAGGGATATTTCCAATCCTCGATTAAGAAAATATTTGAAATTGTTAAAGCATGAAAAGCTTGATGAAGAATACAATTATATGCTTAATAAGTATCTTCAGAGATTTTTGTCTCCGCTTGTCGGGGTATTGCTTGCAATTTTGGGATGTCTTTTAGGTTTTAGCAAACCCAGAGAACAAAGAGTTGTCGGTTTTACTATAGGTATAGGGTGCGTATTTGTATATTATATAACTTTGCCGTTTTTTGATATGCTTGCAGAAAAAGGTATTTTATCTCCGTATCTGACAGCAATTATCCCGGCTGCAGCATTTATGTTTGCCATTTATATTTTCTATAAGTTAAAGGATTTGTAATATGAAAATTTTTAAAATAATTTTTCTCATTTTTGTAATTTTCTTTGCATCTCCGGCTTTTGCGGGAGACATTTCGGTTAAGTACGAAAACGGGATATATCATATTGTTTTAAAGGGCGAAAAAGTAAAGAAAAAAATAAAATTTATTACAAGTGAAGAACTTATTACAAACAAAGAAGCTCATATAAAGGCAAAGGCAAAATTAACGGTTAATGCAGGATTCTTTGACCCGAATAATGGTCAGACAATTTCTTATGTTGTTACAGACAGAATGACGTCTGCGGATCCTATTTTCAATAAGTCTTTGTATGCAAATCAGTTTTTTAGAAAAAATATGAACAAAGTCTTAAACCGCAGCGAGTTTAGAGTTTTGCAATGCGGGAATAAGTTTAAATATGAAATCGCACCTCACAATGCAGGTGTAGATTTTGAATGTTCAATTGTAACCTCGGCTCAGGGCGGACCTTTGATATATCCGGAATTAAAACTTGAAGAAGAAGGGTTCATTGTAAAAGATGAAGAAGGAAATGTTATAAGAGAATCAGCATCTGTTCTGCATAAGACATCAAGAACGATTATCGGTATCAAAGGTACTGAAGAATGTCATATTCTCATAATTACTGATGAAAATCCTATGGATATGTATCAGGTAAGAGATTTGTGTAAAGACCTGAAACTCGACAGAGCAATGGGTTTTGATGGCGGGAGTTCTACTTCAATGAACTATAAAAAGAAACTTGAGGTTATATCTCTAAAAGGTGATGGCGCTGGTCGTGTTTTGAAATCTTTTATGATTGTTTACTAAAATTGTAAATATTTGTAACAAAAAGGCAATTTTAAATATTAAAAATCCTTTATCTATATATAAAGGATTAAAAGGGATTGCTATGGGTGTTTCAAAAGTTACATCAAAAACAAATACAGTATCAGGTGTTTTAAATGCTCCGAAGCGTGTTTTGTCCGGAATAAACAGCATAATTGAAGAAGGGCTAAAGGCAAAGAAAACTCAAAATACCACAAATCCTTTGAAAAATACAAACGAAGCAAGAATAAGTTACCTTCAGAATGCATTGAATCAAGCTGTTGCTTTAAATAAAAAGTTGCGCGGTGCATACAGAAGTTTCAGAAATAAACTTTCAGGAATGATTAAAATTACATCCAATCAGCAAGCAGATTTAGAAGCTAAAAGGATTGCTTTTGGGAAAGCAGATATGAATGAAGATTTGTTGCGGAGTTCTTTAATGGATGCGTATCATTCTCAAGGAATGTACTATAACGCATAATTAATATTTTGTAAAATATCCCTATATTATTTTTTTAATAGTATAATTGATTAGAAGGGATAATTTTTATGCAAAATGTTATTGAAAAAAGAGGGATAAAAAATATTGATTTTAACTGTGATTTAGCGCAGAGTTTCGGGATTTATAAAAACAGCTCGGAATATAATCTTTTGGATTATGTAAGTTCAGTTAATATTGCGTGCGGATTTCACGCAGGCGACCCGTCAGCGATAAAGGAAGCTTTACTTGAAGCAAAAGAAAAAAATGTAGTAGTCGGGGCGCACATAGGTTACGATGATATACAGGGTTTCGGGTATCGTCCGATGGATTTGGAAGAAGATGAGCTTGAAGCACTTGTTATGTATCAGGTTGGAGCCCTGATGACTTTTGCGAAGGCTTATCATATGGAAATTGAACATGTAAGACCTCATGGGGCAATGTATCGCAGAGCAATGGAAGATATTGAAGTATCAAGAACTATTGCAAGAGCAATAAAAAAATGCTCGCAGTGGCTTGTTTATTACGGTGCAGCCGGTCAAAATCTTGCTCAAATAGGAGAAGAAGAAAATATTCAGGTCGCACACGAAGTCCATCTTGAAAAAATTTATGATGAACAGGGTAATATAATTTTTAATGCGAAAGATTTAGAAAATACCGATATATCAATTTCGAGATTAAAAGATTTATTGAATAATTCCCGCGTAACAAATAATATTGGTGGGAAAACTCAAATTGAGGCGGATACAATTCATTTCTCAAATAAATTATCAAATGCTAAAGAACTGATTATAGCTGCAAATGAAATTGTTGCTCCATTACCTTTTAATTATAAAAATGCGATGAAATCAGGCTGGGTAGAATAGCAAGGGAAATTATGAAAAAATTTAAAATGCCAAAACAGATAGGATGGTTACTTCCGGGATTACACGTAAAAAGATGGTTTGCACTTATTTTTGCAGGCACACTGCTTATGACCTTTGGTATTTTGATATTATTTGATATCAGACCGGTATTTTATACAATGCAGTTTATCAGTAAAGTTGCAAATACCATTTCAACCGAGTGGCTTGCTTTCGGCATTGTGATGATAGGTGCGGCATTCTTCTTTAAAGGCTGGAGAATGACTAATTTATCTATTCTTGATTTACCTGATAATAAAACCAGTGATGTTTTACTTGAAAATCTTTACCGTAAAAGAAAATTGAGCAGAGGTCCCAGAGTTGTTGCAGTGGGTGGCGGTACCGGTTTATCAATGCTTTTAAGCGGAATAAAAAATATTACCAACAATATAACTGCAATTGTAAGTGTCGGTGATGACGGCGGAAGTTCAGGGCGCTTAAGAGAATCATTGGGCATTTTGCCTCCGGGAGATATTCGTCACTGTATGACGGCATTAGCGGATGATGAAGATTTGGTTACCAAACTTTTCAAATTCCGTTTTGATAATGGTGAAGGACTTGAAGGACACAGTTTTGGGAATCTGTTTTTGACAGCTATGTGTGAAATAACCGGAGATATGGCATCAGCCGTCAAGGCAAGTGCTAATGTTATATCTTTGAGAGGGCAGGTTCTGCCCGCAACATTAGATGATATGAAACTTGCAGCTGAAATGGAAGACGGCAGAATTATTCATGGAGAATCAATGATTCCGGAGGCGAACGGGCATATTAAACGACTGTTTAGTGTCCCAAAAGATTGCAAGGCTTTACCTGAAGTGTTAAGTGCAATTGCAGATGCAGAGTTGATTATTCTGGGTCCCGGAAGTCTTTATACAAGTGTAATTCCGAATTTACTTATAAAAGAAATTTCGCAGGCTATTTCACAATCAAAAGCGAAAAAAATTTATGTTTGCAATATTATGACTCAGCCGGGTGAAACGGATGGCTATAGTGTAAGCGATCATTTAAAAGCTCTTATAAGGCACGCGGATGTAGAACATCTTGTCGATGCTATTCTTGTAAATGATAATTTCCCGGATTTGCCCTATGAAAAATATCGTGAAAAAGGGCAATTCCCTGTAGAACTTGATAGTGCAGAAATTAAAAAACTTGGTGTAAATATATGTGCTAAAAATATTGTGGAACCTTCAAAAGACGGGTTAATCAGGCATAGTGCAAGAAAAGTTGCAAGGGCTGTTTATTATTGGTTTAGAAAAGAGCAAAAAAATGGCAAATAAAGTTACCGTCAGAACACTAAAAAAAATTAAAGATAACGGTGAGAAATTTTCAATGCTCACTGCTTACGATTTTTCAACCGCAAAATATATTGATAATGCAGGTACTGATATCATCTTAATAGGTGATAGCCTTGCTATGACAGCGTTAGGATATGACAACACAAATTGTATCGGTGTTGAGGAAATGACAATTTTTACCAAAGCTGTAGCCAAAGGTGCAGAACGTGCAATGGTTGTTACGGATATGCCGTTTATGAGTTATACCATTGATATACCGTCTGCTCTGATTAATATTGGCAATATGGTTAAAAACGGTGCTAATGCAGTAAAACTTGAAGGATGTAATGATTATATTGAAAAGCTGATTGAATGTACCGTCAATATGGGTGTTCCTGTTATGGGACATATCGGTTATACCCCTCAAAGTCAAAATGTAATTGGCGGGCATATTATACAAGGGAAAACTGAGCAAGCGGCAGAAGAACTTTTAAAACAAGCCCAAAAACTTGAAAAAGCCGGTGTATTTTCTCTTGTTTTAGAGATGGTGCCGGAAGATGTTGCAAAAAATATTACCGAAAATATTTCAGTTCCGACAATTTCGTGCGGTGCGGGAAGGTATTGTGACGGATTTGTGATGGTTTGTGATGATTTATTTGGGAAATTTGATAATTTCACACCTAAATTTGCTCGTAAATATGGGGATATGAAATCACTTATAACAAATTGTGCCGCAAAATATATTGAAGATATTAAAAACGGGAATTACCCTAACGAAAACGAGGTTTACTAATGTTATTACATACAATAAATGAAGTCAGAGCGCAGGTTAAAGAATGGAAAAAGCAAGGACTGACAATCGGGCTTGTACCTACAATGGGGGCGTTGCACGACGGTCATTTGAGCCTTATCAAAAAAGCCGTTGAAAAATGCGACAGAGTTGTGGTTTCTGTATTTGTCAATCCTATTCAGTTTTGTCCGGGGGAAGATTTAGATAAATACCCAAGAACACTTGATGCTGATAACAAAATGTGTGATGATGCCGGTGTCTCTGTTGTTTTTGCTCCAAATCCGAATGAAATGTACGGAGAAGGGCAAATGAGAACAAATGACTTCTTAACCTACGTTATTCCTCCGTTTTTCTATGTCAATAAGCTCTGCGGGAAATCAAGAGTCGGACATTTTGACGGTGTTTGTACCGTTGTTAACAAATTATTTAATATTGTTCAGCCGGATTATGCTTTCTTTGGTCAAAAAGATGCGCAGCAACTTATTATCATCAAAAAAATGGTTAAAGATTTGAATATTCCCGTTGAAATCATACCTTGCCCGATAGTCAGGGAAGAATCAGGACTTGCCCTCAGCTCAAGAAATAAATATTTATCTGATGAAGATAAAAAAGAAGCACTTGTGCTTTCTAAAATTCTTAATAATATAAATTCCTGCTATAAAAAAGGCGTGACTGATGTTGAAGCACTCAAAGAAACGGCGTACGAATTTCTTAACGAACATCATGAACTTGAGTATCTTGAATTTATGAATCAGGAGGATTTGGAAAAAGTTCCGCAGGCGGATAATAATACAAGAGTATTTATTGCATGCAGAGTCGGAGGAGTAAGACTTATTGATAATATTTTACTCGGTGAATAGTTTACGCCTGAGTTACTTATTGCAAAAATTATACCAAAATAAAATAATATGGTGTAATTAAAAAGAAAAGAGGATATTATGACAAGAAAATCAATTGTAACAATTTTGGCAATAATAATTCTGCCGTTGCTTGCTTTTTGGGCTTTGACATGGAATAAAGATTCAACTGCAATAGCAGATACAAATTTGCCGCAGATTATTAAATTCTCATCTTCAATGTGTCTTGAATGTAAAGAAGTCGAGAAAATTTTTAATGAAATTTTGCCAAAATACAAAGACAAAGTATCATATACGGCTGTTATTGTTGATTCAAGAAAAGATATGAATAACAAGTTAATTAAAAAGTATAATGTAACACTTGTTCCGACGGTTGTAATGCTTGATTCAAACGGCAAAGAATGCAAAAGATTTGAAGGGGCGGCACAAAAGGAAGAATATATTGAAATTATTGAAAGATTAAAATAATGGAAGAACTGCTTGTAATTTTTCAAAATCCGTCAAGTATATACGTAATGTTTTTGGCATCATTTTTGGGAGGGTTAATTGCATCTGTTTCTCCCTGTTCACTTTCAATGTTGCCTTTAATTGTCGGTTATGTCGGCGGATACGGAGATAGCAAGCCGTCAAAGACTTTTGTACAAATGCTCTTTTTTGTGCTTGGGGCAAGCATTGTTTTTTCGGTTATCGGTTTAATTTGCGCCTTAACAGGTAAAATTTTTGTAGGAAATCCTTATTTTGCACTCTTTGCGGCTTCGGTTATTTTGATTATGGGGTTGAATATTACAGGGTTGCTTGATATTCAGTTGCCTGTTTTAATTAAAGAAATGCCCCAAAACAAATTTAACAACGATTTTTTGTATCCGGTTTTGCTCGGTGCTGTTTTTGCATTAATCGGAACTCCCTGTTCAACTCCGATTTTGGCAAGTATAATGGCTTTTGCATCAGTCGGTGCAAATATCGGTCAGTCAATTTTAATGTTATTTTTATTCTCGTTGGGACAGGGTGTTATATTTATTTTGGCAGGTGTAATTACTTCAAAACTAAAATCATCGGGCGAAAAATTCTATCAGATTTCGGAAATAATAATGAAAATCTGCGGGGTTTTATTAATTTTAGTCGCCCTGTTTATGTATTATAAAATATTCTCAGCAGTTATTTAGATATTATGTTAGGCAAGAATATCCAACCTGCAATTCTTACAATGACAAAAACATGTCATTGCGAGCCGTCAGGCGAAGCAATCCATTTTATGTAAGTTGGGGTTTCTACCCCAACACTGTTAATTGTTGGGCTGAAAGCCCAACCTACAATTCTTAATAACTATTATTGTCAATCTCTGCTTGTTTTACATCATCTAAATATGATTCATAATCATAAATTCTATGAGCTATTCTTGGGAATCTATCTACAGTTTCATGTACAAAATTGACATACTCTAAATATTCATTTTTTAATTTATTATATGAAACATGCTCATTATACCAACAAGATATACAAATAATAATTATTACAAAATACAATGTTGTTTTATCACTATGTTCTTTCATATTAGTTATCCATGAAGTTTATATTTTTAGTACCCGCGTCGAATATTTACATTGTACGTTTTGGGCATAATGTCAGAAAATTTCGGCATATTTTGAGACTCTTGCATCATAAGTTGTTGTCTTTGAAGATTTAACTGCTGTTGTTGCATGTTTTGTTGTTGTATAGCATAAGCAGCTTGCTGCCACTGTGCTCTTTTATTTTGCCAAACTTGCCAAGGAGTAACATCACTCTGATTATGCCTATTTTGTCTGTCAATAAGCTTGGCATAGCATTGATTTTGATTTTCAGGATTATTGGCTAATTCATCACAGGTTTTAAGATCTTTTTCAAAATCTTTTTTTCTATCTACCCAATAATTATATTCTTTTATCTGCCAATGTTTATCAGTCCCAGCTAACGATTTTTGAACATTATAAGATTCAATATTTTCTAATCCAAAAGGACAAAAATCCTTCCATTCGGGTCTGTTTGGGTTATATTGATTGTCTTCAGAATTTGCAGTAAGACCAATTAATAAGATGATAATTGTAAATAAAGCTATATTTTTTTTCATAAATACCTCCATTATATATACTTTTGATTACCTAAATTTATTTATATATTAATTCTATTTTTGTTCTCCATCCTCAAAATATGTATAGGTTTCTTTTTTATCCTTTGTTGAAAAGGATAAATATAAGCCCATTTTATATTTATACTGATTTTCTGGTGTAATTTTGGTAAAACTTTTTAATTTATTAAAATCCTTGCTATCATTTTCATTATCTTTTTTAATTTCAATAACTATAATATTATTTTCATTTGTATTACGCTCATGAATAATAACATCCGGACGACAATTATCATTATCAATCATTTTTACATTAGTAATATCTCTATTATATTCAACATCTACCGATAATTTAGATTGCCTAAACCACGAATAGTTATTTAGCAAATTTTCCATATAATAAGCCAATCTATGGGAAATATTCTGTTCGTGTATGTTATTTTTCAACAAAATAAAATCATTTTCAAAAATTAGTTTTACACTATTTTTTATAACATTTTTTATTATTTTTGTTTTTTCTTTGCTAAGTTTCATTTTAAAGTATCCTTTTGAATAGTTATGGGTTAATTTTTTTTCATCCTTTAATTTGAATAAAAATAAAACAAATAATTAAACATATTATATAAAATGGTGCCCCTGCCCCTATGCCTACAAGTGGCCATAACAATAAATGCATTATGGTAAATACAATCCCAGCCCCAGGGAAATCTAAATCTGATTCCTCTGAAGACAATTCCATATATAAGTTATGTAAAGCGCGACATAATAAAAGAAAAACAATACCTATAAACAAATTACTACAATTTTTACACAACATATATTATCTTTCTTACTTAAATATCTTTTTTGTTTCTTGTAAAACATGTATTCTTTGATTTAAGTATTCAATATCGGAAATTTTGTCAAAATCATTTACTTGTTTTGCTAACTCAATTGCATTTTTATAATCAGCAATAGCACCGTCATAATCTCTTAAATTTATTTTTGCTGAAGCTCTTTCTTTGTATAAAGCATACAATACTCTTTTATTGTGAGAATACTGTATCGCTTTATTAAAGTATTCAAGGGATTCTTCACTATGCCCATTTGCATCATGCATTATTCCTAATGTTTCATATGCCTCAGCATTTTGAGGGTCTAATTCAATGATTTTATTTAAATCATCAAATAATTGCTTAAACTGCAATTTTTCAGCTTCCTTATTGGCTCTACTTCTGTAATAATCCACATTATGGGGATCAAGCTCAATAGCTTTCGTAAAATAACTGATTGCTTTATCTTTATTATTTTTAACTACATCTTCAATCATTCCAATCCTAAAATATGCTTCAGCATTTTTATTATTTAATTTAAGTGCTTCATTTAATTTTTTCTCAGCATTTGCATAATCCTTATTTTCATAGAATGATTTTGCTGCATCAATGCAAATATTTGATTGCTCAATATTTATTTTTGAATTTGCTTCCGCTGCATAGACCATTCCACCAAGTGACATTAAGCTAATAATACCCAAAACAACTAATTCCTTCTTCATACCTAACTCCTTATATTAAAATTGTAAAAGCATTATAACATTAATTTATTACAAATCAAGGTATTATTAATACCGCTATATAGGATAGAGAAATGTACCTTAATAAGTCATAATTATTAATTATGGATATAAATTTTAAAAAATTATTCGGCTCAAGAGTACGTTATTTAAGAAAATTATCAGGGCTCAGTCAGGAAAAATTGGCAGAATTAACCGGCTTATCTACCAAAACAATATCTTATATTGAAAATTCAAAAAATACCTTGAGTTTCAATAAATTACCATTATTAGCAAAAGCTCTGAATGTACCTGTATATAAATTGTTTGTGTTTGCTGACTCTGAAAGCAATAAAGAAGTTTTGGAATCTTTACTATCATCTGCGACAGACAAAGAAATAAATGCAATAACTGACATTGTAAAAACTGTTCTCTCAATTAAATAATTACAATAGTTAAATATCTTTATGATGGAATTGCTTTGTGCCTTTTGCATAATCATCAACAATTTGACCTTTTCCGTACAGTTTGTATTTGTAAATTGTCAAACCTTCCAGTCCGACAGGGCCTCTTGCGTGAGTTTTATTTGTAGAAATGCCGACCTCTGCGCCAAAACCGTAGCGGAAACCGTCTGCAAAACGGGTTGAAACATTGTGATAAACACCTGCACTATCAACTTCGTTCATAAATTTTTCTGCGCTGTTTAAATCGTTTGTAATTATACAATCTGTATGCCCTGAGCCGTATTTGTTAATGTGTGCTATTGCATCATCAATATTATCTACAATTTTGACGGATAAAATTTTGTCACCATACTCAATGTCCCAACTGTCAGGATTCAGTTCAAGTTTGATTTCTTCTAACTGCAAAGCGGCCAAAAGTTCGTCTTTTTTGCCAAAATCTTTATGTATCAAAAGGGTTTCAACTGCGTTGCATGCACTTGGGTATTGCGTTTTCGCATCAACAACTATTTTTATGGCATCGTCAATATCCGCACTTTTATCGACAAAAATATGACAAATTCCGCTTGCGTGCCCCAAAACAGGAATATTTGTATTTTCTTTTATATATTGAACAAGTTTATTTCCCCCTCTTGGGATAATCAGATTTATATATTCATCACATTTTAGCATCTGCGAAATATCTTCATGCGTAAAAACCTGCTGAATTACATTATCAGGAAATCCTGAAACCTGTGCTAATGCATTGTTCATTATTTCCATTATTTTTTTGTTGGTATTAACCGATTCTTTTCCGCCTTTTAGGATTACTGCGTTTGATGATTTAATCGCAAGCGAGGAAATCTGTGAGATAACATCAGGTCTTGCCTCAAAAATTATCCCCAAAACTCCGATAGGACAAGAAACTTTTTCCAAAATCAAATCTTTATCAAGTTCGCGTTTTAGTAAAATTTTACCGACAGGATTATCAAGTTCCGAAATATCACGAACCCCCTGAATCATATCCCTCATTTTGTTTTCATCAAGTTTTAGACGATTGAAAGTTGATTTGGAAAGTTTGCCCTCATTTACAAGATTTTGTGCATTTTCTAAATCATTTTTATTTGCAGAAAAAATTTCTTCTTTATGAGTTTCTATAGCATCTGCAACCGCATTAAGTGCCTTATTTTTTATATCAACATTTACTCCGGCAATTTTTAATGATGCTTCTTTTGCGTTTTTTGCGATTTGAATAAAGTCCATAAATTTATATTACCCTCTCTTATTTTTCTAAATTCACAATCGTTCATTAAGAAAAATTTTTCTCCCCGTAGGGGAGATTGTCATAAAATTGTTATATTATCTCTTGTTATGATTGCATCATAGTTTTTAAATCCGAGAATTTCGACAATACTGTCAGAGTGGCAACCGATAACTTTTCTGCAGGCATCGGAATCGTAATTTACTATTCCTCTTGCAAATTCATTGTCCTGCTCATCAAGGATAGATATTACATCACCTTTTTTAAAATCGTTTTTAACATCAACAACACCGATAGGTAAAAGACTTTTTTCGTCCTGAATGAGTGCGTTTTTTGCCCCGTCATTAACGATAATTTTGCCGATAATGTTTGTCGCATATCCAATCCAGCGTTTTTTATCGGATAAATTCTCATCAGATGGTAAAAACATTGTACCAAAATCCTCTCCGTTAAAGATTTTCTTGATTATATATGGTTCTTTGCCGTTTGCAATTAAAACTTTTCCGCCAAAACGGGTAACAAGTCTTGCTGACAAAAGTTTTGATTCCATACCGCCCCGTCCGCCGTCAGAAACACCTGATGCAAGAGCAAGAATTTCGTCATTAACTTCTTCAACCTCTTTAATTAATTGTGCATTGGGGTTGTTTTTCGGATTTGAATTGTATAGTCCGTTTACATCTGACAGAATAATAAGTAAATCCGCATCAAGTTCGCTTGCAACAAGTGCTGAAAGTTTATCGTTATCCGAGAAATTCACCTGCATTTCAACATCCGGTGCACGGCTTATCAGTTCTATTGTCGAAACGGTATCGTTTTGATTAACAATGGGAATTGCACCGAGTTCTAACAGTTTATTAAATGTTGTTCTCAGGCTCAGGTATCTTTCTCTTACAGAAAAATCATCTTCAGTCAATAAAATTTGAGCGGCGGTCAAACCGTAAGTTTCAAAACCGTTTTCGTAAACCGACATCAGTTTGCACTGACCTATTGCAGCACAAGCCTGTTTCAAAGCAATACCTTTTGTATCGGGCAAATTCAGACGTTTTTTACCCATTCCGACTGCGCCCGAAGTTACAATAATGACTTCTTTACCGGATTTAACAAGGTTTGCAATATCCTCAATGAATGTGTAAACTCTTGGCAGAGAAATAAAGCCTTCATCGTTTCTCAGAATGTTTGTGCCGAGTTTGATTACAATTCTTTTTGCGTTTATAAAATCTTTTCTGTCCATATGATTATCATAACATAAACAATATTATCAGTAGTTCATTTCTTTTCTTTTGTTTGCGAGGCAAAAGAAAAGAAATGAACCAAAGAAAAGAAAACTTCGCTGATTACAATACCGCCTAACGGCGGCATAAGACTGCTAACGCAGTAATATGTGTTTTTGCCTTTCAGGCAAAAATCTCTTAGCGCGGCTAAAACTACGCCGCGCGCTTGGGAGATTATTATCAAAGGCGCCGTAGTTTTAGGCGCCTGATTGATTTTTGTCCGTCAGGACAAAAACGTATGAACGTAATAGACTTATATCTGGTGGGCGGAGCGATGCCGTCAGGCATTGCAGTGAGACAGCGTGTTTTTCTTTTTTGGTTCATTTTTTCTTTTTGCATCAAGACAAAAAGAAAAAATGAACAATAAGTGCGAAATTATCACATAGTTCTGATAATATTGTTTATGATAAGATTTATTTATGGAAATCTTATCTGGGTTAAATTTAAGTGAATTTGAACAGCTGACTTCAAAACTCGGAGCTTCAAAATTCCGTGCAAGACAAATTCATAACTGGATTTATTTAAAATCAGTCAAAGAAATTGACGAAATGACAGATTTATCCGTAAAATTCAGAGATGAATTAAAAAAAGTTGCAAAAGTTTCTGATGTAAAAATTAAAGTAAAGCAGGTAAGTTCTGACGGAACAATAAAATACCTTTTGGAATATCCTGACGGAGAGTGTGTGGAAACGGTTTTAATGCGGTTTGATAACAGGGCAAATTTGACCGCCTGTGTAAGTTCTCAAGTTGGGTGTGCAGTAAATTGTTCCTTCTGTGCAACCGGTAAACGAGGGTTTATCAGAAATCTTGATTACAAAGAAATTATTGAACAGGTTTTAACAATTCAGCGTGATACCGGGTTAAAAGTTACAAATATTGTTTTTATGGGACAGGGCGAACCGCTTTTGAATCTTGATAACGTCTTAAAAGCAATGAAAATTTTTAATGAGGATTTTCAAATTGGTGCAAGAAGATTAACTGTTTCAACATCAGGTATAGTTCCTCAGATAAACAAACTCGCGCAGCTTGATATGCAGTCAACGCTTGCGCTTTCACTTCATGCATCAAACCACGAAATGCGTGCAAAACTGATGCAGATTGAAAATAAATATCCGATGGACGAACTTCACAAAGCCCTGAAAAATTACACTGACAAAACAGGGCGCAGAATAACCATCGAGTATCTTCTTATAAAAGATTTAAACGACACATTACAAAGTGCACAGGAGCTTGCAGCGTATTTGAAAGATATCAAATGCAATATCAATTTAATCCCGTATAATCCGACCGAAAAGAATGATTATCAAAGACCCTCAAATAATTCTATAATGAAATTTAAGTATCTGATGGAACATTCCGGTAAAAAAGTTACGGTAAGGTTAGAGCGGGGCGCCGATATTGATGCTGCTTGCGGGCAGCTGCGGGGAAAAGTTAAATAACTTGTCCTGTCCTTTTAAATATGGTATGCTCTTATCATAAGAGGGCTGGGTTTTGGAAGAATTATTGAATTTTAAAGGTAAAATAGGCAGACTTGAATATTTTCAGGTCTCGGTTCTTTGTTATCTGACAGCATTTTCATTCATATTAACAGTTTCTGCTTTATTCAAACCCGGTTCTTCACTTGCGGCTCTTTGGCTTTTGATTTTTGCACTTATTCTAACAGGTTGTATTATTGCTATGAAACTTGCAGCAGTAACAAAAAGAATAAACGACATCGGATTGAATCCGTCTTTTGTTCTTTTGATACTTGTACCGGCAATAAATATGGTATTCTCATTATTTTTACTTATCGTGGGAAGCAAAAAAGACAACACTGCACCTTTGGAAGAATTACAAGCGAATAAATCCGAAGTTAAAATTTGCCCGTATTGCTGTGCCAAAATCCCATCTCAGGCAAAGAAGTGTATGTATTGCGGAGAATGGGTAGATTTTGAAGCATTGGAGGAAGAAGAAAATAAGCCTCGTTCATATTGGACTGTCAATATTATTTTGTCTGTTTTAATTGTCGGTTTATGTATTTATTGTTCGAATGCTCAGCCTACAAATGTTTTTTCAAAAGATATATTTAAAACAAAAAATATTGAAGATTTTTATCGTGACGGACTTAAATACTGTAAGAAATTTAATTTTAAAAAAGGCACACAAAAATTTAACTGCGTTTATACATATATTGAAGATAATGCACCGAGCAAAATCAACAAAGAATTATCAAGAATTAACCATAATTGCAGGGCATCTCATTACACTGAGTCTGAATTTATTACCTGTGTAAAAAATGCGGTTAAGAAATAATTATGGAAATAATTATGGGCGAAAATACAAAACAAAAGGCGGTATAAGGAAGTTACCGCCTATTAACCAGATTTACACTATGTAAGTGTTCAGAAAGGAACCTTTGATCCTCACCCGAATTTTTCGGGGAAGGCTATTATTCTCCCAAATTAATTTGAGAGAATTGCACAATTTTGTTTTTTCCTCGCTTTTTTGCATTGTATAATGCGTGTTCTGCGTATCTTATGATTGTGTTTGCATCTTCTTCAGTATCAGGAAGGCACGGGAAAGTTGCTATACCGCCGGAAATTGTAATCGGATGTCTTTCTTCTTCGCCGGCAGGAATAAATTCCATGCGTTCAACTTCTTTTCTGAATCTTTCTGCAAACAAAAATGCATTATCTTCTGGAGTATTAGGAAGAACGACAACATATTCTTCGTCTCCGTATCTTGTTAAAATATCTTCTTTTCTGATAACCTGTCTTAACTTATCTGCGATAGATTTTAAAAGAACATCACCCCATTCATAACCGTAAATATCGTTCACAGATTTAAAGAAATCTAAGTCAAACAATAATAATGATAAAGGAGTGGCATATCTTTTTGCTCTTGAAATTTCCTGTTCCATACGTTCAAGAAGATATTTTCTGTTATGTAATCCTGTTAATTCATCAGTTGTTGAAAGGGTTTTCATTTTGTCACGAAGTTCTTTTATTTTTAACATATTTTTTGTTCTTATAAGAACTTCCTGTTTGTCCAAAGGTGTTTTTACATAATCAAAAGCAACCGCACGAACGGTAGAGCCTTTGAATGCTTCACCGATAAATAAAATCGGATATTTGAATTTTGTAACCATCAAAACATCTTTAATATCCGGTACATCTTCAATAACTATGACTCCGGGATTTAAAGATTCATAATCTTTCAAATTCCCGGCATCTTCAATTCTTACATCTGCATCCTCTATACCTGCAACAATCTGAGCAAAGTCAGAAGATTTCTTTGTTGAATATATTACAATATTTTTCATAACTACTCTCTCCCTTTAATAAATTAGCATACAGAGAAAGAACTTGCAAAAATGTTACAAATGTTAAAACTATTCAACAGTCGGTACTGACATATTTTTTTCGAGATGTAAAACATCAATTATAGAGTTTAGTCTTGTGAACACTTCTTTAAATTGTGGTATAGATAAACTTTGTTTACCGTCGCTCAGAGCTTTGGCAGGATTGTGGTGAACTTCTACCATAACGCCGTCAGCTCCTGCAACCAAACCTGCTTTTGCCATTGGCTCAATCAGGTATCTTTGTCCTGTCCCATGGCTCGGGTCAACAATTACGGGCAAGTGAGAATATTTTTTAATAACCGGAATTGCAGCTATATCAAGAACATTTCTTGTATAAGAACTGTCAAATCCTTTAATACCTCGTTCACACAAAATTACTTTATCATTCCCGTTATACATAATGTGTTCAGCTGCAAGCAAAAATTCTTTAATAGTGCATGCAGGACCTCTTTTTAAAACGACAGGTTTAGAACATTGTCCAACTGATTTTAAAAGACGAAAATTCTGCATATTTCTTGCTCCGATTTGTATTAAATCCGCATATTCGCAGACTAAATCCAAATCACTTGCATCCATCAGTTCTGTTACGATTAAAAGTCCTGTTTCTTCTTTGGCTTTTGCAAGATATTTCAGTGCTTTTTCTCCCAATCCGTCAAAATCATAGGGTGATGTGCGGGGTTTGAAGGCACCACCTCTTAAAAATTGACATCCCATCTCTTTTGCTGCAACTGCAACCTGCAAAAGTCCTTCATAATCATCTTCAACCGAACAAGGTCCAACCATAAATACTGGCCTGTTTGCTCCGCCGATTTTAACCCCGTTGTCAAATTCAATAACGGTATCTTCGGGTTTTCTGTCTCGGGATGCCAAACGGTACGGCTCACGTATGAGTTTTACTCTGTTGACCCCTTCCATCGCCTCTAATCTGTCAGTTGAAAGGGTTGTTTTATCGCCTAAAGCATCAATTACGGTATGGACTGCACCCTCATGCAAAATTGCACGAAAACCGTGTTCTTTTAATATATTCATTACGGCTTGAATATTATCCTGTGTAGCCGTTTTTTCCATTATGATAATCATATTTTATACTTCCTTGTTTCTGTTCCTTTGCTAATTATATTACAAGTATTCGAAAATTTCATCAGGTTTTGATATTAGAATTTTTGCTCCGTTATTGAGCAAAAATTCTTTATCTTTAAATCCCCACAAAGCACTGATACATTCCATATCTGCGTTTTTTGCAGTCTGAATGTCTACTTCGGAATCTCCGACATAAATTGCATCTTTAGGTTTTATTTTAAATTTGTTTAAAACTTTTAAAACCGTATCCGGCGCAGGCTTTTTCCGGATTCCTTTTTTTTCGTTTTCGCCGGCACAAAAATCAATTAAGCCGGCAAAATATTTTTTGCATAGTACTTGTACTGCATCATCAAATTTGTTTGATACAACTGCTGTTTTTATTCCTAAATTTTTGATTTTTTCAAGCATAGAAATAATATTTTCATAAGGCATGGTTTTATTAAACATATTTTCTTTGTAATGTTGTTTGAAAGTATTAAGGCATTGTTCAAAATCAGGATTATTTACGCCGTCATGTATTGCCCGCTCAATGAGTTTTTTTACTCCGTTGCCGACAAATTGTCTGATTTCTGTGAGGGTTCTTTTCGGGGAATTATAGTGTGCAAGTGCAAAATTTGTACTGTCTGTCAAATCCTCAATTGTATTTAATAAAGTTCCGTCTAAATCAAAAATAACCGCTTTTTTATTCATAAAAGTATTATACATCAATCGTTTTTTGTGATAAATTTATTGTATAAGCGGAGAGATAATTATGGATAAAACACCGGTAGAAACTATAAATAAAGGAAAAAGAACTTTCATAATATTAGTAATTTCAATATTGCTTTTTATCGGTATAATTGTAGGATTATTTACAAATTACAAAGAAGAAATACTTATTTGTAACAAGAACGATGATAATTGCTATGTTGAGAAAATAAATATGATAAATTCAAAAAAACGTCAAGATATTATAGCAATTTCAAATATCAAATACGTCACATTTATTCCCAATAATGTTGCAGGTAATATGTATGCAAAGGGCTATACTTCATATTATTTATCTTTTTACAGCAAACAAAAAGAAAATATTAAAATATTTTCAACCGAATATTACGAAAAGGAACAGATAAAAGCTGTTATTGAGGATTTGCAAAGCAAACTCAAAAATCCAGAAGCAAAGATAATAAAAATAACAAGAAAATTATAGAAACATTTGTTTTCGCAGATTTTTTATCTGTTCGATTTGGCTTAAATAATTATTTTGTGTAAGCTCGCCTACGGATTTGTATAACCCCAAAATTGCCTGTTCAATATTATCGGAATTCATCGTAATCATATCGTTTGCCATTTCGGTATTGGAGAGAGCAAGACGGGTCATATCACGGAATCCTGACGATGCCATTTCAAGTGCAAGTTTGTTATCCTGTGCATTTTTAAATATTGCCTGAGCAATAAGCATTGGCATATGAGAAATTAAAGCCGCCGCTTTGTCATGTTCTTCCGGAGTTGTATAAACAGGTGTTGCACCAAGTTGTTTGATTATTTTTATCAAAATATTATTTTCATCAATATTTTTTGTAATTACCCACTTTGCACCTTTAAATAACCCCTCAAAAGAGTTTTCAAATCCTTTATGTTCTGTTCCTGCCATCGGATGTGACGGGATAAAGTTATATGAATATTGTTTCTGGCATACAAATCTTTTTAAAGAACACACATCAGTTACGATTGTGTTTGCGGGTAAAATATGTTCAAGTTCATCTAAAACAGCAAGTGTTTTATTCATCGGGGTGCATACAAAAACTAAATCGCAATCTCTTAAAATATCGTAATTCTTATATATTTTTTCTCCTTTTTGAGACTTTGAAACCGCAATAACATCATAATTCAAACGAATCAGATCTTTAAATATCGATCCGCCGATTAAGCCCAAACCTATAACCCCGACTTTCATGTACTTACCCTCATAGTGTATGTATCAAAATTAATATATCATATTTCGTGCAATAATGCTAATTTCCATTATTAAAATTGCCTAACGCAACATTGTTGCCCGAGTAAAAAAAACATGATATATTAAGCATGTAGGGTAAAATTGATGCAAAAAATTCAAACTTACATATTATCGGAAGAATTTTCAACTGTAGAAGTTTTGAAACTTTACTGCTCCGAGTTTGAATCTTTGGAAACTGTTATTTGCAGTTCTTGTGAAGATGTTTATACCAAAATAACTTCAAATAATGATAAGCAACTATTTATTGCAGACTTATCGGAAAATAAATCTCAAAAAACGGATTTAATTTCAAAAATTGCATCAAATTATTCAAATTGTAAAATTTTGGCACTTTCTGATAATCCGTCTGTAAATCTTATTGTTGAGGTTATGCGCTTAGGTGCAAGAGAATTTCTGCCCGTACCGATTATAAAGGATGAATTTATTGAAAGTTTAAATAAGATTCTTTGTGAAAACGAAGAAGAAAAAAAGAAAAATAAATGTAAAATTATTTCCGTCTTTTCAAACAAAGGTGGTATCGGAAAAACCTCCCTTGCAACAAATCTTGCATTGGAGTTTGCCAAAATTACAAAAGAAAATATTGCTCTAATTGATTTGAATTTTCAAACGGGTGATATTACGACATTTTTAGACTTAAAACCTTCGTTTAATATTTCTTATATGCTTGAAAATATTGACAAGATAAATGAAACATTTTTGTTAAGCACATTAGAAAGGTATAAAAGAACAAGTCTTTATGTACTTGCGGATCCGCCTTATTTTAAACAGGCTGATACTATAAAGCCTGCGCAGATAACAAAACTTTTTAACACGCTGAAGGATACTTTTTCTTATATAGTTGTGGATGTAGAAGCAAGTTTTGATGGTAAAAATATTGCTGCACTTGATAATTCGGATATTATACTGCTTGTAACCGTAGCTAATTTACCGGCATTAAGAAATACGCAAAGATGCCTTGAATTATTTGAAAAACTCGGTTACGGAAAAGAAAAAACAAAGATTGTCGTAAATCGTTATATGGAAAATGACGAAATAAAGGAAGAAGATGTACAAAAAGTTCTTTCGCGCGATGTTTACTGGAAAGTTCCGAACAATTATTTTGCAATTATGAGTGCAATAAATAAAGGGATTCCTGTCAGTGAAATAAACACGTCAACAAACGTTGCGCAAAGTTATCGCGAGCTTGCCAAGTATATGTCCGATAACCTTTATAAAATCAATATGGAAGAACGCTTTGACAGTATTTTAAACATAAATGGGGAGAATAAATGAGTATAGCGGATAAATTAAAAAAGACATTAAGTGAAACTAATTTCTTAAAAAAAACTGAACCTGAGAAAGAGGTTATTATTAAAACAACGCAAGAAGAAGTTTTTGCTTCCGAGCCTGAGCTAATTGAGCCGGTTGAATCAAAAATCGTTTCAATAAATCCTAAAGTGGAAAAAGTTAATAAATTTGAGGATTTGGCGATAGAGCTTGTTAATAAAATAAAAAATACTCCGTATTGGTCTGAATTTTCAATGAAATCTCAGGAAAAAATGATAAGTAAGTATTTTGACAAAAAAATAAGAAGTCAAAAATATGTAGAAATTCCTTATAGTTTGACTGATAAACTTACATTTATTGAAGAAGTATTAAAATCGGTTGTTTAAAACTTATGTTTTTCATATAATTTCGATATGAATAATGTTTTGGATAAAATTAAGGGAGTTGTTGTTGTCTCTGTTCAGGCTATGCCTTCCGAACCGCTTTATCATGAAAAGTGCATGGCAGCTATGATGAAAAGTGTGTTGAATGGCGGGGCAGGAGGGCTTCGTGTAGCAGGAGTCAGGGATATAACAAATGCAAAAAAAATAACTTCGCTTCCTGTTATTGGTATAACAAAACCTGAAAAAATACCCGCAAATTATAAAGAAATAGTTTATATAACTCCGACAATCAAAGATGTTTTGGATGTAATTCATGCCGGCGCAGATATTGTTGCATTTGACGGAACTCAAAGAAAACGTCCTCATGATGAAAAGATTAAAGATTTAATTCGTTATATTCATATAAACAAAAAAGTCGCGATGGCTGATATAAGTACTACAGAAGAAGGTTTGCTTGCTCAGGAAGCAGGAGCGGATATATTATCCACAACTCTTGCAGGTTATACTGTAGAATCGGCATCTTCCCCTCAAAACGAACCCGATTTCAAATTGCTTGAAGAATTGGTTAATCAATCAAATTTGCCTGTAATTTTGGAGGGAAGAATATGGACTCCCGAGCAGGTAAACAGAGCGTTTGAACTCGGAGCTCATTCTGTTGTAATCGGTTCTGCAATTACAAGACCTCAGCTTATTACAAAAAGATTTGTATTTAGAGATAATCAGAAAGGATAATAATGAAGATATTTCCTATAAAACCGATGTCTAATTATGACAGATTACAAAATATAATGGATATAATTCATAATGTCAGTGTTAAAACTTTGGAAAATAAACAAAATCTCAGTTCTGATGTTATAACTTTATGCGGGAATAAACCGTTAAATAAAGGAAAAAGTGTATGAGATATGCTCTCGGTATAGATGTTGGCGGTACAAAAATATATAGTGCAGAAATTGATGAAAACGGACAGATTGTTTCTGATATAGAAAAAAATCCTACTCCAAAATCTTTTGCAGAAATAAAATTGTTATTTGAATCAATAATTAAAAAGCATGAACAGAATGTTGATATTATTGCATTTTCAACTTGCGGTGCCGTGAATAACGAAAACAGTCATATCCTCGGTTCAACAGGAAATATTGCAGATGGTTATCCTAATATGCCATTTAAAGAATTATCAATTAAGCCTGTTTTTGTGGAAAATGATGCAAATTGTGCAGCTTGGGCAGAATACAAAACAGGAGCATCAAAAGGAACAAAAGTCAGTATTATGCTTACACTCGGTACTGGCGTAGGAGGCGGAATCATTATTAATAATGAGCTTTTGAAGGGACAAAACGGTGCTGCAGGAGAAATGCATTTTAAAATGTATTCGGATAAAAGACGCAAATGTACCTGCGGGAACTGGGATTGCTTTGAAATATATGCATCCGGTAAAGGTTTACAGATTACGGCGAGTGAAATTTTAAAAAATTCAAATATCACAACTTATGATGTCATTGAAGGAGTCCAAAATAACGACAGTAAGATGATTGAAATTCTTGACAAATGGCAGGATGATATTACAAATGGTATAATAGGACTTTCAAATATATTTGATCCTGATTGTGTTGTTCTATCTGGCTCAATGGCTCAGTTCGTCGATGAAGTAAAAATTCAGAATAATGCCAATAAAGAAATTATTACAACTCCAATTGAGGTCAAAAAAGCAATAGCAGGCAATTATTCAGGCATGATAGGTGCAGCACTGCTTGCTTTTGAAAAAGGGGTAATGTAATGGGTAAATCAAAAGCAAGAATTTTGAGAAAAGGTATTAATGATCAATTGCCCAAAATCAGTCGTCAGGATGCTATAAATTTTGCGGTTGAAAATCTTGAAAAGGGAAATATTACTGAAGCAAAGCATTATATAACTCTTTTTTGCCTGAGCGCAGAGGAGCTTTTAGAAGCTAATGCAAGTTATGAAACGGTTGTAGCAATAAAAAATATATTTACATAAATGAATATAATTAATTCGGTAAAATTTTGGATAAATAATGCAAGACCATACTCAATTCCAATGACGTTTTTGAGCTGGCTTGTAATTTTTTGCTACAGTGCAAAGCATGGAGGGAATATTATTTGCGGGCTTATTGCCTTAGCAGGGATTTCACTTGTACATCTTGCGACAAATCTGAGTGATGATTATTTTGATTACAAAAGGCTTTCTTGTGATGAAAAATTTTTGAATAATTCAAAAGAAATTAAATGCCGTTATCTTCGCAATGGTCAGGCAACTATAAAAGATTTGAGAAATGTTATTATTATGATGCTTTTTGTCGCATCAATTTGCGGCGGAATTTTGTTGTTGCTTTCCGGTTGGTATGTAATTATTTTTGCGTTTGCAGTATTGCCGATTGCCCTTTTGTATTCACAGCTTTCAAGTAAAGGCTTCGGAGATTTATCAGTAATTCTCGCATACGGGCCTCTGATGTTTGAAGGTGTTTATTATGTTATGACAAAACATCTGTCATTTGATGTTTTGATATTATCTTTTGCGTGCGCAATGTTTGTAAATACGGTATTGTATGCGCACATGCTTATGGATTTTGATGAAGATGTATGTTCATCAAAACGAACTCTATGCACACTCTTAAATACTAAAAAAAGAGCATTAAAATTTATGTCTGTATTTTACATTACGGGTTATGCTTTAATAATTTGGTTATCTATAAAAACATCCAATTATTTTTACTTATTATCACTTTTAACAATCCCGCTTGTTTGTGAACTTTTTGAATTGTTAAAGCTTTACAACGAAAATAAAAATGCTGTTCCTTATGCTCAACCGTGGCACTATCCGCTTGAGAATTGGGAACAAGTTAAACATACTCCCAATGCTTCCTTCTTTTTGCGATTCATGTTTGCAAGAAATATTTCGACCTGGTTCATGCTTTCAATCTGTTTCGCATTAATGATTTCTTAGTTTGTTAAGATATATTAAAATGAATTTAAATCCCGAAACCTTTGTAAATCAGTAATTTTCAAAAATTGATATATATTTCTTATATAAAATTTAGCACTTTTTTTGAACTAAATTTGTTTATTAATATACAGGACAGAGTATTAATTTGAAAAGGAGAATATATGGCAAGAGTTTTGATTTCAATGCCTGAAGAATTTTTGAACAGAATTGATCAGGTTGCAACGGGTGAAAATCGTTCACGTAGTGAACTAATCAGAGAAGCACTGAGAACTTACATTTACAAACAGAAGATTAAAGAATCAACAGGTGCATTAAAAAACGCAGATTTGCTTGAAAGTTTGTTGGGATAGCAATAGGAAAAAGGAAAGAAACTATCAGATTTGGGAAACATATTATAAAAGCCTCCGATATTCGGGGGCTTTTATTTTGGGTTACAATATATTGTGTCAGGCTGAAAAGAAATGTAGGGTGGGCAAAATGAAATGTGCCCACCTTTTATATATTTTGAGGGCACGCATACGCTTTGTCCACACTACAATCTGCCGGTAAAAAAGCAATGGATGCATCATATGCGAAGTTGAAGAAGTTTTAGTTTCCTGCCACAGCTCGTGCTTGTCTTGGATTTTACTGGGCTCGGTCAAGTTTTTTACTTCACTGCGTTGTCGTAAAAATTGACTTCGGACTTTTCGTGCTTGCTCGCTATCGCTCGACATCGCAACCTCTCGCAAAACGATACTTAATTGTTTTGCTCGGCAGAGTGTAAAATCCGCTACGCATTTTTCAATAAACGCCACCGCCTCCAATTAACCCGAATATTCATTGCGGGTATAATTGTCGGACTTTTACCCTGTCGGGCTAATGGCTCTGCTCGGGCTTGTCTTGGATTTTAGCGGATTGGGTGTTTCGCCTCGCAATAAACGCCACCGCCTCCACTTCCAACGCCGTCACCGTCGTGCCGCCGTTTCAGTGTCGGTCTCTCGCTAACGCTCGTGGCTCTGCTCGGGCTTGTCTTTGATTTTGTTAAAGTTCGGACAATTGTTCATTTCACTTCGTTGCCATTCACTTTTGTCCTCACTTCCGCAGGTTTGCTCACTTCGTTCGCATCACCCTGACACAAAATCCTTTACGCCCTCGCATTAAACGCCACCGCTCAAAACAAAATCGAAAAATATTCATTTTACGATTATTGTTTTTCGTCTCTCCTCTCCGTTACACTCCGAGTCGTGGCTCTGCTCGGGCGAAAAAAAAACGACTGTGTTTCAAGTCGTTGGAAAATCAATAGGAAAAAAGGGAAAGGAAAGTCTGTTTTTATAACCCTTG
>CACYVN010000003.1 GCA_902777855.1 uncultured bacterium | reverse complement strand
CGCCTGAATGTGGAGTAATTACAATGTTTTATGAACGGAGCATCAGCCTGCGGGTTTCTTTCTGACCGCTTTCTTTGCCCGCTCAAAGAAAGCGGTCATTGCAATCAGAAAGAAAAGTGAATCAATACCGATAATATAATTTATGTAAAATAAAAAGCGGTCTTTTGACCGCTTATTTAATGTTTTTCCTATCCTTTTCCAAACTTTTTTCTTTTCTCTTTTTCCTTATGATTATCCAACCACTTTTGAAATGAAATTCATTGTATCAAAAATTGCATCTTCAACAAATTCTTTAGCCAACTTACTTACAGGGCGATTCTCAATACAATCGAAGATGTAATAAATCGGATCTTGTGAATTGTTGAATCTCATTCTTCTGTCTTTATGTTGTAAATATCTAAACTCTCTTACTGCATTTTTTCTTCCTGCAGTCGGTTTAATAATTGTTCCGAATTGTCCTGTAGCCATAATGCTTAATCTCTCTCTTATCTCTTACATAGATATAAAGTATATATTTTTAAAATAATTGCTTTTTTTGTTAAAATCTGCTTAATATTTCTTAATATATACAGCCAAAAGCATTATAAATAATGGCTATACGATTTCGCCGTTAAGATACCATGTTTTGCATCCCGTAATTTTTACTTTAATAAATTCGCCTGTTAAATCTTTTTTGCATGGAATGTGGACAATTTTGTTGTTTCGAGTCCGCCCTGATATGACTTTTTCCCCTTTGTGGTCTTCAAAATTTTCGATTAAAACTTCCATTGTTTTTCCGACAAATTTTTTATTTGAGGCAAGACAGCATTTGCGGTTTTGTTCGTTCAGACGTTCAAGACGTTCAAATTTTGTTTCTTCGTCAATAAATTTGTCCGTCCATTTAGCTGCAACGGTTTTCTCTCTTGGTGAATATGCTGCGGTGTTTGAGTAGTCAAGGCAAAGTTCTTCCATTGCAGTTAGGGTATTTTGAAATTGTTCTTCTGTTTCTCCAGGGAAACCGGCTATAAAATCGCTTGTAATCGTTACATCCGGTATCATAGTTCTTATTTTGTTTGCTATTTCAAAATATTTTTCCCTGTCATAGCGTCTGTTCATTGCTTTCAAGACTGTACTATCGCCCGATTGCATCGGGATATGAAAATATTCACATACCTTATCAAGTTCAAGAGTGGTTTTTATAAGTTCGTCTGTTATGTCTGTCGGGTATGATGTTACAAAACGGATTCTGAATTTGCCTTCAATGGCATTTACTTCACGCAGTAAATCTGCAAGTCTGTATTTTCTGTCTTTAAAATCTTTTCCGTAACTGTCAACATTTTGCCCTAAAAGTGTGATTTCTTTAAAATCTGAATTTAGTGCATCTTTGACTTCTTTTAAGATAGTTTCCGGCAGGCGTGAACGTTCGCGACCTCTTGTGTAAGGCACGATACAATAAGTGCAGAAATTGTTACAGCCTTCTGTTATAGGAATCCATGCGTTAACGGATTTTACTCGATTAATATTGTATTTTACTGCTTCATTATCTTCTGTTGTGTGTGTTTCTTCGCATTCACAAACCTTTTGCCCCTGCTCAATTTGTTTTATTATGCTTGGCAGTGAATAAATTTTATGTGTTCCAAGCACAAAATCAACATAATGGGCACGTTTGAATATTTGTTGTGCCTTTTGCTGTGCAACACAGCCGCAAAAACCGATTTTCAAATTCGGTTTGTTTTTTTTCCATTTCCCCCACAAGCCGATAAGACTGTATGCTTTATCCTCGCTTAACTGCCTTATTGAACAGGTATTTACCATTAATAAATCGGCTTGTTTGGGTTCTTTTGTTTCTTCGTAGCCAAAATTTGAAAGCATTCCGAACATACGTTCGGTATCTGATTTATTCATTTGGCAACCCATTGTTTCAATATAAACTTTTTTCATAATCTTCCTTTTTATTCCATCCCTTATGAGGAAGGGTTAGGGCGGGTGCTTATAATTGTACTATAAACATAACTCTATTTCTTGTTTAAATCTCCAAAAACGCTCATTCTCGGGTTTGATTTGTAATAGTCTTTCTTTTTCATACTTCTTTTAGCATCCTTTCTTTCAAGATGTTTAAGGATTCTATACTGTGCTTTTTGCCTTGTGTCTAATTTACTTTCATTCCCATCTTTAAATTGAGATATTTGCTCTTTGTTCAGGTCTAATATATTGTAATAGAGAGGTGTAAAATCAATCTTACTTTCTGTATCTGCAATCGCTTTGATATATATTTGACTAAACAATATTATAACAATAAATAAAAATCTCATTTAAAAAACTTCTCACAAATTTTCTTATTTTAAAATACTACAACAGGATATTTTGTAGTAAAATCCAAATATGCAGGAAATCAATTTAAGAAATTACGCATATTTAGGTGATGCGGTATGGGAATTGTATATCCGAAAAAAAACAATTCTTATGACAAATAATGCAAAAAAATTACATCAACTCACGACATCAATGGTCAAAACGCAATTTCAGTGTGATTTATTACAGTTTTTAGATGAATATTTAACCGATAATGAACAGGAGTTATCCCGCAGAGCAAGGAATTTATCCATTCCTGTCGGCAGACGGGGTATTCAGCATGAATATCGTCAGGCAACTGCATTTGAGGCTTTAATCGGTTGGTGGTATCTCAATGATAAAGAGAGATATGTTTATATTTTGGGGTTGCTTGAAGGGAAATTGTAAAAATTAATCATATTTTTGTAACAAATTGTTAACAATTTAAAATATATAAGCAATTATATACTCTTTATATACTTTATATATTTAAATACAAGTATAAATAAGAGGAGACATGCTTATGAGTTTAGTCGGAATGGGCAGAGCCTTTAACTTAAGATTTATGCCAAACGGGCCTTTGAGAACGAATTGTTATCACAGACCTATGCCCCGGATTGGTTTATTTGGCGGTGGCGGTGGCAGTATGTCTTATACTGAGAATATTAACATTCAGAATGGACCGACAGGTTTCTGGGGCTTTATGACAGGTTTGACACAGGGCTTATTTGGCGGCGGCATGATGGGTATGGGCGGCTGCGGTTTGTTTGATATGATTGGTATGCTAAAATCAAATAAAACATCCCAAGGCCCTGAACAACCTCAGCAGGGTGGTGATTCACAATTAACTCAATTGCGTAATTTGTTCAAATCAAAAAGTGTTGTAATTGAGGAAACTGGTTCGGGTAAATATACTGTTACTGGTGATGGTAAAGTCATTGGTAAGCCCAATATGACATTTGACGAGACTGTTGAAGAATTAAATAATTATAATAAAACAGAACAAACAACAACAACTACTACGGATCAAACAACAACAACTACTACTACTGATCAAACAACAAAAACTACTACGGAACAAACAACAAAAACTACTACGGAACAAACAACAAAAACTACTACGGATCAAACAACAAAAACTACAAATACAGGTAATACCGGAGTTCATACTGCAAGACGAAGCGGAAGTCCTGATGGTTGGTATAGAGCTGCACAAAATAATCAAGATGGTAAAGCCGTTCTTAGTGCAATAAGACCCGGAATGTCTGCTCGTCAGGTAACAGATATTATATTAAATAATAAAGTAAATTATTTAAGTACAGAAGACAGAAATAAATTAGCAAAAGATGTAGAGCGAAATAACCCGAGTGTATTCCAGGGCGGTAAGGTCAAAGAAGGATTTGATCAATCAAAATTAGATATTCCTACAATTGATTATATTAAGAAAAACTATGTTGGTTCAAGCAGTGGTATGAAAACTACTAAAGGGACACAAGAGGCGACAGGTAAATACGGCAATCATAATATAGGTCAGACTGTAAGAAGTAATACCGGTCGTTATGCAAAACAAATTGACGGTAAATGGCATTATTTCGCTCAGGATGGTACTGAATTAAATGAAGCTCATATCCAGAAAAATGATAAAGATTTATGGAGTAAAACACACGGTACAAAATCGCAGGCTCCTGCTGCCAGAGGGAATAGAAACGATGTCCAACATCAGCATAGAAGCCAAGGTATTAGTAATGAAAACTCCGCAGGAAAGGGTCGCTTTGGGGGCGGCAGTTATGGCGGGGGCGGTGCCACCTCTCGTTGGGAATAATTTATATGAAAGTCGGTCTGGCATTTGCCTGACTCAATATAAAACAAAAAGCGGGTTAATTACCCGCTTTTGCCATTGCAGTGCATAAAGCGCATGTTAATCGCATAATTGTATATAAATAACAAATATCAAATATCAAATGTAAACAAATATTACAAAATCTTAGATATGTGAAATTGAAATATAACAAAAAACTTTATATATATAACGAATTAAATATGGAGAGAGAACCATGTCTTATTTTAACTATTTCAGGGCACATGATCAGTTTATTCCACGTCACTTTGGCTTTCGTGGCGGCGGAGGATTTTTCCCGCATCGTGGCGGTCATGTAAGTGTAACAGAGAACATAAATATCCAAAACGGTCCGTCAGGATTTTGGGGATTTATGACAGGTTTGACTCAAGGCTTGTTTGGCGGCGGAATGGGCTGCGGTATGGGTATGGGTATGGGCAGTATTTTCGGTTGCCCTTCGATGCCTATGATGGGTATGCCTATGATGGGTATGAGTCCGTATGCTATGCTTAATGGGGCAGTCACACCGCAAGGGGCTCAACAATCTCAAAGTGCTGAACCGCAGAATAACCTTACTCAGCTAAGGAATTTATTTAAGGCTAAAAATGTAACAATTGAAGAAACCCAGCCTGGCAAATTCACTGCAACTGACTCGAAAGGTAATGTAATTGGCACTAATTTATCATTTGAGGAAATGTCTGATAAATTAAGCAAATTAAATTCTACAAACTCAAGTCCTGAGGCAGAAAAACCTGAAGAAGCAGAAGAATCTGAAGAACAAAAATTGGCAAAATTACAAGAAGAAAAAGCCAAAGAAAAAGGTTTAACCAAGGTTAAAGATGAAGAGCATCATGACGATGGGGATACCAGTGTAAAACATAACCCTAATAGTGCTACACATGGACCAAGACACAGTGGTAGCCCAAAAGGGTGGTACAGAGCATCTAATGACAAGTCAAGTAAAGTAAACACAACTCATAATTCAGACGGAAGCGGTAAATCTGCCCAACAGATTACGTCTGCTGTCTTGAGCACAAAATTAAGCGGCGCATTAAATAAAGCTCAACAGGCAGAATTATGTAATATGATAATTAAGAACAACCCAAGTGTATTTGATTCAAGCGGCAAACCGAAAGCAAATGCGGATTATACAAAACTTGATGTACCTACAATGGAATGGATAGAAAATCATTTTGGACTAAAACATGGAAGCAAAGTCGCACGACATGATGATATTCATTCAAATCCCGCAGGAACACGGACAATACAGGGTAAAAACGGATATTATGTTAAAATAGATGGAAAAGGCAATAAGACATATTATGATCCGAATGGCAAAAAAATTAGCGGTGAAGAATTTCAAAAACATTGCCCAACCATTTACAAAAATGTAAATAATAAATAAGATGATTTTGTTTGTAAAAAGAGGTGCACTAAAGTGTACCTCTTTATATTTGACACTTATTTTTCATTTTGATAAACTGTTATTATGAAAAGCCGATATGGCTCAGTTGGTAGAGCAGCTCATTCGTAATGAGCAGGCCGCGAGTTCGAGTCTCGCTATCGGCTTTTTGTTTTGCCCAAATTAACTTACCCCGACTCTCACTACAATTTTTGTCGTTTGACAAAAATTGTGAGTTCAGCAAATAAATTTGCATACGGATATGTATCGTTCGGGCTTCCTGCCCTCACGAACATCTCCTGTAGAGTCTTTACTATCGGCTTTTTTATTTTGCATTTAAAACCATATCCGAGGCTATCATAAAATTTTTGAATTTGTGTGCTGTTTTTGCCCCTGTTTATTACTGCAATCCGAAGAAAAACTGTTTATTTATTTCTTTACCCAGTTCATTGTATTCTTTTTGTGCTCTTTCACCTGCTTCTCGTGCTTTTACTTCAAGATAGTTGTTCATATACTCCATATTTCTTGATAAATCTTCATCATCTTTCAGTTCGGGATAATTTGCAGATGCAATTGTATATTTATGTGCTTCCATTCCTTCTTTTATACCGTCTATTTTTCCGTAATATTTGAGGCTTTTTCTGCCGTATTCAGAATATCCTTTACCGATTCTGCCAATTTGTCTGTATTGATATGCATGCTCTACTTCATGTGCTGATAAATCAACAATATTTGTTGTACCTGTTTTATATGCAATTTTGTTTTCTAATTCGCTGAAATAGCCGGATGTATTTTTACCGATATCATCCTTAATTTCAATTTTTATCCCTAATTTATCTAATTTTTTTTCTTGAATGAAAAATTTTGTAAGTGATGTGAGTTTTAATTTATTGTCTAATATAAATCGAAATGCCAAATATTTGTCATTTACAGGGAATTTTACATTAGGTGTTTCAAATGTACCTGTTATATTTGGAATACCATTTTCAAAATCCAGTATTACTCCCAAAATTTTTCGCGGCAAATTTAATTTATTATTCTTTTTTCCGTTAAATGGATATTCGGTTATATTTGCAATAATTTTATTCCCGTTTATTTCATTCTTAATTATTTCTAATTTCGTGTATCCTGTTTTTTCAGATTTATATGTACGTATTTCTTTGATTAATTCGGTAAAAAATCCATTATCCCCCGAAGTATTACATTTCTGAGTAATTTTTCTGTATCTGCAGTTACTGTTTTTTACATCGTGTCCTCGATGTTCATATTCACGGATTATTCTTTCCCCGTCAGTAGATTCAAAAAGCCTTTCAACTATGTTATTCCCCGAATAAAATGTAGTGATTTTTTTTCTGAATTTATTATCATCTCGTTTCCCTATTGTCACATAGGTGAAACTGTCTGCTTCTGCTGGGCTGTTACTTGATAATTTTTTATATTGGTCAATATTAATTTTCTGAGTTTTTTCAAGTAGTGTATATTTGCACCTTGACGGGTCAATTTTGTGCAAAAAATCTTGTTTAAAATGATATAAAGTGTGTCTTATTTGAGGGTAAATTTTCATAAATATTGCCTTTGTTATTTTTAAAACCCCTAAAAATAATTTTTGCGCCATATAAAAAGAGCCCCGCAATTTATTGCAGGGCTCTTAATAATAAGTATAATTATTTTTGAATATTTGCTTTCTCTGGTCTTACCGGAGGTCTGAAATCGTGACCATGACGTCTAAAATCTTTCTTGTCTAACTTCTTGATTCCATCGTAGTTCATTCCCGGATGTCTTGCTTCCCAATGACCTCCCATAGGGGGAATTTGTCTTTCATACATTGGTCTTGGCGGGAATGGCATTGGTCCTCTGCAAGGACATTTGGGTTTTAATAATGCTGCCGACACTAATATTGCAAGCAAAACGCCTAAAAATATTGCTGCAACTTGTGTGAAAAATCTGCCTAACTCTCCGCAATTACAAACTTTTGTTTCCTTTTTTTCTTCATCTGACATAATTTGGTCTCCTTATCTTATCTACATTTGTATAACGAAACTAAATCAAAATTGTTCTTTTTTTATTCTGCTGAAATTGTAATTGCTTTGTAATCGGGATTTTGGGCTATCCTTTCTTCTATTTCTTCAAATGTTAAAAGTCCTTGAGTTGCACCAAATTTCGAAACAACTCCGCCTGAATTTATAGATCCTGCAACAAGTGATTTTCCTATATCAAGATTATATTTAATCATAGATGCACAGAAGGTCGATGCAAATGCATCCCCTGCTCCCAAAGTCGAAACAATCGGACCGTCAAAGCATGGGCAGTAATAATAATTTTTACCGCTGTATGCATAAGCACCATGCCCGCCGTCTGTGATTACGATTACCTGATAATCTGAAACTTTTAGTTTCTTAAACATTTCTTTTAAGTCGGGATGAATTGTTTCATGTGAGTATTTAACATCTTTTGTATCCTGTCTTAAATATATGCCTGTCGCCATCTGTGCTTCTTCTTTATTCATAACGACAACATCTGCAAGTTCAAGGATTTTCTTTAAGTAATTATATCCCTTTTTTATTCCTGTTGTGCCGGCGTTAAAGCAAACTCTTGTGTCATTTTCTTTGGCAAATTTTACCAAATCATCAAGCTGTCTGTTACTGTCACCATTTAAAGGTGCTATGTATAAAAGTTTTGCATTTTTTATTACTTCAAAATCAATTTCTGATTTTTTGATATGAGCATTCGCCCCTCTGTGTGCAAGAACTGTTCTGTCTCCTTCAAAACTTGTCAGAATTATTGAAAAGCCTGTTGTATCTTTTTTATCCTGTATTATCGAGTCTAAATTTACATTTTTTGTTTTGAAAAAGTCAAAAAGACCTTTAGAATAAATATCATCCCCGACTTTGAATATAACAGCCGTATCATAGCCTAAATTCGCAAAGTTTACTGCTGTATTGACTCCGCCTCCTCCGACTTGGGTGTCAAAATCAGTTATTTCAAGTTTTGAGCCGTAAGGATAACTCATAAAATCCGTCGAATGATCTTTTCTGCGTACTGATACTACATTAGCATCATCGCATTCAACAAAAACATCCATTGTTGCACTACCTATTGTTACTACATCAACCATTGTTAATTCTCCATATATTTCTTCGACAAAAAAATATTACCATAAATTCCAAAAAAAAACGACCGATTTATGCAATCGGCCGCTTTTTTGTTTTCATGTGAACTAATTTATACAATTAGCTTTATCTTCATCTGTTACTCCTTTAAGAGTAAGGTTGATTCTGCCTTTTTCATCAATTTTGATAACTTTAACGATAACCTCATCGCCGATATTAAGATGCGGTTCAATGGTTTCGATTCTTTCGTTGCATACCTGCGAAATGTGAATCATACCGTCTTTGCCGCCGCCTAATTCAACAAAAGCACCGATAGGTATAATTCTTACAACTTTACCTTTGATAACCATTCCGACTTCAGGCTTAAATGTGATGTCTTTAATCATTTTGATAGCGATTTTGGTCCCTTCCTGATCATTAGATGTAATAGTTACAACACCGTTATCCTGAATATCGATTTCAGCACCTGATGCGTCAATGATTTCTCTGATTTGTTTACCGCCCGGCCCGATTACTGCGCCGATATCTTCAGTTGGAATTGTAATTGTTGTTATGCTTGGAGCGAATGGAGATAATTCCTTAGCCGGTTCAGTGATTACTTCTCTCATTTTACCTAAGATGTGTAATCTGCCTTCTTTTGCCTGGAATAATGCACGGCGCAAGGTCTCATTAGGAATACCTTTTGCTTTCATATCCATTTGCAATGCGGTAATACCTGTGTCGTTACCTGTAACTTTGAAGTCCATATCGCCTAAGAAATCTTCAATCCCCTGAATATCGGTTAATACAACAGGTTCATAGCCTTCTTCTTTAATCATACCCATTGCAACCCCGCCTATCATACATTTAACAGGAACGCCTGCGTTCATCAAAGCCATTGAAGAACCGCAAGTTGACCCCATTGAAGTTGAACCGTTTGATTCCAATACATCGGATGTTACTCTGATGGTATAACCAAATTCTTCAGGAGAAGGAAGTGCAGGTATATTTGCTCTTTCTGCCAAATTGCCGTGACCTACTTCACGTCTGCCCGGACCTCTTAACGGTTTAACTTCACCAACCGAAAATCCCGGGAATATGTATTTGTGCATATATGTTTTTTCTGTTTGAGGATCAACTCCGTCAAGTTCCTGTTTCATCGCAGGACCAGCCAAAGTTGCAACTGACAAAATTTGAGTTTGACCTCTTGTAAATACTGCTGAACCATGCGCTCTTGGAATAACACCAACTTCACACCAAATAGGACGAACTTCGTTTGGTTTTCTTCCGTCTGCTCTGACTCCTTCATCAAGAATCATTGCACGCATAATGTGTTTTTCTGCGGCTTTAAATTCTTCTGCAACAAAATCAATACCTGTTTCCTCAATGATTTGTTTGATGTAATCATCTTCAGGCAAAGCATCTATTTTTTCTTTAACTAATTTCTTTGCTTCTTCAAGTTTATTCTGACGATATTCTCTGTCAAAATTATGATAAGCATCAAAAATCATATCATGTGCGGTTTCTTCAATAATTTGTGCAATTTTTGAAGTATCATAAGGATTTGTAAATTCTTCTTTTGTAACACCGCAAGCTTTTGCAAATTCAACTTGTGCATCACATTGTTTTCTGATTTCGCCCTGTGCAAATTCTACTGCGTTCATAATATCGTCTTCAGTTACAAATTTGCATCCTGCTTCAACCATGATTACAGAATCATGTGTCCCTGCAACAACGATATCCAAGTCAGATTCGTGTGCCTGTTTGTGTGTTGGATTAGCGATAAAGTTACCGTTTCCATCACGGGAAACTCTGACTGCACCGATAGGTCCTTCAAACGGGGCACCTGATAGCATTAAAGCACATGAAGCGCCTAACATAGCCAATGTATCAGGCTGATTTTCCTGATCATAACTGAATAATTGTGCAACGATTTGAATATCGTTTCTGTATCCTTTCGGGAAAAGCGGTCTGATTGGTCGGTCAATTAAACGAGATACCAAAATAGCTTTGTCGCTTGCTTTCCCTTCACTACGGTTGTATCCGCCCGGAATACGACCGATAGCTGACATTCTTTCTTCATAATCAATCAACAACGGGAAGAAATCTATACCTACTCTCGGTTCTTTTGAAACGACACAATGAACAAATAACATCGTATCGCCACATCTTACGGTAACAGAGCCGTTAGTTGATTGTGCATACTTTCCTGTTTCAATGGTTACGGTTTTTCCGCCGATATCTAATTGAAAACTTTTTGTTTCAGGTTTCATATAATACCCTTTCTCTTTCTGTGCATCTTTGCACTTTTTTTTATACACTTCCTATTAAGTTCATATTAATTTTATTACAAACATAAATAAAATGTTATAAATGGCAAAAATTTTATTTACAAGTTTTATTTATATTGTCATGAAAATAGAAAATCAATATTCCCCAGTTTTTGGGGCAAAACTAATTAATAATCATGTAAATGTCGGGAAACTTCAGCAAGGTGCGACAAGATATTGTAATAGTGAAGTATCTTTTGTTGAAATTGAGCCGGATAATGTTAATGACATAAAAGCTCTTAAAAATTGTTCAGAATACTGGTCTTATGCTAAGTTCTCCGATAATATTTATCATGCTGCTTGTGCTGCAAGAAATGAGAGTAAATACTATGAAAACAACAAAGTTTATGCTTTAACATCGCAGACAGATAGTTTTGAAAAGCTTGATGATGATAAAATTTTAGGTCTTGTCCATGTAAGCCCGATAGAGCAGAATTCTTTATTTATTGAACATTTGCAGGTTAAACCGGATATTATTTTTGTCAATAAACCTGAATACAAGGGGGTTGGAACAGGTATATTAGATTCTCTTAAAGAATTAACAAACAAAATAACATTATTTCCGACAAAAGATAAAAGTGTCAGAGATTTTTATGAGAGAAACGGATTTTTTGAGTTCCCGCCGGGGAGTAATATTTTTACTTGGGTAAAAGAAATATTCCCAAGTTTTTAATTTTGTGTTAATGTTTAATTGTAATCGCCTCGTAGCTCAGTAGGATAGAGCGGTGGTTTCCTAAACCGCGTCTTGCCCGCGTTCGAATCGCGGCGGGGCGAAATAAAAAAGAGAATAGGTCTATCTATTCTCTTTTTTATTAGTCTTGCCAAAGATTCGATCGCCATTGCGTTCGAGCGGGGAGTGAGCAGAGGCTGAAGCAGATTTTGCTTTTGGCGAAAGCCATAAAAAGCAAAATGCGAAATGCCGTTTATTGCGAACGACCCAAGACATCGCGGCGGGGCGAATTAGAAAGAAAAGACGGAACGGTTTTGACTTGTGGCATACTTGCCACTAAAGGCAAAACGTGGAGTGCTGTCGATGGCGAGCTAAGTGATACTCGCGCCGGGACGAATTTAAAACAGTACAGAATACCTATTCTGCTTACTCTCTATATCATTAAAATTAGCCCGATTGTATATTACGAAATAAAATTTACTTGCAATAATAAAGTGTATATATGACAATAAAAGTATCATATGGGAGGAAAATAATATTCATGGCTTATAAAGTGAACGCTATTTCTTTTAATACGAGACAAATGGTAAAACCTGAGCTTTTTACAAAGGATACCATGTTACGCAAATGTACTCCATGTCCAAAGGATGCAGAGCATGTGTTTAAAGGCTTTCAAATGAGCAGATCAAGTGTAACGTTTCTAAATTTTCTTGATAAAATTACCCCTTATTTAAACAGACATAGTAATATTAAAAGGGCGTGCTTGTATATTGGAGAAAAATTAGTTAGATTTACTAATAATATTTAGCCGTATTCATACTGTCTTATGCCGCAAGAATCCAATCTATACCTTTTTGCCCGCATTCAAGATGTGCATTCTTGCTTTTATACCCGTTATTCCCATGTATAAAATTGCCATTTATATCTATATAGTCCCTGTTTTTTTTGATTGATCTGTCGTAAATTCTGGTTACAACCGTTTCGGTATTAGTTATTGGATCTTTATAGTTATGAGCTTCAAGTACAATTTCTTTTCCGTTTGGCATTGTGTATATTTTCTTTCTTCCTATTGTTATATGCCCTTTTGCTTCAAACACTTCTTCTCTAACATTTCCACCTGATAATTTTGTTAATTTTTTATCAAGTTTTGCAGGATCAACTTTATTATCAAATATACTTTTTAAATATGGCTTTATTCGCTGGCATAACCGTGTTTTGGTAGGCTTATCAATTTTATGAAAACATTTATCCCCGGCATATAAAAATTCTTTCAGCTTATATTTTGCAAGATATATGTTTTCTCTCATTGTGTAATACAAATTTTTGATTTTATTTATAATTTTAAATCTGTAATTTGGAATATTATTTTTATTAAGTGTTTTAGTTCCATTTTCGGCACAATATTTGTTTTTTATTGTTCTAAAGGGTTTTTGTATTAATGTTTTAAATCCTGAAATTCTCATAAAAACTCCTGCACACTTTACCTTTATATAAAGTTTTTAATCATATAAAATTTGCCTTTTTGTTACAAAAATTTATTTATGTTAAACTAATTTGGTTTATAAAGAGGGATATTATGAGAAGTGATAATATTAAAAAAGGAATAGCACACACTCCGCACAGGGGACTTTTAATGGCTGCAGGTGTCAGCCGCAGGAGTATGGACTGCCCGTTTATTGGGATAGCAAGTTCTTTTACCGATTTGATTCCCGGTCATGCAGGGATGAGAGATTTAGAGCGCCAAATTGAGAAAGGTATTCATTCAGGTGGGGGGCAGTCATTTATTTTTGGAGTTCCTGCTATTTGCGACGGAATTGCGATGGGGCATAACGGGATGAGATATTCTTTGCCGTCAAGAGATTTGATAGCTGACTGTGTTGAAACGGTTGCGCAAGGACATCAGCTTGACGGGCTTGTGCTTTTAACAAATTGCGACAAAATCACTCCTGCAATGCTTATTGCAGCAATACGTCTTGATATTCCATGTATTGTTGTTACCGCAGGTCCAATGCTTGAGGGGGAAAGCAGATGTTCAAAACTTACTATGATAAAAGGTTCATTTGAAGCCGTTGGGAAGTTCAGAAACGGTGAAATTGATGAAAAAAGGCTTTTGGAACTTGAAGAAGAATCCTGTCCGACTATCGGATCGTGTCAGGGAATGTATACCGCTAACACAATGGCATGTTTAACAGAGGTCATGGGTATGAGTCTGCCTTTGTGCGCAACATCATCCGCCGTATCGTCAAAGAAACGCAGAATAGCTTTTGAATCAGGTATGCAGATAGTTAATCTGGTTAAAAATGATGTTAAGCCATCAGATATTATAGACAAGGAAACTCTTGAAAATGCCATTATTGCTGACTTGGCACTTGGCGGAAGTACAAATTCCATTATGCATCTTTTAGCTATCGCAAATGCAGGCGAAATTGATTTAAAAATTGACGATTTTGACAGGTTGGGTAAGGTAGTTCATCAGATTTTGAAGTTAGATCCTGCTGCTAATCCGACAATGACAGAATTTCATAATGCAGGCGGGATTCCCGCTTTGATGAAAAATCTTATTGATGCAAATATTGGGGTTAAAGACAAGAAAACCGTTTGCGGTTATTCGACTTTTGAAATATCAAAAGATGCTTTTGTGAATAAGGATTTGATTAAAACTTATGATAATCCTGTTACAACTAAGCCCGGACTCGGTATTCTGTACGGGAATTTAGCACCTGAGGGTTGTGTAACAAAAATATCTGGGATTGATGAAAGTTGTTATGAGTTTGAGGGTAGTGCAAAATGCTTTGATTGCGAAGAAGATGCAATGAATGCTTTAGAAAATAATGATATTAAAGACGGTGATGTGATTGTTATCCGCTATGAAGGTCCAAAAGGAGGCCCCGGGATGAGAGAAATGCTTGCTCCGACCTCTTTGCTTGTCGGTAAAGGATTAGGAAAAACTGTCGCTCTTGTTACTGACGGTCGTTTTAGCGGCGGAACGAGAGGAATCTGTATCGGACATGTTTGTCCTGAAGCCGCAAATGGCGGAAATATTGCGCTTATTAAAGACGGTGACAGAATCAAAATTGATGTGAATAACAGAACTATAAATATTCTTGTGTCTGAAGAAGAACTTAAATGCAGAAAAATGGATTTCCCTCCGTTTGAATCAAAATGTAAGTCCGGGTATTTGTCAAAATATGCAAGGACTGTTCAGGATGCATCTCATGGTGCAATCGTGTAGCAAAAAATTTTTTTTCGAGGGTTTATAAAGATTTAAAATCTGAAAGGAGTAATCATGAAAATCGGATGGAATTATAGTGATACTTGGGCAAGAGGTATATTTGCATTAAAGAAACCTAAATCTCAACCAAAGAATGATGCTGTTAATTCAACTTTAAAAGGGATTTTTACTCTTAATCTTTTCGGTACTTCTCAAAAGTTGCCTAAAAAATTGCCATCTGAAGATTTTATGACTTTTAAATATCCGAAAATGAATCTAATTGATAAAATACTTAAAAATTTATAATTGTTTGTAATAGAATTGATTTATGGAAAAAGAGAGCAATATAAAACATATAGCAATAATAATGGATGGCAATCGCCGTTGGGCTAAGGAACATAATATGCCGTCTGCAGCCGGTCACAAAAGGGGGGTAACCTCTTTGAGAAATGTAGTTCGTGCGTGTGATGAATTTGGGGTTAAATATCTAACTGTTTATGCCTTTTCTACCGAGAACTGGAAACGCACAAAAGAAGAAGTGGATTTTCTGATGGATTTGGTAGCTGTCACATTGAAAAATGAACTTGATGATATGGATAAGGAAGGAGTTAAAATTTCTTTTATCGGGGATAGCTCAAAGTTGTCTGATAAACTTCAAAAAATTACATCAAATGCGCAGGAAAAAACTAAAAACAATACGGGAGTTAATCTTCAAATTGCTCTTAATTACGGTTCACGTGATGAAATTATTCATGCGGTCAAATCAATTGTTGATGCCGGAATAAAGTCTGAAGATATAAATGAACAAGTTATTTCAGAACATTTATATACCAGTGGAATCCCGAATCCTGATATTTTAATAAGAACCGGCGGAGAAAAACGTATTTCAAATTATCTTTTGTGGCAGATAGCATACAGTGAAGTCATTGTTGTTGATGAATACTGGCCTGAGTTCGATAAATGTTCGTTGGCAAAATGTATTGAAGAGTTTAGCAGAAGGCAAAGGCGTTATGGAAAATAAGATTAAAATTGTGCTTGCAACAGGTAATTCGCATAAATTACAGGAAATTAATGAAATTACTCAAAATGACGGAATAGAATTTATTTTGCCCCCTGATGAATTTGACCCTGTTGAAAACGGTGAAACATTTGAGCAAAACTCTCTAATAAAAGCAAAAGAAGCATCAAGGGTTTCAGGCTCAATTGCACTTGCCGATGATTCAGGACTTTGTGTTGAAGCTTTGGGCGGAGAACCCGGGATTCATTCCGCACGCTATGATTCTACCCCGCAAAAAAGAATAGATAAGTTACTCAAAAATCTTACCCATACGGATAATAGAAAAGCAAAGTTTGTCTGTGTTATGACACTAACAGATAAGGACGGTAATGTTCTTAATCAGGTAACAGGTGAATGCCATGGACAAATTGCAACAGAGCAATACGGTACAAACGGATTTGGTTATGACCCTGTATTTATTGTTGATGGTTATGACATTACTATGGCTCAGATGAGTGATGAATTAAAAAACAAAATTTCCCACAGAGCATATGCCTTATCAAAAATGGTCAAATATATAAAAGAAAATATTTAATTACTGTATAAATGATAAGAATAATATTGTCTATTATTATTTTGCTGTTCCCGTGTGCCTATTGCTCGGGAATAGAACATATTACTCCATCAATGGATTTTGATACCTCGAAAGTTGTTTCAGGTTCAATTTCTTACACGAATGATATGACGCTTGATAATTGTATCAAAATTGCTTTGGGTAATAATCCTGAAATACTTTCCGCATTTGAAGATATCCTTGTTAATGACTCAAAAATCAAACAAATCTGGTCAAATTATTTCCCTCAATTTTCCTGGCAAACAAGCTGGGCTCATATTAAACAATTGCAGTTGTCAGATGCTTTCAATTACAATCTGGAATATGAATATTATATTTTAGGACAAATTTCGCTTCAGCAGTTATTATACGATTTCGGCGTTACTCAAAATCAGGCAACTATTCAGCGTTTGGGTTATCAATCAAGCAAAGAAACATTTGCTTCCGTTGTTAATGATGTAATTTACCGCACAAAAAATGCTTATTATGAATTATTGTTTTCATATGAAGCAGAAAAAGTAGCTCAAATGAATGTTGATAATTATGAGTTATTTTATAAACAGGCAAAGGCTCTTTATACAATCGGGTTCAGTCCTAAAATTGATGTAACTATTGCTCAGGTGAATTTAAGCAAAGCGAAAATGAAGCTAATAAGTGCAAAAAATCTTATAAATACTTCAACTGCAAAACTTAATAATGTAATGGGGGTGCCCTATATCGAAAAATATAATATTAAGGGTGAATTGCGCTATACCCCTTTGAATATGTCTTTTGCTGATACAATAAAGGTTGCATCAGAGGCAAGACCGGAACTAATGAAAGCTCAAATTGAAGTAGAAAAAGCATTGCAAAATGTCAAACTGCAAAAGAAAGCTTATTTCCCTCAATTGGAGTTTGACGGGCATTATCAGGAAGGCGGTAAACACTGGACATCTAATAACGGATGGCAAATTGGATTATATTTGAATTTTCCCGTGATAAACAGTGCACTAATATACAATCGTATTAAAGAGGCAAATCATTTGTATAATAAAGAACTTGCGAAAGCAAAAGCTACTCAAAACAATATTTATCTTGAAATTCAGACTTCGTATCTAAAACTTCATGAAAAGGAAAATCAACTCCCGGTCGCTTCATTGCAGGTAAAGCAGGCACTTGAAAATTATAAACTTTCAAGTGCAAGATATAAAGTTGGGGTGTCATCACCGATTGAGATGCGTGAGGCTCAAAATACTCTTGCGGAATCTGAATTACAATATTACAATTCTCTTTACGAATATAATATTGCAAAATCCGAGTTAGAAAAGAATATTGGCATGAATCTTAATACGGATTCTTCATTTCTTGGGATAAAAAAATAGTCCGTATAACATAACTTATATGAAATTAATAAAAAAAAACAGGCTTTATGAGCCTGATTTTATAAAAGGAACTGTCATTATATTTTATGCGCTTTGATTAAATTTCATTGTTCTGTCAATGTTTTTATTCATGACATTTTTAACTACATCGTATTCTGTCTGAAGTGCCGAGTGTTCAGTGTCAATATTTTTTAGTTGCAAATCAAACATAGAATCTTTTTGTTTAATGTCATTCATAGCTCTGTTGTATTTTGCCTCAGCTTTTGCAACCATTGCAGAATTATCTGTTTCTTCATATATATTTGAACATGATTTATAATCCATAGCTACCCAGTTATAAGACAAATCAACTTGTTCCATGCTTACAAGACCTGTTTCAAATGCATGTTCAAGCCATTCTTGTGACTTGGCAAGTCCGTTTTCCAACACTTTATATCCGCTTTGCATTCTGTTAAACAGATTAGTATACCATTGAGCTTTTGCATCCGCATTGCCGTTGTTATTCGGGTCATTTATGTCAATCCATGCATATTTAGGTTCCCCTAAAACATCAAGCATTTTATCTACAAGCCATGAATTTAATACGCTCTTAAAACTATCGGTTGTTCCATATTTACCGCTTTTTACCAATTTTTCAAAGTCAATTAACTGGTCATATGACTCTAATGGAACATTATACAACGTATCGTATTTTTCTTTTGCATCTTTATATCCGCCTAATGTCGGATTTCCTGTATTATCCGCAGCGTAGGCTGCAGCATTAAAATATCCGTTGCAGTTTAAAAGAGTATTAAAGTATTCTTTAACAAATTCATTATACATATCTGTTCGTGGTTCATCATATATACTGATTAAAAGAATTTTATTATAATCTTTATTCCCGTTTAAATCTTTGGATATTTGGAAACATCTGTAATAATCCTGTACATCAAGAGAACCGTCTTCTCCGGCTTTACCTACATGTTGACCTTCTCCCAAGCCGTCAGAATCTTTGATTTTAATTTTTTCCATCGTATCCATCATGAATTTTTTCAATGCATTTTCATCTGTTGGAACACCCGTCAGTTCTTCCTTATATGTTTTATCATGATGAGTGGTACTGTTGTTATATGTCCAATCATCCGCATCTACTTTGATATAGCTCTTTGTCCCAAATGTCAAAGGTTTAGAATTTGTAGGATCATCCGCATAAGTTTTTGCATAGGGCTCATTTAATACCATCGTTACTTCACCGCATTTATATGTTTGTCCCTGCGGTATATCATAATTACCCATGTTCTTGTATTCTGACGAACCTTGTGTCCCGTCAGGATAAGTATAAGTTTTAGCTCCTGTTTCAGGATCTGTTGTGAAACTTGTATATTTATTGTAGTAGGTTAAATCAACATTTGAGGCTTCAGGACCTGACACAGTAACATCTCCGCTGTACCATGCGGCAGTGCTGTTTCCTCCCGGATAAACTTCATCTCTAAATGAATTTATGAAATTATACAAATTATATATACCTTGTTCAGTCAGGTATTTTTTTACAGCATTGAATGCATATGCAGCAACAGTGTTCCCGTTGGTATCTTGTGCCGTATTTGCACCCGCAGGATTTTCTGTTCCTTTCATCAATTCATTTATTATTCTTGAGGCATTATTGCCTGTTCCCCATTGTTTGAGAACCGCTGCAATTGTTTCTTCTGAAACATTATTCGTAGAGTCCCCCATAATATCATTTCTGAATTCAGGGACCCCGTTTTCATACATTGAAACTGCCTGTTGATAATATCTTTTTGCATATATTTCATAATTTAATTTTTCAATTGATGCTTCCTGACTTAATGAATCAAGATACATTTGTTCAAGCTCGTCGTTACTCTTATTAAGTAAATTGCCAATATATGAATTATCACCTTTGTAAAATGTTGTTAATCTTTCTGCGAGATTTATTTCGTTTCCGTCCTCGCCAAGAGTGTGGAAGAAACTTGTTTCCCATCTAAGTCCATGAGCATTTAAAAATCCTTCAAGATTTTTTGGATATTTTTTAAATATTGCCGCATCTTCTTCGCTTACCAATATTTGACCTGCTGAATTTATCAGTCCATATTGGTTGTTATATTGACTGTACTGAGTTAATGCATTAAATGTTAATGCTTGTTTTTTAGTAAGACCGTCAGTTCCTGTATTAGAAAACATTAATTGTGCATTATTAAGGGCAGTTACGTATTCATCGCTTGCCTGTGCGCTTTGTGTTGCAAGGCGCATTTTTGCATTGTTAATGGTCTGCGAGCGCAGTTCATTATCTGCGAGTCTTGCAGTTATGGTCAGTAATCTTGCTTGTGATGCTGCCAATCCCATTTGTAACGCGGTCCTTTCAATTTTCCTTATAGTTTCATTATTCGTTTTGTCGGCTGTTTTTGCTTAAATCTTTAACATTTTAAGCCTTTTGTAAATATTTCGTTACAAATTGTATTTATATTTTGAAACATATGTATGATGACAAATTATTATGCTTCATTAAAATATTTATATGAAAAAATTTATTATAGTAATCTATTTATTTCTTTTTATAGTGGGATTGCCAGGATTTACTCAGCCGACATTGTTAACCGGTTCAGTTTCAATAGTACCAAAATCATTCTATGGCACATGGAGAGTGACTTCGCAGAGACTTGAACAAAATTCTGATATTTTTAAAGAAAAAAGTTTGGACGTATGGAACTTATCACGTACCGGTGACGTCATAACTTTATATAACATGTTTAACGGGGCTAAAGCAGAGATTAATGTAGAAAATTCAAACGATAGACATGTTATATTTACCAAAAACGGAGAGTATGGAAAGAAAAAACTGACTGATAAAGCTGATATTACAATTGATGGCGATTATTTTGAAGGTTTTGATTATATAAGGATTGATACTTATGTTGGTGGTAAAATAGTAAAGTCACAGTCGGCGAAGTATAAAATAAAAGGAGAAAAAATCGGCGGGTCGGCTATAACAGAATAGGGGAAAGTGAGGATTTTTATAATGGAAACATATGATTTTGATGTGGTTATTTTAGGAGGAGGTCCTGCAGGTTTTAGTGCTGCTTTGTATAGCGCAAGAGGCGCTGCGAGTACGGCAATTATTGATATAAGCATGTTAGGCGGTCAGCCGTCAAATTATCTTGAACTTGAAAATTATCCCGGAATGAAAAAAATCGGCGGATTTGATTTAATGGAAAAATTTGAAGAACATGCCGATATGTTCGGAGTACAAAAATTCCCCATGCAGGAAATTGAATCTGTTGACTTGATTTCTAATCCAAAAATTATTGAAACAAAAGAAGCTACATTTAAGGCGAAATCAGTTATTATTGCAACAGGTGCAAAGCCCATGAAACTTGGCGTAAAAGGTGAGCTTGAATACATTGGCAGAGGGGTCAGCTACTGTGCCGTTTGCGATGGTTCTTTCTATCAGGATAAAGTTGTAGCTGTTGTTGGTGGCGGAAATTCTGCTGTAGAAGAAGCTATGTATCTGACAAAATTTGCATCAAAAGTTTATATAATTCACCGAAGAAACGAACTTCGTGCTGATAAAATTGTTCAGGAACGTGCGTTCAAAAACGATAAAATTGAATTTGTCTGGGATAGTATTGTAGAAGAAGTCTGTGGCGAAGATTTAGTCTCACATCTTCTAATTAAAAATGTTAAAACAAACGAAATTTCAAATCTTAAAACAAACGGTGTATTCCCGTATATAGGCATGTTACCTAATGTTGAAAACATAAATGGGCAAATTGCTCAGGACTCAAGAGGTTTTATTCTTACAGATGAAACCATGAAAACTTCAGTTGATGGCGTTTATGCGGTCGGGGATGTCCGCAATACTCCTTTAAGACAAGTCATTACTGCTGCATCAGATGGTGCAATTGGTGCGGTTTATGCAACAAAATATGTTCAGGCTTTAAACGAAGTTGCTGTTTAGATTGACACCAGGGGGATAAATCTTCTTTTAAGTGAATAGTGAATGGTGAAAAGTGAATAGACCTTTTCATCATTTATTATTGATAATTGTGCGATAGCAACGAAAGAACTATTCACTTTCCACTTCTTGCTATTCACTAATCTACTTAATTCCGTTATCTGCAATAACTTTTGCTAAAATACCGTTTACAAATGATGCAGAGTCATCGGTAGAATATTTTTTTGCAAGTTCAACGGCTTCATCAACAACGACTTTCATAGGTGCTTCTTTTATGAACAACAGTTCGGATATCGCAATACGCAAAATATCTTTGTCCATTTTGACCAGTCTGTCAAAATCCCACCCTTTTGCATAATTTTTAATAATTCCATCGATTTTTTCGTTGTTATCCCTGTATGTTTGTGCAATTTTTACTGCAAAATCTTTAACTTCCGGTTGTGAATCAAGAGCGGTAAATTCTGCAATTTCAAGACCGAGTATAGCTTTTTCCGCAACATCAATCATTGAATCAATCTTTTCTGCCATTTCAGATGTCATAACCATCGGAACTGCAATGTTTGATGCTCCCATAGGGCGGTTCAAATTAGTTTCATGTTCTGCTTCATAATCATCAATACGGTTTTTCATATCAATAAGCGAGCCCAATGAAAGCTTTAATTCTTCATTTGCGCTGCTTATAAGCATTCTGATTGATTTTATTATAATGTCATCCATATTCTCTTTTGTGTAATTCGCAATTTTTTCGTCAAATTGCGAAAATAATATGAATGCTAATTCTCTTGCTGCTCTACGTGCCTGCATAATTTACCTCTTTCTTTGCTAAAGGCTGTATGTGAATGGTGAAAAGTGAATAGACCTTTTCAGAATCAAATTGTACGATAGCACCGATAAGAACTATTTACTATTCACTCATCTATAGTAAATATTTTTTTTATCTCATAATATATTACCATAAACAAAATAAACATAAAACTTTCATGTTATAATAAATTTGCAACTTTTGGAGAGTTAATTTGAATAATCCGTGCGAAAAATTCTTATATGAGCGAAATATAAATAAAAATTATGATTTTAATATGTGGTTTGTTTTTCCAGGACCTGAAGCATTTGCTCTGTCATCATTAGGATATTTGTGGCTATATCGTGCAATTGATATGATGGATGATGTCAACATTGAACGTGTATATTCGGATTCAAAAACAACTCAAATTATGCGTGATAAGGTTGATTTGATTGGCTTTTCGTTTACTTTTGACATGGATTTTATGCATATTTTTTCTTTTTTGGAGAAGAACAAATTTTCCCTAAAGTCTTGTGAACGCAAGGAATCTGACCCGCTTATATTTGCGGGCGGACCTGTTATAACATCTAATCCTGACCCATATAAAAATATTTTTGATTTCGTGGTAATTGGTGACGGGGAAGATGTTAACCTTGATGTTGTGCGTTTTTGCGTTGAAAACAAAAATCTGTCTAAAGCAGAAAAACTTGACCGATTATCAAAAATGAACGGAATTTATGTCCCCGGCATAAATGATAAGGTCGTTAAAGTGACTAAAAAGTTATCAGAGTGCATATATACTCCGATAATCAGTGAAAATGCATTTTTTAAAAACACTTTTATACTTGAGGTCGAACGCGGTTGTGCAAACCGTTGCGGATTCTGTCTTGCATCGTATATGAATATGCCGATTCGGTTTGTTGATTATGAAAAAATTATTGAAACTATTGATTTTGGTTTAAAACATACAAATAAAATTGCCCTTTTAGGTGCCCAGATTACAGCACATCCTGATTTCAACAAGATTTGCAAATATGTCGGAGATAAGATTAAAAACGGTGAGCATATTGAAATGGGTATTTCATCTTTGCGTGTTGATTCGTTTACGCCGGAAATTGTACAAACACTTGTTGATGCCGGGCAGAAAAACCTTACACTCGCTATCGAAGCGGGTAGTGAACGCTTAAGGAGAGTTATAAATAAGCATCTGAGTGAAGAACAAATTTTTAATGCCATTAATGTCGCAAGAAACTGTGGGCTTCACGGGATAAAATTTTACGGTATGATAGGTTTACCGACTGAAACCTGGGAAGATATTGAAGAACTTGTCAACCTTTCCAAACGTATTAAGTCAAAGTTTAAGGGTTTTGAGATTTCATTCGGGTTTTCGACTTTTGTTCCCAAAGCCAACACCCCTTTTCAATGGTTTGGCAGAGAGGACGAAAAATCTCTTGAGAAAAAATCAAATTATTTAAGAAAAGAATTTCATAAATTAGGCATTCAGGCGGTAATATCAAGCGCAAAATGGGATTATTGGCAGGCTTTGCTTTCGAGAGGAGACGAAAATTTAACAGATTTTATTATTGAAGTTTACAAACAGGGCGGGAAACTCGGCGCATTCAAAAAGAGTGCAAAAGATTTGAAAATTGATACAGATTATTATGTCACCCAAAATTATGGCTATGACAAGATTTTACCGTGGGATTTTATTGAAACAATGCCGGGGAAAGAGTTTTTAATCAAAGAGTGCGAACGGCTGATTAATTTGTAAATTTTAATATATAGCAAAAAATTTTGACTTTATGTTTTATAATTGTGTGGACATTTGTGGATATCGTATAGATATATTAAATTCGTATATACTTATTTACAAAAGCTATAGCGATTGATATAATGAGCATAATCAGACAAATATGGGGTTAAAATATGAAAGTAGATGCAGTTAGCAGTATAGGTTTCAGACATAGTAATTATTCATTCGGGGAAAAACAAAGAGTTCAGGATAGTGCGCCTGTAAGTAAGCCATCCGGGGTGTCGGATTTTGCAAAAGTACCTGTAATAGTGTTGCTTGCTATGAATCCTGCGACTTTAAACAGTGCAATACCTGTGATGCCGGAGACAGATAACCCGAATAATATCGTAATGCTTGCACCGGAGCAAAAATCTGTTGATAAGAATACTTATGTAATTGCGCCTGAATTGCAGGACATTCAGCAAATCAGCCCACCTTACGGCTGGGAACATTTTAGATTCGGGAAAATTCAACATTCTTCTAATGTTGTTGTCGATGGTAAATACAATCGTGATTTAGTCTTTTATACGCCTGTATCAATGAAAAGACAGGGGAATGTAATAGGCGAGATTTTAATTGTTGATCCTAATAAGCCCGGGGGATCAGCTACGCTTTCACATCCTCCAAAAGTTAAAGAAATAATTTATCATGATTTGGGTAAAGATAGAGAATTTTGCAGTGTAAAAACCGTAGAATTTTTGCTGAATGATTCAAGAGAGTCGATAGGTTTTGCATACCGTGAACTCAGGATTGATGATGATAGTGCAAATAAAATTTTACAGCTTCTTGCTGATGAATCCGATTTCAAGAATGAAACAAAAATTAAATATGTTTCAACAAAGCGTACAGAATTAGAAAAACCAACTTTTGAATATTTCGAAAACTAAAATGTAAATTTATGTAAATATATATTAGTTACTTGAAATTGATGAATTTTATATCTTTTTATAAATATGTGCACTAAATGCGAGATGTTATATGGCTATTAATAATGATTATAATAAAAAAGTCCAAAATATGCCAAACAGTACGGTAGAAAATTCTCCCGTAGAATCTCCGTCTGTCGCATCTGCACCTGCTTCGGCGCCTGTTCCTATTGTTTCAGACTCAAATGCAGATGTTACTAAAAAAACTGTTGAAATTTCTGAAGAAGTCCAGCAAAAAGCTGATGCGCAGGCGCAAGAAACAAGAGAAGCAAGAGCAAATTCGCATCAAAACGAAGTTGATGAAGTAGCTAAAATGAAAGCTCAATCAACTTCTGCAACTACAAAAGAAGAAAAAGATGCAGCTGAGGAATTAAATTTAAAACGTACAATTTATAACAAATTAAAGTCTGAAGGTAAAGAGCCAACAGAGGGTGACATTTTAAATTATCTGGTTCAACTTGAACTTCAGGAGAAATTGGATGAAACATCTAAACGTCTGCTTGAGACCTACAATTTATCTATTCAATCAGGAAATTATAAAGCTGATGCAAAACCATCATTTGAACGAACAAATAATGTTGCTTCTGTTCAACCTGAATCGTCTGACAAAACATCTGAGTCCGAAGCTATTTTGTCGGATTTTAAACGAAAAAAAGTTTATTATAAAGAACGTGCAGAGGTTTTAAAAGACTATAAAGATATTATTGAAAATCGTGATGTAACTGCGGAAGAAAAAGTATTTTTAACCTTAAAGAAATATTATTCAAAGCATGATGCTGAATTTGATAAACTTTCTGATAAAGAGCAAAAGGCATTTATAAATCAAAAATTAAATGATGAAATAATGGCGGGTAAAAAAAATTTATCTGCTCAGGATAAAAGGCTTTTGGCGAGAGACATATCAACATTAGTTATGGAAGCCGATATGCATGATGTTCCGATTGAAAAATTAGTAAAATTATCCAAAGATGATATTACCTTAATACTAAATCATGCTAAAAAGGATAATTATGCAGTATATCTTGAAAATTTAGGAATTACTGATGACGAAAAATCTGTGGATATAATGCTTACTATGTATTTAGATAGTGCCGATGAAAATTTTTCAAAATTATCCCCTAAAGAAAGAGCGGATTATCTTACTAAAGCAAAAGATAATTTGAATTCGTCTATTTCTATTACTTCCGGTGTTAAGAAATCATTGTCAAAAATATCATTAAATGTTTTGAAAGCCTTAAATGATAGAGAGTTAAACTTGAATGATTTTAAAAATCTTCATGAGTCAGAAAAAAACCGTATACTTATAAATGCCCTCACAGAGACTACTGTTTATAAATCATTATCAAAATCTGAGAGAATGTTTGTTGATGATTTAGAATTCAAAATAGAGTTATATGACAAGCTATGTGATGGGGATGAAACTCCAACTGAGGGTGCAATTTATGAATATTTACATAAAATAGAAAATGGAGAACTTGATACTCAATATGGCAAGCAAAAGTATGGCGAACTCTTGTCAATACATGCTAAAAATCTGTTAAATGACTATAAACTGTTGATAAAATCCGGTAAATTTAATCCTGATGAGGAAGTTTCTTTTGAGGGTAATTTTGTCAAAGCAAAAGCTGCCGGTTTGAGTATTAAGGAATATGCGTTAACCGAACTGAAAGATTTGAAACCGGGTACACCTGAATACAATAATAAAGTTCAGGAATTAATAAAAAGAGCAAATAAAGATGGTTATGCTTCTGCTACTGTCGGATTGATAGAAGCACTTAAAGAGCATTGCAAAACTCATGGTCTTGATGAATCTCAATTAGAAGAAATTATTGATTATATTGATTTTGATAAAAATATTATAAAAGACACAGACGGTGTTGCTTCAGGTAAATTGATTTCAATTGCTGCCGAACATTCAAGTGATAAAACAAAAGCTGATTTGGATAAAACTATAGATATTGTTTCAAGAGAACGTGATGATAAATACGTAGGAAATATGCTTGGTAATATCACTCACGACCCTGATAACAGATTCACTGATACTGCTACCAAAGCGGTCAGCGAAACCAGAACTAAAGAAAGTGCTTTAAATATCTTCAAAGAAGCTATTAATATGGCTACTCCTGACAGGAAGGCTGCAATTACTCAAAGTTCTATTCAAACCGCATCAAAAGAACAAAAATTATACTACGCTCAGGAATATTCCCAAATTAAAAATTCTGCGGTTACACAAGGTTTAGCTGCTGCAACTCACAATGAAACCGATACTGAAATCAAGAGTACGTTAACTTCTTATGTAAATTATGCAACTCAGAATAACGGTTACAGTTCTGAGGAAGTAAATAATATCAACAATGCCCTGAATACCGGCTATACATCGTATTCGTATAATTCAGCTTCATCAGATAACAGAACATCAGGTAATGATTCATCATCAAATACGGCAAGTACGCAGAATACATCAAATAATTATTCTAACAATAATTCCGCAAACAGTAATTCTTCCAACAATGTAGCTACAAATCCTGTAGCATCTGCTCCTTCATCGTCTGCATCAACAACTCCGAAAACGTCATCAAATTCAGCTGAGGGTCAGGCAAAAGTTGTTGTTTCTCCCCAAACTCAGTCAAAATTAAATACAATGCGTGATAATCTTGCGCAGTTACAGTATAATTATTCGGTTCAGATTAGAGATAAGGCTTTAGGCTCTTTAGAACGCATAATTACTCATATTCAGGACGATCAGCAGGTTCGTGCACAAAAACAGGCAGAACAAAAACAGGAGCTTCAAAAGAAAGAAGAAATTGCTAAAGTTCTTGAAGAAGCCCAGGTTCAAATTGAAAAAGGCGAACGTGTTACTGTTGCAACTGAAATTGTTGAAAAACAAATTGCAAAGAAATTTAATATTGATGAAGATACCGTCAAAAAACTCAGAAATGCTGCACACGAAGGCGATTTGTCCGCAATATATTCCCTTTTGGGCTCTGTAAATTCACGTGCACAGGAGCATTTCATTCTGCATATTTCACGTAAATCAGAAAGTGCATTAGCAGGATTTATCAGAAATCACTCTAATGACAAAGAACTTATTAAAATGCTTATCAGATTAAATCCGAATTTAATCAAGTCAATTGATTCAACTTTATTGATAAACTGCGGTATTGAAAAGGCAGAAATTATTAAATATGCGGATGCAACTCAGTTAAAAACAATTCTTGCAGACTTATCAAAAGTCGGTAATAAACAGCAATTAAAACAATTCTATGATGCACTGGGAGATAATGCTCAAAATGTTGCAAGCGAGCCTCCACGCGGTTCTGACGCATGGTTAAAACAAAGACAACAAAAAATGGCAGATGCAAGTTATTCTTCGACATCAACTGTTGTTGCTAACAGCAGATTTACTGACGGACAGACAAGACAAAAAATTCGCCCGCAGGATGTTGATTACAGAGAATTTTTAGCGTAATTGCTTGATTTTTAAATTCTTTTGTGTTGTAATTGGCTCACAGGGTGTAAATTTTACCCCGAGTCCACTTGAAAGAAGCCAATTTAATTGACTGATACAAAAGAAATTACATTAGCGAAATATGCGGGTTTTTGTTACGGTGTAAAGCGTGCGGTTGATACTGTGAAAAAAATTAAAGCCGAAAACCCTGATAAAAATGTTTATGTTCTCGGAGAATTAATTCACAATGCTCAAGTTATTGATGAATTGGAGTCTTTTGGGATAATTTCACTTGACTCTTTGCCTGAATACGGGGAAGGAATTTGTGTTGTTCGCAGTCATGGTGAAAGCCCGCAAACATTTGAAAAAATAAAGAATGCGGGGTTTGAGGTTTATGATTTAACTTGTCCTGATGTCAAAAAAGTTCAGCAAAGAGCAATTGAACTTGTAAAAGACGGTTATTATCTCGTTATTGTGGGTAAAGAAGAACACCCTGAAGTTAGTGCAATCAAGGCAAATGCACTTATCTATGGGGATAAAGTTCTTGTTGCCGGAAGTGTTATGGATTTATATAAGTACAGAGAAGAAATTTTAGAGCATAAAAAAGTCGGAGTTGTTGTTCAGACAACGCAGACACTTGCAGCATTGAATCCGATTGTCGAATATTTAACTTCAATTTCAAAAGAACTGCGATTGGTTAATACAATTTGCCCGAGCACTTCACGTCGTCAGGCAGAGGCAAAAGAACTCGCGCGCAATAATGACTTAATGATAGTTGTCGGTTCAAAGAACAGTGCTAATACTACTCATTTGGCTGATATCGCAAAAGAATACACTAAAACAATTCATATTGAGACATCTGATGAACTTGCTCAGTATGAACATTTAATTAAGAATTCATCAAAAATCGGAGTTACGGCAGGAGCTTCAACTCCGCAGAATGTAATAGATAATGTAGTTAAAATGTTGAAATAAAAGAAAAGGAGAAAATAAAATGACAACAGCAACATTAGACGAATTTGAAAAACTACTTGAAGAAAGTTTTTCAAAAACACACACAGTAGCAGACATTGTAGAAGGTACAGTGTTAAGAAAAGAAAAAGACGGTTATTTGGTAAGCGTTCATGGTACTAAAACCGAAGCATTTTTGCCAGAAAAAGAAATTTCAACTTCAGAAGATGCTGGCGCTCTGGAAATCGGCGACGTTAAAGAATTTTATGTTTTAAAAGAAGAAACCGATGAAGACGGCATGTTATTATCACTTAAAAGACTTGCATTTGCTCAGGCTTGGGCTCAGCTTAATGATGCCAAAGTTCAGGGCGATACTATCTTAGCTAAAGTAGTAAGTGTTGTAAAAGGCGGTGTTTTGGTTGATATTGCTGATCTCAAGGGATTCATTCCTTCTTCTCAGTTAAGAACAGGTACACCGTTTGACGGTTTGTTAGACCAGAAAATTGAAGTTAAGGTATTAGAAGCAGATCCTAAGAAAAATAAACTTATCTTATCTCAAAGACAGGCTATCGCTGAACAAAGAGATCAGGTTGTTGATAATATTCTTTCAACTCTTGAAGAAGGTATGGTTGTAAAAGGTGAAGTCGTAAGAATAGCAGATTTTGGTGCATTTATTGACATCAACGGTATTGATGGTTTGTTACCTATTTCTGAAATTTCATGGTCAAGAATTAAACATCCGTCTGATGTAATTTCTTTAGGTGAAACACTTGAAGTTAAAATTATAAAGATTGATAACGAATTAAAAAGAATTTCATTATCTCTTAAAAGAATGGGCGAAGATCCTTGGCAGCAGATTGAAGGACAATTCCGCGAAGGTCAGGTTATTACGGGAACAGTAAACAAAGTCACTGGTTTTGGTGCTTTTATCAACATCTTCCCTGGTGTTGAAGCATTATTGCCTGTTTCTGAAATGGCTGAAGAAAACGTTAATCCGTTCAACAAGTTCAAAGTCGGTGACAGTGTAGAAGTCCTTATCAAGAAATTTACTCCTCAAGAACACAGAATCGCTTTGAGTATCAAAGATATTAACGCAGAATCATCTTCTGTGGAAGAAACCGCAGAATAATTGCAAAAATTGCATAAAATAACCGCAGATTTTAAACTGCGGTTATTTTTTTATATTTTTACAAATTTACAATGGTACGTGGTCGCAATACACCAAACTCGCCCAGTTTTCAAAATAGCTAATTTGAGTAACGCTACCTGTTCTTATATAAATTTTGAGCATTTTATCAGCACTTATATCTAATGCGGCACAAATAGCAGCCTGAATAACATCAGGATGGGTTACAATTATAATTCTGTTCCCATCATTCTTTTCAACAAGTTCTTCAATGACTTTTTTAATTCTTTTAATAAAAACAACAGTATTTTCTCCCGAATCACTATTATCAGATTCAAGACTGGCAAGAATTTCTGATATCCCATCAGGATATTTAGTAAGAATCTGGGAGTATGTTAATCCGTTCCAGCTGCCGCATTTTCTTGATGTTAATTCGTCAACGATTTCGTAATCCTGTTTAAAGAGTTTTGATATCATTTGAGCTGATTGCTGTGTCCGTACAGCCGGTGAAGAATAAATTACATCATTTTTTACAGCTCTTGTTTTGAGGTATTTAACAAGATTTTCGGTTTCTTCTGTTCCCGAATCAGACAATGGCGGATAATTAGGATTGTCGGAAAATCTTCCTTCTTCCGAGTATATCGTTGCCCCATGGCTTATGAATGTTATTTTACATTTTCTGCTAAAATACATATTTATTCCTCTTTACTATTATAGCATAGTTTTTATTTTTGCGGTAGTATAAAGAAAAAGGAGTATTTTATGAAGGGAAAGGCTTTTAAATTCGGTGATAATATTTCAACAGACCATATTGCACCTGGGAGATTGTATCATTTGCGTTCAGATTTGAACGAGTTTGCAAAACATGTACTTGAAGATGCTGACGAAACATTTGCTTCCCGCATGCAAAAAGGTGATTTTGTTGTTGCCGGAAATAATTTTGGTTTAGGCTCATCAAGAGAACATGCACCGAGAATTATGAAGATTGCCGGTGTCGGTGCTGTTTTGGCAAAATCTTTTGCAAGAATATTTTATCGTAATGCAATAAATATCGGACTTTTAGCAATCGAATGTGACACAGATGCTATTGATGATGGTGACGAACTTGAACTTGATGTTGAAAAAGGAATTATAACAGATATTACAAATGGTGCAATTATTCAGATTGAGCCGCTTCCGCCTGTAATGATAAAACTGCTTGCTGATGGCGGTCTGGTTGAACACATCAAAAAGAACGGCGATTTCAAACTGACTGACTAATTGACATAAATTATTGATTCTCTTAACATATTTGTGATTTTTTTAAATAAGTTATATTCTTGATTAATAATTCAGACAAAGGGGATAAATATGAATATACAGGAAAAAACCGAATCTATAAATGCCGTAATCAGAGGTATTGCAGATTTTATTCAGGTGCATCAGGATATAAAAGATGATTTTAATGAATATTTAAGAACTGTCGGTCAAAACACTAACAGTGGTGTGTCTTTTCAGGCAGCCTGTTTCAGTTATATTCTTGAAAGAAATATTGGTGAAAATTTTAAAAGTATTCCTGAGCTTTATCTTGAAAATAATAAAAATCTTGATAAAGAAACGAAAAAAATTGTTGAAGCAATGCTGTATTCTATATCTTCAGTTTTTGAAATCAAAAGAGTTACAAAAACAGGTTTTGACTTTTTAAATATTGTTAATGAAAAGCGTTATATGGTTACTTCATTAATGAAAATGACTGCCTTCAGAGGGATTGGAGCAGGCAGTTTTATAATTGCACGAATTGTTAAAATTGATGGCGATGATTATCTTTTAGAAATTTCCGGTGTATTGCCGGCAACAAGAAAGAATGATGCATATCGTTTTGCTGTTGCAAAAATAATTGAGAATCCGGAACTTGTTTATCTCGATAATCCGGAAAAACAAAAAGAAATTGAAAAAGATGTTGAGGATATTTATAACAAATTTGTCGAGTTCTTTGACGGAAAAACAGAAATTATTACTACAAACAAGAATGCAGACGAATTAATCAGTGTATTCAATGATTTTGCAGAAGAAGGTAAAAAAGCCGAATATCAACAGTTAATTACAAGTCCTAAAGAATATAAGTTTTTTAATGTTCAGGAATTTAATAATTCATATGATAATTTTCTTGAAAATTCTCTCGGAGGGTTTTCTTCACATCAGGAAGAATACGATGTTGGTATAGTTTACGATAAAGAGTTAGGACTTTATGCAGTTCCTTTTTACGGAACTTTCAACAAAATATTTGAGGTTAAAGATTATACAAAAATAACTAATTACGATGAATGTATAAAATATTTTTTGCGAAACGAGAAGTACAGTGCAAATCTTATAAGAAATGTGGCTGAAAAACATAAAAACTTTATGGAAATCGTAAATGCAGTTTTGGGTAAAAATCTGACCCTTGAAGATTTACTAAGAACGTATAAGAGAAGATATTTGAACAACAAAATAATGTCTTCAACGACTGTTTTATATCGTTCAAATGCTTTTTCAAATACGCTTGGTATTATAGAAGATGAAGAAAATAAGCCTGAAATTGATTTAACGCAAAAAATTGGCAGGAATGATCCTTGTCCTTGCGGTAGCGGGAAAAAGTTTAAAAAATGTTGTGGTGCAAATTTATAATAAGTAATGATTAAACAACTAAGATTAAAAAATTACATATTAATTGACGAATTATGTGCGAATTTTGATAGCGGACTAAATATTATAACAGGTGAAACCGGTGCAGGTAAGAGTATTTTGCTTAATGCTATCGACTTGGTGTTTTCTAACCGAGTATCAAAAGATGTAATCAAAACCGGTTGTGACAAGGCTATAATTGAACTTACACTCGAAAATACACACCGTTCGTTAAAGGATTTATTTGAACAAAATGGTATTGATTATCTTGGAACTGATATAGAGATTTCAAAAGAAATTACTCAAAACGGTGTACGTTCAAGAATTAATGGTACTCTTGTTAATCAGGATCTTCTGAAGCGCCTGCGTACAATTTTTGTTGACATACATTCTCAGCATCAAACTTATACCTTTCTCCAGCCTCAGTATCATATAAATTTGCTTGATTCCTATGCAAAGGATTTTTATGGCGAAACCCTTAATGTATACAGAGAAAAATATAATGAATACATTGATTTAAAGAAAGAGCTTGAAATGGCTCAGAATAGTGCAAATTCTACTGAAGCACAAATTGATTTCCTAAAATTTCAAATAGATGAAATAGAAGAAGCACAAATCCAATCAAAAAGTGAAGATGTTGAACTTGAGGCTGAACTTGAGATTCTTAATAATGCTGAGAAATTAAAAGAACTGACCGGTAGTGCTTATTGGGCAATAAATGGCGATGAGGGCTCAATATTGGAAGTTCTTGCCAAAATTAAAGCAGATTTATCAAAAGCATCAGGATACGACTCAAAGTTAGAAAATATAAACTCGGATTTTTCTAATGTGAGTGAATTGTTGAGGGAAATTGCATCATATCTCAGAGATTATTCCCAAAATCTTGATAATGATACTCAAAGACTCAATGATATTCAGGAGAGATTATTCCATCTTGATAAATTAAAACGTAAATACGGCGGAACTCTTGAAGGAGTATTAAACTCTTATAATAATGCAAATGAAGAACTTTCCAAAATTGAATTTTCTACTCAAAATATAGACAGGTTAGCTTCACAAATTTGTGAAATTGAGAATGAGTTGCATAAAATAGCATCAAATATAAGTTCTTCCCGTAAAAATTATGCAGAAGTTTTATCTTCTTTAATTCAGGACAAACTTGAATTATTAGAACTTCCCAAGGCTAAATTTAAAATTTCCGTAACTGATGCACCTCTTTGTATAAACGGTATTGATAATATTGAATTTATGATTTCCACTAATGTTTCCGAAGATTTAAAACCGCTTGCAAAAGTTGCCTCCGGAGGTGAAATTTCAAGAGTAATGCTTGCGATAAAGTCAATATTTGCCCAAAATGATGATATTGATACTGTAATTTTTGATGAAATTGATACAGGAATTTCAGGGCACGCCGCACAAAGTGTCGCAGATGAAATTGAACAACTTTCAAAATCGCATCAGGTTATTGTTATTACTCACCAGCCAATTATCGCTTCTAAAGCGGATAAGCATTTTTATGTGAGAAAATCACAGCAAGATGAAACAAAAGTAGAAGTTTATGTTCTGACCGGAGAAAATCGTATCAAAGCAATTGCTGAACTTGCAGGCGGGGATATAAACGAGCAATCCGTTGAATTTGCAAAATCTCTTTTGACAAGATAAGTTGTAAATTATTGTTAAGATACTTGTTTTTTACTCAGAAATAAAGCAATTTTTTGTTTTACGTGGTTTAAAAATAACAAAATGAAGGATTTTGTATGATTATTAATTCTTTACCCCTATATAATCAAAATTTATCAGTAAACAATAAAACATCACAGTTAACTCGCCTCAGACTAAAACCTCAGCTGACTGCCGATACTGTTTCATTTTGTGCCAGACCTCCAAAGTTTGACAATACATTTTTTATGGATGCTTTGGGCCGAGGCTATGATAGTGCGGAACCGGTGTTGATATCTAAAGCAAAAGAGTTTCACGGTTCACTAAAAAGAGTTGTTGACAAGTTAAAAGCATACGGGTTTGAATATGATGAGGCATATAATTCCGCCTGTCCTTTAAAAAAGAAAAAATCTGTTCTTGATAAATATGAAAGACAGGGAAATGCTCAGGACATAATTCGCGGAACTGTATATTGGCAAGACCAGCAGGATATAATGGCATTTAAAAAATTTCTTGAAGAAATGAAAGAAGAAGGCTGGATTCTCTCACCGCTTCGTAAACTCGACAAAGAAACCGGAGATTTTGTAAAAAACAAAAATGGCAGTATTATAAAATTCCCGGATTTGGAAATAAGACAAGAAGGCATAACTACCGAGTCATTAGCACCTTTGGGTGAATATATGCAAAGGGCAGAAATATCCAGACCAAGAGAATCTACCTATGCTGATTGGCAAATGAGGTTTATTTCTACAAAAGATAAAGGAATGAAAGAAGGTCGTCAGGACTGTGAAGTTATTTTCTTATATGGACCAAAATATAAAGATGCTAAGGAAATTGAACATAAATATGTTTATGAACCGATAAGAAAGATGAAAAAGCTTCATGTCGATATGGATTCTGAACACCATCCGAAAGGAACTGCAGGATATTTGATTGCAAGTAATTTTAAAGAAATACAGAAAAGGCTTGTCCAATTTATTTCTCAGCCTTTGTTTGTGAATGCGTTTAATGCTGATTTAAAAATTAAAGATGCAGAAAAATTACCTGTTGAAATAAGTAAAGCATATTCTCATTTAATTCTAAACTATGCAAAAAGTATTCAAAAATCTCTTCCGAGTTATTATACGCAGATATCAAAAGAACTATTAAAAGATGAACAGGTAGTTGCTTCTATTAAAAATTCTCCGTCATACCAGTTTCGAGAAGATAAAACAATAACTTCCAAAGAAATCAAAGATGCAAAAAGAGAAATTAAATCAAAACTTTTTGATTGGAAAGAAAAAGATTCTGAGCGAATAGTTGAAGTTTTGGGAGATTTAAGACAGACATTGGATAAATTTTCCGTTAAAGACTAAACCTTAATAATAGCAACATTTTCGATGTGAAAAGTGTGACAGAACATATCGAATGGTTGAATTGATTCTATTTTGCAACCTTGTTCACTTAAATATTTCAAGTCTCTTGCCAATGTTGCAGGATTGCAGGATACATATACAATATGACCTTTGCAGAGTTTTATTGCATATTCAAGGGATTCACTTGTACAGCCTTTTCTCGGAGGATCAAGTACTATAACATCAAATTTTCTTTTCTCATTTTTGAAGTATTCTCCGGCATCACCCCCGTGAATTTCTATATTTGATAAATTGTTTAATCTGATTGTTTTTTGTGCGAGTTCAACAGATTTTTTGTTTTCTTCTATGCTTACAATCATATTTGCTGCATCTGACAAGCATATACCGATTGCGCTTATTCCGGCATAAGCATCAAGTACATATGGCTCTTTATAATTCATTTTTATAAAATCTTTTATGTAGTTAAATATATTTTGTGCACTTTGAGGATTAATTTGAAAAAATGTCTCTGATCCGATATGGAATGTTCTTGAACAAATTTCTTCTTCAATGTAATCTTTACCGCAAAGGCATTCTGTTTTATTACCTAAAATAACATTTGTCTTTTGCGAATTAAAATTAACGCATACTCCTATTACTTTTTCAAAATTTCTATAAATTTCATTGCTGAATTTAACTAAATTATCAAAAATATGTTTACCGTTAATAACAAGTGTTACAAGACATTCGCCATTCTTAGTCGAGTGTCTTATTACTATGTGGCGTAAATCTCCTTTATGTATTTTTTCATTATAGCCTGCAATTTTGTATTTGGGCGCATTATCTCGTATGAATTCAATAATATTGTCACATATTTCAGGTTGTATAGGACAGTACTTGATATTTACTATGTCGTGGCTCTGGGGCTTGTAATATCCGGCTAATATTCGTTTTGAATTTTTTGTTTGGGTAATTGGGTATTGTATTTTGTGTCTGTAATTTTTTATTTGCGGACTTGGAATCGTCATAGGAATTTCAATATCAATATTAGCTATAGAATGCATAGCATCCTGTACAATTTGTCTTTTTATTTCGAGCTGATAGTTGTAATCTATAAATTGTATCTGACAAGCACCGCAAACTTTTTGCATAGGACAAAACGGCTTTATCCTCTCAGGGGAAGGTTCAATAATTTCTTCAATGCTTGCATTTGCGTAATTTTTATTAATTTTGTCAATTTTAATTTTTACTTTGTCTTTTGGACATGTATTTTGGATAAAAACGGTCATCCCGTCTATTCTTGCAAGCCCTGCACCCAAATTGGTTAATTTTTCTATCTCAATTTCGTAAACTTCACCTGTTTTCATACAAAAATTTTATCATGAATAAATATTAACAATTTCATTTAAGCATGTTATTATATAGTAAACTTTGAGGGGTATTTATGAAAAAATTAGTTATAACTTTATTATTTTTTATTCCGTTTATTTCAGGTTGCGCAAAAGTTGAGACAAATTTAACAATAAATAAGAATAAATCGGCGCAGGTTGAAGTGAGAATGCTCTCTGACAAGGAAGCAAGACCACTTGAATTAGCAACGATGAATTATAATATTAAAAGATTTTTGGATAAAAATTATACAGTTAGTGATGAATCCACATATAAAAAAATAAATGTTACTGCTGTAAAAAAGGTTAAAAACCTAACAAAACAAGATATTGATTTGAAGTCATTAGGTTTTGTGTCTAAATCAAAATCCGGCAGATTTGTAGATATAAAGCACAATTTTTTTGTAACTTTATATGACATACATATGGTTTATAATATTCCTACTCAAAAAAATAAAGTTGCTTATGTAAAGCAGCTTACGAAAAAGAAATCCTCAAAAACTGCCTTGACTCCCGAATATCTGCAAAAATATGGAGATAATGTTGATATACTTTCAAATTCCGATGTTGTTTCTGATTTGGATTTCGCACAAAATTTTGACCCGAATTTTATTGACGAAGATATAAAACCCAATGCTAAAACTAAAGAAATTGATGTAGAGGATGATTATAAATTATTTGATATCAATAATTTTAATTCCAGATTTACAATAAAATTGCCGTCATTTGCGTCTTATAACAATGCAACAAGGATTGAAAACGGCATTTATGTCTGGGATTTGAATAAATTTGAACCGACTGAAATCAAACTCCAATATATTGTATACAGTGGCTTTGCAATCACACTTTTGTTTCTGGCAGGTATATTATTCTTGATTTATATCGCAAGACGTGTTCATCGCCATGATACTCTTAAAAGAATAGGTAATAATAATTAGGCGGATAATATTTTGTTATTCAGCGAATAATTTTAACATTCGAGTCTTTTTGCCCACAAAAAAAAAGAACCTATAAGGTTCTTTTTATGGTGGGCGTTATAATGCTTGAGTTGTTAGCGAGGATTTGAAATCCGAGTGCTACAAATCAAGTATGCCGATTTATCGGCTGACGAGGTTAAAATTATTTAACGAATAATTTTAACATTCGAGTCTTTTTGCCCACAAAAAAAAGAACCTATAAGGTTCTTTTTATGGTGGGCGTTATAAGACTCGAACTTATGACCCTCTCCTTGTAAGGGAGACGCTCTACCAACTGAGCTAAACGCCCTTATAACTATTTATTTTTCAGCTTTTGCTATGTTCTTTAGCAAGACTTATATTATCAAGAACATTTTTTAATGTCAAGAGGAACTTTTTTATTTGTGCCTCGTCAATAAAAATGGAAGTTGATTAATTGATATTGAGGAGATGAGAATGACAAGTGAATTATTGGAGTATGAAAAACTTGATATTAACAGTGACGGAAATAAATATTTTGATAATGTTGTATTTGAAGATGATATCTTGCAGGATTATCTCAAAGAAATCAGTCGTTTTAAACTGTTAAAAACTAATCAGGAAAAAGAGTTGGGAAGACTAATAAAGGAGCAAAAAGACAACAATGCAATGAAAAAACTCGTTCAGGCTAATCTGCGCCTTGTAGTAAGTATTGCAAAAAAATATACAGGGCGCGGAGTTCTTTTTATGGATTTAGTACAGGAGGGTTCAATAGGTTTGATGAGGGCTGCTGAGAAATTTGATTACAGAAAAAACTTTAAATTTTCAACTTATGCTACATGGTGGATTAAGCAGGCTATTGCAAGGACTATAGCCAATAATTCTAAATCTATCAGGATACCTGTTCACATGAATGATAAAATTAAAAAATATAATCGTGCTATTTCGTATCTTTCGGAAAAATTTAACAGATTACCGACAGATGCCGAGTTATGTGACTTTTTAAATATAGATGAAAAACAATTATTAAAAATAAAACATTCAATAATTCTTGAACCGCTTAGTTTAGAAACTGCCGTAACTGATGACCTTAATATCGGTGATTTTGTTGAGGATAAATCTCATTCTAATCCTGAAGAATCTGTAAATGAACATTACCTGCGCGATGAATTGCCAAATATTTTGAACATTCTTACTTCAAAAGAACAGGAAATAATTAAGCAGCGCTTTGGACTTGGGCTTGGTAAAGCTAAAACATTGCTTGAAGTCGGGAATATTTTAGGGTATTCAAAAGAACGTATAAGACAACTTGAGTGCAATGCTCTTTGTAAAATGCGACAAAACCCGAAGACAAAACATTTTATAGATTTTATTAAAGACTAAAACACGAAATCATCCAAATCAAAATCTCTGAATTTCTGATTATTATCTTTATCAAATTCCTTGCGAATATGCGGATCTGAAAGATGCTCTAATGCATTAGGTACAAACTTAGTCTGAGCATCTTCTTTTTTTGTTTTTGATACTTCAAAAGTTCTTACATCTTTTGGGAAAAATCTCATATAAACATTCTGACTGATATTTTTTGAAATAATATCATAAGAGTATTGTTTGATTTTTTCTAATTGTGACAACGCCTGTGTTTGATTTTGTGCGCTGTAATATCCATAAGTATCGGATACATTTTTTGTATATTTCCCGCTCCACATAACAAGTGAATTAACACAGTCTATTAAAACTGCTGATGTTTTAAGCTGAAACGGATAAGTTATTTTAAAAGCTGTGGTGATTTCAAGTGTATCCCAAAGATTCCGCCTTAACTCTGTTTTATCATTTATGGTATAAGTGCTTATGAGCAAAATTGATTTTACATTAAATGCATTTGCAATTTCATTTAAAGATTTAAAGTCTATTTTGTCATTTGTTGAATACAAATTTATCGCATTCAATGTTTTTTGCTTTAACTGGTAGTTTGAATTTAATTTCTGCCTGGCTTCATATAATGTTTTAACATTTATATTTTTATTATTTTTAAGATTTGAAATAACATCATCTGCAACAATATTTGAAACTTCAGGAAAACAAAAATAATTGTCGCAGACTGAAAAAACATCTGTTGGCAAAACAAGCAAATCAAACTGAACGGCATGTACATTCAGTGCCGAAACAACTGTAAAAATAAAAGATAAAAATACCTTTATGAATAACTTTCTCATCTTATTTAAAATTATAGCATAATTATCCTTAATGTGTTATAATAACAATATGGAAAGAAACACGGTTGATATTTTGGGATATGGAGTCGATACTTTTTCGTTTGATCAGGCTGTTGATTATATAGTCAATAAACCGGGTCAGATAGTTACGATTAATCCTGAAATGATTCAATGTGCTGATAAAAATTCTGAACTTAAAAGTATAATTAATTCATCACAAATGGTCGTACCTGATGGAATTGGTGTTGAATTAGGCCTAAAAATTTTAGGACATGATGTTAAACGAATTGCCGGCATCGATTTAGGTAAAGCTCTTATCAAACGGATTTATTATCTTAAAAAATCCGTGGCATTGATAGGGGCTAAACAAGATGTTGTTGAAAATGCGGTTGTGAATTTAAAAGCAGAATTACCGGATTTAAATATTGTATACTATCATAACGGTTATTTTGATGATGATGCGGAAATTGTTAAAGAATTGACCGATAAAGCTCCAAAATTAATATTGGTTGCACTCGGTTCTCCAAAGCAGGAATTTTTTATCAATAAAATCAGAACTTTGTTACCGGATTCAATATTTATCGGATTGGGCGGGAGTTTTGATGTTTGGGCAGGAACAGTAAAAAGAGCCCCAGTACTTTACAGAAATTTGGGTTTGGAGTGGTTATATCGTACTGTATCTGACCCAAGGCGAATTAAACGAATATTCCCGACTTTACCGTTGTTTGTTTTAAAAGTTATTAAAGAAAGGTTGTCAAATAAATAATTATGTTATCTACAGATGAAATAAAAGAATTGGAAATTTTATGTAAAGAAAATCGCAGGAACATTATTGAAATGGTGTATTCTGCTCAGTCGGGTCATATCGGGGGCTCATTAAGTGCGTGCGAATTGCTGACAGTTTTGTTTCACAAATGCATGCATCACGAATTAAGATGGAAAGAATCTGAGAATTTTGAAACAAGGGACAGATTTGTTTTATCAAAAGGGCATGTTTCTCCTTTATTATATTCGGTTATGAGCCAGATTGGTTATTTTGACAAAAAAGAATTAAAATCGTTCAGAAAATTAGGAACTCGTTTACAGGGACATCCTACAGCATATACTCCTGGCGTTGAAGTCGGTACGGGTTCTTTGGGACAGGGTTTGTCTTTTGCCTGTGGTATTGCAATGGCATTAAAACTTGATAATAATCCCGCAAATGTTTTTGTCTTACTTGGTGACGGGGAAATTCAGGAAGGTAATGTCTGGGAAGCTTTGATGCAGGGGGCACACAGAAATCTTAACAACCTTGTTGCCATCGTTGATCGTAATATGCTTCAGATTGACGGTAATACTGAAAATGTAATGGCTCTTGGAGATTTATCAGCAAAATTAAAATCTTTTGGCTGGAATGTTATAGAAATTGACGGACACAATATTCCGGATATATATGATGCATTTCAATCTGCGAAACAATCGGATAAGCCAACTGTTATTGTTGCTAAAACAGTAAAGGGTAAAGGTGTCAGCTTTATGGAAAATAATCCCGGATGGCATGGAACTGCACCAAAAGAACCTGACTATCTAAAGGCAATTGAAGAATTAAAATAATACTACTGATTCGGGGGTATAGTTAATGATTGATTATAAATCTAAGATTAAAAAGGCTTTTACACTTATGGAAATAGGCATAAGTCTTTTAATTGTGAGTATTTTAATTATGCTTACTTTGCCTCTTATTACTAATCAGGCTAAAAAAACCGATGAATTTGCATATTACCTTGCATTCAAAACAGTTGAGAAAATGGGTTCTCAGATTGTAGCTTTCGGCGATCCTGAATCAGCTATTCCGGGAAATGAAACATCTTATAACTACTATTCTCCGCTAAATCTGCGAAATTATATTGCAAATTATGCAAATAAATTATTAAATATTATCAGTCCAAAGGCTTATGCAGATCTTCAGACTTCTGAAATTGTCTCATTCCCGAGTTATGAATATGACTATGTCCGGGTATGTTTAGGGAACACGCATGTTGTAAAAGATTATGATATATATGCTGGTAATACGTGGTCTGCTACTGAGATTCAAACAGTTCAAAATGAAAGCTTGTGTAAGGATTTATTTAAAACTGATGATTTTATCAGAAAAAGATTTATGTGCCCTAATATGTCCCTATCAGCTGTTAAGACAAAATTATCTTCAACTGCTGATAGTGCAAGTGAATATTGTAAATGGTTATCTCAAAATTGTTCAGGAGCATACAATTGTTCATCTGAATCAAAATCATGCTATAAAGAAGTCTTATTAACTCAGACATCAAATATCGCATCTTATGGAGAGTGTATAGTTACGGTTAATGATCCGGATTTTGGAACTTCATCCTCTCCAAATAATACAATAAGCACTGATACATCACTCAGTAATACAATTACCTGTGATATGTACGGTTTAAAATCAATGGACAATAATGCAAGCGGAACTGCGTTTTTCTGTTCTTGTGATGCTTCTCATCCGGCAATTGCTGTCAATAACAGAAATATTTGTTGTCCTGCTCCGACAGATGGTAAATATCCGTATTATGTAAGCAGTACTATTCCATGCCTGAATTGTAATCTTGGTGCATTTAACGAAAAGTCGGGCAGTTGCTGCCCGCAGCACTCATATTACAGTCCGTCATTGGAAAGATGTGTTTGTTCTGAAGGTTATACTCCTAATAATGCGGATGCTCCTACAATTTGTAATATATCAGGAAATAGTTGTCCGTCAGGTTCTCATCTTGTGGATAATACCTGTGTAAGTAATGCTCCTATTGTTAAAGCAAAAAGATTTTGTGAACTTGTTTCATATAATTGGAATGTATCTAAACATAATTGTAATGTATTCACGGAAGCTGGTGATAGCGGAATTGATTATTACAAAGATCTATATAATGCTATAACTGCAAGCAATACACCTTATCTGTCCGCAAAAGCTGTTCAGGGTGCATTTAATAATATTGAGCCAAATATTATATTTGCTAACGGTTTAAGAATGTGGATTTTGAGTGATAAATCAGCATCTATTGCAGGTCTGTCATTTAATCCGGATGATTATGAACCTCCGACAAACGTGTGTAAGCATATGGCCGATACTGCTGAAAATGCTTGCAATTCTGGCTCAAATTATTATTGTAAAAATGATGAAAAATGCTTTACAATTGATGCCGGGGAATCTTCTATTAAACTACAGGATTCAAGAAATTGTTGTTCAACGGCTGATTTTTCTGATTTAATTCATATGTACAGTGGGAACGATTATTTAAAAGATCCGAGGACATATGCAATAAATGGTTTTACAGTATTTATTGATGTAAATGGTACAAAGGATAATGATGATATGGGCGGTGGCGGAACTTTGTGGAAAGATGTTTTTCCATTTTATATAAGTTCTAATGGTAGTGTTTATCCTGCTTATCCGCTTAATGCCGCAAAAGCTAATGGAGGAGAACAACAATATGACAGTTCTTCTTTATTCCAGGGGGGCAACAGTTCGGCACTTAGTGCTGATGTATTTTATTATGATATTGTAAACGGGAAAAGAAAAAAAATTATTGCTTACCCGTCAATTCCTTATGCACGAGCACTTTGTTTTTCAACTGATATAAGTGCATTTACGCCTTATTGCCAGAACTTAGGTTCTAAATTCAGAAACAGCATGTCACCTATTGATATGTTTATCCGCTCTGATAATAATCCTTGTTTTAAACACAGATGCTTCGTAAAATTAAAAAATAAGATTAAATTTTTATAGAAAGTTCATTATGATAACTGATAAACTCAAAAATATTAACATATACACTCAAATTCCAAGCGAAGCAAGAAATTTTATCAATTCTTTGCAGTGTAATAGAGAGTCTGGTCGTATTATTTTATCAGACGATATATATGTGAATATTGAAACTTATAATACTAAATTTTTATCAGATGCCAAATTTGAAGCCCACGAAAAATATATTGATATTCAAATATTATTAAGCGGGTCTGAAAGTATTTTTTATACAGACAAATCAGGATTAAATCCTTATGAACCTTATGATGCAGTCAAAGATATTATTTTTTATAAAGAAAAGGTAAATGACTATCCTAAGGTAACTTTAACCGGAGATAATTTTGTCATGTTGTTTCCACATGAAGCTCATGCTCCTCAGGTTTGTACTGACGAAAAGAGTGAAACAGTAAAAAAAGTTGTAATGAAAATCAGAGCCTGATTATTTGTTTAATTTTTCAGGAAAAACATCCCATTTAATATCCGCATTTTTTCGAAACCATGTCAGTTGACGTTTTGCATAATTACGTGTATTTTTCTTCAATAGTTCAATGCTTTCATCCATAGACAGTATACCGTCAAGATATTGTATAATTTCACGGTAACCTATAGTATTTATTATATTGTAAGCTCTGCCGTATTTGTTTAAAAGCTCTTTTGTTTCTTCTATAAGACCCTGCTCAAGCATAATATCTATTCTGTTGTTTATTCTTTGATATAATATTTCTCTCGGGTAATTTTTCCCTATCCATTCAACATCGTATTCACTAATGGATTTTCCTCTTGAATTTGCCAGTGTGTTTCCTGTCTGTGCTATAATTTCAATTGAACGGATTATCTTTTTTCGGTCATTTTTATCTATTGTTTGAGCCCCAAATTTATCTTTATTTTCAAGCATTTCATACAATTCTTCATTTGAAAGTTTCTCTAATTTCGCCCGCATTTTTTTATCTGGCTTGATATTTGGCAAATCAAATCCTTTTAGTAATATATCTGTATATAAACCTGTCCCGCCGACAACTATAGGTATTTTGCCTCTGAAGCTGATATTTTTTATAATTTCAGAAGCTTGTTGCTTGTATAGTCCTGCAGAATAATCAAATGTCGGTTCAACAATATCAATCATATAATGCGGGATTCCGCACATTTCTTCTTTTGTCGGTTTTGCAGTTCCAATGTCTAAATCTTTATACACAATCCTTGAATCTGCAGAAATTATTTCTCCGTCGATTTTTTTTGCCAAATCAATTGAATAAGCTGTTTTCCCGCTTGCTGTGGCTCCGACGATTGCTATAACTTTTATTTTATTCGATAAAATTGCTTTCATAATGTCTAAATACAAGTAAAACTGAATATAAAATATAATAATAAGACAATATTAGCAATAAAAAATAAACAAAAGGTAATGTTTGTGAATTGATTATGGCAAAATGTAATCCGATACCGAATAAACACAACATTAGGTACAGGGGAAATGAAATTTTGAAAGATATATATGCTTTTTTGAATGCATTTACCAATGTTTTAAACGGGTTTTTGTATGTATAAACTATTTCGGGAATCCAAAATATAAACCAATACGAAATAAAAAATACAACTATTATACTACATACAGATATAATTTCATATTTTGCATTTAAATCTGAATTATAGATAACAATTAGGAATAAAAGTTTGATAATTTTAAATATAAAAAATGTTGCAATTACAATCAGAAACGGTAAAAAGAATCTTCCAACACCTTTAAACAGACAAATGAACAGTTTTGTTAATGCTGTTATTCTGTCAGTGTCAAAAAGAAATGTTTTTTTTGAAAACTGTAAAGTCTTTTTTACCATATAAAACCATCCGGCAAAACAACCGCTTATTGCTATCCAGAGTGTTATAAAAAAGGTCAGATAACTCAATGTTGAAGATAAATTATACTGAAATGTCTGTATATATAATTGTAAAAATATGAAAAATAAAACCATCGGGGTTGCAAGAATTATGCAAGCATTTGTATATATAAAATTCTCTTTCAAAAGTTTTAACATTGGTTTTCCTCTAAAATTTAAGGTTATTTATTATTTGTTACCTGTTGTTTAGAATTTTGCAGTTTTCTTTTTCTTCTTCGCATCAAATCGACAAAAGCTTCTATTCTTGTAATATAGCCTGCGCGACCTGTTTGTTCATCCATGATTAATGCCAAAATAGGGATGTCACAATCTTCTCTCATTGCAGGAAAAATATTTTGTGACATAATTTCAGGCATACATGTGAACGGACTAAGATGAATAATTCCGTCAGCGCCTCTTTCCTGTGCGTATACAACATCAGAAACACATTCTAATGAATCTCCGCCTATATCTCTCATTAAATATGGTTTGGCGAGTCTGAATGCTCTTTGTAAATGTGTTTCACCTTTTCTGAATATTTTTGGAATAATAGCATCTTTTAAAAAACTTGTTAATGTAAGGCTGCGTCTGACCTGTACTCCCATTCTGCCAAGTTCACGCTCAATATTTTGATTGGAAAACTCATCGTTAACAATGTATATTTCACCTGTAATATCAACATACAACACATCTTTTTCCGGATTAATTTCTACCTTTTTCATTTCATTATCAACAAGTTTTCTTGCTTTGCTTAAGCCGGCAATTGTATCATTTTCATCAATAATTTTAAGAGCTTTTTTGTATTGTTTTTCTGCATCTCCGGAGTGTATTTCTCTTGCACGGTAATATGATAATTTTGTTTCAAGACTGTCAAGCATAAATGTTTTAATCATTGCAATTAATATTGCCCGTGAGAATAACAACAGATTATTTGTTTCGCTGACTTTTCTTAAAAAGTCATACATCCCTTTTATTCCGTCATAAAGTTGCATTTCAATGTATTTAGCCTCATACCCTAAATCTTTAAGAGCATTAGCAATACATTTTCCGTATTCTCCTAAACGGCAACACCCCGGAGATGTAATCATTGCAACATAATCTGCTCCGCCTTCAATCGCTTCAATAAAGTTGCCTAAAATTAATTTGTACGGAATACAAATTGCTTCAGGGGAATGCTTTGTCCCTAACGAAAGTGTTTTTTTGCTTGTGTATGGTTCTACATATGGCTCGCATCCGATTATTCTTAATGCTGCAGACCAGGCATAACTGACTGTTCCCATATGGGGGAATGATACTTTTTTCTTAACTTTTTTGTCTTTTTCTGTCATAATTATCCTTTAAAATTCAAATCCGGATGACGTGCAGCGGTTACTTCATCAATTTTTTTTACAGGTGTAGTATGTGGTGCATCAAGAACTTTTTGTGGATTTGTTTTACATTCCTTTGCAATTCTAATCATTGTATTAATAAATTCATCTAATACCTGTTTATTTTCTGATTCTGTTGGCTCAATCATAATGGCTTCATGAACAATCAAAGGGAAATAAACCGTCGGAGGGTGTGTATTTTCATCCATCAGGGTTTTTGCAATTTGCAAAGTCGAGACCCCGTTTTCCTCTTTTTGTTTTTCGCCTGTTATGACAAATTCATGCATGCATGGTTCATCATAAGGTAAATTATAATATTTTTTAAGTTTTTCTTTTATATAATTAGCATTTAAAACTGCATTTTCAGTTGCATGTTTAAGATTTTTGCCCATCATTAAAATATAAGCATAAGCTCTTACCAAAACACTAAAATTCCCGCAAAAATCTTTAACGCTGCCGATTGAATGCTTTATATCGTAATTTCTGAAATATTTTTCACCGTTAAAATCAATAAAAGGTTTAGGTAAATAATCTTTTAGTTTATCAACTACAGCTACAACCCCTGCTCCGGGGCCACCTCCGCCATGAGGAGTTGAAAATGTTTTGTGCAGATTAAGATGAACGACATCAAATCCCATCAATTTCGGATTCGTATAGCCCATTATCGCATTGAAATTCGCACCGTCATAATAAAGTAATGAGCCGTTTGAGTGCATTATATCGGATATTTCTTTAACATTTTCTTCAAAAATACCGAGAGTATTAGGATTTGTCATCATTATAGCTGCGACATCACTATCAAGAGCAGCTTTTAAAGCATTAATATCAACTTGTCCTTTTTCATCAGATTTAATTTCAACTATATCAAAACCTGCCATTTTTGCACTCGCCGGGTTTGTACCGTGCGCACTGTCAGGAATTATTACCTTTGTTCGTTTCTCGCCAATAGTATCAAAATATTTACGGATAATCATCATACCTGTTAATTCACCATGCGCTCCTGCTGACGGTTGAAGGGTTACTGCATCCATACCAGTAACTTCTAAAAGAGCTTTGCCAAGGTTATACATTAGTTTTAAGATTCCTTGCGCATCTTCATCTTTTACATTCGGGTGAATATTAAAACCATCAAGGGATGATAACAATTCATTAACTTTAGGATTATATTTCATAGTGCATGAACCAAGAGGGTAAAAACCTTTTTCTATGCAGAAATTGAGGTCTGATAATTCTTTATAATGGCGCATGACATCAAGCTCGGATAACTGTGGTAATCCCACAGATTTTGTCCTCAGCAAATTCCCCGGAAGAAAATTTATATTTTTTATTTCATTCGATAAATTTATGCCATCCGCCCCATTTGATTTTTCAAAAATTGTTTCCATTCGCTTATATTATCCCCTGTTTAGCCAAATCTTTTTTAATTCTGTCTAATCCTGATTGAATAATTCTTGATATTCTTGATTGCGATATATTAAATTCATCCGCAATTTCTCTCAATTTTTTGTCTTTAAAGAATTTACATTCAATAAATTCTTTTTCTCTTGCAGGAAGTTTTTCCATTGCTTCTAAAATACCCTTTTTAAGTTCTGAAAATACTATGTTTTCTTCGGGATTTTTATCTTCGGATTTTATTTGTGTTGGAACCTCCGCATCCTGCAGTTCGTCGATCGAAAGAATATTTTTATAAACTTCTGCCCTTATTTCAACAGGGTCATGCTCGATAATTTCGCCTTCACTGTCAAACTCAGGTTCTTCCTGCTTTTTGTTTTTTAAGGTGTACCATTTGTAACGACGTCTTACTTCGTTACGAATAGCCCATTTAATTGCAGTCGAAAGATAAGTATTGTTATATTGCTCCGGACTATTGTTTTTAAACAGTATATATAAGGCGTGAGTGCCTATATTAACAAGTTCAGGCAATTCAATAAGGTGAGAGGATGAAAATTTTTGATACTCCACCTTAGCTATAATTTCAATTAAATCCTTATAATCTCTTAATTTTCTATCTTCAACCGACATTGTTCTGACATATAACCTGTAATATTACATATCTATAATACCAAAAAAACACCATAATGTATAAACAATTATTGTAACAAATTTGTAAAGTTGCGCAAATTAATAAAATTAAATGTTTTATTATATATGTGTGGTGTATTTACATTAGCAATTGTGTGTAAGGAGTAATATGTACAGTAAGGAATTTATGAAGTTTTTGTATGGTTATCAGAAAGAAGATTTTAGTAAAAAACAGCCGAAATCATATGAAATTCGCTTTAAAAACGGAAAAGGCGGCAAACCTGCTGAAATTTATGTTCCTATTGAGACCAAATAATATTTGCTAAATTTGCTTATCAGTAGCAAAAAAAATTTTTTATATGTTTTTGTAGGATAAACGGAGGGAAATATGAAAATAAATTCTATAAATAATCAATCATTTGGAGCACGAATAAAGATTTCAAAAATTGCAAAAGAAGATATTCGTGATGCTTCAATACTTTCAAGTCTCGGAACTACATCTTCAGGACTCGGTGTTTTGTCAAGTCTTCCTGCTTCTGATCCGGTACATCATGTTCAGGTATCTGCAAAAGTTGTTGACAGCGGTTCCGCAATAGGTGGTTCTGCAGCATCTGCAGGTGGTGCAGGATTAATGAAAATGGCGCATACTATATTTAAAAATGGTATTAATAAATCAAAAATTCCTTCATAAAAATTACAAAAGTTTAATTTTTCTTTAAATGAGAAAATCTTTATTGTAATATTTTTTTATGGATATTGTACAAGTAAAAGAAGTATGGGCAAAAGTTAAGCAGGAACTTATTTCAGCAGTTCCTGAACATGTGTTTAATACTTGGATTACCCCGTTAGAAGCTGTTGATTTTGAGCACAATACACTTGTTCTTCTGTCGCCCCAGCAAATGTCTGTAAATATTCTTAAAACATTTTGGTTTGAGGCGATTAAGAATGCAATATCGGATGTGATTGGCGAAAGCGCATCTTTTTCAATAAACTATGATGCCGAATTGGCCAAAAAGTATATATCTGAAAAGAAAAAAGGAGCCTCAAAATTACTTGCCGGACAAAATATAGAGGATATAAGTCAGGAGGAAAATAAAAAATCTCTTGCGCAAATGCAGTCTGATGCTAATTTAAACCTCAATTTAAAATTCGATAATTTTGTAGTCGGTGATAATTCAAAACTTGCATACAGTGCAGCCATGTCTGTTGCTAAAAACCCATCTCAGAGATTTAATCCGTTATTCATATACGGTTCATCAGGACTTGGTAAAACTCATTTGCTTCAGGCAATTGGTCATTATGCTCTTTTTAATACAAAATTAAAAGTTCGTTATGTAAGAATGGAAGAATATTTTAAAGAATGGATAAAATGTTTTCAGTTAAATGAGCTCCCAAACGGAAAGCGCAGAAATGATTGCAATAATGCTCAGATGCGTAAATTCAGACAAAAATTTCAGAATATTGATATTCTTTTGATGGACGATATTCAGTTTATTGAATCGAGAGCAAAAACGATGGAGGATTTTTTCTCGACTTTCGAGGCTCTTTACACAAATAACAAGCAAATAGTTATAGCATCAGACAGGCAACCAAAAGATATTCCAAATCTTGATAAACGCCTTCGCACACGTTTTGAAATGGGGCTTGTTGTTGATATAGTCTCTCCTGATTATGATACAAGATTTGAAATAGTAAAGGCTTATGCAAATGAATTGAATGTAAAATCGGAGGATGCTGTTTTTGAATATATTGCTCAAAACTTTACGGATAACGTAAGGGAACTTAAAGGAGCATTTAACAAAGTCTGTGCTTATGCTGAAGTGTTTGGAGGAGATATAAATATTGAAATAGCTCAAAAAGCCCTGAAACTTGAGCTTAAAAAGCGTGAATTAACCCCTGAAATTCTTGCTGAAAAAGTTGCAAAATATTTTGATGTGACAGTTGATGATTTAAAAAGCAATGCGCGAAATCAAAAAGTTGCTAAAGCCCGTCAAATTGCATTATATCTGTGCCGTGAAACCCTTAAAATGAGTTACGAAAGCATCGGTGAATTTTTTAATAAAAAGCATACAACTGTTATTTATTCATGCAGAGATGTCGTTGGTGAAAAAATTAAATCGGATACTGATTTCAAGCACACAATTGATGAAATTACTTTACTGTTAAAGGATTAATTATGTACGATTATATTAAAGGAATATTCACATATAAAAATGCGACTGCAAAAGGTTGTTTTGCAACTGTCGAGACCGGCGGTGTCGGCTATTCATTTGAAATTATGCAAAGAGATTTTGTCGCTCTTAATGATGATAGTAACCAAATTAAAGTGTTTTGTTCATTGCAGCATAAAGAGGATAAAATGTCTTTATGCGGTTTTTTAAAGCGCGAAGATCGGGATATGTTTAATATTCTGACATCGGTATCAGGAGTTGGGTCAAAAATGGCACTTGCGCTTTTGGATTCGTTCCATGTTACTGATTTGGTAAGTTTCGTTCTTGATGAGGATTTTAAATCTCTTACAAGTGCAAAAGGGGTAGGTCAAAAACTTGCGCAAAAAATAATTCTTGAACTGAAGGGGAAACTTAATTCTTATAAAGATCTTGATATTCGGCAGGATATATCTTCAGATAAAGAATTAAAAGGACAAAATATAGAAGATGCGCAAATGGTTTTAATTTCTCTTGGCTATGATAAATCTGAAATAAATTCTGCACTTTGTCATGCCTTAAAAACTATTGATAAATCATCTCCGGCTGAAGAAATACTCAAAAAAGCACTTCAAATACTCTCAGTTTAAACTATCCCCAAAAGTATCGGTAATAAAACAAGTGCAAGGAACCCTGAGGCACATAATGCAGGACCAAAAGGAATTTGTGTTCCTGTATTAGTTTTATTTTTTATACCTTTTAATATTTCAAAGCACAACAAAATTCCTAAAGCAACAAGAATAATTGTACCACTCCAAAGGTGATAAATATTTTCAAGCCATCCTGCACCTGTGGCATAAAAATATCCTGCGCAGTATATTATAAAAGTGCTTATTATGCAGATTAAGCGCCATTTTTTTTCTTCAAATAATCCTTTTAAATATAATGGGAATGCAAAAATTATGGTTAAAATAATACTTAAAACAAATAATATTAGTAACATCGCAAATATATATCCAAAATCGCTTGCCCCGAATAATGATGTAACAATTCCGGCAACTCCCGCAAAAATATAAGAATCCCCATCCCCAAAAGTTTCAGTTTTCATAACAAAATTGCCTGTTCGTCTTATTACTTCAGTAAATATAAATGCGGCAACTATGGAACAAACTGTGTATAAAACAGGTGTAAAAAGAAGTTTCCATGAAATAATCCCGAATTTATAATCTCCGTAAAACGCGAAACTTCCAATAATTATACTGTAAATTAATCCCAAGGCTATAAGGGAATATGTGTGTTTATCGCTGACAAGCATTTCTTTAAAATCCGTTCCCGATATTACAATGAATAATGAGGTTGCAATAATTGAAACAAGAAACATTAAGGTTAAAATCGGGGTTGATTCATTTGTATAAAATATAGTGTTAAGGTACAAATACCCAAAGCCTGTATATACTAATCCTGTCAGTAATTCTACAATTGGGTATTGTATGCTTATTTTTTCTTTGCAAAAAGCGCATTTCCCTTTTAAAAAAATGTATGATAAAACCGGAATATTGTGGTACCACTTCAGAGAAGTTTGGCATTTCGGACATTTTGAACCGGGAAAAACTATTGATTCATTACTGACCGTTCTTAATATAACAACGTTTAAAAAGCTGCCGACAACAAGCCCTATTATGAATATAAATGCTAATATACAAATCATTTTTCCCCCTCCTCACTGATAATATCGTACATTTTGTTCAATGCACGCTTGATAAGTCTTGCAACCTGTGTTTGTGAAACTCCGAGTTCTTGTGCAATACTTTTTTTTGTTTCTTCTTCAATATAATACTTGTAAATTGCTGTTCTTTCATCTTTAGGTAATTTTTGCAGGGCAAATTCTATTATTTTTTTATTTTCATAATTTTTCTCATATTCCTTATCGTCATCAGATTGTAATCTGTCTGCAAGTGTTTCAACACCGTCCGAAGAATAAAATTTTTGATCAAGAGACACCATATTTTTTATAAGTTCAGTATTTAAAATATCCTGAACACGGCATTCGGGCATTTTAAGCGCGGAGGCAATATCTTTTACTGAAGGCGCAATATTACTGTTTAAGTTTTCAATATAATTTTTCACGGTATTAATATTCTCAGCAGTTTCTCTGGGTGTTTTGACAAGATTTGCCTTATCTCTTAAATATTGTAAAATTTTTCCCTTTATAAATTTTGAAGCGTATGTTTTAAAACTACCTTTATCTTTAATTTCATATGTGTCTATGGCTTTTAAAACCCCAATTGCCCCGACCTGAACCAAGTCATCTCTTGAGACCGTAACCGGAATAGGATAAACTGAAGACACGATTTTATTGACGAGTTTAAGTGATTCCTCTACAAGATTTAGGTAGAAAATGTGTTTTTTTCTTGCATTTGTTTCATGCTTAAACAGATAAATTTTTTCTTCTAACTGCTCAATATCCGTCATAATAAATCACTCAATGTCCCCTGACTTTTTAATAATATCATAAATATTTATTAATTTCTCGTTTATTATGTTTTGTTTATGATATTATCTATATATAAATTTAGTTGATTAGGAGAGATGATGATTACAGTAAAAGATGTTGAACATGTTGCAAAATTAGCAAGACTTGAATTAACAGAAGACGAAAAAGTCTTATATACCAAGCAGCTCGGGGATGTTTTAAAATACGTTGACCAGATGAATGAAGTTGATACGTCTGATGTAAAACCTATGACTCAGGTTGTTGATTTTTGTAATGTAACAAGAGAAGATGTACCAAATCAGGAAATTTCAAAAGAAGCATTAATGTCAAATGCTCCTGATGAAGAAAACGGATTTTTCAAAGTGCCGAAGATTAATTAATAAATTCCCCTCGCCTGCGTGCGGGAGAGGGGGTAGGGGTGAGGGTAATATGACTAAATATATATTTGTAACAGGCGGTGTTGTTAGTTCATTAGGAAAAGGGATAGTTGCCGCATCATTGGGAAAATTGTTAAGGTCAAGAGGTTACAGTGTTATCAATCAAAAGTTTGACCCGTATATTAATGTTGACCCGGGAACAATGAGTCCGTTTCAGCATGGTGAAGTTTTTGTTACCGATGACGGTGCCGAAACAGATCTTGATTTAGGTCATTACGAAAGATTTACCGATACTAATTTGGGTAAATTTAATAACGTAACATCAGGCAGTGTTTACCAAAAAGTTATTGAAAAAGAACGTAAAGGCGATTATTTGGGCGCAACCGTTCAGGTTATCCCGCACATTACAAACGAAATTAAATCAAGAATTGTCGGTGCTACAAAGCAGTTTAATCCTGATTTTCATATCATTGAAATTGGCGGTACAATAGGTGACATTGAATCTTTACCGTTTATTGAAGCGATAAGACAGTATAAAGCGGAAATGGGCTATGGTAATGCTATTTCTATTCATTGTACATTGCTTCCGTATCTGCCGACATCAGGAGAATTAAAAACAAAGCCATCACAACACAGCGTTAATGTGTTAAGAAGTTACGGGCTTCAGCCAGAAATTCTTGTCTGCCGTACTCAAAAACCGATACCGAAAACAGAAAGAGAAAAACTTGCTCTGTTCTGTTCTATTACAAAAGATGCAGTTATAGAGTGCAGAGATATGAAAACAATTTATGAAGTACCTTTGGCGCTTGAAGAACAGGGGCTTTGCTCAGTTGCATTAAAGATGCTCGGTGTTAAAGATAAAAAACCGGATTTAAAATCGTGGGTAAAACTTGTTGAAAAAATTAAAAATCCGACAAAATCGTTAAAAGTAGGTATTGCAGGAAAATATACAAAACTTTCCGATGCTTATATTTCGGTTGTTGAGTCTTTAAAACACGCCGGCTATGCTGATAGTGCTTCAATTGAAATTAAATGGATAAATTCGGAAGATTGTGTTGATTATGACTGCTGCAAAAAGGCACTGGCTGACATTGATGCAGTTGTTGTACCGGGTGGATTTGGTGTAAGGGGCATTGAAGGTAAACTCAATGTAATTCGTTATGCAAGAGAAAATAACCTGCCGTTCTTGGGCTTGTGTTTGGGCTTGCAATGTACCGTTATTGAATATGCAAGAAATGTCTTAAAACTTGAGGATGCAAATTCCAAAGAATTTGATGATAATCCTGCAAACCCTGTAATTGATATGATGCTTGACCAAAAACACGTTAAAGGTTACGGCGGTACAATGAGATTAGGTGCTTACGATTGCCACCTCAAAAAGGGTACTGTTGCACATAAGGCTTACGGCAAAGATGTAATATCAGAACGTCACAGACACAGATATGAGGTCAATTATGAGTATATTGACAGACTTGCTCAGGCAGGTTTGGTATTTTCCGGGATGTCCCCTGACGGTATGTTAGCTGAAATCGTTGAATTGCCAAAACTTGACTGGTTTGTTGCATGTCAGTTCCATCCGGAATTTAAATCACGCCCAGACAGGCCACATCCGCTATTTAAAGGCTTAATTGATGCGGCATTGAAACAAAGGAGCAAAAAATAATGAAAGTCAGTCCTATTAACAATACATATTTTCAAGGATTATACAAAATTGACAGAAAATATGTCGGTGATAAAACAGAACAGTTTATATTGTCAAATGATGACGTGATTGCAACTCAAAAACACTGGGAAGATGATATTTATGTTCTGACACCTGATAATAAAGATAAAGAATTTGAGGAATGTATAAAAAATGATAGTGGTAAGTATTGGAAATCAAAACCATTGTCGAACCTTATGATGTACTCAAATCTGCTCAAAAAAATATTTGAGATAAACTATTATAGTAACGATCACAAAGAAGATTGGACAGATTATACAGAAAATTGGCAGCAACCTGAAGATAAAGATGACGATTTACCGTTTTAATTTTCAAATATTGTGATAATAAACATTGGATAAGGGGTTTAAATGAACGAAAACACGGAACTAAAAAGATTTACTACAATAAATTTTTTAAATTTGGCACTTGGTTTTTTAGGTTTGCAATTTGCATGGCAGATGAGAATTATCCTATCTGGCCCGGTAACAGAAAATTTAGGTGCAACACCTTGGCTTTACGGTTTAATTTGGCTTGCAGGCCCATTCACCGGGATGGTAGTACAGCCATTAATCGGTGCATTATCTGATAAAACAAAATCACGCTTTGGCAGACGCAGACCATATTTGCTTGGAGGTGCAATAATTGCATCAATCGCTTTGTGGTTGTTCCCGAATTCGGGTAATATCGCAAATTTATTCGGAAGCAGCGTTCCCGCATGGACAGGTTTACTGATTGCAGCTATATTTATCTGGATTATAGATGCCTGTATAAATATTGCCCAAGGACCGTACAGAGCAATTATCCCTGATGTTGTCCCCCGGGAACAACATTCGCTTGCTAATTCATGGATTAGTCTTGCTATTGGGCTTGGTTCAGTTATTGCAGCGGCAACTGCTCCGTTTTTAAAATTTGCTTTTCATATTCAAATGTCATATACAGCACAATTTATTATGGCTGCTTTAGCATTTACTCTTGCTATGCTTTGGACTTGCATTACAATTAAAGAAAAATCAACACTTGATACGTCATTCAGAGGCGAAACTGAAGAAACTCCTCAGAATAATGTTAGTTTTTGGCAGTCTATGAAAGAATTTTTCTTATTATCACCTGAAGTTGGGAAAATCTGCACTATGCAATTTTTTACTTGGATAGGTATGATGTGTATGATGATTTTCTTTACAAATTTCGCCATCCATACTGTTTTTGGTGTTCCTGATTTGACAAAACTTGCAACTGATCTGCAGACTCAATACCTGCCTGCGCAGACAAGTGCTACAAATTATTCATCAATTTGTTTTGCGGTATTTAATTTAATCTGCTTTATAATTGCCGTTCCTATCGGTGTTTTGGCAGGAAAATTCGGAAACAAAAAAGTGCATATAATTTCATTAATTTCGATGGTAATAGCATATCTGATTATGGGAATATTTAACAATAATCAGCTTGTTGTCGGTGCAGGAATGGCACTGTCAGGTATAGGATGGGCAAGTGTTTGTGCATTACCGTTCGCAATGCTTTCACGTTATATTAAACCGGGCACTGAAGGTTCTGTAATGGGCATATTTAACATATTTATCGCCGGTCCGCAGGTGTTTGTTTGCACCCTTGTTGCATGGATAATTGATAAATCCGTAATTCATAACGGCGAATTGTTAAATTATCACTATGAATATTCGTTTTATATCGGTGCTGCATGCCTATTAATTGCAGCTATGATAACCGCAGGAATTAAGGAAAAAGAAGTCTAATATTTATTAATCAGAAAAATTCTTTGTGTAATAACACATTTTGAATATCAACTTTATTCTTCTACAATTTGAGCACCATTTTGTTCAACACTAAGTGTTTTTATATCACACTTGATATTTAAACTTGTCCAAATATCACGCACTTCATTTTGTATATTTTCAAGATTATTTTTATTTGAGATAACAAGAATTGATGAGCCTGCACCACTAATTACACAACCATAAACATCATCATTGTGTTTAAATGCATCCATTATTTCATCTAAGCCCTGAATAAGTTTCATTCTGTATGGTTGATGAAGCCTATCTTTTAAAGCAAGACGCATAAGTTCAGCGTCTTTTGTATGTACAGCCTCAACAAACATTGCAAGCCTTTGTGCATTAAATACGGCATCTTTTAACGGAACATCTTTAGGAAGAACGGATCGCGCAATATCTGTTGATAGTTCAAAATCAGGAACACAAACCGTAATTGCCCAATCTGAAGGCCATTCAAGCTTTCTGTAAACAACTGAGCCGTCTTCCTCTTGAGAAGACATTACAAGTCCACCAACAAATGCAGGAGTAATGTTATCGGGATGCCCTTCAAGTTCGCAAGCAATAGATAACAGAGCCAAATCATCCGCAGGTTTACCCAAAAGCTCATTTGCAGCAATCAACGCACCGACTATAACGGATGCACTGCTGCCTAATCCTCTTGCAACAGGTATTCCTGATTTAATTGTAATTTTAAGTTCGCTTGGTGACTGACCAATGGAGTTATATAAAAGTTCAACAGCCTTATAAACAATGCTATTTTCATCTAAAGGTATATGTTCAAGTGCAAATTCGTCCATTGCAATACCATCGGCAATAACATTGATATCAATACCGGTTCCGGGTAAAACGGTTTCTTCAATAGTAACTGTGTTATATAAAGGCAGTGCCATACCTAAGGTGTCAAATCCGGGGCCAATATTTGCCGTTGTTGCTGGCACTTTTACGCTTACTTTCATAAAAACTTCCTTCTTGTTCAAATTATACCAAAAATAAGCAAATTAAGCCAAAACAACTGAAAATTATTTTTGCCAATTTACAAAAATATACAAATTGAAATATACGATAGAATGGCTTAAAATACTGTTATGAGAGAGTTTCAACCATATTTTACTAATGACGGTTCAGTCGGGTTGTATAGTCAGGATTATGACGATATTTATCATAGTGCCTCAGGGGCGCTAACAGAGGCATATGAGAAGTTTATATGCCCTATAAACTGGGATGTATTATTGCTGCATGAAGATATTAACATACTTGATATTTGCTACGGAATTGGTTATAACACAAAAAGTTTTTTAAATTATATTTTTGAAAATAAAAAAAAATTATTAAAAAAGAAAAATAATCTTAAAAAAAATTCCAAAAATAATTTTGAAAAAAAAACAAATATCGAAACGATACATACCAATAATATTTCTAAAGAGAAAACGGTTAATTATAGCGAAACGATATATACCAATAACGCATTCAACAAAATTTCTGTAACAGCCATAGATAATGATGAAATTTTATTCGGATTATCACCTTTTATAAAAACAGGGGTAAGAAATTTTAAAAACAATTCTGACATTATAAATAAACATGATATAGATAAATATCTCAACAGGAAAAACAAAAATTTTCCTAAAATTAAAAATATCATAAATTTTCAAATTTTATTAAAAATTGCCCAAAATTCGCCTAAAATTCTCCGAAATCCGCTTGTAGCGCCTATTCTGGATAACAGAGAGTATAAAAAGTTCATAGTAAGCGATTTAAGGGGGGTCAATAAATACCTTTTGACATATTTATCATCAGGTAGTTTTCTTTTTAATTTACATAATATATATTATCGGTATCTATCGTATTGTTATAAAACATACTTGAAATGGTATAAAATACAGGATTTTAATTTAACAGTAAAAATTGATGATGCAAGAAATGTAGTAAAAGAAGATAGAAATTTATATAATCTGATATTTTTGGATGCTTTTACACCCTCAAAATGTCCATGTTTATGGACATATGATTTTTTTAAAAGACTTTATGAAATTATGGAAGATGACGGAATGTTATTAACCTATTCATCATCCGCACAAATTCGTTCGGCAATGAAAGAGGCAGGATTTGAAATTGGGAACATTTATAATGAGCGACTGAATAAATATTTAGGAACAGTAGCTGTAAAAAATAATTCACTTATAAATTATCCTTTATCAGATGCCCAATTAGGGCTCTTAAATACAAAGGCAGGTATATTTTATCGTGATGAAAATTTAAATGCGTCAAATGAGGCTATTATAGCGGCTCATAAAATTGAGGTTGAAAACAGTAACCGGATATCGAGTTCTCAATATCTCAAAATAAGGAGGAATAATGGATTATGATGTAGTAATAGCAGGCGGTGGAACTGCAGGCTGTTCTTGTGCATATAATAGCGCAAGCCTGGGGCTTAAAACCTTACTGCTTGAAAAAGAATCTTATCTTGGCGGTACAATGACAGGCGGGCTTGTTGTTCCGGTTATGAAGTCAGGCGAAAACCAAATCAACACTGATTTTTATAAATTACTAATTAATGAAATGGCAAAAAGAAAAGCCCAAATTACATATCAGGATAATCCCGGTTGGTTTAATCCGATTATTTTAAAAGATGTATTATACGAAATACTTAAAAATGCAAAAGTTGATATAAAATTTAATTCATCCGCAACTCATGCAGAAGTTAAAAACAATAAAATATTATCGGTATATTACGATACGATACATACAAATAATATTATTACGCGCAAAGATATGTTATCGGTATGTATCGGAACGAACTATGTTGTAGATGCAAGCGGAAATTTAGATTTTTCAAAAAATATTAATTGTAATTTTTTAGAAAATAAAAAAGAAATTCCGCCGATAAGTTTCAGATTTATTATGAGTGGAATAGACAACAAAAAATTTGCACAATGGTTAAGTGAATACGACAAGGACAGGGATGTTACAACAGTTGAATATATAGATAATGAACCGTATTTTTCAACTGCATACACTTGGGATACTGATAAACACTGGGCTTTAGCCCCATTATTTGATGACGCTGTCTCAAAAAATGTCTTGAAAGACAGTGACAGAAACTATTTCCAGATATTTAGCATCGCAGGCACTCCACAATCAGTGGCTTTTAATTGTCCCAGATTACTTGAGGCATACAATTTAGAGGATGAAACAGATATTAACAGGGCAAAAACTGATGGAGTGTGCGCAATGGCGAGAATAGCAAAATTCTGTAATGTCTATTTACCCGGATTTGAAAATGCCTACATTTCAAATATTGCGGATATTCTTGGCATACGTTCATACAGAAGAATTAAGGGCAAATATATTTACACTATAGATGATTTACGTAGCGGTAAAAAATTTGATAATCCTGTATTGATATCAAATTACCCTGTTGATGTTCATTCCAAAGACAAAAACTCCTCAACACTTGAAAAGACCGGTGAATACCAATTGCCTGTTGAAAGTCTGATGAGTGCTGATTATGACAATTTATTTGTCGCGGGTAGGGGGCTAAGCGCCGATGAAATGGCTCAAGGAGCACTAAGAGTTCAGGCAAGTTGTTTTTCTATGGGCGAAGCCGTTGCAAAATATATAAAAAAGCAATTAACATGAACGGGCGGTTTTGTTGCATAATATCTGCATTGCGTTTAATAGCGGGTCAATTGTTGGTGAATAAGCAGGAGAATATGTAAGGTCATTATTACTAAATTCTTCTACTGTTAAATGTCCTATCAAACCTGAAGTAACAGTATTAACACGCTTATCTGCGCCTATTGAACCTACTGCCTGCGCACCAAGCAGCAGACCTGTTATTTTATCTGCAACTACTTTTAGCGTTATTTCGCCTGTATCAGGCATATATGCAACTTTGTCATATTTACTTACAACAACAGATACAGGTTTAAAACCGATTTCAAGTGCCTCTTTTTCAGTTAAACCTGTCATTGCAATAGTTGTATTAAGACATCTTGTAACCATTGAGCCTAAAATGCCTTCAAACTCGCAATATACACCCGCAACATTCATCGCAGCACATCTGCCTTCTTTATTAGCTGTTGAACCAAGCGGAATCCAAACCTTTTTGCCGGAAACAATATGCGTTTTTTCGGCGCAATCACCGCAGGCAAAAATATTTTCGACCGATGTACGCATGAGCTTGTTTACTTTAATTGCACCTGTCTCTCCAATTTCTATTCCCGCCTCTTTTGCAGGCTCAATGTTTGGTTTGACACCTGCACAAACAACTGCCATTTCGCATTCATATTCTTTACCGTCTGATGTTTTTACTCCTGTTAGTATACCGTTACTGCCTGTAAATTCAGTTACCAATGTATCAGTGTGAAGTTCAAAATTTTTATTTTCTATTGAATTTAATCGCTTTTTGACAGTTTCAGACATCTCAGCATCAAGAGTTGGCATAATTTGAGGACTACGTTCAAATAAATGCGTATAAACACCGTTTCTTGAAAATGCTTCCAGAATTTCAATACCAATATATCCGCCACCGATAATTACTACTCTTTTTGATTTTAGCATTTTTTCTCTGATTTTTATGCCGTCCTCAATTGTTCTAACAGTAAAAATATTATTAAAATTATCTATACCTGAAATTTTGGGGCGTACAGGACTTGCACCTGTTGCAATAATTAGTTTGTCATAATGTACTAATTCTGATTTTTCCAAATTTGATATTAGTACATCTTGTTGCTCTGGCAAAATTTTTTCCGCTTTTGAATTCAGAAACACATCAATACCGGATGCTTTAAATTCTTCCGGTGAGCGAACCAAAAGTGAACTATAATCGGCAAAATTGCCCTGTATATAATAAGGCAGACCACATGATGAATATGAAACATGTGTATCGTCAGTGTAAATCTTAACACTAGAATTTGGGAGTAATCGTTTGACTTTTGCTGCGGCTTTGGCACCTGATGCAACACCGCCAATAATAACAATGTTCATATAAAACTTTTAAAACACTGCTATGATAATTAAATCCCCTAACTGATTAGTTTACACCATAAGTATTTAAGATAACCTCTTTCATAAACTGTGCATAAGAATCAATATCCTTATCATCGTTTTTTGCATCTTTGATTAAGTTGTTAAATTCAATAATAATGCGTTTATTAAGCAATTCTTCGTACATAATACACATGCCCCGTATTAAACTTCACATGTATATTTACGGAATAATCACAAAAAACTTTAATTATTCTTCATTATAAACAATTTTCTTACGCAAATGCCACTGAATTAAGGTTAAAACAAGGATTATTGCAAACAATACATAAGCTATTGCGCTTGCTTTTCCTACATTGAAGTACTCAAATGCGTTTTTATAAATAGCATAAACAAGCACATTTGTTGAATCAAATGGCCCGCCCTCAGTCATCAGATAGATTAAATCAAACACCTGAAAAGAACTTACAGCAGTAATTATCACAACAAAAAATATTGTCGGGGATAATAGCGGTACAGTCACGTTTTTAAAGGTTTGAACAGGGTTAGCACCGTCAATTTTGGCGGATTCAAAAAGACTTTGTGAAATATTTGAAAATTCTGACAGAAAAATTATCATATTATAGCCGATTAACTTCCAGACATTGACTATAATCAGTGCAGGCAGGGCAAATTTTGAATCATACAACCAATTTATGTGTATATGTATAATTTGACTCAAAAAACCTATATTCGGGTCAAAAATCCACGCCCAAACTATACCAATTACAACCATCGGAGTGATAAACGGCAAAAAATAGGCACTTTTAAAAAACTCGCTTCCTCTTATTTTTGAATTAATAATTGAAGCCAATATAAGCGGGATAATTACGCCCAAAATTGACACAGAAAACGCAAAAATAACAGTATTTAATAAAATTTTATAAAATAAAGGCTCGCTGAAAATCAGTTTATAATTATCAAACCCTGCAAATTGGATAGGATTAAGCAAATCCCACTTTGTAAAACTCAAACCGAGAGAACAAAATATCGGAATTATTATGAATATAAAAATCCCCAAAATTGCTGGCAGAATAAATATCCATCCGCATATTGAGTCTTTGTTAAACATTTTATTTAAAAGTGCTTTCATGGTATGCTTTAATTATAAATAAAGGGGATTTAATATGCAAAAATATGAACACGCTTTCGGAAAGAATGATATAAGAGGGATTTACGGCGAAGATATAACAGAAGAATTGTTTTACAATATAGGCTTAGGCTATATAGGCTGGCTTACAAAACAAAACAGCAAACAGCCTTCGGATTTAAAAATCAGTGTTTGTATGGATGCGAGATTACATTCTGAACCTCTTAAAAATGCTCTTATTACCGGTTTAATGCAAGCAGGAGTTAAACATATTGAGGATTACGGAATTGAACCATCACCAATCGGATATTACTCGGAATTTGCACACGATTTAGATGGAGCAATGGTAATAACGGCAAGTCACAACCCCAGCGAATATAACGGTTTAAAAATGACTTATAACCACCAAACTTTAAATGAGACACAAATTAAAGAGGTTAAAGAGGAAACATTTAAACTTTGGGAAAAATATGATGTTGACGCAGCAATTCCGGTCAACAACTTTAAAATGAATATTATTCCCGAATATATTGCTGATATGAAAGAAAAGTTTGCTAATGCGGGGAAAGGCATAAAGGTAGTTGTTGACAGTGCAAACGGAACAGGCGGAGTTGTCGGACCTGAATTATATCGTCAAATCGGCTGTGATGTCGTTGAATTGTACTCCGAACCTGACGGCAGATTTCCGAACCATCACCCAAATCCAAGTGTGTTTGCAACATTAAAAGACCTTTGTAAACGTGTAGTTGATGAAAAAGCTGATTTAGGGATTGCTTTTGACGGGGATTCTGACAGAATAGGTGTCGTTGATTCAAACGGTAACCCAATGACAGGAGATAAACTGCTTTTAATCTATGCTCTTGATATGATAGAAAAACTTGGCACAGATGTTAATGTAGTATCCGAAGTTAAATGTTCTCAGGTTTTGTACGATACGATAAACGCAACAGGCGCACACGCAATTATGTGCAAGACAGGTCATGGCTATATTAAAGAAAAAATGAAAGAAACAGGTGCTCTCTTAGGCGGTGAAATGAGCGGTCATACGTTCTTTAAAGACAGATATTACGGCTATGATGATGCCGTATATGCGGGATGCAGAATGATTGAAATTATTTCAGAAAATAAATCAAAAAATTCTCAATTCAAAATTGAAGATTTATTAGAACCGTTTAACCACGTTTATACAAGTGCAGAAGTTCGTTATCCTTGCCCGAACGAACTTAAAAAATCAACTCTTGAATATGTAAAATCAACTGTTGAACAAAATCCTGATATGTTTGGTTCTAAAATCTTGGATATTGTAACTTTAGACGGTATGAGAATCGTTTTTAAGGGCGGTTTTGCATTAATCAGGCAAAGTAATACTGAACCTGTTTTTACTCTCAGATTTGAGGCAAATAACGAGGCTGAATGTAACAGATTTAAAGATGCAATGATAAATTGCCTTGATGAGTGCTTAAAATCTAAAGTATAAATTAAAAGCCGGTGTTAAACCGGCTTTAATTATTTTGTATATTCACTATATTCGGATGCTTCTTTGCGCCATTCGTCTTCTGTGATACTGAAAGCATGACTCCAGAATTTTTCAAGTGCATAGTTCTCACGTTCTTCTTTATGAAGAATATGGACTACTACATCACCGTAATCAAGTAAATTCCAGCGGTTTTTCTGGTCGTTTTCGTTGCGAAGAGGAAGTCTTGAAAAATGTTTTTTAATTTTGTCTTTAACTGTTTCCATCAGTGACTTAACCTGCGGAGTAGAATCCCCCGATGCAATTACAAAATAATCTGCAAGTGATGAAACATGACTGATATTTAAAATCGTAATATCCTTTGCCAGTTTGTCATCTAAAAATTGCGCTATTACGCATGCTAATTTATGAGAATTTAATTCTTTTTCTTTCAATACATTAACCTCTATTCAATCATATCAACACGTTTTTTATGACGACCGCCCTCAAAACCTGTTTTTAACCAGGTATCAACAATATCGAGAGCCAAATGTTCACCGATTACTCTTGACCCCATACACAAAACATTTGCGTTGTTGTGCGCTCTTGATACTCTTGCACTGTAAGTATCTCCACAAAGAGCCGCTCTGATACCATGAACCTTATTTGCAACTATTGACATGCCAATACCTGTTCCGCAAATCAAAATTCCTCTGTTTGCATCATTATGAATAACCTTTTCACAAACTTTTCTTGCAATATCAGGATAATCACAAGACTCAGGAGTATATGTTCCTAAATCTTCAAATTCTATTCCTCTGAACTTTAAGTAATCAATAACGGCTTCCTTATAGTGTAAACCTGCATGATCACAACCTATTGCAACCTTTATATCATCCATTTTTAACTCCTTACAAAACTAAAAACAATTTACAATAATATTGTACTAATTTTAACCCAAAATGTAAATAGCATACAAATAAAAAAGAGGCGTTTGGCCTCTTAAAATGGAGTTTAATACTGTGTAAAAAATCTTTAAACTTATGAACCTCCGACAAGCTGCAATGCCTGCTGCAGTAGGTCTTTATTTGATGAAATTATCTTATTAACAACTTCCATCTGCTGTTTAGCCATTTGATAATAAGAAATATTAGCCTTTAAATCCGCATTTGAAAGTTCCAACAGCCCAGCACGAATTTCTCCGACTCCCAAAACCGGCTTGCCTGATTCTTCTGTTTCTAAGAACAAACCGTCCTTATATTCATACAATCCGGAACAATTATGGAAATTTCTGGTTGTAATTTTGTATAAAGGAACGACCTTTTTGCCACTTTCTGCTTTACCGACAATTGTTCCGTCGCCTTTGATTTCATATTCATCATATTTGCCTAAATATTTACCATTATTCGGGTCAATCCACATTTTTATTGTGGTAGTAGGAATATCAAGTGCTCCGCCTTTCATTGCGGTTTCCTGATACAAATCTGCACTCAATGCTCTTGTACCCTGCATTATTTCGCCCTTATCATTCAAAATATAACCCTGAACTGTATTACCATTTTTAGCACGATATACACCCTCTTTGTCAAAATCAAAATCTCCAAGTCGTGTATAAACACTCTTGCCTTCGGCGGTTTTTGTCAGGAAATACCCTTTGCCTTCAATAAACAAATTATTTTTTGATGTACCCGGAGTAGACTTACCTTGTCCGTTATTTTTTTCGAAATCATCAACAATAGCACCATTTAAAAAAGTTTTAAAATTAACCTGTTTTTCGCGGTATCCGGGAGTATATGTATTCGTCATATTTTCAGACAATACATCAATCCAGTTTACTGTTGCATATTGTGTGTTCAATGCCGTAATAAAAGCATCATTCATACATTATTCTCCTTGTTGTTTTTCTTGTCTTCGTCTTTGATTTTGCTCTTTTGAACTGTTTGAGTATGAAAGTTCATGATATGGTAAATCCTGTTCATCAAAAGAATTTTTTAAAGATTCAATATTATTTCTCAAATACTGTTCAACAGCTTTATCACCGGGGATAAACTGTGCCGAAAGAGCCCCGTCTCTGCCTACACGCAAAATTACGGAAATATTCTGGTCAAAATCAATTCTCAAAGGCTGATTATTTTCTCTTGCCTGACTTAATGCATCTAATAATGCCTGAGAGACCTGAACATTTTGCTTAACCTGAACAGCTTCAGCTCCATTGTTAATCATTCCCTGAGCCTGAGCTTGTATTGATTGAATATTTAAATTATCATTTTGAGTAAGGTTAATAAAGAAATCAGCATCAGATTCGTTCATTTTTAAAGAAGATTTCGATGCTCCATCACCAAAACCAAAAGTCCAATTCTTTAAATTTGCACCGTTAACAGCCACAGTATTATCAATCATTTGTGCGATATCGCTTGACAGCATCATATTAGCATCATTCATTGTCATTTGACCGCTTAACAATGAAGCCTGCAAGTTATCCATTTCAGCATTCTGCACGTTTACTTTATTTTCGTTATCATTTTTTTGAGATGCTAATTTTTTATCTTTTACATCTGATTTTTGTTCACCTTTAAGATTTTTTGAATCTTTTTCTGAAGCTTTGGAATCTTTTTTTGATTCGGACTCTGAAACTTTTGACATTTCCTCCTTAAATGATGTATCAGAAGTATTTGTCTTCTGAGTTGAAGATGTGCTTGTACTTTGTATTGCTGTCGCCGTTGTAACTGCTGATGATGCTGCTTCTATACCCATATTTTCTACCTTTACTGTTGATTTTCAGTTTTTTTTCTGAAAAATCTTGTTACACCTAATTCCGAGAATTGTTTAAGTTCTTCAGCTTTTTCTTCCTGCAAATAAATTTCTTTATTTTTATCTTTATGCTTTTCAAGAACTTTTACATTCTGTTCACATTTGACGAGTTTTCTTATTTCTTCATCTAATATTTCCTGAAGCTCTTGCCTGATTTGCTCAAGCTTTTCTGCTTTTTCATAAAGATGTTTAAGAAACTTGTCATAATAATCATATAAAGATGGATCCGCTGAGCGCATACCGTTTTTGGTGTCAACAATAGCCTGATTATTATTTCTGATATTGTTTTCAGCCTCATTCACCGCAGACTGTGCTTTTTGGACTCTCATCAATTGTTCTTCTTTTTGATTTATTCTAAAATCCAAAACTTTTTGCAATCTGTATCGAAATGGCATGCTTACTACTCTTTCTACCATATTATGTATGATTTACAAGATGCAATAAACATCTAAACGTATGATATATTTAATTATTAATAAGTAAAAGTCAACAAAAAAAGAATCTCAAAACATAAACATTTTGAGATTCTTATATATAACATATTGGTTTTATTCTTCCGGTTTTACGCTATCATTTTCAATATTTTGTGTATGAATAGATAAAGCAATGCGTCTGTCTGCAGGGTTGAACTTAATGATATGTGTTTTAATCTTATCACCAACCTGAAGAATGTTTTTATTTTCATTTTGATATTCTATAACTTCATCGTGAGGTAACAATGCTTCAACCCCTGGAAATACCTCAACAAAAGCACCGAAATATTTGAGCCTTGTAATAGTACCCTCTATTTCATCCCCTTCTTTGATATTCTTTTCGGCTTCAATCCATGGGTCCGGTTCAAGTTTTTTAAGACTAAGAGAGATTCTCTGTTTTGCATGATCAACAAGTATAACTTCAACATCAATTTTGTCCCCGACATGCAAAATATCCGTAGGATGATCAATCCATCTCCAGGAAAGCTGTGATAGCGGCAGTAAACCATCCACACCTCCGATATCAACAAATGCTCCAAAATCCGTAATTCTTACAACTTCACCCTTTACAATCTGACCAACCTCAATTTGCGAGAATAGATTGTTTTTAGCTTCCTGAACAGTGTCATCATAAACTTTTTTGTTTGAAAGAATAAAGTTGTTTTGCTGAACATCAAGAGTAAGAATTTTAACTTCAATTTTTGAACCGGCTTCCAAATCAGTTTCTTTAGCTCTTAACTGACTTGAAGGAATGAAACCGCGAACTCCTGCTACTTCAACAAGTACACCACCTTTCACTGTGTTTATAACAGTACCAAGGATAGTTTCATCAGCCTCTTTTGCTTTTTCAAGATCTTTCCATGCATACGCAAAATCCACTTTCTTTTTAGATAATAAAAATTTACCGTCTTCATCTTCTTCCTTAATAATCAAAAATTCGCCCTGTTGACCTTTTTCAAATTTATCTTCAACATTTTCTCCCTTATCAACAGCTTCGTAATTAGGAATAAGTGCAGTTGTTTTTGCACCAATATCAACCAATACACCTTGTGAATCAAAACCGCATACAGTACCTTTTACAAGATCACCTTTTTTAAATTTGTAATCATACTGTTCTAATAATTTTTCGAAATCCTCTTCGGATACACCTTTTTTTACTGCCATACATAAACTCCACGTCAATTTAATATTGACAACTACCATTCTTTTTATATTACGAGCATATTTTAACAAATCAGAGAAAATATGTAAAGGTTTGTAACAATATCTTGTAAAGTTTTTTAAAGTTTTAATTTCTTTTAATTAGAGATTATACACGAATTCTTTTTAAAAACTGCAATTTCCTCAGGAGTTCTGTATTCTTTAATCAGTTTTTTACCATTGTGGAATAAAAGATATCTTGATGATTCCTGATTTAATGAATCAGGTTTAACATATACATAGTATTTTGAGGCATAGTTTGGGCTGACATAGATAGTTCTTAATTTAGAATTATCCCGAATTTTTGAAAGTCCGTTTTCCATAACATGAATTTCCGGTTTATCTACATTCAATCTCAGTGTTTTAAAAATATTATTCATATGCTTAACCAAAGATTTTCCTCTTGAAATGTTATTTTTCATGACATGAGCACTTAAAACAAAAATATTACTTATTGTATTTTTTTCTTTAATTTCACGAATAATAAGTGATTTAAGAGTGTCCTTTGTTAAATTATCGTTAAGTTTAATATTAGGGAAAAACTGAAAAGACAATTTATTTTTTTTAATAAAATTTTTTACACGTTCATCATAACAAGAGTGATTAACAAGAACAACATCTCCCTTTTCATTCACACAATTAAATATTTTTGATGACGGTTTTGATATCAGTCTGTGCAAATCCTTATAACTTTTATTTTGTATTGCGGAAAATCTGTACGCACTTGTAAAATTTTGATTATTTGAATATTTTATATCCATATTACACCTCACAAGCATATAAAAGCCCTAAAATATTTTTTTTGCTAATAATATTTTAGGGCTTTTCTTATATATCATTGTTATAATATTAGTTTGAAAGTGAAGCAATAAGATTATTAATTGCTGATTCCTGAATCAAAATCTCGGAAATTCTTGCTTTAGTCTGATCTACGAGTTCTTTTGGAGCATTTGAAACAAATTTAGGATTATTTATTCTGCCTTCTAATGATTTTCTTTCTCCTGAAAGTTTTTCAAGTTTTTTATTCTGACGCGCAATTTCTTGTTCAAAATCAATAAGATTTTCAAGCGGAATAACAATTTTAGAAGCCGAAACAACAGCACATGCAGATTTCTTTGCGGTAACTTCACCGTCAGCATAAGTAATATTTTCAACTTTTGCCATTCGTTTCACATAGCTTTCGATCTCTTTAAATATTGGTTTCTCATCAGCAGATGCGTGAATTTCAATATCAAAATTTAAAGAAAGCGGAATATTGAAACTTTGACGAACATTTCTTAAAGAAGAAATAGTTTCAAAGACAAGTTCCATTTCTTTTGCTTCTTTCGGATATGAAAGTTTTTCCTCAAAAACAGGATATGGAGCAACCATAATAGCTTTGATATCTGTTTCTTTAGGAATTAATTGCCATACTTTTTCGGTTATGTGTGGCATAATCGGATGTAAAAGTCTTAATGCCATATCAAGGACATATTTCAAAACTCGTTGTGTATTGAGCTTAAGGTCGGGATTTTGAAGTTGTATTTTTGCAATTTCTACATACCAGTCACAATAAGAATTCCAGAAGAAATCATAAAGTACATGAGCAGTTTCACCAATTCTATAATTTTTTATATCTTCATTTACTTCATTCGAAATATTATTCAACTTGTCCAAAATCCATTTATCAGCAATAGTTAAGGTATTAAAATCAATTTTCTTATTATCAACACCATCAAGATTCATTAAAACAAATCTTGATGCGTTCCAGATTTTATTTGCGAAATTTCTGCCATACTCAAATCTTTCATCACTGATTTTTATATCTTGACCGCCATAAGTACAAAGTGATGTCATCGTAAATCTGAGGGCATCACAGCCATACTTGTCAATAATTACTACAGGGTCAATGGTATTACCTTTAGATTTTGACATTTTCTGACCTTTTTCGTCACGAATTAAGCCATGAATATAAACTGTCGAAAACGGAGCTTTTCCTGTAAATTTCAATCCCATTGTAATCATTCTTGCAACCCAGAAGAAAATAATATCAAATCCTGTTACAAGTGTTGTTGTAGGATAGAACTTTTTAAAATCAGCACTGTTTGTATTTGGCCATCCCATAGTACTAAACGGCCACAATCCTGAAGAAAACCAGGTGTCAAGGACATCCGTTTCCTGTTCCCACAATGAAGGATCCGGATTTTCTTTTGCGACAATCATTTCACCTGTCTGTTTGTTGTGATAAGCAGGAATCTGGTGTCCCCACCACAGTTGACGGGATATACACCAATCTCTGATATTTTCCATCCATCCAAGGTAATTTTTCTCCCATCTTTCAGGAATAAATTTAATTCTTCCGTCATGTACAGCTTCAATAGCTTCTTGTGCAAGCGGTTTCATTCTCACAAACCACTGTTCGGAAAGCAACGGTTCAATAGTTGTACCGCAGCGCTGGCATTTACCTACATTGTGTTCGTGATCTTTTGTTCTTAATAAGAAATTTTGATAAGACAAATCTCCAATAATTGCTTTTCTCGCCTCATATCTGTCAAGTCCGTGATATTTTTGAGGCACTTCTCCGCAGGCAATCATTTTTGCTTCTTCATCAATTACCCAGATAGGATTTAAGCCGTGGCGCTTACCTACTTCATAATCATTCGGGTCATGAGCAGGAGTAATTTTAACCGCCCCTGTTCCGAAATTTCTGTCAACATAATCATCAGCAATAATCGGTATCTCTCTGCCTGAAAGCGGAACAACAACAGTTTTTCCAACTAATTCAGAGTATTTTTTATCATCTGGATGTACAGCAATAGCAACATCCCCGAAAATTGTTTCAGGTCTTGTCGTCGCAACTATAATTGCACCCGGTTCATTTTTCAGAGGATAAGAAATTTCCCACAAATGTCCCTGTTCAGTAGCATATTCGGTTTCAACATCAGATATTGCACTACGACAACGAGGGCACCAGTTTACAATATATTTTCCTTTATAAATTAAACCTTCATTATAAAGTCTGACAAAAACTTCCTTTACAGCCTCAGAACACCCTTCATCAAATGTAAATCTTTCTCTTGTTCTGTCAAAAGATGCTCCAAGACGCTTGCATTGATCTAAAATTCTTGATTTATGAGCATTCGCCCATTCCCATGTTTTTTCCAAAAACTTTTCACGCCCTAAATCATAACGGGAAATTCCCTGCTCTCTTAACTGTTTTTCAACAACATTTTGAGTCGCAATACCTGCGTGATCGGTACCTGGAACCCATAAAGTTTCATACCCGCTCATTCTGTGATAACGAATAAGTATATCCTGCAACGTTTCATCAAGTGCGTGCCCCATATGCAAAACACCGGTTACATTAGGCGGAGGAATAACAATAGAATAAGGAGTTTTTTCACTATTTGCATTTGCTTTAAAAAAACCGTTATCTTCCCAAAATTTATAAATACTTTCTTCTGTTTCTTTTGCATCATAAACGGTAGGTAAATCTTCAATCTTAACTGTCATATTTTATCCTCATTATCTAACTTCTTAATTAAAGATTACCACAAAAATAAACTTCAAATAACATGTTAAACAATATTGTAATAATTGAAATAGAACAAATATTATGTTATAATTAATACTAAGATTCGGATATGGGAGTAAGGATGTCAGATACAAATAAAAAACCTGCATTTACACTTGCGGAGGTGATGATTGTACTTTTGGTACTTACTATATTATTTGCGGCATTTGCTCCTTTTGTAACCAAAAGACGTCGTAATTCAGCAAATAAACAAGAAATGTGGATGTGGTCAAGCAGAAATTATCTTGCAGGTCCTATGGATGCATATTACAAGCCCGTAAGCGCAAATTATCTGGGTGGAATATATATTGGCACAACCCCGGATTCTGAAAATGATATAAAATCTTCATACACCCCTCTGTCAAAATTAGTAATACGCTCAGGATATCTTGCGAATAACACAATACAAAGACAACTACAACTTAGATACGGAAGGGCAACATTTGATGATCCCGGTCAACTTGCTGCCTCTTTTATTGCAGATAATTCGAATTTGTTATTTGGTGCAAACTTTCCAATGCTTCAGAGAAAAGAGAGCGACTCATCTTATCCTGTCAATAATGTTGCTTTCGGTTTTAATGCCTTGAACTCCATTAAAGATTACAACGAGGTTAATTCTAAATCAGAAGGCAACACTGCTTTTGGCTATGATTCTCTTCCGATAAATTTCTCAGGTAAGGATAATACTACTATAGGGGCAAGAACAGGACTTGCCAATCTCGCAGGGAGCGGAAATACATTCATCGGATATAATGCAGGGAGTAACACAGAAGCATATTATAATACACTTATCGGTTATAATTCACAAACTCTGGTCGGAGATTTTAACACATTTGTCGGTGCAAATACCGGAAATGCGGAGGAATGTCCGACATGTACGAGTAACAGGGATTATAAGTACAATGTTGCTTTAGGGTATAAAGCACTGAATAGCCTTACATACGGAAAATATAATGTTGCAATCGGTTCAGGAGCCCTTGGAGCTTTGACATCAGGAAGCTATAATACTGCAATTGGCTATAATGCTTGCTTCGGTATAACAGGGCAGTCTTATAAAACATGTATCGGAGCAAATTCAGGTCCCGCACGCAATACACCGGTATACTCAGAATTAGGTTTAGACGAAAAAGATTCAACCCCAAGAACATATATCGGTTCGAATCCGAATCTAAACAATTCAAATAATCCGCTGACTGACAGCACTTGGAAATCATCAGGCAGATATGGTGGAGATGCAGTACTCGAAATACATAACTCCGGAGGATATGCAAACAGTAAACTCATAAATTCACCCGGCATTAAATCCAATGCAACAACAATTATCAACGGCAATTTGATTGTTAAAGGGAAAACATACTTTACCATGGGCAATACGCTATATCCTTTTTACTATCAAAACAATATTTTTGGAACAAACAAAGATGTAAATTGTGCTGCAAATCAGGTTACATACGAATTTTCCAATGCCGGAGAATGTGCAACTCTTGCTCCGATTACAAGTGACCGAAGATTGAAAAATATTTTAGGCAAAAACTATGACGGACTTGAACAAATAACACAATTAAAAGTCTATAATTATAAATTTAAAGACGATAAAGCAAAAACACCTCATGTGGGTGTTATAGCTCAAGATTTACAAAAAATATTCCCAAATTCTATATTTAAAGGCGGAGATGATTTTTTGAAAATCCGTCTTGATGAAATGTTTTATGCGGTCATTAATTCTATAAAAGAACTTAATGCTAAGATTATATCATTAATTAAAAGAGTTAACATCTTAGAAAAAGAGATTACAAAAGCCGAAAAGGAAAACAAGAAATTAAAAGCTCAGGTGGGAGCACTTACTTTACGTATTAACAAATTAAAAAATAAGTAATCAAATATCTTGTAATAAAACTTCGTAATAATGCTTAATTTATTTGAATAAATTAAGCGTTTGAATTACACTATTAAAAATGAAGTAGTGCCGGGTCGGAATTAAAAACCTTACCGGCAAAATAGAAATTAAGGAGAATGAAAAATGAGTGGAAAAAACTTTTTATTTACCTCAGAGTCCGTAACAGAAGGACACCCTGACAAAGTATGCGATCAGATTTCTGATGCTATTTTGGACGAATTTTTGACTAAAGACAACCGTTCAAGAGTTGCAGCTGAAACTACCGTAACAACTGGTATGGCACTGATTTGCGGTGAAATAACGGCAGATTGTTATGTAGATATTCCTGAAGTTGTCAGAAATACTATAAGAAATATCGGTTACACCGGCACTTGTTCCGGTGGTTTTGATGCTGATACCTGTGCTGTCTTAACAAGTATTGATGAGCAGTCAACAGATATTGGCAATGGTGTTAATAAAGCATTTGAATCTCGTTCTAACAATGCAGATACATCAATAATTGAAACAGAAGAACTCGGTGCGGGAGATCAGGGAATTATGTTTGGTTATGCCTGCAACGAAACTCCGGAACTTATGCCTTTACCTATAAGTCTTGCACACAAATTATCATACAGACTTGCTCAGGTAAGGAAACAAAAACTCGTTGATTATTTGAGACCTGACGGAAAATCTCAGGTAACAGTTGAATATAAAGATGGCAAACCGTCAAGAATACATACAATTTTACTTTCAACTCAGCATAATCCAACTATCAACGGTATAAGCGATAATGAGAAAGTACAGGAAATAATTAAAAATGATTTAAAAAATCTTGTAATTGATTATGTATTTGAATCATGTACTATAAAACCTGATGAAAACACAATCATTCTGATCAACCCGTCAGGAAGATTTGTAATCGGTGGTCCGCAAGGTGATTCCGGTTTAACGGGAAGAAAAATAATTGTCGATACATACGGAGGATACTCAAGACACGGAGGCGGAGCTTTTTCAGGTAAAGATCCGACGAAAGTTGACCGTTCTGCGGCTTATGCTTCAAGATATGTTGCAAAAAATATCGTTGCAGCAGGGTTAGCTGAAAAATGTGAAATTGAACTTGCATATGCAATCGGTGTTGCCGAACCGTTATCAATAATGGTTGATACTTTTGGAACAGGCAAAATTGCAGATGAAGAAATTGAAAAACTTGTCCGCAAGAATTTTGACCTGACTCCGGCAGGAATCATCAATAAATTTGATTTAAGAAATCTGCCAAAGAAAAACGGCGGTAAATTCTATCAACTGCTTGCAGCATACGGTCATATGGGAAGAACAGATATCAATGTCCCTTGGGAAATGACAGATAAAGCCGATGACCTAAAGCACAGCACCACAACATGCGGCTGTTGCTGTTTGTAAATGATAATTAAATAACTTATAAACAGACTTCGTAATATGCGAAGTCTGTTTTTTATTAAGAATTATTAACAATCATAAACCATATAAATCAATAATTTCAGAAAGAAATACTTTATAGAAATATAGGTTATGTAGGTTACTAATTAATGGTTAATGAAAGGTAGGTTATTTATGAGTAACATTTACACAGGTTATGGAAATTCTCCGGTTATTTACACAATGTTTGATTCTAAAAAAGGGTCATTTGGTAACAGATTAGACTGTACAGCACACAGAGCGGCGAATAAAGCAAAAGCTACAGCAGAAACTGCTGTTTTGGGTGCAGCTACTTATGCAGGTTATAAAGCAATTAACTGTACAACAAAAGGCAAGTGTTTCAATTGGAATAAAAGTATTAATCAAGCATTGGCAAAAGGAGCAGACTTATATAAATATGTCGCTGAAAGTATCGCAAAATCAGCTGAATCTTCAAAAGGTGTTGTAAAATATCTTTCAAAAGGTCTTAAAGGTTTGGCGAATGTTATTAAAACAGGGTGTGAAAAACTTGCAAAAACTTCAGGCAGACAGAAATTGTTGGGGCTTTTAGCATTGGCAGCAGTCAGCACACTTGTTGCAATAGAAAGAAAACACGCTTTCAAAGAAGGTCAATACGAACAAGAATATAATCACAGAGCGGAAAGACAAAACAGTTTTTAAAAAATAAAGGGCGGGATTAAATTCCCGCCTTTTATTTTTCTAACTCATCAAGTTCCTTAGCTAATTTTATTAATTTCTCCTTTAATTCTTTATTTTCTTTTTTCAATATAATAATTTTCTTAGCATCATTTTGTAATCTTGAAATCAAGTTTTGGACTTTTACATATAAAGATTTAACAGAATTTATTGCCGCATAAAACATTTCGTCTCGGCGAATCTGATAATAGCCTTTTTTATCTTTTGAAACAGAGTTAGGGAATATACGTTTTAAATCCTGAGCAATAACTCCTGTATGGGTAATTTTAGATTTATCATTTTTAAAGAAATAATTATAAACATTTAATTTATTGAGTGATTCAAGTCCTTTTTCAAACGGTGATTTTATATTTTTAAGTCTTATATCACTTGATGTTTCCCCTGAGCCTAAACTATCAGTTCTTCGGATACCTGCAGGAGTCAAAATAGGGCAGCAGGATCCACCCGATATAAGCTGAGTTACAACAGAATTTGACCCCCCGTCGGTAAGGTTATGCCCCTGATCCAATTCAATATTGGCCGCAGTATAAGAGTTATCGTTGTAGGAAGCACCGCACTTATGAGGATAATGCCCCCAGAAATAGTTATAACCGCCAAATGAATTATCAATTATATTCGTATAATCTTTAAATGCTAAATATGACCAGTCATAAGAATCTCTCCCGGAATATCCTGAACCCCCCGCATAATCTTTTGATGCAGAACAAGAATAGTTACAAATACAATGTTCTCTGCCAGTATAAGCTTCACGCATATAGCTGTCGGCGTTTTTAATTCTTTGGGTAAATTCACTGCCATCAACACCAATTAGAGGTTTATGAGCAAGCGTTGATTCTTTATACAATCTGTATCCCATTAAAGAAATTGTATTTGCATAAGTATTTACACCTGCACCCGGAGCCATCGGGAACGGGGAGCGTCCAATCATATATGTCTGACCACGAACAATCAAATTTCCGTTTACAACAACTGAAGAATCTCCCAAATTGGGCATTCCGCTGATACTGTTAGGATACGGATATTTACTTCCGTTTGTGGTTAAATTATGGACTTCCAAAGTTGCAGCACTACTGTATGCTGTTGCAGGTCTGCCGATAAGGACACGCTCATTTGAGTCAGTAAAAAAGCTTTGGGCAGTAGAGCTCATTTTTGATACGTCAACTCCGCTACCACCAATGCAAGTAGTCTTTTTGGCGTTTTGACCAATACCCTTACAAGCATTGTAACCGATACCGGTATTATATTTAAAATTTGAATATGAATCTGAAGAAGTGCTTGATAACTGCAATGCTCCATAACCGATTGCTGTATTATATTCACCAACGGCACCTGAGCTGTCACCAATAGCCACATTGTGATTACCTTTTACAGCAATATTATTTCCGACTGCCGTTGTATAGTTACTTGTATTTGATTTTGATGCCGTATTATTACCAATAATTGTATTGTAATTGCCGCTTGATGCATCATAAGCGTGAAATCCGATAAGTGTATTTCCTTCAGCCGTTGTTAAATTTGAACCCGTTTGGACACCGAGAGCAGTATTAGCTGAACCGGTTGTAATACTCTTTAATGCTTGAAAACCGAAAGCAGTATTATTTTTACCAGTTGTAAGTGCATTTAGAGCATCCGTGCCGATTGCCGTATTACCTGAAGCACCTTCCCCAATCTGCATTGCCGTAATATCATTCACATCAGGTTGTACATAAGTAAAACTTAAATTCGGATATTTCCCGCCAAGTAATAAATTAGCATTTCCTGCAAAAAGATAACCCACATTAGAACCATTTTGCCTAAATTCAATTTGTTTTTGCAATTTATTACCGCCGATTTTATTTGAAGAACGAATAATGACTTTTGAATACGGTTGATATGTTTTTCTTATATCCTCCAAATCAATAGGTGTAATACCGATAAGAATCTGCTGCATCATAGAACGAATCGGAGCATCTGAATAAATATCGTTCATATTGCTTGCACCGACATTTCCCCAAACAGTATCAAGTGAGATATTTGAATATCTTGAAGTAAAAACAGGGGCAAGAGCAGCAAGAACGACCGTCAAAACCGCCATAATGACCATAAGTTCTGCAAGAGTGAACGCAGACTTTTTATTTTCTCCCAGACACAATGGAGAAAATTTTAATACATTGAACTTTTTACCTTTATCTGCTGACATTCAGCTTCTATTTCCTTTCAAGTTTCTTTATACGCTTATCAAGTACAAGTATTTGTTTGTTTATATCATTATGCTCGGATTTTATTGTCAAAATATCTTTTTCATATTGTGCAATTTTTGTGAAGATATCCTCAACTTTTTGAGCAAGCTGTTTTATGGAATTTACAAGAGCATAGAACATATCTTCCATACGGATTTGTAAATAGCCCTTTTCATCTTTTGAAACAGCATCAGGAAATACTTTTTGTAAATCCTGAGCTATTACCCCAACCTGAGGCTCATCGGGATTAGATTTGTATGTAAAATTGTACGGTTTTAATTGCAAAATTTTATCCAAACCATCATTATTCTCTGTTAAATCATATTTCAAACGAATATCTGATGACACCACATTTGCACATCCGTTCCCGCTCGGATATCCGTCTGAGGTAGAACAATTTCCGCCTTTAACAAGCATATTAACAGATTTAGGGTTTGAAGAAACCAGCCCTTTGCAAACATAATTGTTAAAATTAAGAATTTTTTGATATGCATCACTGTTACAACGATAATATGCACTCTCAGCACCACCGGTTTGAGTGTCGGTAAACACATTATAAGAGACTTTACCGGTTTCATCAGCAGGATAGAAATTACCCCTTATTACGAGGTTGGAATTAATTACAACGTTGCCGTATGTCTGATCACTTATAGTATTATTATGGACTTCAAGAATGGAACGACCGGCAAAACCTGCGGTATTTCCAGATTGAGGTTTTCCTCCGATAAAAATATGTTCACCCGTATCAGTATTAAAAGTTGTCGGAGTATTATTTGTAGAAAGCCCTGAGTTATACCCTATACAAACTCTTGAACCTAAGTTGTTACCAGCAACGGAACCGCATGCCCCATAACCGATTGCAGTCATTGCTTTGACCGTCGGATCCCCGAATGTATAAACACCATAACCAACAATAGTATTATAAGATGCGCTTGTACCTGAAAATACAGAGCCTACAATTGTATTGTATGATGAACTTGAAGTATTAAACCCGTTACCCGTATGAGCGCCCAAAAATACATTGTTTGAGCCCGCATTCCCGTCTTTTGCAGATGCTCCATATCCGATTATTACGTTATTATTAGGCGGGGCGGTTGTTTCAGCCATTCCTGAACCCGCGCTTGCTCCGATATATATACCTTTAACCGATGCAGATGAATTACTTGCGCCAAGTTTATCCGCAGCCCTGTGACCTATTGCAGTAATGTACTGTTGATTTGATGGACTTGCAGCACTGACAATTTGTGCATTCCCCAAAGCACTATCCCCCATGACAGATAAAGAAAATGCTTTAATATTTTTATTCAAATTTGATAATCCATATATGGTAGAATACTCACAACTATAAGGAGATGTTGATGTACCAAAATGAATATTTGTACCATCAAGTCTTAATGTCGCAGCATTTAATCCTCTGCCTTGTTGTAGATGGTCTTTTGAAAATCTGAACTGAATCTGAGGTTGCCAATATGAATTGCTATTATAAGTTATTTGACCCGCATCAATAACAACTTTACCCGCATTATTATTTGCACTGGTCGGAACCATCCCCATATAAACACTTGAAGTCCATGTAGGGTCACCTGGGTCAAAATATGCATCTTTTTCAGCGTCACCTGTTACAAAACTCCAGATAGACTCAGATTCATGAGTTTCTGCAATATGCCTTTTAGTCACAATAGGAGCCATTGCTGCAAATAAAAGGGCTATACAAACCAAAACTATTAACATTTCGGTTAAAGAAAATGCTCTTTTATTCCCTGAATTCATCCTCAAAAATAACTCCAAAATGACTTGATACTATACAAAATATTATAACATATTACAGGGTAACATTCAATATTATTAACAATTTGTGATATTATTTTATTAACTATGAAAAACATTTCAGTAAAATGGATTATATGCATAATAATTATCTTGGGAAATTTCTTGGGGATGCTTGATTCCACAACCGTCCAGCTTGCCCTTTATCCTATTTCGCAGGGATTAAATATTTCTTTAACGCATGTTCAGTGGATTATCATTGCATATATGCTTGTTATGACAGTATTTTTGCCGTTTTTTGGAAAAATCGGAGATCTTTACCCTAAAAACAAAGTTTATGCCACAGGATTTTTTACATTTGCTCTCGGTGCAATTTTATGCACAATATCCCCAAATTTCGGGATACTAATAGCATCAAGGTGTATTGAAGCACTTGGAGCCTCAATTATGATGGCTAACGGGCCGGCGGTCATCGCAACACTATTTCACGGGAAAAACAGAGGAAAAGCACTCGGCATAAACGGCTCACTTGTCGCAATCGGCGGTATGATGGGACCGGCTGTCGGCGGTTTAATGATAAATTATTTCGGCTGGAGGACAATTTTTATTCCGTCAATTCCTGTTGCACTCATTTGCGGATATTTTGCGTTTAAAATGGTACCGTCTTTTATCAGGCGAAAAGAATTTAAATTTGATTACAAAGGATTTTTATACTTCGGGATTTCTCTTTTGTCACTTTTGCTTGCAATATCCCAGGGAAGAAGCTGGGGCTGGCAGTCGCTTCAAATTGCCTTGCTTGGAATTTTGACTTTGTTATTTGGTGGGTTATTCTATTTCAGGGATAAAAAAATATCTTATCCTATGATAAATTTTAAAATGTTCAAAATCAAACCCTTCACCTTCGGCAACATCGCAGTTATGACATCATACATGACAATGTTTACAAATGCAATTTTACTCCCGTTGTTTTTGCAGGGGATTTTAAAATACGATGCATTTACAACTGGGCTTTTAATTTTGCCTTACTCTGTTGCATCAGCAACTGTTGCACCTTTTGCCGGTGCGTACTCCGGCAAGCACGGGAGCAAAATTTTAACCAGAATCGGGCCATCAGTATATATATTTGCTCTTTTGATATTTACTACTTTCGGTTTAAAAACGCAAATGTGGCAGATTGTTCTGGCTTCTGTCATAATGGGAATCGGAAACGGGCTTTTCCAATCGCCGTCAAATAATGCCATTATAACAAGCGTAAAACCGAGCGAACTGGGGGTTGCAAGCGGAATATTGTCATTATCAAGAAACTTAGGCAATATTCTCGGAGTTGCAATAACAATTACACTGTTTGAAAGCTTCAGAAATATTTTTGCACCAAACGGGGTGCAAATTGCTTTCTTACAGTCTTACCATACAACCATGATCTTCGGAATATTATTTGGTATAATCTGTCTTACCTGTTCAATTATTGCTTATCACGATGACAAAAAACAAGCATAATTATAAATATTGAAAAATTTAATGTTTGTATTATCATGAAAAAGTAAAATTTACCCTTTAAAATTACGAATGGCGGAATATATGGCTGAGAATAATATAAGAAATATAGCAATTATTGCACACGTTGACCACGGTAAAACAACACTTGTGGACTGCTTATTAAAGCAAGCAGGTGTATTTAGAGAAAATCAACATGTTGAAGAACGAGTATTAGACAGCAACGATTTGGAACGAGAAAGAGGAATTACTATTCTTTCAAAAAATATTGCAATTGACTATAAAGGGACAAAAATCAATATCGTTGACACTCCGGGACACGCTGATTTCGGCGGCGAAGTTGAACGAGTGTTAGGAATGGTTGACGGAGCTCTTTTAATCGTTGACGCTGCTGAAGGTCCTATGCCACAAACGCGATTTGTTCTGTCAAAGGCGCTTGAATTAGGGTTGAAAATTATCGTTGTAATAAATAAAATTGATAAACCTGCAGCAGAACCTCTTACGGCTTTAGACAAAGTATTTGATTTGTTTACGGAATTAACTGACAGAGCAGATTTGATTGATTTTCCGTTTATTTTCGCAAGCAGTTTAAACGGTTTTGCAATAAAAGAACTTGAAGACGAACCAAAAGACATGGTTCCGCTTTTAGACTGTATTTTAGAAAATATTTCCGCTCCTGAAGGAGATTCAACAAAACCTTTCCAATTCAGAGCAACAACATTAGATTATAACGAATATGTCGGCAGAATAGTAATCGGCAGAATTGCCCAAGGTGTAGTTCACAGTCAGGATACTGTTTGCTGGATACAGGCAGACGGGACTCAATCAAAAGGAAAAATTACAAAACTTTTCGGTTTTCACGATTTAGGCAGAATTGAAATTCAGGAAGCAAAAGCGGGGGATATTGTCGGAATTGCAGGATTTAGCGATATTCAAATAGGAGAAACATTATGCGATAGCGAAAATCCACAGGCTTTACCGTTAATTAAAGTTGATGAACCGACATTACAAATGAATTTTTCTGTAAATGACAGCCCTTTTGCAGGTCAGGAAGGTAAGTTTGTTACTTCAAGACAATTAAGAAAAAGACTTTACACCGAGCTTGAAAAAAATGTCAGTTTAAGAGTAGAAGACACGGATTCAACAGATTGTTTCAAAGTTTCTGGGCGTGGGGAATTACATTTAAGCATACTTATTGAAACAATGCGCCGCGAAGGATATGAATTTGCGGTATCAAAGCCTGAAGTTATATTCAAAAACATAAACGGAGAGCAATGTGAACCTTATGAAAATTTAATTGTAGATGTTCCTGATGAATATGCAGGTTCTGCTATTGAACGTCTTTCCAACCGTAAGGGCGAAATGAAGGACATGAAATCAGCCAAGGGCAGAACTCATTTGACTTTCCATATTCCGGCAAGAGGTTTAATAGGATTCAGAAATGAATTTATCCGAATGACAAGAGGTGAAGGTATAATGTACCACACATTTTTGCATTACAGACCTTATGCCGGCGATATAAACCGTCAAAGATGCGGTTCAATAATCGCTCACGAACAGGGTGAAGCTATTCCATATGCTTTGGCGCAGTTTGAGGATAGAGGAGTATTCTTTGTAACGCCCAAAACAAAAGTCTATCGTGGGATGATAATCGGTGAAGGCAACAGACCGCAGGATATAGTTGTTAATATATGTAAAACAAAGAAATTAACAAATATGAGAAGTTCTACGGCAGATGTTATGGTTACTCTGCAAGCTCCGAGAATTTTATCGCTTGAAGAAGCATTAGAATACATCACAGACGATGAACTTGTTGAAATAACGCCTGAAAATATCAGATTAAGAAAAGCTGATTTGAACAGAAAAATATACAATTAAACTTTATTTTTAAAACTGCGGATTTGAGCAATTTCTATACTTGTTGCCCTTGTCAAAATTTTGTCGAACTGATTTTTTAGTGCTTTTGCATTTTTATTAAAATAATTTGATAATGCTGCACTACCAAGCGACACACCTGCAAGTGCAGTTGCAGCCTCAGGTTCTTTTGATACTAAAGCAATAAAACCGCATGCAGCAGTTGAAAGAGAAAAACCATTAAGAAAATTTTTTGCATGGTTATTTTTATGATATTTTCTGACAACACCGTTACCTTTAGGGATAAATATCCTTCTGACGTTACTGATACTTAAATTCATACAAACTCCTTTTTATGCTTAAAACACATAAAAAAATAATTTGCTACATTTATTCAATAATTTTGCCTTCGAATAAATCAATAACCATATTTACATTATCAGAATGAAAAGCAGCATCTTCCCTTTTTACGGAATTATTAGTTTGCGGAGTTTTTTTTTCTGCGGAATCATAATCCGTGCCGGAAATATCTTCATCTGAATCAACTTGCTCTAAAGCTTCAGTAATTTCTTCTTCTTTTTGTGTTTTATCCGGAATAAGCGGCTTTTTAGGCTCTGTATTAAGACCTGATGAAGGTATTTCCTCTCTTAATTTGTCATCCTCTGCTTGCGGTGAGCGAAGGACAATTTTAGGATTACCACCTGTCACCGTTTTTGCAGCAGATTCAATCAACAACATTCTGTCCGGTTCTTCCCTGAATTTCGTAAGCCAGCTATCTGTTTTTATTGCAATAATAACTTCTTCCTGCGTAAATTTAACCGGCAGGGCGTGTTGTTTTAGTATAGCTCTTGAAGCAAAACTTGAAATACTGTCAAGAAATTTTTGCCAAATAATTTTAATTTCGGAGCTTGCACCATTTGAACCAGAATTTTGGGCTTCTGGCGGAGTTTTTATTTTTGCAGATTGTGACTTTTTCTCAGTTACAGGTTCAGACTTGACAAGTTTAACCTCCTCTTTTTTAATCTCATTTACCACCATTTTATTAACTGGCATCGGAGGAGTATTATATGCAAGCACAGGCTTTGAAATATGTCCTGCTTCAAGCTGTTGTAACCTGCTTTGTAAATCCTCAAGCTTTGTATTTTCTGTTAAATTTGACATATCAAGAACAGCAACATCAAGCCATAATTTCGGATTAGTAGTAAGTTTAAGTTCTTTTATATACGCACTGCATTTATCAATAAGAGATACAATTTGATGTGTTTCAATATCATTTAAGTATGACAAAAGTTTTTTAATCTGTTCTTCATTTAACTGAACTATTCCCGTAATTGTTTTCGAACCGGTTGATTTTAAAATAAGAGCATTGCGCAGATATTCCAAAAAATTTGATAAAATTTGTGATGGTTCATTACCCTGATTATAAATATTATTCAAAACCATAAGTGCAGAATTTGAATCCGATTTTATAACATTTTCAAACAATTCACTCAAAGAACCGAATGACAAGCGACCAAGTAAACAGTTTATATCATCAACACTGATAGCTTCTTTTTCTGAATTTAACACACTTAACTGATCTAACAGTGCAATTGAATCCCTCATTCCTCCTGCAGAGTTTGTCGCGATATAATTCAGAGCATCATCTGTTATATTAATTTTTTCATTATCGGATATAAATCTCAAATGTTTTGCTATATCCTCGGTTGTAATACGTTTAAAATCGAATCTCTGGCAGCGGCTTTTAATAGTATCCAAAACCTTATGAACTTCTGTTGTCGCAAGAATAAAAATTACATTTGCGGGAGGTTCTTCAAGTGTCTTTAGTAAAGCATTAAATGCCGTTGGAGTTAGCATATGAACTTCGTCTATTATATAGACTTTATAACGACTGCGTATCGGTGCCATTGCAACATTTTGGATAATTTCTTCCGCATCACTGACCGAACGATTACTTGCAGCGTCAATTTCAATTACATCAATAGGAATTGATTTTGTTATATTAATACAATTTTCACACTCATTACAAGGCGAAATGGTAGGGCCTTTTTCACAATTTAAAGACTTTGCAAAAATACGTGCAGTCGATGTTTTACCTGTGCCCCTGGGACCTGTAAAAAGGTAAGCATGAGAAATTCTGTCTGATTCAATAGCATTAGTAAGAGCTTTTTTAACATGCTCTTGCCCAACGATTTCCTCAAGCTTTTGCGGTCTGTATTTTCTGTATAAAGGTACATAACTTTTATTCATGATAATGTTATTATAACAAAGCAAAATTATTTATACAATAAAATATTTTTGCACCCTTTTATGGGGAAATACCGAAAAGCAAAGGGGATTGAATGAAATTAATTAAACCAAATAAGCTTAAAAAAGCGGACACAATTGCAATTATTGCTCCGGCAGGACAAGTTGAGGAAGGTAAAATTCTCAACTCCGTAAAGTATTTTGAAAGTTTAGGGTATAAAATCAAATTAGGTCAAAATCTATTTAAGTCTGACCGCTATCTTGCAGGAAGTGACAAACAGCGACTTGACGATTTACACAATGCTTTTGCAGATAAAGATGTTAATGCAATATTTTGTGCTCGTGGCGGTTACGGGTGTTTAAGATTAATTGATAAAATTGATTATGATTTGATTAAAACTAACCCGAAAATCTTTTGCGGATATTCTGACATTACGGCTTTGTCGCTAATGTTTTTAAAACAGGCAGGATTAATAACATTTTCATCCCCTATGCCGAAGGGTGATTTTCAGCCCGAAGATATTGACAAATTTACTGCAAATGGCTTTTGGCAGGCACTTACAAGCGATAGCTTAACAATAACCGCTCCCAATTTAAAAACATACAAAAAAGGAGATGTAAAAGGTATTTTGTGGGGAGGGAACTTGGCAACAGTCTGCTCACTTTGCGGAACCGATTTTTTGCCGAACGAAAAATTCATATTCTTTGCAGAAGATTTAAATGAACCTGTTTACAAAATCGACCGCTCATTCAGACAACTTTTGAATATTGATAAATTTAAGCAAAATGTTTGTGCCATAGTATTGGGCGATTTTTTAGGTATAGACGAACACAAAGAGCAACTTGACACACTATTTAATGAAATTGCACAGGAACTAAATATCCCAGTTTACGGCGGGTATCAAATTACTCACGATAAAACAAAAGTTACCGTACCAATAGGTGGAACAGGAAATTTAATAAATGGTATTTTGGAAATAAGTTATTAAAAACTATCCTGTCGGACTGTATAAATTGCTAATGTTTTAATACTCACAAATATAAATAATCTTCCATGAGTTTGTTTTTTAAAGGTTTTTGTTTATTAAAACAAAAACTTGAACAATACAAGGAGGTTAAAATGTCAATTAAAAAACTAACTGCGGCAGCGGCAATTGCTGTTGGAATAGCAACGTGTTCCTTGAATAGTGCAATGGCTGCCTGTCCGTGTACTCAAAATGAAACATTGCCTGTCGTAACAGGTCCGTCAGACTGTGCAAAAACACAATGTGACAAATGCAAAAGAACAAAATCTGATTGTGGATGCAAAAAGAAAAAAGCATGTCCTGTAAAAACACCATGTAATGATGAAATCAGCTGCGACAAACCTGCTGTTCCGTCAACCGCACTTTGTCCGCAATCGGGAAAACCTGATAGTTCACAAATGAAACAGGTTTACGGTTATCCGCAGGCAATTTACGGTACTAACAACTATGTGGGCGAACCTGCAAACTCTATCTTTTCAACAGAAACAGCAATGAAAGGTTGCCCTGCATCCCGTTTGAGTGCTGATATTGCAGGTACAACTATTTCCACCCAAACACAAAGTCAGATTACCGGTGCTGCAGCGTCTATGCCTTGTCTCAACGAATGTCCTAAATACAACAACGGCGTTAGTATCAACATGAACGGACAAAAAAGTTGCCCGATTGATATTAAAACATCAAATTCAATCAATGCAGTAAAAAAATCATTAGTTCCTTACACAATTAAGGAAAATATAACAGGTGCAGCAGCGCCGGCATTCACAGGCGGAATGTTTCCTGACGTTCCGAACGGTTACTGGGCATCATGCGATATTGACAAATTAGCTATAAACAATGTCGTAGTCGGTTATCCTGACGGGATGTTTAAACCTAACAGAAATATTTCACGTGCAGAATTTGCAACAATGCTTGTAAAAGGTTTTAACATGTGTCCTGACGGTCACACAACATCAAAATTTTCTGATGTATCAACAAACAACTGGGCAAACCCTGCAATTGCAAAAGCCGTTGACGAAGATTTATTAAGAGGTTATCCAAACCATACCTTCAAACCGCACAACTCCGTAACAAGAGTTGAAGCCTTAACATCCATTTCAAAAGGTATGACTTGTGATATCGACTCATGCAAAGCAGATCAAATTTTAAGTAAATATGCAGACGGAAACAAAGTTCCGAACTGGGCAAGAATACCCGTTGCAAAATCACTTCAAAACGGTGCATTAAGCGACAGCCCAAATCCGAACTTGATTATGCCTAACCGTGATGCTACAAGAGCAGAAATTGCATCAATGATGCAAAATACAAGAGTAGCTTTAGGTTACGATAAAAATCCGAGAACAGCGAACAATATCTGCCCTGCATGTCCGATAGAAAAAAAAGCATTAATTGAACAAGAAGATATAGTAAAAATTCCTACATTAAAGCTGTCTATGATAGATCAGGTTAATGCCAAATCCTCACATGTAGGTCAGTATTTCAGAGCAAATACGCTTGAAGCCGTAACAATTAACGGCGTTAAATATCCGTGCGGTTCAACCGTTACAGGTCAGGTTGTAGAAGTCATCAGACCCTCAGGATGTAACAAAGGTGCGCTAAAACTTGCTTTCACAAGCATTTCTAACGGTAAATGTAAAGCAAAATTGCCAAAACAAATTTTGCAGGCTCAAGTTAACAAACAGAAAAATCTGAACCCTGTTGCAAGACTTGTACAGATGCCGTTTACGTGGACAGGCTCGCTTATAGGAGTTGTCGGCAGAACAACAGGCGGTATTTTGACAAACCTTGGTAATGCTGCAGAAAACGTTACAAACGATGCGGGTTATATGCTCGGTCATTCGTTCTCCGGACAATTCGGCGCAGCGGCAAGAAGTTTAGGTGACGGCTTATACGAAACAGCCAAAGCACCTGTTGATGTGACAAGGACGGCAGTATCCGGGACAATGGGCTTATTCCAGACAACAGGTGATGAATTCGCATATCTTGTTGACCCGAGAGGTTACAAAATCTCTGCAGTTAACCCAAGAGAACACATAACAATCGCCTTTGGATGTAACGAATAGGTGTAAATGATATATTTACAAAGTAAGGTGCGGTTTCCCGCACCTTATTTATAGTGTTTTGCAAATGTCTGATTTTCAAGTAAGAAGGTAGATTTTTTTTAGCAACGTCATAAATCTATTGACTTTTAATTTTCATGTTATAATATTCTCACTCGATTAGGGAGAGAATAACATGTCAAGGTCGTACGATTCCTACAAAAAACAAAGAGCGGAACAAAGCTCAACAAGAGAGAGAAAAAGGTCAAATAATAAACCTAACAATTTTTTTAACTACTTAAAAATGTTTGTTATAGTTTGTTCCGCACTCGCAATTGCAGGAGTTATAGCATTAAATCTTTATCTTTCATCACTTCCGCCTATAGATAATTTAAGGGATTTCAGACCAAATATTGTTACCAAGTTTTATTCCGGAGATGGGGAAATAATAAAAACTTTTACAGCATACACATATGACAAGATAGAACTAAAAGATGTTCCGGAACAGCTGAAGAACGCAATTATTGCAACCGAAGACAAAAATTTTTATCACCACAAAGGTTATGATTTATTTGGTATAGTACGTTCTTCAATCCAAAACGTAATTGCAATGCACACCGTTCAGGGAGCAAGTACTATTACACAACAATTAGCAAGAATTTTGTTCCTTTCCAACGAAAGAACACTGATAAGAAAGGTTAAAGAACTTGAAGTTGCAACAAGAATTGAAAAAACAATTTCAAAAGATAAAATTCTTGAGATGTACCTCAATAACGTTTATCTTGGTGCAGGTTCATACGGGGTTGCCGGAGCTGCAAAAACTTATTTCAATAAGAAATTAAATCAGCTGACTTTACCTGAGCTCGCGCTTATTGCCGGGCTACCTCAGGCTCCGTCTGTTTATAACCCCTATAACAATAAGGATTTAGCAAAAAAAAGGCGTAATCAGGTTCTTAAAAGAATGCTGACAATGAAATATATTACAAAAGAGGAATACGAAAAAGCTATTGATGCGGATATCAAACTCAGTGATGTTCCTCAGCTTTATACCGCAAACAAAGCTCCGTATTTCAGCGATTTTGTAATGAAAGAACTTGAAAAACTCGGGTTCCACGAAACTGAGGTCATTCATGGCGGTTACAAAGTAATAACAACGCTTGATTCAAAGGCGCAGGAAAAAGCAAACGAATCAATTCTTGCCAATATGAAAGCCTACGGTTTGACAAACAAATCTCAACAGGCAGCTGTATTCTCATTTAGTCCTATTGACGGCAAAATTTTAGTTTATGCCGGCGGTAAAAACTATGGGGAATCACAATATGACAGAGTTACACAGGCTATAAGACCTCCTGGCTCAGCATTTAAACCGATAGTTTACGCTGCGGCAATGGAAAAAGGATTTTCTCCAAATGATATAGTTGACGATAGTCCTGTTACACTTTCAAAATGGTCTCCGAGAAACTACGGGAATAAATACAGAGGAAAAATTCCGCTTTATAAAGCTCTTATGGTATCATCTAACGTTTGTGCGGCAAGAGTAATAAGAGAAGTAGGTGTTCACTCCGTTATACAACTCGCAAGAGTTTTAGGCATAACAACCCCGCTTGAAAAAGACTACACCATTTCGCTCGGTTCAAACGGAGTAAAATTATTTGAATTTGTACGTGCATACGGTGCTTTTGCAAACGGCGGATATGTTGTTGAACCTTATGCAATTGAAAGAGTAGAAGATTCAAGAGGAAGAGTGCTTTATCGAGCATCAGGAACAAAATCTTCTCATCAATTAAGTTCCAACACTGCTGCGGAAATGACTGCTATGATGAAAACCGTAATTACAAACGGCACAGGCATGGGCGCAAATATCGGCAAACCAGCTGCAGGGAAAACAGGTACAACAGATGATTACAGGGATGCTTATTTTGTCGGATATACACCAAACATTGTAACTGGTGTTTGGGTCGGAGATGATAATAATAAACAAATGCATGGTTTAACAGGAGGTACAATTCCCGCGAGAATCTGGAAAGAAGTTATGACTGTAGCAACGTCAAAATACGGCCATAAAGATTTTGATTATCCGACAATTATTCTTAACGACAAGGGTAAACCGTTAGGAGCAGAAGATGAAGAAAACGCCGAAAGTGAAACTACAAAATCAGAAGACGAAGAAGCTTTGCTGAAAGAAGCTAATGAACTCAAAGAAAAAGCCCTTGAAGCGACAAAAAATCCGCCACAAACAATAAATCAAACAAATCCTGTTGCTGAAATAAACAGCAACTTTAAGAAAAATCAGGCTCCGATACCGAAAACAGAGCAAATTCCCATTGCAGTTCCTGATGGTTTGAGATAGTTTAAAAAAAAATTAACTTGTGCTATTGTAATATTATGTTCACGGGAATTGTAGATGAATTAGGGAAAATTAAAAAAATTGAAAAGCTTTCAAATGGAGCTAAACTTGTCATTGAATGCAAAAATATTTTGTCAGATGATAAAATTGGTGACAGCATTTGTGTAAACGGAGTTTGTCAAACAGTGATAGAGTTCAATTCATCTTCATTCAGCGTAATGCTAAGTGATGAGACTCTAAAAGTTACTAATTTTTCCGATATTAAACAAGGGGATTATGTTAATCTTGAAAGAGCATTAATGCTAAATACAAGACTCGGCGGGCACATTGTATCCGGGCATATTGACTGCACGGGTATATTGATTTCTGTTGATAAACTGTCAGATTTTTATAATTTAAAATTTGAAATTCCACAAAAAAGTTCTAAATATATTGTTTATAAAGGCTCAATAACTATAAATGGCATCAGTTTAACTGTTGCTGAGGTAAAGGAAAACACTTTTACGGTTGCAATAATTCCGCACACATACAAAAATACTGTTTTAAAATACCTTAAAACAGGCGACCGTGTAAACATTGAAACGGATATTTTGGCAAAATATGTTGAAAAATTACTTGGATTAAATGATAATAAAACAAATGGCAATATAAGTATGGAATTTTTGAAAGAAAACGGGTTTGTGTAATGGAAGAAAGATTCAGATTTGACAGTATAGAAGATGCAATAGAGGATTTTAAAGCGGGGAAACCTATTATCGTAGCAGATGACGAGGACAGAGAAAACGAGGGGGATGTTATAGTTTCAGCCCAAATGGTTACACCGGAAATAGTAAACTTTTTGGCATCTGAAGTCAGAGGATTAATTTGTTTGGCGATTTCACCTGATATTGCGCGCAAACTTGAACTTCCTCAAATGGTTGATCAAAATACAGAAGGCATGAAAACAGCTTTTACCGTTAGTATTGATGCCGACGAAAAATATGGTGTTACAACTGGAATTTCAGCCTTTGACAGGGCAAAAACGGTAGAAGTTGCAATTGCTCCTGATGCCATGCCCTCAGACTTACGCAGACCCGGGCATCTGTTTCCTTGTGTCGCGCGAAATGGCGGAGTATTAGAAAGAACCGGGCATACTGAAGCAGTTGTAGATTTAGCAAAAATCTGCGCTCATCGCCCTGCAGGATTAATGTGTGAAGTTATGGCACCTGATGGACACATGGCAAGACGTGATTATTTAAGGGAGTTTGCCGATAAATATAATTTGAAATTCATAACCGTTGCACAGTTAATTGCTTACAGGCTTAAATCGGAAAAACTCGTCACTCGTGAAGCTCAAGCAGATTTGCCGACAAAATACGGAGATTTTCAACTTATAGGATACAAAAATCAATTGAACGGACATGAGCACGTTGCACTGGTAAAAGATGACGGCAGCAATAAAATTCCTGCAGTCAGAGTTCACAGTATGTGCCTGACGGGAGATATTTTTCACAGCCTTAAATGCGACTGCAATTCGCAATTACACAATGCTTTGCGTTATATAAACGATTACGGCAAAGGTGCGGTTGTATATCTGACAGACCACGAGGGCAGAGGAATAGGCTTATGCAACAAGATTAAAGCTTACAAATTACAAGAACAAGGACAGGATACAATTGAGGCAAATATTTCTCTCGGATTTAAATCAGATTTGAGAGATTACGGAACAGGAGCACAAATTATAAGAGATTTGGGCTACAAAGAATTTAATCTGATAACCAATAATCCCAAAAAAGTCATTGGTTTGGAGGGTTACGGATTAAAAATAAACGATATAATAAAGGTAGAATCGGAGGTTACTCCGTATAATAAAAGGTACCTGGAAACAAAAAAAGAAAAAATGCACCATTCACTATAAGGAGAATTTGATGTACAGCACCAAACTTTTAACCCTTGAAGATTATGAAAATTTTGAAATAATTTATGATGATTTTTGTTCAAAAGCGAAGTATGAATATAATTTTGAACTTGAACCGATTGATTATGACGGTTTTTTGGATTCAGTTGAAAAAGGGTTCATAGATTGTATTGTGCTATATGATAATCACAGGCTTGTTGGTTTTTTGGTATATACAACGGCTATTTCCGAGGCTATCGAACTCAATATTATACACTGCACTGAACAGGAAAACTATATTGATCATGCAAGAGAACTTTTAAGCAAATTTTTGGAATTAACAAAAGAAATTCGCAAACAAAAAATTGTTTGCTATCCTATGTTAGGCAACCAAAAAACATTAATCGGAACGGTTGTAAGAGAAGGTTTTCAGTTTGTCGGGATTGAAGTTTTACGTTTCAAAATGAATGGCACAGAGTCAAAAGAGCTGTTTTCAAGGGCAAGAATGGTTGAACTTCCGCCTGAATACAGAGTAGTAAAATGGGATAATAAATACTTTGATGATGCTGTCGAGGTTATTCAGGAATCATTTAAAAGCAGTTCTGACGCACTGTTTGACCCGAGATTTAAGACTATCTCAGGCTGCAGTGACATTATTTCAAAAGTTGTAAATGATGTTTATGCAAAGTTTTTACCTGAGGCTACAAGTGTTTTACTACATAATGAACACCCTGTCGGTTTTTCATTTATGAATATTACAAATAATTCTATTGTTAATATTCCGCTTGTCGGAGTGACCGAAACACACCAGGGTAAGGGTTTATCAACACTTATGCTCAAACGTTCTATGGATGAGATTTTAAATAACAGAGTAATGTCTAATGTTACTGAAATAAATACAACAACCGAAACAAATAATTTACAGGCACTGAGACTATACAAAAATCTTGGATTTTTAGAAGATTACAGTTATCCTCAGGCATATTTGCCAATGTCTAACTTAAAGTAGTTTTTGCTGGACATTTTTGCAAAAATTGTTAAAATTGTTCTATGGCAGACTTTAATATCGGACAATTCAATAATAATGCGCTAAGGCAACAGCAAATCCGGCAAGCTGCCTTAAATCAGCGTCAAGCATCAGTACAGCCTGCGCCTCAAAATTCTGCGCCGGCAACACCTAAACCGGTTATTCCTGAACCTCAGCTACAACAGACTCAAAATCTTCAAATGAGTACACTAAAGAGTCTTGACAGAGCAATTTATGCGAAAGATCTTATGGGAGTTCCAAAAAATATCAATGAATTTATTTATATGATGCAAAGAGGGTTGAATACAGGCCAATTTAATGCAATGTTTGCCACTCAGCTTGCAGCACAAAGAAATTCAATTTCCCAGTTACAGGCTCAAATTCTTGCGCAATTGCAGGGACTCGATTTTACAAATATGTCTGAAATAGTTAATAAACAGATGTCAACACAGCTCCAGGCATCGCTCAAAAATCTTGAAATCTTATCTAACGGAATGATAAATTTAAGCCAAATTGCCCAAATGATTCAGACTAACGGTAAAGAAGCTCTGACTAAACTTATTATGACAATGACACAAGCTTCAAAAATGGGCATAAATGACCTGTCACAGCTAAAAGAAATGGCAAAACTTATTAACGCAAGCATTTCTGTCGCCTCAGAAAATAATCCGACAAAGACAATGAAACTGCTATTGATGCTATATCTTCCATGGCTTCCGTTAAAAGAGGGCGTTGATTTTGACCTTGAAGTTACCCAAAAAGAAGAATCAAGTGAAAGCGACAGTATTTTGACAGTTACCATAACCACAATTAACTTTGGAACAGTTGTTGCAACATTATATTTAGAGACATCAAATTCGGTTCAGGTTGCAATTCAGTGCAGTGAAAACTTCCCCAAAGATGAACTTGATAACCGTTTAGATAAAGATAAAAAGCACTATAGTGTTGATACACTGACTTCTTATGAGGTTAAAAAGGAATTTAAGCCGTCAGGCGATAAGGCAACCGCAAGCGTAAATATGGGACAGACAACAGAAATTAACCCGTATCTGCTTTTGACGGCACATTCGATAATCAAACATGTAATTGATATTGATAACAATGCCTCTATCGGGATTACAAGTCATGTAGATTAGGGATAAATTGAAAAGTTAATGGTTATGACTTAACTCTTCACCTGAATGAGAGTTTAAATCGTCTTCCCTCCCCAATGGGGAGGGAGTGAGGGAGAGGGTGAGGTCGTGTTATAATTAAATTATGTATTACAATTCAAAAAATTTGCACAATGCAAAACAAATGCGTTCCAACCAAACTCCGCATGAACATATTTTGTGGGAAGTCTTGCGTGCTAAAAGATTAAACGGCTTAAAATTTAAAAGACAAGTCCCTATCGGAAATTATATAGCAGATTTTGTTTGTCAGGATAAAATGATTATAATTGAACTTGATGGCAGTCAGCATAATACTGATGAAAAAAGATTTTATGATAATGCAAGAACTAAATATTTTAATGCATGCGGTTATAGGGTTTTAAGATTTTGGAATAGTGATATAGACAGTAATATTAACGAAGTTTGTGAGATTATAATTAATAGCATTTTGTAAAATACCTTACCCTCTCCTGCCTTTTAGGCACCCTCCCCCAAGGGAGGGATTAGTAGTTTGGCGCCCTTCCAATAAGAAGTCAAAAAAGCGGGACTTGTGATAAGTCCCGCTTTTTGTAAATTATATCCCTTGCCTTTGATTTTCCTGACTTGATTAACCCTGTCCGCCGGTGTAGTTCGGAGTAAGCATTTTGACATCTGCCTGTTCCATCTTCTGGCATGCTTCGTAATCTGCCTTTGCAACCTGAATCTGAGATTCCAAAGTGTCTTTTTCAAGCTGCAGTGAATCTTCTTCATCTTTGAGAGGTTCTAATAACTGATCTCTCATTTGTTCATAGTAATTTTCAATTTGTTCTTTTTGATATGCAACACCTTGGTCAAGATTTGTTGAAGCAGTAGATAACTGCTGATTCATAGTTGATTGCCAACTGGATACCTGCTGAGAATAAGCTGCAATTTGTTCATTAGATAATGTCGGATTACCGTCTTTATCTTTTGGATTTGCTTGGAATTGAGAAAGAGCCTGTTGAGCAGCCAGAACTTCAGGAGTCATAGCACCGTACATGATTTGCTGATACAAACCTTTAGTAGCATTAGCATTAAGCGTAAGGCTCTGTAAATCACGCTTCATGTTGCGATCCAACATCTTTTCCATGTTCGCAACATCTCGGGTTGCGCGTCTAATTTTAGATTGGATGCGCATCATACGAGCTTGTAAGGATCTGTATCTTGATCCCGCAGCAAGTTTACCGTATGCTCCTAATAAGAAACCCATTGTTCTAATATCCTTATGTTAGTGTCCTCGTATTTATATAAAAAATTTTTGTTTTCAAGAATTGCCTTTTTGTTTGCTTTTTGTTAAGAAATGTAACAAAATTGGTATATATTATTTTATATAAAGGGGCGGAAAGTATTTATTAATAAGGAAATACTGGATTTATATATTATAGACGTCAGCTTCATTTCGGGAATTAATTGCTTTAATATAGAACGCTTATTACTAATATTAATAAAATGATACGAACTTATCGTCTTTACATCCCAACATCATAACGACTTTTAAAAATATTAACTTTTTTAACTTAATTTACAAAATCAAAGTAATAATATAATATATAGATGCTATGGAAAATAAAGAATTAAATGAGAAGATTAGTGCTTTGACACTAAAAATGGCACAAGAGCCTAACAATATTGAAAACTACCACGAACTTGCAGAACTTTATCTCGGGGTACGGAATTATGATAAGGTCATGTCAGTTTTAGACAGTTTACTTGCTATTAAGCCTGATGATGTGCAGGGTTTGGTAGGTATGGGTACGATGTGGTTTTATGAAAGAGATTTCCGTAAATCTCTGCAATATTATAATAAAGCTTTGGAAGTAAATCCTAAAAATTACCTGATTTATTACAATATCGGAAACGTATTTGCAGAATGGAAAAACTTTGATAAAGCTCTATTCTATTATAACAGAGCCATTGACCTAAATTCGACCAATGCGGAAATTTATAATGCGATTGCGCTTTTGTATCAGGATAACAAAGAATATGTTGAGGCAAAAGCATATTATGAAAAAGCCCTGTCTTTAGAGCCTGATAATGTTAATGCTCTCATAGATTTAGGTAATGTTTGTTTCAAATTATTTGAATACGAAACAGCATTAAAATTGTTTAAGAAAGTATTTGTGCTTGCTCCTGACAATGAACTCATTGCAGTATGCATAGCAAATGCTTTGACTCTGGTTAAAGACAGAGAACAGGCTTATACATATTACGAAAAAGCATTGACAATGACCGAAGATAAATACAGAATTTATATCTGTTATGCGATTTCACTTTCTGAGTTTAGAGAATTTGATATCGCAGAAGGTATGTACAAAAAAGCCATTGACTGCAGACCAAAAGAATCGCCGGCTTATGTGCTTTTGGCTAATTTATACTCAAATCAGGGCAGAATCAAAGAAGCTATTGACACGTACAGAAAAGCACTGCAGGTTGAGCCGAATAATGCTGAGACCTTTGAGCTTTTAGGCAACGCTCACTACCTTGATAATGATGTAGATCAAGCAATTCAGTCTTATCGTGCGGCAATTGCAATTGCCCCGACAAACGACGAATATAGATTGATTTATTCTCAGGTTATGGAAGACTATATTGAATCTTCACGTAAAGGATAATCTATGAGATATGTCGGAGAAGATGTCGGGCTATGGAGTCGTTTAGGCTCAGCTATTTCATATTTGACTGCAGGTTGGGGCGGAATTATTGCTTTGGTTGTTATGTATTTTGCAAAGAAATCACCGTCAGGATTTTTTAAGTTTAACGTTTATCAGTCAATAATAATTGCATTTACAATATTTGTAATAGGTATGGGCTGGGCAATTTTATTTAATATTCTGTCACAAATTCCGCTGATACAAATTCTTGTTTCTTGGATTGATTTAATATTCAACAGACCTGTGATTATTTCACGTTCAATTACGGAGTTATTTATTTTTGGTCTGACACTATACTGCGTAATTTTTTCAATAATGGGAAAATTTCCGATTATTTATAAAGTATCGGAATTAATAAAACGTTAAAAAGTTATTGACAACAGACTTTGCTTGATGTTTGATATAAGTACACTAACCGACTTTGCGTGCTGAAATTAAAGCGGTTAGCAATTAAAGTAGCCGAAAGCGTGACGCCCAAGCGTGTTTCAATAAAGGCAGAGTATGGGCAAATTGGTAAAAAGGAGAAATTATGCCAACCATTAACCAATTAGTACGTCAGGAAAGAAAAGTACTAAAATCAAAAACTAAATCTCCTGCTTTGATGAATTGTCCTCAAAGACGTGGAGTATGCACAAGGGTTTACACTACAACCCCTAAAAAACCAAACTCAGCACTAAGAAAAGTTGCCAGAGTAAGACTTACAAACGGATTTGAAGTTACTTCTTACATCCCGGGTATCGGTCATAACTTGCAAGAACACTCTGTTGTTATGATTAGAGGCGGTCGTGTTAAAGACTTACCTGGTGTTCGTTACCACATTATCCGTGGTACACTGGATACCGCAGGTGTTGCTAACAGAGCAAAATCAAGATCTAAATACGGCGCTAAAAGAGATAAAAAAGGAGGTAAATAGTAATGTCAAGACGTTCTAAACCTGCAAAAAGAATACCTTTAGCAGATCCGGTATATAACAGCGTAGATGTTTCAAAATTCATAAACAGAATTATGAGACGAGGCAAAAAATCATTAGCTGAAAGAATTTTCTATGCTACATTAGATGCTATTAAAGCAAGAACTAACGAAGATCCGATAGAAATTTTCCAAAAAGCTATGACAAACGCTACTCCGTTATTAGAAGTAAAAGCTCGCCGTATCGGCGGTTCAACTTATCAGGTTCCTATTGAAGTTAAAGCAGACAGAGGTTTTGCCCTTTCTTCATCATGGATTATTGAAGCCGCTAAGAAAAGAGGCGGAAAATCATTTACCGATAAACTGACAAACGAAATTATCGATGCTTCAAACGGAACGGGTGCAGCTTGCAAAAAACGTGAAGACACCCACAAAATGGCTGAAGCTAACAAGGCATTCGCTCATTACAGATACTAATATTGAGTATGCAGACGAATATAAGAAAAACACCTTTCAAATTATTGAGAGGTGTTTTTTCTTATTTCTTTTAAATCGCTTATCGGATTCGATGAAACCTTTATACTATAATTAGTTTTAAATGTATCAAAAACAGAGGGATTTATAACTCTCGGGGAACAGGAAGATATATAAATATTATCCGCACCGGAGTTTTTTAGTTTAATTACCCCGGAAATTGATGTTACATCACAGGTTGGAAAAATAAAGTACATTCTATCGAGATATTTATGACAAGACAGTAATTTATTTAATATATATGTTGCAAGCGGTACATAGTTACCAATGTTTATAGTTAAAACGTTATTTTTATCTGACTCATAATAAAAGCTCAGAGCGAATTCATCAGAACGAAGATTCGCAAAAAATATGTCAAAATATTCCTTTTGCACCTCGGAAAAAGAATTAATACCGATTATGAACAAACGGCGCAGCTTGCCGTTTTCTAATCGTTTAAAAAGCTTTATTAACAGTTCATCTATTTCCTGTTCTTCAAATCCTAAATTTGAATCAGGTTTTTGACGACCTTTTTTAAACCCTGTTGAAGAAATCGCACTTTCAATCAAAGGTCTGTAATCGTTATTTTCAATTTTTATAACCCCTTGCGGAGTAATATAGTCATTAGAAAATATTTTCCCTTTGTATAAATATTCAGTATTATTTTTTGAATTTTTTGTAAGAAGAATAGCCCCGGGAAATGTCCCGTAATCAACAATACAATTCTCGCTGCTACTGCCGTAATGCCCCTTAAGATTTGGATAATTCCTAAATTTTTCAAGACTGTGGCTTATTAATAACCCTGAATGAGTATAAATATCAATATCTTTATCTTTTGTAATTTCAAGAATATTTATCAGGTCATTAAAATTATTTCCGGAAACTAAAATACATTTTCCTTTCCTTGTAGAATGTGAAACCATGACATCAGAAATTTCGCCAAAATCACTAAATAAGGCATTTGCTATTTTTAACTGAATACGCGAATCAAGAATAGATAACGAATTTACAAATTCACTCAATATAGTCTTATCGTTTTCAACCTGATGCCATTTAGCAAGTAAATTTAACACATCTGAAACGGCAAATTCATCTCTTATATTAAAATCAAACAGTTTTGAAATATTTTGGCAAGCGCTTTTTAATACGGTAAAAAGTATATGCGAGAGATTTCGGTTTTCCCCCGAAATACGATTATACAACCTTCTTACCAAAATATCGCCAAAAGATATAGATTTTGACAATGTAAAATTTGCATCAAAGTCAATAAATTCTTCTATTCTGTCCGGAACAATATCTTTTTGCGAACATTCAAATTTATAGCGATTTTTACTGTTTGAAAAAATATAATAACACTGCATTGCAAGTTCATATACCTGCTTTTCGCTGTACTCATTTATATATATTAAAGATGCAATATTGTTTATGATTTCGTCTTCAATTTTGTGATTATGAAGTCCAAAATCAGACAATCTTACGATATAGAATGATGCAAGTTTTATAAAATGCAATACAAGTTCCTGAAGTGAAACAATGCCGGGAGAGAGCGTGCAAACACCCCTTGATGTGCAGTCTACACTATCTAAGTTAAAAAAATTATATCTGCTGTTATTCATTAAAATTTATCCCATGAGATTTTTGATGTATTCAATTATGTCACTTGATTCATACATTAAAACATCATTATCAGTATCATTTAAAAACGGAACCTGATCCTTACCGCCGAGAGATACAAGTTTTTTGAAATTTTCTTCAATACTTACATCCTTAATATTGAAATCAATATTATTTTCATACAAAAAGTCCATGACTTTTTTACAATAAGGACAGTATTGGGAAACATATAAATCAAGCATCGTTATTTCTCCTTTAGGCAAATATATTAAACAACAAATAAATAATATAAAAATTAACCAAAATGCGCAACCGAAATGACAATAGTTAAAATTGAAAAACTTTAATGTTTATTATAAACTTAAATTATGGCTAATAAAAACATACTTTTTATTTTTGGAACAAGACCCGAAGTTATAAAACTTGCACCTGTGATACTGGAATTAAAAAAATATCCTGACAGATACAATGTTATTATCTGCAATACAGAACAGCAGAAAGAACTTTCAAACCAAACCTTGAGTTATTTTAATCTTAAAGCCGATATAAATCTTGATTGCATGAGAGAAAATCAGGCACTTGCCGATATTCAGTCAAGAATTTTATCATCGTTAGAACACGAAGTATTTTCAAAATACAATATTGATGCAACAATTATCCAGGGCGATACAATGACAGTTCTTTGCGGAGCATTAACGAGTTTTTACCGTAAAATTCCTGTTTTCCATGTTGAAGCGGGACTAAGGTCATACGATATTTTTGAACCGTTTCCTGAAGAGGTTATGCGACAAATGGCATCAAGAGTTACTGCGTTGAATTTTGCTCCAACAGAAAAAAATAAACTGGCTTTGTTAAATGAAGGAATAAATGAAAATACAATTTTTGTAACAGGGAATACGGTAATTGATGCATTGTATTGCCTAAGTAAAGAAACAATGCAATATGCAAAAGAATTTTATGAGAATAAAAATATCAAAATTGACGATAAACTGGTTTTGATTACTGTCCACCGCAGAGAAAATCATGGAGAACGAATAAATCACATTCTGGATGCAATAGAATATCTTGTAACTAAACATTCGGATCACACATTCATTTTGCCTGTTCACCCCAATCCTAATGTCAGGGGCAAAGTGTATGATAAACTGCAAAAATACATTAATGTTCATCTATTGGAACCTTTAGACTATCCGAATTTGGTTTATCTAATGAAAAATGCGAAACTGATTTTAACAGATTCCGGCGGCATACAGGAGGAAGCTCCGTCTTTTGGATGCCCAACTTTTGTAATGCGTTATGAAACCGAAAGGCAAGAGGGTATTGATGCAGGAGTTTCAGTTCTTGTCGGTGCTGATTATGATAAAATCGTAAATTATAGCGAAAATATTTTAGGCAAAGATAAAGCAGATACCAGGTTAAAAGCGCAAAACCCATACGGGACCGGTAATTCTGCTATGAGTATTGAACAAATCATTAACAAATACTTTAACTAAATAAAAAAGCAAGTCATTAAACTTGCTGATAAATAAATGTTTTAGGGATATATTAAATTTTTGAAGTAATTTTTATTTTATAGACATTGAAAGTCTTTCATCAATTTTTCTGTCAATTTTTTTTAGTATATTTTGCATTTTTGCATCCTTGGATTTGATACTTACACCTTCATCCAGACTGTGTCTGTACTGTCTGTACAAGGCAATTTCTCTGTCCTTGATATCACGTTTGATTGCAATATTACTATCTTCATTTGTACGCTTAATTGAGTGTTTTATGACAGCTCCAAGAACAACAAGAACAAACATGCTCCAGACAGCTTTATCAACAGGAAAAGTTTCGCCTACGAGCGTTTCTTCCCCTGATACAGGTTGCATTATAACTGATGAAACTTTAATATTTGGGGCTGAAACATATATTTTTAGCTTATTTAGACCTGCATTTTCTATTACAAGATTATCTACCGCCCCGGCTCCTTTGTATAAAGCATTAACTGTATCAGATGATGTTATTCCTGAAAGTTCAAGTACTATTTCATTGTCTGAAATAACCTTTCTCGACACCTTTGAAATGCTGTCGGTATCAAGAATAATATTATAGGTCCCGTTATTTCGCTCAAGAGTTATTGTATGAAGCTGATTATTTTTTGCACTTACAGTCAAACCTGTAATCAAAAATGTAATCAAAAATGCGAGTATCAGAAGTGTTTTTTTCATTTTCTCTCCTCCCTAATCTCCATACTTATACTAAAACTTTTAATTTTAAAGTACATCAATCCATGGGTTTAAATATTATATTACGAATTGTAACAAAACACCCACATGCTGAAATCGAACAAATTTTGCGACCTTTATATACATGTAAGAACACGTGAGATTTGGAGATTAACATGATTTTACTATTCGGTGAAAAGGCACATAAATCAAGTAAAAATTCAAATATCAAAAATCATCCGGTCGAAAATTCCGGTATTTTGGCAAAAAGTACACAGCCAAAAAGCCTTTTAGCTGCAAATGAATATGACATGTATATGTTCTCTGTTCAGGCTGATATCGATTATACACAATATGCAAATGAAGGCTATGTTCTTTCAAGTGCGGGATATGTAAGCGAATATTCACAGGCAATGACAGGCATGAGCGAAATCGGTTCTTACGCTGAATCATTCGGTGGAGATTTCGGCGGAGGATTCAGCAGTTTTGCAAGTGGCGATTGCGGAAGTTTTACATCAGTAGGTTAATAAAATTATTAAAAAATAAAAATTAAAAGGAAGACTTAAAAAAGTCTTCTTTTTTTTATGAGAAAAAATGTAAAAACATCTATGTTTGTATTATTATTTAATCAGTTAGTTGTGGATATTAAGTATTAAATAAGGAGGTTATAATATTATGGCTAAAACTATCACAGTAGATGGTAACTACGCTGCGGCGCATGTTGCGTACGCATTGAGCGAAGTATCAGCAATTTACCCTATTACACCTTCATCTACAATGGGTGAATGGATTGATGAATGGGCATCACAACACAAGAAAAACATTTGGGGCAAAGAAGTAAAAGTTGCCGAAATGCAGTCAGAAGCCGGTGCAGCAGGTGCTGTTCACGGTTCTTTGGCGGCAGGTGCTTTAACTTCAACTTATACTGCTTCTCAAGGTTTATTATTAATGATTCCTGTTATGCACAAAGTTGCAGGTGAAATGCTCCCGCACGTAATCCACGTTGCAGCAAGAGCTTTGGCTGCTCAATCTTTGGCAATTTTCGGCGACCACACAGACGTTATGGCTTGCAGAAATACAGGGTATGCAATGTTGAGTGCAAATTCAGTTCAGGAAGAAATGGATTTGGCTTTGGTTGCTCATTTAGCAACTTATAAAGCAAAAGTTCCGTTCTTACAGTTCTTTGACGGTTTCAGAACTTCTCATGAAGTACACAAAATTGAAGAAATCTCTTATGAAGATATTGCTTCATTAGTTGAACCAAAATACATAGAAGAATTCAGACAAAGAGCTCTAAGACCTGAAGCACCTGTTTCAAAAGTCGGTGCTCAAAACGGAGATGTTTACTTCCAAGGTCGTGAAACATCCAACAAATACTATGAAGCGACTCCTGATATTGTTCAGGAATATATGGACAAAGTTGCAAAAGTTACAGGTCGTCAATATCATCCGTTTGATTACGTCGGTGCACCTGATGCAACTGATGTTATCGTTGCTATGGGTTCAGGCTGTGAAACCATTGAAGAAACAATCGAATACCTCAACTCTACAAGAGGGACTAAATACGGTTTGGTTAAAGTCAGATTATACAGACCGTTTGATGTTAAAAGATTTAACGAAGCTCTTCCTTCAACCGTTAAGAGAATTGTTGCAATGGACAGAACAAAAGAGCCCGGTTCTATTGGTGAACCTTTGTTCTTAGATGTTGTAGCAGCAGTAGAAGGCAAAGGAATCAGAGTTATTGGCGGACGTTACGGTTTGGCTTCAAAAGAATTCACTCCGTCAATGGTTCTTGCCATTTATAAACACTCTGAAAAAGAAGGATTCCACGGATTCACCGTTGGTATCACTGATGATGTAACTAATAAATCATTACCGATTGATGAACATATAGTTACAGAACCAAAAGGAACAACAAACTGCATGTTCTGGGGATTGGGTTCAGATGGTACCGTTGGTGCTAACAAAAACTCTATTAAAATTATCGGTCAGTATACAAACAAAGATGCTCAGGCATACTTTGCCTATGACTCTAAAAAATCCTTCGGTGTAACCGTTTCTCACTTGAGATTCGGTGACAGCCCGATTAAATCAACATACCTAATCACTGCACCTGACTTTGTTTCATGCTCTGCGCATGCTTACATCGGCAGATATGATTTACTTAAAGGTATTAAAGAAGGCGGTACATTCTTACTAAATTCACCTTGGTCTAAAGAAGAAGCTTTCTCTCACTTAACAAGAGATATGCAGGAAACAATCATTAATAAGAAAATAAAATTCTATAATGTAGATGCAGAAAAACTTATTAAAGAACAGCCGGGATTAAGAGGTAAGGGTGCAAACACAGTTATGATGGTTGCATACTTTAAAGTCAGCGGAATTATTCCGTTTGAACAGGCTTATGAAGGTATGAAAGAAATGACTAAGAAAACCTTTAAGAAAAAAGGTGATGACGTTGTTAACATGAACCTTGCACTTATTGATGCCGCTATAAATGCAACAGAAGAAGTTGTTATACCTGCTTCATTAGACGGCGTTGCTCACGCAGATCACGTTGAAATGATTCCTGCAAATGCAGATGAATTTGCAAAGAAAATCATTGAACCTTCAATGAGACAAAAAGGTGACGATATTCCTGTTTCTGCTATGAGCGTTGACGGTGTAATTCCTACAGGAACAGCATGTCTTGAAAAACGTGGTATCGCTCCACGTGTACCAAAATGGAACTCTGAAACTTGTATTCAGTGCGGTATCTGCGCTTCTGCTTGTCCTCACGCTGCAATCAGAACTAAATTGATAGAAGAAAATGATTTGACTAATGCTCCCGAATCATTCAAAACAGTTGATGCTAAACCAAACGACCACGGAGAAAAATTCAAAGTTCAGGTTTACTGCAAAGACTGTACAGGATGCGGAGTCTGTGTTGATCAATGTCCTATGACAAAGGTTGCAGGCAAAGAAGCATTAACTTGGTCATCAATCGAAGCTGAAGAAGCAGCAGGCGAATGTGTAAATGAAAAATTCTTTGATGAATTACCTGATAATGTAATGGGTAAAAATACTACAAAAACCATCAAAGGCGCTATGCTTAGAAAACCGTTATTTGAATTTTCCGGGGCTTGTGCAGGTTGCGGTGAAACACCTTATGTTAAACTTGTTTCACAATTATTCGGTGAAAACGCAATCGTTGCAAACGCAACAGGATGTTCATCAATATACTCGGGTACATTCCCGACAATTCCTTATACAAAAACCAAAGAAGGAAGAGGTCCGGCTTGGGCTAACTCATTATTTGAAGACAACGCTGAATTTGGTTTCGGTATGAGACTTGCGGTTGATGCAAACAGAGAACTTTTGAAAGAAAATGTAGGAAAAGTTCTTGCTAACCCGAATGCTAAACCTGATGTTAAAGAAGCATTAGAAAACGCAATGAAACATTGGGATAATTCAAAAACTCCTGAAGCAGTTGAAGCACAAAACAAAGTTAAAGAAGTATTAGCAAAACACACTGATGATATGTGTGAAACCTGCAAGAAAATTCAGGAATTGCAGGACTACTTCACTGATAAATCAGTTTGGATTATCGGTGGTGACGGCTGGGCTAACGATATTGGTTACGGCGGTATTGACCACGTACTTGCACAAGGTCAGAACGTAAATATCCTTGTACTTGATACCGAAGTATATTCAAATACGGGAGGTCAGGCTTCTAAATCAACTCCGACAGGTGCTGTTGCAAAATTTGCTACAGGCGGGAAGAAAACATACAAAAAGAACATGGGCTTAATGAGTATGTCTTACGGTTATGTTTATGTTGCATCCGTAGCATTGGGCGCAGACAGAGCGCAAACTCTTAAAGCATTCCAGGAAGCTGAAGCGTACAACGGACCATCAATCATCTTTGCTTATGCTCCTTGTATTGCTCACGGTATTGATATGTCTAAAACTCAGACAGAACAAAAACGTGCAGTTGAAGCAGGATACTTCCCATTGTATCGTTACAATCCGGAAGCAGAAATTCCGTTCACTTGGGATGCAAAAGAACCTAAGGCTGATTATCAGGAATTTATCAGATCGGAAGGACGTTATAAGTCATTACTTAAAACTAATCCTGAAGCTGCTGAAGACCTTTATGCTCAGGCTCAAAAAGATGCATCCACAAGAATGGATGTTTATAAAGCAGTCGGCGCATTACTCAAGTAATTCACCATCAGAATTAAAAAATCCTCCTTTCTGTAAAGAGAGGGGGATTTTTTAGTAAAATTATAAACTATTTATCAAACTTACTTCCCGCCAAAATAAATCCTTAATTGTTTTAAACTTGCAGATAACTTGTCATTTATATCATTCAATAATTCTGATATTTTGAGTTCATCCGTTTCTTGCGGGGTATAAAATTTTGCAATTCTCCCTACCGTAAAAGGATTACTTTCTTTTCTTGGACTTTCTTCTACCAGCTGCCCATTAATAAAAAGCCTGTTTATTTTTGATTGCGGATTATAAACAACCATACGAGCTACTGTCTTTTTACCTATTTGTGTAAAATTAATCAGAACAGATTCATTCTTAGAGTTGATATTTTCAAGCTGTATGAGAGGAAATTTCTTATGAAGCTTAACTCCGCATATTTGAGACAATTTCTTCCTTTGGACAGACGTTCTGCTATGGCCTATTATTCCATCATACAAGGTTCCAAATTTTCTTTGAATAGAATCTAAAGTTTCTCTTTGTTTATACATATAAAGAAGCCAATCAATTTGCTTTTGAGGTTTTACAGTTTCCACCGGGGATATAGGTGTCAGCATATGGTCTTTAAATTTAGCCATTTCAGCCCGGAATATCCCAAAATATTTATCAATACCCAAGTTATTTATCTCTTGCTGAGTATAATATACATTATCCGCATCATAAGCATGCATTTTTTCTTTTGAAAGAAATTTTGGAGAAACAGTTTTAATTATTTCACCTTCATTATTTATTAAAAATTTTCTTTTATCTCCAAAATAACCGTGCAAAGTAAAATCGAAAAATTCTTCACCCCTCAGGCTTTTTACCTGTGCAGACATTGCGGTTACTTTAGGATTATCAACCTTAAATGCAAGAATATCCTGTGGAGTTTCTAATAATGACTCATAAGTTAATGCCTTACTTTTTACATCAGGATTAGCAGCATTTTTAATATCTGAAATATTTACCATGTCCTTTTTAATTTGACTTATCAGTGAAAGAACACTATCTTTTAATGCGCCTCTTTCATTATTAAAAAAATTACTTTTCATATATGTATCTGCAACAGATTTTTTATCTGAAAATTTTGAACCGGAGATATCTTCAGACATTTTTGCAAACTTCAAATTATTAAAATTAGTTATACTCGAATTTATAATTTTTGCTATTTTCATGCTATTGATAAAAACGATAAAAAAAAAAATTTGCTATTTTCTTAAAGGTTTGTAAATAACATTTCCGTCAGAGACATATTTTAGCAAAACATTTTTCCCGATATCTGCTTCAATATTCCCGTAAACACATATACCACGTTTTGCAAATTCGTCAAACCAATTCAACTTAAAGCCCTCATCATAACCCGTAATTTTCTCAACATCACAGGATGCAACCCCGTAATATACAGACTTAATACCTGACCACAAAATTGCACCAAGACACATCATACACGGTTCAGACGTTACATAAATTGAAAGATTGTACGGGGACAAATCATAAGTCCCAAATTTAATTTCAGCTTCCTTTATGACATTAATTTCTGCATGATTGTTTGAACATTTATCATTTACAACACTATTACCACTCTTGGCAATCAGATTACCATTTTCATCATAAATAGCTGCAACAAAAGGTCCATAGCCGCTATTGATAAAATTATAAGCATCATTTTGCAAACCAATTATAATTTTCTTTGCAAAATCAGCCTTATTAGTGTCAAATTTTTCATTAGAAATTATTCCGTTATATTCCGAAACAAATTGCGTCATATATACCTCAAAAATATAATACAATTAAAATAAATATATTCAAATATCAATATAATTTGTATGGCTACTGATTTTGATACACCGGATTATACAAAATAAAATGTTCAGTTTGTAGTGTGCAATTTTTTGCACCAAATAAATAAAAAAAATTGAATAAACCAATCCCCCTTAGTCGACAAATCCGAACTTGGTTAGTGGAAAATGCTGCGTAAAATTTCTAATATTCTTGAAATATGTAATACAATGTGTTATAATGTAATTATATGTAACACAAAGGAGTATTGTATGGCAGAACAATTTTCTCTAAGGCTTCCTAAAGCTACAAAAGACAGGCTTCAAGAACTTGCGGATGCAACAGGCAGAACAAAAGCATTCTTGGCACAAGATGCCATTGAAAAATATCTTGAGCTTGAGTCATGGCAAATAAGAGCTATACAAGATGGTCTTAAAGATGTTGATGAAGGTAGAGTTATTTCTTATCGAGATATAAAAAAAGAATGGAATATTGAATAATGCCATACGATATTGTATTTACCGTTTCTGCCCAAGAAGATTTGAGAACCATAAAAAAATATATTTGTTGTGATAATTTCTCTGCGGCACAAGAAGTAGTAAAACATATTTTTGAATGTATTGAAAAATTAAAAGATACCCCCTCTATTGGCAGAGCAGGCAGAGTGTTGAGAACAAGAGAACTTGTTATCTCAAAATATCAGTATATAGTACCGTACCAAGTTAGAGATAATAATGTTTATGTATTGAGAGTTTTGCATACCTCTCGCAAATGGTAGTATTATCGACAAACTTCGATCTTGGTTGATTGAAAATGTTGTATAATTCCTGTTACGAACTGAATTTAAAATGCGTAGATTATTTATTGTATTTACGCAATATTTGCGTAAATACCTCTCTCTTGGATTTACTCTACGCTCACAGAGTTTTGTTTTCGGTACTTTGTACCTGTCAACAAAATCTGTTCGTTAGCCGGAATTCGTTTCACTCATTCCGTACGCAAATCCGCCGAACTCCCATAAGAGTTCTCATCAATATTCTGTCATAAATAAATAGACACCCACAAAGGGTGTCTATTTATTTACGCCCGAAGAGATTCGAACTCCCGACCTTTTGGTTCGTAGCCAAACGCTCTATCCAGCTGAGCTACGGGCGCATATATTTATGCTGTATAAATATACTACTCAAAACACAACCGATTTTCAAGTAGAAATTAAATATTATAAGGTGTTACATATTTGCCCCTGCAAAGTTCTATTTTATAATTAATATAGGGATAGAATTGCATGAAAAATATTTTTATAAAAATACTTTTAATATTTACATTTATCTTGAATTTGGCTTTTTTACCTTGCAGTGCGGAATCATTAGGGATTTCTTCCGTTACGTTTGATAATTCAGGTTCATTCATGAGCATAAACAGTCCTGATAATTTGGATTATCCGCTGGAAAAAACACAAATTATGCTTGTCGAAGAAGATAATGAAGCATATTTCGAACTCCAACCCGCAAGACTAAACGGGACAAACAAAAATTATTTCGTGAATACAAATGAAATAAATGAAATTTCTATTTCTCAAGTCTCTACAACACCTGACATAGTCAGAATTTCAATTCGTTACAATGAGGGTTATAATCCTCAAAATATAACACTTAAAAGACTTAACAATACTCTTTTTGTCAGATTTAAAAATCCTGTTATGACAAACTACTATTTTCAGGAAGTTTATAAAGAATCAGGCACAATTCCTGTATATGAGAATGTAAATATACAACAAAAACTTTTAACACAGAAAAATGTATTAGGGGAAATAAATTCAGCCTTTACAAGCGATAATAGTCAAAATAGCAGTGACTATGTATTATCTAAAAAAGATTTATCACTGAAATCAAAGTATTATATAAGCTCTCTTATGCTTAAAGGAGAAACCCCGATATTAAACGGCATTGGCACTTATACACTACTAAGACCCATATACCTTTCAAACCCAAACAGAGTTGCCTATGATATAAAAAATACTGTTGTAAACCCGATGCTTCGCAATAAAGACATTTCATTGGGAAACGATATAATAAAAATCGGACAATTTGATCATAATACAGCAAGAGTTGTACTAACGAGTGAAAATACTACAAAATATTTGCCAATAATTTTTGGAGATTTACAAAAAATAGGATTTCTTAACACAAAAGATACAAGTCCGCTAAATTTGTATTCTGAAATTAGCAATATGACAGCCGTTACAGCAGAAAAAAGCGACGGGAACACTCATTCAGTCAAATTCGCGTTTTCAAAACCGCTTGTTATTGGAATAAACAGACTGAATGATAAAATTGAACTTTCACTGTTTAATGTGAATAATTATTTTGCAGGCGCAATGGAATCAGAGTTAAGAGGAACAGCTTTTGAAAGTATTGAAACCACAAATATTAAAAGCGGAGGAGTAAAGTTTTCAATACCAATAAAGAATGATGATAAGTGCGATGTTTTTTTGGGTGCAGACGGTAAAACACTACGGATAAAACTTCATACTGCAGCAAAATATGAGCCAAAAGAACAGGAGCCGATAACAGATCAAATTGTAGTACCCGCTGTTGTAAAAAAGCACACCGCCGGTAAAAAATATATCGTAATTGATGCTGGACACGGCGGTTCAGACCACGGAGCAATAAGAAACGGTATTAACGAAAAAGACATAACTCTTGATATTTCAAAACGAGTACAAGCATTATTAGAGAAAAAAGGATACAATGTCGCAATGACAAGAACAGATGATACTTATGTATCATTACAGGAAAGAGTTGATTTCAGTGAAATTTTCAATCCTGATATATTTGTAAGTATTCACGTTAATTCAAGTAATTCGGAAACTCCGTCAGGACTTGAAACTCATTATTATAAAGAAAACAGTTTAACACTTGCAAAACACATTCACGCATCTATGCTCAATAACATAAATTCTAAAGACAGAGGCTTGTTCAAATCCAAATTTTATGTTATTAATCATACGACTGCGCCAGCAATATTAGTAGAAATAGGATTTATTTCAAATCCAAACGAAAGAGCGCAATTAGTTACGGAAAGCCGAAAAAATGCGACTGCGAAGGCTATAGCAGAGGGTATTGATGACTATTTCAAAAAATAATTCGCCGATAGGTTTCTTTGACTCCGGTGTCGGCGGTCTTACAGTTTTAAAAGAAGTTAAAAAACTCTTGCCAAACGAAGATTTTATATACTTTGGCGACACCTTGCATGTGCCTTATGGCGATAAAACAAAAGAACAATTGCTTTTGTATTCGCAAAATATTTTAAAATTCTTTGAAGAAAAAGGGTGTAAAGCAGTTGTTATGGCATGCAATACAACATCATCAACAATCTATGAGGATATAAAAGACACATACAATTTCAAGCTTTATCCTGTTGTTCAGTCAGTTGCAAAAATTCTTGCGCGGATAGATATTAAACGGCTTGGCATATTTGCAACCAAAGCAACGATAAATTCGAGAGCCTACGAAAAAGAAATTTCAAAATATAATGATGAGATGCAAGTTTTTGGTCAATATTGCCCGCAATGGGTTAATATAGTTGAAAATAACCTCACAAGCACATCAGAAAGTATTAAAATTATTAAATCCGATTTAGATAAAATGCTTAAAAACACTCCGCAAAAGATAGTTCTCGGATGTACACATTATCCTTATCTGATGCCGATTTTAACTAAATTCGCACCAAAGGACTTGTTTATAGACCCAGCTAAGCATCTTGCGCTGTTCGTAAAGGATGATTTAGAAAAATCAGGTTTGATTAAAGATAACAATACAGAGAATTTTGAGGATTTTTATGTCAGTTCGGGACCTGACAAATTCAAAAAATCAGCAAAAACGTTCTATGAAATTAAAGATTCTGTTAAAATTATAAGTTTTGGCTAACTTTCTTTCAAGTTTTTAAAGTGGTGATAAACATACCAAACGCCAAGAATTATGCATCCTACAATTATGACAATGTCAAACTTATGCCACAAAGGTTTGATTAAATCCATGTGCTGACCAAATTTTACACCAACCCAGACAAGAATGTAGCACCAAATGAGAGACCCCAGCAAAGTCATTGAGAAGAAAAATCTTTTCTTTGCTCTTAAAATCCCTGCCGGCAGAGAAATAAAAGTCCTTACAACCGGTAACATTCTGCAAATAAAAAATGCCCAGTCCCCATATTTCTCGACCCATTTATCAGTATCTTCCAGATCTTTTTTTGATATGAGGAAATATTTACCGTATTTTTCAATAAACGGTCTGCCACCGAAATAACCTAAATAATATGAAGGAATTGACCCAAGTAAACACCCGATAGCTCCTGCCCAAGCTGCAACATGAAAATTCATATCGCCTTTTGAAACAAGATAACCGGCAAAAGGCAGTGTTGCCTCACTCGGAATAGGTATATTACAGGATTCCAAAGCCATAATACCCATAATTCCCCACGCGCCCCAACCTGAAATAACATGTTCAAGCCAAGATATAAAACCTGCAAGTAAATTATCTAACATAAATTATCCCTCTTTCTCTTTATCAATAATACCAAAAACAAGGATAAAAAAAAGACACCCGTTTTTTCAAACGAGTGTCTTAATTCTCTTTGTAATCCAAGAAAAATTATTTTACTAATTCTTTGAATTTTTTACCAGCTGAGAATGCAGGAACTGTTTTTGCAGGGATTTTTAATTCCTTACCAGTTTGCGGGTTTCTGCCGATTCTTGCAGCTCTCTTACGAGATTCCCAAGTACCAAAACCAACCAATGTTACTTTCCCGCCTTTTTTTACAGTTTTCTGGATAGTATCAATTAAAGTTGTTAAAACTTCAGCTGCTTCTTTTTGAGTAACACTTGCTTTTTTTGAAATTTCTTGTACTAATTCTTCTTTGTTCATAATAAAACTCCTTTTCTTGTGTACTCAATAAATATATCAAAATTTCATATAAATGCAAGCGAATTAAGAATTATTTACACTTTTTAACGAAAAAAACATACAACAAGAGGAATTTTGAAGGTTTTGATATATAATTTAGCTATGAATATAACAGAAGAATTTGATACAATTACAGCAATTTCTACCCCTTTAGGCACCGGCGGTGTCGGAGTTATACGCATATCAGGAAGTAAAAGTTTTGATATAGCAAACAACATAACCACCTGCAATAATTTACCCCCAGGTAAAATTTGCCACGGATGGATTACAGATAAATCAAAAAAAATTGATGAAGTAATTATTCTGCCGTTTAAAGCTCCAAACAGCTACACCGGGGAAGATGTCATTGAAATTCAGTGTCACGGAGGACTTCACGTTGTAAAAAATATTCTTGATATTGTTATTAAAAACGGGGCAAGAATAGCTCAACGCGGGGAATTTACAAAAAGAGCCTTCCTTAATAAGAGAATAGATTTATCCCAAGCGGAAGCAGTTGATGATCTTATACACTCAAAAACCTCCGAATTTGCAATCCAATCGGCTAAAAATTTGTCTGGAGTATTGGCGCAAAAAATAAACGAAATTAAAAAAGATATTTTTGAAGCTGCTTCAAAAATTGTTGCCGGAATTGATTTTCCGGAAGATGTTGCCGAACCGGATTACCCATACCTTATTCAAATTTTTGAAAAATCAATAAATGAAATTGATAAAGTACTTGCGAACGCAAAATCATCAGATATTTTAAGGCAGGGAATAAAGGTCACGATTGCAGGGCGCCCGAATGTTGGCAAATCTTCACTTTTTAATGCTCTATTAAATCTTAATCGTGCGATAGTAACAGAAATAGCAGGGACTACACGCGATATAATCAGTGAAACAATAGATTTAGGCTTACCTGTTACCCTTATTGACACTGCAGGGATAAGAAAGAATGAGAATATTGATAAAGTTGAAGAAATCGGGATTGAATATTCAAAACAATCTGTAAGAGATTCAGATTTAATTTTATTTATGTATGATGCTTCAGAAGGATTAACGAATCAAGACAAAGAAATTTATGGCATAATAAAGGACAAAAAACATATCATAATTGCAAATAAAATTGACATTGCAGATAAATCAAGAGCAGGATTTGATAATGATTTAAAAATATCTACGCTAACAAAAGACGGGTTAGAAGAATTAAAAGAAAAAATTAAAAATACCGTATTGGATTTTTCAACAGATGATATTGAATTTGTTACGAACCAAAGGCAGCAAACATGTCTTATTCGCTGCAGAGAAGCTCTTGGAAGAGCTTTATACGGCGCAAAAAATTACCAATTACAAGACATGATTTATATTGATTTAAAATCATCATTGCTTTGCCTCGATGAAATAACAGGCGAAGTCATAAATGATGAAATTTTAAATAATATCTTTGACCATTTTTGCATTGGTAAATAGCATTACTGCCATAATTGCTCAACTGTCGCTACCGCTCCTGCCTCTGCTCGGGCTTTTCCCCGCCTGTGCAATCAAAGATTGCTTCGTTCGCTTTACTTTCGTTCCGCTCACAACGGCGGAGGTATAATGTTTCGTGCCCTG
>CACYVN010000002.1:148236-170327 GCA_902777855.1 uncultured bacterium | reverse complement strand
TTTACTCGAGCATAAGCCCGGGCAAGAGGATGTAAGGTTGTTAGCTATATCCGTTTTATGCGAGGGCGTACAATTTATTAGCGAACGAAGTGCAGGTCGTTGGTTTTGAGGCACTTTTGCCACCAAAAGTGCCCCTGTCCGGAGGACCCTGCGGAGCAAGATTTTATGTACTAATAATATTATTTATGTAACTAATTGCTCTAACGTCTTAACGATTTAATTTCTACAAGTTTATATTTTTTGCCTTCTTGAATTACCTCAAAATCAAATCTCTGACTTGCATTTTCGATATCTTTATTTTTGATTATTGTCAAAATATTTTTATTAGTCAAAGTTTTTTCTTCATCAGACAAAACTTCCTGTTCCCAATCTGATGTCACATACTTAACCTTATCACCGTAATAATAAAGCACGGAATATTTGCGACCCCCATTTATTACTGCGACTTTTGAATTATTATCCTTACAGTATTTTGCAAATTCCATTAGATCATTTTGACCAAAGGAATAATCCATGTTGTAGAATAATTTTGTACCAAATGCCGACAAAACAAGAATTAAGAGAGCATAAGAAATAAATACCCCTTTAAATTTTTCTTTTTTCGCAAGCAATATGCTTGAAATTCCAAATATTCCTAACACCACAACACAAAACCACTGTATTGATTTTACATCCGCATAGATTTTTTCAGGTAAGAATAATCCCATAAAACACCCGACAACTGATGCGAGAAGAAATATTCCACCCAAAATATAAACGGTTAAATTGATTTCTTTTTTGTATTTGCCGTTAAAAATGTAATCTTCCCAAACGTAAGCGATAATAAATGATGTGAAGAAATACACAGGCAGAATGTAGGTTATGAGTTTTGTGCTTGATGATGAGAAAAACAACATAGTAAACGCAAAACCTATTACATTAAACCATAAGAATTTTTGAGTAATATCATTGCAAGAAATCGCAAGCGATTTCTTGGCAATCCAGCCTTTTATCTTAGTAACCCCAACCGCAAGGGCAGAAAGTACATACGGAAACATTCCCCATAAAATTGTCAGAAAATAGAAATAGAAAGGTTGCTTTCTGTGGATTTCGCTTGATGAAAAGAACCTGTTAACGTGGTGTTTCATTATGTATTCGTTGAAAAATAACGGATCGTGCATTTTAAACATAACAATATGCCAAGGCAAAACGATGAGCAGAAATAACAAAGTTCCGACGAGAAAATATTGCGGTTTAAAGATTTTTTTAAACGACTTATTAAAAATCGTGACAAAAAACATTGTACCAAAAGGCACGACAAACCCGGGAATACCTTTTGCCATAACGGCTAAGCCGGAGAAAATATAAAAAAGCCACCAAAAATATTTGACATTTTTTTCCTGCACAAACTGGGTTAAAAATCCAAAAAGCACCGAAAAACCGATACAGGTTGTCACAACAATATCAAGAATGGCGAATTTTGCAAGCATAACAAATTCCATTGTAGTTGCAAGAATAACCGCACTGATTAAACCGTACCTGCGTGAAACAACTTTTTTGCCGATAAAATACACTAAAAACGTACATAAAGTACCGTATAATGCAACGGGAAATCTTGCACTAAATTCACTCACATGCCCGAAAATCGCAAACGACAGACATTCCCCCCAAAAATAAAGAGGCGGTTTTTCAAAGAAATATTCACCATTTAAATACAAAGTCAAAAAATCCTTTGTATTGAACATATCTCTTGCCATTGAAACGTAGCGTGTTTCATCAACATCCATCAATGCATAATTGCCGATATTAAAGAAAAATACAAAATAACAAAGCAAAATCAACCCCAAAATAGCAAAAATTTCAGAGTGTTTTTTCACAAAATCCGGCAAAGTTTTTATAAAATTCATAAAATATCCCATTCTTAAATAAGTTCAATGTCCTTGATATAACGAGGTCTTGATTTGACTTCCTTATAAAGCTGTCCGACATATTCACCGATAATCCCTAAGCAAAACAGCTGAATACCGCCAAATACGCTCAATAAGACAACAATCGTTGCCCAACCGCTCGGTGAGTTGTGCCAAAAAATCTTTTCTATAACAGTTTCAACTCCGACACAAAAGCCTATAAGTGCCATGAAAAAACCCAAAACAGCAACCATTCTTAACGGTACAATACTGTAAGAAGTAATCCCGTTTAAGGCTAATGCCATAAGTGAAGCATAATTAAACTTGGATTCTCCTGCCGTTCTCGGTTTTACATCAAAATTAACCGTAGTTGATTTCAGACCTACTTCATGGAAAAATCCTCTCAAAAACAATAACTTTTCAGGATACATTTCAAGAATATCAAGTGCTCGTTTACTGATTAACCTGTAATCAGAATGATTCATAGGAATATGTGCACCAAGCAAATTCATTGTTTTATAAAATGCAAGTGCGGTATATTTTTTCAAAAAAGAATCCGTTTTTCTGTTGTTTCGTATCCCCAAAACAACATCATACCCGTTTTTGTATTCATCAACAAATTTTTCAATCGCCCATTCATCCTGCTGCAAATCGGCATCAATAGACACAACACAATCACAACCTATATTTCTTGCCCCTTCAAGCCCTGCAAGAATTGCTTTTTGGTTGCCGTAATTTCTTAAAAATTTTAAACCTTTAACAAGATTATTTTCACTATGTAACTGCTCAATTATACTCCAGGTTGAATCCTTTGAACCGTCATCAATCAAATAAAGATAACTATCCTCACGAATTTTACCTTTTGAAATCAGATTGTTTATAACAACAAACAATTTTTTGACAGTATTTTTTATACACAATTCCTCGTTGTAGCACGGAATAATTATTGCCAATTGCGGTTTTTCCATAGTTCCCTCTTTTTGCCCTTACGGGATAGCACCCCTCTTTTATTCTTCCCTCACAAGGGGAGAAAGTTTCCTCCCTTATAAGGGAGGGTTAGGGTGGGTGCCGTTTTTAATATCTGTTAAATACGACTTTGTGTCTTTCCACCACTTTTATATTATAATACTAACAGGATAAAGGCAATAAAAATGACTAAAAAATTTATATTAAATGCAGACGATTTTGGAATGTCGGAGGCTTTTAACAAAGCCGTTTTAAAAGGTTATCAGCAGGGAATTTTGACTTCCGCAAGTATTTGTGCCAACGGTGAAGCATTTGAAAGCGCTGTCGGGGAAGTTGTTTCAAAGTGCCCGGATTTATCTGTCGGGGTGCATTTAAATATCATTGAAGGCAAGGCACTGACTGATGTGCGTATGCTCACGGACGAATACGGGAGATTTAACAACGGCTATCTTGCTCTTATTTTAAAATCTTACAACCAAGAGTTTTTGAAACAGGTTGAACAGGAATTCAGGGCGCAGATAAAAATGGCAATTTCAAGAACAAAAATTGACCATATTGATTCACACGTTCATACTCATGCCATACCAAATATTTTTAAAATCGTTGTAAAACTTGCTCAAGAGTATGGTATTCCCTATGTCAGAACCCAGCACGAGCATTTTTATATGATTCCGTCAATAAAAAAACATTTAAAACTTGCTTATCCGATTAATCTTATAAAAATTATGCTTTTGAATACATTTACCAAAATAAATAGACCGTTACTTGAAGAAAACGGTTTAAAGACCAATGATTATCTAATCGGTGTGGGTTATACAGGTATGATGAGCGACAGGACAATCGCTTACGGCTTGAAATCTCTTATGAATAAAGACTGTGTGGCGGAAGCCTTAATTCATCCGTGCGATTATGAAGATGACACAAAAGATAACCACACGATGGAATTTGACCTGACCCAAAACGAAAGTTTACGAGAATTTATCAAAGAAATCGGATTTGAATTATCAAATCATACAAATGCGTTTTAAAAGTGAATAGTAAATAGTCGGTTACATTATAATTCTTCTGCCCCCTGTAAGGGGGAAGTACCGACGAAGTCGGAGTAGGGGGTTTAATCGGTGCAAAAAATTGCACTCTACAAGTTACATGTCATTGCGAGGGCATTAATCCCGAAGCAATCCAGCCATTTAAAAAGATGGGCACGCTCATCGCTTTGCCCATCCTACATACCTTGGGGGGTTTTGAAATTCATATTTACATTTCGTAATATATTCCCTCCCTTACGAGGGAGCGTTCAAATTAAAAATGATACTTTCCCTCGCCCACAGCATTTTTAAGTGGGCGAGGGAGAAGTTGTAGCCGAAGAATTAGGCGTACAAATTCGGGTGAGGGTCGAGTGGGTGCCGATTTTTGTGTTATTATACAACCATGAATATAAAAGACAAAAATCTTTATTATATAGGTGGGGTTGTTCGAGATGAAATTCTCGGAACACCAAGTTTTGACATTGACCTTACATATAACGGCAATGCTATTGAGTTTGCAAAAAATATGCCTGATACCGAAATTGTCCAAATTAATGAGCCGTTTGGTACGGTAAGAATTAAACTAAAATCACCCCACCCAACCTCCCCGTCCAGGGAGGAGCAATATATTGATATTGCCTCAACCCGCTCTGAAACCTATCCTCACAAAGGACATCTGCCCGTTGTGGATAAAATCGGGTGCAGTTTGAAAGAGGACGTTATGCGCCGTGATTTTACAATCAATGCCATGGCAAAATCCACTCTCACAGGCGAAATTATTGACTACACAAACGGGCTTGAAGATATTAAAAACAAAACTTTGAGAGTTTTACACGACAACAGTTTTATTGACGACCCGACAAGAATTGTTCGCATGCTCAAATTTGCAGTTCGTTTTGGATTTGAGCCTGACAGCCATACAAAAAAACTACAAAATGATTATCTTTCAAATATAAATTACGATATGAGTTACAAACGGCTGAAAAAAGAACTCATTGAAACTTTTAACCTCAACAAATGGAGTGCGTTTGAAAGATTTGCAGAGCAGGGGATTTATAAACTTGTTGCACCGCAAGATTTTGAACTGCCAAAATATGATTTTTCACCGCTGATAAACAAATTTTCACCTGATAATATCTGGATTATATATGTCGGACTTTTGCCTGACATTTCAAATCTGCCGCTCACAAAATCCGAAAAACAAATTGTTGATGAGTTCAGAAAACTGGAAAAATTATGTCCTCCCCTTGAGGGAGGACCGAAATCTTTGATTTCGAGGTGGGGTAACGACTTTGAAATATACAAAACTTTCAAAAATATCGCAATGGAATCTGTCATAATGTATTCAACGATTAACCATGAAATTGTTGAAAAATACCTAAACAAACTCAAAGATATTGAAATTTCGATTGACGGAAATGATTTAAAATCACTTGGCATTGAACCCTCACCAAAATATCAGGAATGCTTTGATTATATTTTAAAACATAAAATCGAAAACCCAAACCTGACTAAAAATGAAGAAATAAAATTTGCAAAAGAATTTTTTAATATACAAAATTACTAATTTTCTTCATTTTGCTGAAGTTCGGAATCCTTAATAACATTGCCATTTTTTGCTTCTTTTTTTTCAAAGTTTTCAATTTTTTTTCTGAATTTATTTTCTTCCTGAATCATTTGGTCAAGTTTTTTGTTTATATTTTCTACACTTTGATTCAAATCAGCAGGGGTAACCTCATTATGATTGGGAGTTTCAATTTTAGGAACACTTGAAACTTCCTTACTTACATGACCTAAATTAACAAAAATTTCGTCTATATCTTTAAACATTTTTTTGAAAAGGCTTATTACCTTACCAAGCCTTGTCGAATCTTTTGTCACAATAATTGAATCGATATCCTTTTCTTCCGGAGGAAAAATTTCAAGAGCCTTGGAACCCCCAAGCCCGGAACCGACAACTGTAGCAACTGCCCCGGTCGGTAAAGTCAAATCTTTTTCAGTTATAATAAATTTTACATAAATATCAGTATAAACATCAGAAGAAACAAGCTGAATTTTTGTCACATGTCCGATTTGAGTACCCAAAAATTTGACAGGTGATCCGACAATTAACCCATCGACATCATTCATAAATATTTGATAACTTTTATATTGTAATTGTGATTTGTGATGATGATACCTTATACCAAACACACAAAGTGCAATGATAATAAGCCAAATAGCAAACTCTGTCCATGCATAAATTCTTAAAGTATCAGGTTTTTTCATACTTAATATTATACACAAAATAAAAAAAACATCACCCCTCGCCCACTCAAAAATACTGTGGGCGAGGGATGAAAATCAACACGATGTACGAATGTTAGATTTTTGTGTGAAGGAATTTGAAATAACAATTTTTTAGGTTATTATGTAAAAATGTTTGACCTTTTAAAATCGATATTTTATGAAATTTCATCATATTTTGTACCGGAAAAACAGATTTACGAAATTACCGGAGAATGCAAAAAATGCGGGAAATGTTGTAATTATATGTATAGTATAGATACTTACACCGAAAAAGAGTTCAAAATTATGCAGACTATTTTCCCGAAATACAAAAGATTTTATATAAAAGGCAAAGATGAATATGGCAATCTTATTTTTGCCTGCAAACTTGTTACTCCCGAGGGCCTATGTTCAGACTACAAACACCGCCTGCGCATGTGCAAAAAATATCCCGCAAGATTTGTAAATTACAGAGCACAACTGCATGAAGGCTGCGGATATAAGGTTAATTTTAAAGAATTTAAAGACTATCTGGACTGATTTTAAAAAGTTCACAAAGTTCTGCTATCATATAAAACGAACCGCAAATAATATTCAGATACCCGTCATTAAAATCTAACCAAGTATCTTTGGTCAATTCTTTGCACCCGACAGGACAGACCGCTTTTAATTCTTCAAAAGTGGCAGAATTTTGATGACTGAAATGATAAAAATAAACCTCTTGTTCTTCTCTACCTTCTGAAGATGAGGCAGGAGTGAGGGTTAAAATCTTTACCATCTTCTCATACTCTTTATTTCTCAAGCATCCGAAAATAAATCTGCGCTTTGTATTCGGATAATACATATCAAGACTTTCCATCAAACCGGAAATTCCATTGGGGTTATGCGCTCCATCAATAATTAAATTTTTATCCCTTATATACTCAAACCTGCAAGGATGTTTGACATTTTGCAAACCTTTTTGAATAGTATCTTGACTGATTTTTGGAAAACATCTTTCAATAACCGCAAGAGCAAGCGACAAATTTTCCTGCTGATAAACCCCTTTGAGCGCCAACATATCCCCTCGCCCCTTTGGGGAGAGGGTCAGGGTGAGGGGCGAAACAATCTCCAATTCTGCACCAACTTCCATTGCCTTATCATAAAACGCTTCTCTGCCTTCCAAAACAATACATGGACAATTCGGCTTTATTATTCCTGCTTTTTCAAATGCAATTTCATCTATAGTCTTGCCAAGACGCTCTGTGTGGTCATAATCAATGTGAGTGATTACTGAACACAAATTCTTTTTGATTATATTTGTTGCGTCAAACCGACCGCCAAGACCTGTTTCAAGCACAACAACCTCAACATTGTTATCTGCAAAATACTTAAACATAACAGATGTTAAAATTTCAAATTCTGTCAAGTTGATATTATTTTTGTCCGCAAGTTCCGATATTTCAAAAACATATTGAGCGAAATTAGAATCTGATATCTTTTTATCATTAATTTTTATTCTTTCCGTATATTTAAAAATATGCGGGCTTGAATAAAGTCCGACTTTTATCCCCGCCTCATTCAGAATTGAACCTATAATAGCACAAACAGAGCCTTTACCGTTTGTTCCGGCAACATGAATACAGTTCAACTTATCCTGCGGATTGCCCAAAAGTTCCATTATTTTTTCCATACGCTCTAACCCCAAAGAAATTTTAAATGTCTTTGGAGAAATCAAAAGTTTTACAGCATCATTGTAAATATGTTGTTGAGCAGGTATGCCCAACCTATTTTTATTCATAATTCATATCCTTTATATTACTAAAATCACACCAATTTTCGTCATAAAAACCATTTTTTACAAACCTATGAAAAGAAGAATATTCCCAGTCTTTAACCCTTTCGACATATCCATGTTTTACGGGGTTGTAATGAATATAATCAATATGATTATTTAATTCTTCTTGTAAAGTTATTGTATGTTCATAATATCTTCGTTGAAAAATCCCTTTTTCTCGTTTATTTTTATAACCTTCTTGTAAGTTGTAGGTTGGGCATACTTGCCCAACATTTTTTGAAAAAGAATGTTTTATCGAAGAAATTATTTTCGGATATTCATTTATATCCGTTGGATTTATAATAAGATGTATATGTTCAGGCAAAATACATATTGCAATAATCTCAAATTTATAAATTTGCATCACATTTTTAAATGCTTGCCTTAAAACATTAATATGATTAGTGAAAATAGGAATTCTATTATAACTTGCAATAATTATATGAACAAAAGAATTTTGAATAAACACTCGACGATAATTCATGTTTAAATAATAGCATGAATTTTTGTGTTGGGCAGGTATGCCCAACTTACGTTACTAACATTAAACAAACAGGACAAAGAATAAAGAACTTTCTCGTTTGTTTTATAACCTTTTTGTAAGTTGTAGGTTGGGCATACTGCCCAACTAAAACCGCATTACAAAAGACAAAAAGTATTTGGGACTATTTTGATTTATTGACAGAATTATCTTAATTGTAGGTTGGGCATACCTGCCCAACACAATAACTTATAACCCTTTTCTTTTATAGAAATCTTCAATAAATCCTGTATTAAAGTTTCCGCTTATGAATACTTCGTCTTCAATAATCGCCTGATGGAACGGGATTGTTGTTTCAACACCCGTTACAACGTATTCTTTGAGTGCTCTATACATTCTTCTGCGGGCTTCATTTCTGTCTTTTCCCCAGCAGATTAATTTCCCTATCATTGAATCATAATAAGGCGGGATTGCATAATCCTGATAAACATGAGAATCAACTCTGATACCGAATCCGCCAGGTGCCAAGTATCCTGAAATTATCCCCGGATTAGGCATAAAGTCTTTTTTAGGGTCTTCTGCGTTGATTCTACACTCAATAGCATGACCTTTGAGCTGAATATCATCCTGACTATATCTTAATTTTTCACCTGAAGCAACATAAATTTGCTCTCTTACAATATCAACATTAGAAATCATTTCCGTAACACAATGTTCAACCTGAACACGGGTATTCATTTCCATGAAATACCACTTGCCGTCATGGTCAAGCAAAAATTCGCAAGTACCTGCGCCTTCATAGTTTATAGCTTTTGCTGCACGAACCGCAGCCGCACCCATCTGTGCTCTCGTTTCTTCATCAATGGCAGGAGATGGTGCTTCTTCTAACAACTTTTGATGACGTCTTTGAATAGAACAATCTCTTTCGCCCAAGTGAACAACGTTACCAAAACTGTCGCCTAAAATCTGAACTTCAATATGTCTTGGGTTTTCAAGGTATTTTTCTGCATAAACATCAGGGTTGCCAAAGAAGTTTTTAGCTTCACTTTGGCAAAGCTCCATATTTATTTCAACTTCTTCATCGCTGCGGCAAATTCTCATACCCTTTCCACCGCCACCTGCGGTCGCTTTGAGTATTATGGGGTAACCTACACGGTTTGCAAATTCCTGAACTTCCTGCGGAGTTTTAACAATACCCGTTCCGGGTGTGACAGGAACATCGTTATCTATCATAGTTTGACGTGCAGTTGCTTTATCACCCATTTTTTTCATCGCTTCAGATGACGGTCCGATGAATTTTATTCCCTGTTTTTCACATATTTCTGCAAAATCAGCACGTTCTGACATAAACCCGTAACCGGGGTGAATTGCATCAGCACCCGATACCATAGCCGCAGACATAATTGACGGGATATTAAGATAACTTTCCGAACTCTTTGCAGGTCCTACACAATATGCCTCGGTTGCTAAACGTACATGCAGCGAATTTGCATCCGCCTGTGAATATATTGCAACCGTTGGTATACCGATTTCTCTGCAAGCTCTTATAATTCTGACTGCTATTTCACCTCTGTTTGCGATTAAAACTTTTCTAAACATAATTAATATCCCATATTATAATGTCAGGATAGCAATCCCGACCTACATATAAAAAAGCAGGTCGGCGTTTGCCACGCCGACTATTTATCTTATTCTACATACATCAAAACTTGTCCAAATTCAACAGGCTGTCCGTCTTCAACACAAACTTCTACAACCTTTCCGGCAACTTCTGATTTAATTTCGTTCATCATTTTCATTGCTTCGATAATACAAACAACATCACCTGCTTTTACGCTGTCACCGACTGAAACAAACGGTGCACTGTCAGGTGACGGAGCCATATAAAATGTTCCGACCATAGGCGATGTAATTGGGGTTCCGGCTTTCTTTTCTTCTTTTGCTTCTGACGGTGCTTCAATCGGAGCAGATGCCGGAGCACTTGCAGACTGTACTACAGGAGCACTTGCAACTACTGCCGGAGCACTTGCGACAACAACATCTTTTCTCAATGTAATTGCTTGTTCACCATCTTCCAAAGAAATTTCAGACAGCCCTTGCTCTGTTATTATTTTTGCTAATTTTTCTATATATTCTGTTTCAAATTTCATTTTTTATCCCTCTTTAATATTTATAATGGCGGGGCAGGTACCCCGCCTTATTATCAAGTCATCCTGAACTTGTTTCAGGATCTGTTATACTATTTTAAAATTTTAAGATTCTGAAATAAATTCAGAATGACAAAATTTTAAAAACTTACACTCTATCCAAGTATTCGTTAGTTCTTGTATCAACTCTGATGATATCACCGTTTGCAACAAAGAACGGAACATTTACAACTGCACCCGTTTCAAGTGTTGCAGGCTTTGTACCACCTTGAGATGTGTTACCTTTTTCAGACGGCGGAGTGTCAACAACTTCAAGTTCAACATGAGGCGGAATATCAACACCGATAACTTTACCTTCGTGTAATAAAATCATTACATTCATGTTTTCTTTAAGGTATTTTTTACCGTCACCTACCTGAACTTCTGATACATGTAACTGGTCATAAGTTTCGTTATCCATCATTACATAATCAGAACCTTCTTTATATAAGTACTGCATTTCGCGTCTGTCTAATGTTGCTTTTGCAACTTTTTCACCGGCTCTGAAAGTTTTTTCAACAACCTGACCTGTCATAACATTTTTCAATTTTGAACGTACAAATGCAGAACCTTTACCCGGTTTAACGTGTAAAAATTCGACAACCGACCATAAGCCGTTATCGAGTTCTATCGTCAAACCTGTTTTAAAATCGTTTACTGAAATCATAATTTTCCCCTTTTTAAAAGTAAAATCCTTCTTTGTGAGTAAATATTATCATAAACCAAATATTTTTTCAAAAATTTGGAATAAGTTGTTACATATCCAGTCCTAAATCAAGTGCAGGAGCTTTGGCAACAATTGCGCTTGATGAAATTATATCAACACCACACTCTGCGATAGAACGAACCGTATTAAGATTAACATTTCCGCTTGCCTCAACTATTGCCCTGTGGTCAATTAGTTTAACCGCCTCTTTCATTTGTTCTAAACTCATATTATCAAGCATAATAATATCGACACCTGACGGCAGGGCTTCTTTAACCTGTTCTAAGGTATCGCATTCAAGCTCTATTTTGTGTGCATGAGAAAGATTTGCTTTAACCATTTTAACGGCATTCGTAACAGAACCTGCAACCTTAATATGATTATCTTTTATCATTGCACAATCAGAAAGATTAAATCTGTGCAGAGCACCGCCTCCGCATTTTACCGCATATTTTTCAAACGCTCTGAAATTCGGGGTTGTTTTTCTCGTATCAACAATTTTGCAGGGCAATTCTCCGATTGCATCCTGATATTTTCTTGTTTCTGTTGCAATCCCACTCATTCGCTGAATATAATTTAGTGAAACTCTTTCGCCTAAAAGAATATATTTTGCAGGACCTTTAATTTCAGCAAGAACATCGCCTTTGTGTATTTTGTCACCATCATTAAATAATAATTTTACTTCAACATTATCTGATAGTATTTTAAAAACTGTTTTAAATACCTCAAGACCACATACAACTCCTTCGACACGAGAAGTTAATTTTGCATAATAAATTAAATTATTACCTATAATACTCTCTGTTGTGACATCGCCAAAACCGATATCTTCCTGCAACGCCTGTTTAACATGTTCTTCAATATAAAAATTACTTAACATAATATTTTCCTTTATATTTATCGGCGTAAACACTAACCGACCTGCTAAATTTTTTATTTTGGTGCGAAACATCGCACCCTACTTTTTAATTTCACTGTGCTTTGCAACTTTATCTGTCTGCAGAAAGTCAGTCCTGTAATGAGCACCTCTTGATTCTTTTCTTTGCAGAGCCGATTTAATTACAAGTTTTGAAGTTATAAGCATATTTCTTAGTTCATATTCCTCAATATTAGCACAATAATCGCCTTTATTAAATTCATTTTCAATTTGTTCAATATCACTAAGCGCCTGATTTAGAGAATTTTCATCCCTGAAAATTCCAACATTTTGCCACATTGTTGTTTTGAGTTTGGATTTTAGGTCAAAAATATTACACCTGTTTGAATTCAAAGATTTCGGTTCCCACTCAAGGGAGGCACATAATTTGTAGGTCGGCGTTGCTACGCCAACATTGTTATTCAAATACTCTGCTGTTTTATATGCACAAACAACACATTCTAACAATGAATTGCTTGCAAGACGATTTGCGCCATGCAAACCCGTTGATGCACATTCCCCGATTGCAAAAAGATTTTTTACAGAAGATTCACCGTTTAAATCAGTTTTTATTCCGCCCATAAAATAATGTGCCGCAGGAGCAACTGGAATTAAATCTTTTTCAATATCAATTCCATTTTGCGCACATTTCTTTGAAATTGTCGGAAATCTTTTTTTAGGATTAGCAAGTTTTGTTCCGTCTAAATATACACAGCCGGAATTTGTTTTTTGCATTTGGATAAAATTGGCTCTTGCAACAATATCTCGAGGAGCAAGTTCTTCCCGCTTATCATAATCTTTCATATAATAAAAGCCGTTTTTGTCGCAAAGTTTTGCTCCTTCTCCTCTGACCGCTTCACTAATCAAAAATCTGTTATGGTGCGTTCTATCATCAATTGCCAGTGCGGTCGGATGAAATTGAACAAACTCCATATCTCTTAAAACGGCACCAGCTCTGTACGCAAGTGCAAATCCGTCACCCGTTGCCCCCAGCGGATTTGTTGTGTATTGATAAATCTGCCCTAACCCGCCTGTTGCAAGAATAACGACATCCGAAATTATCTGTTCATAATTGTCAGCGTGGCTATGCAGACTTACATCTTTTAAAACAATTAAACCTTTACATGTATTATTTTCAACAATCAAATCAACAACTGCAGTATTTTCACGGACTTCAATATTTTTATTTTCTTTTACTGCTTTTACAAGTGCGATTTCCATTTCTCTGCCGGTTGCATCTCCTCCGGAATGTAATATTCTGCGAACACTGTGCGCTGCTTCTTTTGTCAGCGTGAAATTTCCGTTTTCATCCCTGTCAAACTCAACCCCAAAGCCAAGCAAATCTTTTACAACTGTGTCTGAATTTTCACTGATAAATTTGACTGTGCTTTCATCGTTTAACCCCGCACCGGCTTTTAGAGTATCTTCAATATGAGAATCCACAGAATCATTTTTATTGTCGTTTAAAACCGCAACCATTCCACCCTGAGCATAGTATGAATTACTTTCTCCAAGATTTGATTTTGTTACAAGCAAAATCTTAGAACCCAAACTATTTTGTTCGAGTTTCAATGCGGTATATAAACCTGAAATTCCGCTCCCTACTATAACTGCTGAGTATTTTAACTGCTTCATAATCTGAAATGCACTTAACATCCTTACGTCTTATCGTCTTAACGACTTTACATAAATATACATCAAACATTTATCATAATCCATTAAATTTTCATTAAAATAAAAATCCAAAAAAAACACCGTAAAATAATAGTTTTATTTAATCCCAAATGTAGGTTGGGGTTACATAATGAATATTTAATTATTATAAAAAAGGAGCAATTTATGATAAATGTACCCATAAAATTAATGTTGGTTGAAGACCATAAACTTATGCGGGTTGGTTTAAAATCGCTTTTTGAACCCAAAGACGGGATGGAAGTGACTTCAGAAGCTCAGTCAGGCAAAGATGCAATAGAAAAATTCCGTACAACTCATCCTGATGTGACGCTTATGGATATAGGTCTGCCGGACATTGACGGAATTGAAGCAACAAAACAAATTCTTGAACTTAATACAAATGCAAAAGTTATAATTTTAACTTCACATTTAAGTGAAAAAGAGGTTATTGATGCGTTGAAATCAGGTGCTTGTGCTTATGTCATGAAAGACATTAACACCGACATTTTAAAAATGATTATAAAAACAATTAAAGATGGTGCTATGTGGATAGATCCGCTTGCTGTACCAATTTTGAGGGATAAAAACAACGGGCTTATTCCGCAGAGAAAAATGTCACGTGCGATGTTTCGCAATCAGCACGCCGACCTTACCCAAAGAGAATATGAGGTTTTAAAACTTATTGTAGACGGAAAATCCAATAATGAAATTGCCGAAATATTAACTATCTCATCACACACCGCAAAAGCCCACGTTTGTAATATCATTCAAAAACTTTTAGTTGATGACAGAACACAAGCTGCCGTTAAAGCGTTAAAAGAAGGATTGGTATAAAAAAGGCATTTACTTAATGTAAATGCCTTTCAAAAATATATAAATATAATTATTCTTCGGTTTCTTCGCTTTCTTCAGACTCTTCTTCAACTTGCATATCTTCTTCGTCTAATGCCTGCTGATTCATTTCTTCTTCAATCTCTTGTTGAAGTTCTTCCGAGTTCATAATGTCTTCAACTTCGCTTTCTTCTTCCTCATATTGAGGTTCCACGCTGTAATTTTGAGCTTCAGACTCTGCTTTTTCCATCTGAGAAACTGATTTAATATCAATTTTCCAGTTTGTCAGTTTGTGAGCAAGTCTGACGTTTTGACCTTCACGGCCGATAGCAAGCGACAATTGATCATCCGGAACAACAACAAGTGCTTCGTGAGCTTCTTCGTCATCAGCCATAATATCAACTGATACAACTCTTGCAGGTGAAAGAGCATTAACAATATATTCAACAGGGTCAAGCGAATATCTTACGATATCAATTTTTTCATTTTTGAGTTCGCTTACTATAGTCTGTATTCTTGCCCCTCTTGGTCCTATGCATGCACCAACAGAATCAACCTCCGGATCATTTGACCATACGGCAATTTTTGTTCTGTAGCCTGCTTCACGTGAAATTGATTTAATTTCAACAATTCCATCTTCAATTTCAGGAACTTCAAGTTCAAATAATTCTCTTACGATTTCAGGATGTGCATGGGAAACGATTACCTGCGGTAATCTTGTTGTTTCTTTTACATTAAGAACAAAAACTCTGATTCTGTTGCCCGGCTTGTAAAATTCACCCGGAATTTGTTCTTTTCTCGGCATAATTGCATCAATTTTTCCGATATTAACTATTACATTTCTTCTTTCGTCAACTTTTTGAATAATACCGGTTATCAAAGTACCTTTTTTATCCAAAAATTCATTGAGGACAAGATTTCTTTCAGCTTCTCTGATTCTTTGAGTAAGCACCTGATTTGCAGCCTGTGCTGCAATTCTGCCAAATTGCTCTGGGGTAACTTCAAGTTTAACTTCATCACCAAGTTCTACATCTTCGTCAATTTCTTTTGCATCTTTTAATGAAATTTCGTTTTCTTCATCTGCGACTTTTTTTACAACGGTTTTACCTTTGAAAATACCGATTTCACCGCCTTGTTCATCAAGAATTGCTTCAACATTTTCGATTTCTTTTACTCTCAAATGTTTTTTGTAAGCTGCAACCATAGCATCACAAAGTGATGATATGATAACTTCTCGTGAAATTCCTTTTTCTCTTTCCAGTTCTTCGAAAACTTCGTTTAAGTTTCCTGCTCCGATTTTAATCATGTGTTTATTCTCCTTTTTTGGTTTTGATTCAGTAAGTTATTAAAGTTATCAAAAATTACGTCATTCAGAGGGCTTTAGCCCGAAGAATCTTTATATTATGTCATCATACAAATCTTTCCATTCTTTATTAATACTTTCAATTAGATTTATTTTATATTGTCTTGATTTTCCTTTTATGTATTTTTCTCTGTTTATTGCGGTTTCAATATTATCAATTACTTCATAATATACCAATTTGTGTAATTTATATTTTTTACTAAAACCTTCTACTATTTCATTTTTATGTTCCCATATTCGTTTTACCAAATTTGATGTAACGCCGGTATATAAAGTTGTATTTTTATAATTTGTAATTATGTATATGTAGCTTGATGTTTTCATTTAATCCCTTTATATTCAGAGACTCTGCCGAAGATTCCACGCTTCGCTCTGAATGACGGCAGAGACTCTGAATTACATGGCTTTCCTCAATCAATATACAACTTTGCAGATTGAATATTATCTTTCGGAATATTTAACTGCACACCGTCATCAAACCTGAAAAAAGTCAAACCTTCATTTGTGTCATAATCAACAAGTTCTCCTTTAAAGATTTTTTCGGTTTCACCCTCTAACGGCTCTTTGAGTTTTAGGCTGATTCTTCTGCCTTTGAAGATTATAAATTCTTTTTCTGATTTGAATTTACGCTCTAATCCGGGAGATGAAACTTCCAGATAGTATTTAACAGGAATAAGTTCATCAAGAAACCCCTCAAGACTTCTTGTAACGTTTTCGCAGTCATCGAGCGTAATATCACGTTCTTTTGAATACAAAAATATTCGCAAAAACCAGCGGTGATTTTCTTTTGAAAAATCAATTTCTATCGGTATAAGATTATAACGCATAGCGGTATTTTCAATCAGCGGAGTGATATTTGCCAATATTTCCAATCTGTTTACTTCCGTTCTCATCCTTTACCGACCTTTCTATATTACTGAAAAAAGAACGGGGACACCGTTCTTTTTTGTCTAAAGCACTACTGCTTTCTATAGTAAAATTCTATTATATTTCCCTAAAATTGTAAAGTAGTTGTAAATAAATATAAAGTCAGAAAATCATTTCACCTTCCACGATTCTTTTCTGAAAAGCACGAGGAACGGGATAATTTCAAGACGACCTACAAGCATATTGAATATAAATATAATCTTTGTCCAGAACGAAAGTGACGAATAATTCCCCATCGGACCGATGACGTGTCCCAATGCAGGCCCGACATCTCCTAACGATGCAATAGCAGAAGTTACACCGATTACAATATCGCCCTCAATTCCGATTACCAAAAGTGCGCTGACAATAAAAATCAGAAAAAAGCCGAGCATAAAGAAAATTGTCTGCTTAATAACGTTTGTCGGAACAACAACTTTGTCAATTTTTATGCTTAGAACTGCGTTCGGATGTAAAATTCTGTAAACCTCATTTTTCATATACTTGCAAATCAAAAGCCAACGTGTCATTTTGACACCACCACCGGCACTGCCCGAACACGATGATAGAAACATTGAAATGAACAATATCAGTTTCGCATTCAGACTCCACAACTGATAATCTTCGCTTGAGCATCCGGTTGAAGTTGCAAGCGAAAGCACCTGAAAAAACGACGCCCCAAATGAATGTAATATGGAAAAATGATTTTCAAAATATAAAATCAACGCCAAAATTGTTGAAATCGTTATGATAATTTTTGTATAAAACCTAAATTCTTCACTTTTCCAAAACAGACGAGGATCCATCTTTGTCAAAACTTTAGACTGAACAACAAAACTTGCGCCTGCAATAAACATGAACAAAAATATTATCCCAATAATGAGGTTTGAATGATACCCGCCAATACTTTGTGGATTTGGTGAAAACCCTCCTGCAGAAAGAGTTGACATAGCATTACAAATACAGTCAAACGGATTCATGCCTGCAAAATAAAGACATAAGGCACAACAAAACGTCAAAGAGGCATAGACTATCCACAGGGCAGAAGCCGTATTTTTAATTCTGGGTGTAAATTTTTCCTCCGTAGGCCCCGGGGCTTCAGCAAAGAACATTTGCCTGCCCGCAACCGCAAACTGAGGCATTATGGCAATAAACAGAACTATAATTCCCATACCGCCAAGCCATTGCATAAACGAACGCCAGAACAAAAGCGATTTTGGTATATCAAACGAAGTCAAAATTGTCGCACCTGTGGTTGTAATTCCTGATACCGATTCAAAGAAAGAATCTATAAAGCTGAATCCGTTAAACAAAAACGGAATACACGCAATTAACCCGAACAGAACCCATGCCAAAGAAGCGACAATAAGTGCTTCTGTACGTTTTATGTCATTTAGCGCATCATCACTTTTGGCACGTTTTTCAACTCTGTGTAAAATATCCCCGATTGCAAGAGATAATAACCCTGCGGCAAGAAAGGCAACCGCACATTGCCATTCCTGAAAAATCAAAGCGACAACAAGAGGTATGAATATCATAAATCCGATATCCATAAGCAAAAGACCTATTGCGTTTGCTATATAATTAAATCTCATTATACTACCTTAAAATGCTCCTTAATCGTTTGAGCGTCCTGCGCCTTGGTAAAGACAATCAAAATATCTCTCATCTTAATCTGGGTATCCCCTTTCGGAATGATAACATGACTGCGTCTTTGAACAACCCCGATAATCGCAGGTGCAGGGAATCTTATATCTTTGATAAGTTTACCGTCAAAATCACTTTTAACGGGGATTTCCAAAACCTCAGCCTCACCCTGTTCAACCGTTGCAAGAATATCAACATCAGCTTCATCAAGGTCATTACGAACTTCATTAATAGCAGAAGTTTTTGAAGATACTGCAATATCAATACCTACCTTTTCAAAAAGCGGAATATTCAGAACTTTTGAAACCCTCGCAATTACACGTTTTACACCTAATTGTTTAACCAAAAGCGAGCATAAAAGATTGCGTTCATCATTATTTGTAACAGAAATCACAACATCACAGCTGCCGATTTCTTCTTCATCAAGAAGTTTTAAATCAGTTCCGTCACCGTTAATTACAAGCGTTGAATTGAGTTCCTGAGACAAAAATTCACATCTTTCATAATTCTTTTCAATGATTTTTGATTTAATTTTCATCACTTCAAGATTTTTTGCGAGCATAAACCCGACATCTCCACCACCGATTATTGCAACAGATTTTACACGTTCTTTTTCATGAAAAAATGTACCTGCTAATATATCTAACGACCTTGATGTTCCCATAAATATGAGTTTGTCATCAGCATTAATTTCAGTTAAACCGTTCGGAATAAATAAAAGTTCATTTCTTTTAATTCCGACAATAATTGTGTCTTTGGTAAACCCGCAGTCTTTGACCATTTTACCGACAATGGATGATGCAGGTTTGACTTTGTATTCCAAAAGTCTTGCCTTTCCGTCTGCAAAGTTTTCAACATCAAGTGCATGCGCAACCGTGACAATTCTGAAAAGTTCCTGCGTAAGAAGTTCTGCAGGCCAAATAATATTATCAATAAAGAAATCGCTTAAATATTCGTTTGATTTGTCCTGTGCCATTGCATTTTGATACTCTTTTTTTGATACAAAACAAATAGTCTTTACCCCGCTGATTTTTTTTGCGGTAAGGCAGGCAACAATATTCGCCTCATCAAGCCCGGAGCAGGCAATAAAAACATCTGCTCCCATTATATCTGCTCGCTTCAATACTTTTATATCGGTTGCACTTCCAGATACAAAACTTATATCAAGTTTGTCAAATTCTTCCGAACGATTTTCCTCTTTATCAATAAGTGTTATATCGCAATCTTCAAAAAATTCCGTTGCAATTAAACATCCTATTTCCGTTGCACCATATATAATTATTTTCATAAACCACCTATCCGAGCATACCTAAACCGGCAAAAAGATAACCTGTTATCATCAAAATAATGTAGCGTATAAACATTAAAGCAATTACCGCTACAATTGGTGAAAAATCAAATGGTCCGACATTCGGAATAATTTTTCTGAACAAATCCAAATATAAATCTACCGATGATTTTAATGCACTTAATATTGGATTATCCCAGTTTAAATTCGGCAACCATGTTAAAAGACATCTGACACAAATCATCCAGAAATATATCTGAAAACACATATCTATTGCCCAAAATATATTTTTTATCATTCTTCTTTATCCTCATTTTTTTGAATTTTTTCTTCCTGCTCCTGTTCCCCAAATTCTTCTCTGACTTCTGATACAACTTTATCAATGTAATTCTGCTCATTTTTCTTGATTTGCTCAATAAATTGTTCAGGTGTCATTACAAGAACTTTAGGCTCTTTCGGAGCATAATATTTGTCATAAATTTTACCTAACCCCATCATTATAAGAGCTGAAATTATCATTACAAGCATAGGGGATATTATAAATCCGAAAACAGGCGGTATAAGATAAAACCCTGCAATTTTAAATATACAATTAAACAACGGGAAATTAGGATTTATATTCGGAACTAATGCCAAAAAACATGCCATTACTACAAAATATAGATAGTAATTTACCAGTCTGTATAAAAATCTTATGAATTTAGCCATAAATTAGTCCAATTTCGTTGAATTTTTACATTCGCAATTATCAGTTTCTGACGGAATTTTTTCAATCATGTTAAATAACAATGATTTAAGATTTTCAACATTATTATTGAATACTTCCAAAACCGCCTCATGCGATACCGGCGGAACATCTCCGACCAAACCCGCATCATAATCAGTAATTAAAGAGATATTCAAAGGACACATATTGAGTTCTTTAACTAAATATGCTTCAGGAAACGCAGTCATATTAATTACCTGCCAGCCCTGCCTTGTAAAAAACGCCGATTCTGCTTTGGTTGAAAATCTCGGGCCGTTGATTACAACAACCGTACCGCCGTCATGAACTTTTATCCCAAGTTCACGCGCCGTTTCAACAGCAAGTTTTCTAAGTTCCGGGCAGTAAGTATCCGCAGGTGACGGGTGCTGAACAACAGGACCTTCAAAAAATGTTGATTTTCTGCCGTCTGTCCAGTCAACAAACTGGTCGCAAATTACAAAACTCCCCGGTTCAACTTCTTTTTGCAAACTGCCTGCAGCGCAAGGTGAAATTACTCTTTTACATCCTAAATGTTTCATTGCCCATACATTTGCTCTGAAATTAACCAGATGTGGCGGAATAGAATGATTTCTGCCATGACGGGGCATGAATGCAACTCTGTGTTGTCCAATTTTTCCGATAAATACACTGTCGCTTGTTTCACCATAAGGCGTATCGACTTTCACTTCTTCAATATCTTTTAAGAAACTGTAAAATCCTGAGCCACCAAATACACCAATATCAGCTTTATTTAATATTTCCATAAATACTCCTTTTATATAAAATATGCACTCTCTTACTGAGCATATTTTACAATATAAAAGCGGAATATACAAATTTGTTTAGATTTTGTAAATAGTATTATTTCTCTGCTCGGGCTTGTCTTGGATTTTACTGGGCTCGGTCAAGTTTTTTACTTCACTGCGTTGCCGTAAAAATTGACCTCGCACCTTACGAGTTCCGCTCGCATTCGCTCGACATCGCTACCTCTCACAAAACGATACTTAATCGTTTTGTTCGGCAGAGTGTAAAATCCGCAAAAAAAAGAGGGCAAGTGCCCTCATTGGAATTAAGAATAGCTGGAAGTATGAAAAAGATTATCTACATTAAAAAGAAAACAAACTTCTATTAAAATTATCCTGTTGGTTAATTTTTCATACTAACTTTACATAAACTGTATTATCGGTACATAAAATATTGCTCCGCAGGGCCTCCGGACGGGGGCACTTTTGGTGGCAAAAGTGACTCAAAACCAGCGACACGATTTATAGATTGCCGACCTTTACGAAGTGAGCAATAAATGTTATGCGAGAGAACATCAAAGGCGGATTTGTTTGAGCGTCAGCGAGTTATCCGCATTTTACTCGAGCATAAGCCCGGGCAAGAG
>CACYVN010000002.1:0-148216 GCA_902777855.1 uncultured bacterium | reverse complement strand
GGAGTTTCTTTGCGCCCCGTTTCTTTGCGGTCAAAGAAATGGGGCATATTTATTTTGAATATTAAACAATATTATCTCTTACCGATAATATTGTTTATGCAAATAAAAAATAATGCCTTGTGAAAACACAAGACATTATTACTCGGTTATATAGGTATTTATATTATTTATGATTCTGTGTGGTTCTTTTTGTAAAGGTCGAGAAGATTTGTTATTTCTTCTTCATCAATTTTCGGCTGAGATTTTACTTCTTCAGCTTTTTCACTGCCTTTCATTGAAGGAGCTGATTTATCAGATTCTTCAACCGGTAACTCACCGTTTTTACGTTTTTCACGTTTATCAAGCCATTTTTCAACTTTACTTGCAAACGGAGTTGCAATCAACGGAACAATTACACGTTTACCTACGATTGTTGCTGCAGCCGTATCTAATACGAACTTGAATACATCTAATGCACTCTTTTGAACTTTTTCATCAAATACTTTTTCAAGCCCGAGTTTTCTGAGTACAGGTTCACCTTTTTTAGCAGCCCACATACGCATTCTTGATACGGTATTTGATTTTGCAATCGGATTAAATGATTTTTTGAATATTTTATTAAATATTGTTCCTGAGTATTTTCTCATTGCAAGGAACATACCGATTTGCGCACCAATCATCAATAAACCGTTTGTTAAATCTAATGCTGCAACAAATTTACGTTTTTCATCAGGTATCTTTTTATTGTTCATACTCTGAGTAACATACATCGCACAACCGATACCGTCTTTTGCTATAATTGAACCGACTACTGCGGTTGCAAGGGCTTTTTCCAAATTACCATCAAATTTGTCACCCAACCATACAGCAGGTTTTAAATTTGTTGCTTTGGCAATTCCTCTGCCAATTCCTTTTAAGGTGTTAACTCCTATCGCCTGGATATTCATTATTTGTCACCTCCTTGCTGTTCAACCTGCTGAGGTGCCTGATCTTTTTTTACACCTGCAAGTTTCGGGAAGAAGATTTCCATAAATCTCGGATATACCCAGTTGAGAGCGGTACAAGTGATAGGTAATGTAATCAGTACACCTACACCGATTTTGGTAATCTGGTTCCAGCTCTTATAATTATTGTCTACAAGTTTTTTGTATGCTTTTGCTATATCTTTGTAAATTTTTTCACTGATTTTTTCTGCTTTACTTCCAAATGTATCAGTATTTTCTAACAACGGTTCAAGTACCGGATCGCCTTTTCTGAATGTGCAGGCTTTTTTAACTTTTTTAATTGCCTGTTCTACCACTTTTTCATCTGCATCTAAAGGTTCTTTAATTTTTGCTTCTTTTAATTCAATAATACGTTTTGATAGTACATTATTCCTGTCAAGAAGTGCCTGTTCATAATTTTCAGGAGTGAATCCTCCGTACGGTTTACAAATTCTTTTGATAGAATCCATACGCTGCAGAGTTCTTTCAATTCTGTTTGCACGCAAATCTTCAGGTTTTGACATAATTTCACTCAATATTGTACGAATTTTAGGATTTTTCTCTTTATCAAGAAGCACCTGAACAGAATCACCAACCTGTGTATATAGTTCTTTTAGTTTGGCTTCATCCATTGTTTTTCTGACTTCTTCTACAGGAATGTCTTTGAACAGATTTCTCAAATAGTCTTCATTTTCCATCAAAGTTTGTGCTCTGTCCTTGTAGAATACTATTTGATCGTGAGTTTTCTTAAGGGCTTTCGCATCATTGATATAACTGTCAATTTGTTTATTTATAAGTCTTGCGGTTGTTTTATTTTCCAGTTGTCTTTCACCGATATGAATTACACTGTCTTTTTCTAAACCATCGGCAACTGTTTTTATTTGTTCAGATTTTATTTTATCTACTCTGTTGTCAAATTCTTCCGTAAAAGCATTTCTTTGTTCTGCTGCTTCTTTACTGAACCAAGATTTTATTAAAGATGGTTTTGACAAACCTTCTTCTTTCATTGCTTTTTTAACATTGCCTTTAATAAAGGAATCTGTATTTATAACCTGTTGATCCAAATTTAATCTTGCATATTTTGAATATTCGGGATTATTAAATACCGCATCCAAACCTTTATCTATATATTTTTGAACACCAGCCTGGAATAATATTGCCAAAGCTGCAGATACAGGCTGACGCATTGCAGTATATTGTTTAGTATTTATTACATCTTCTTTTTCTTCCGGAGTTGCATCTTTCGGAGCATGAACAAACGGGTTAAAACCGATAAATATCGGAGCAACAAGCCCTGTACCTAATGCAGTTAACAAAATCCCGCCGATTTCACCTTTCAACCATTCAAAAGATTTCATAAACTCAATTGCTTTTTTGTGATGCAATAAGTTCATCATATCTTTTTCTACCTGTGACATGCCCGTAAAATTTGGCGATTTCTTCATATTACCAGCTTTTAAATTAGGCGTAACTGCCTTTGACTGATAATTTTGATTTACAATATCTACTTTCATACTACCTATAAACCTTCCATATATATAGAAACCTGAACGGAAAAAAAATTGCTATCATGCCCTTATTTGTTAACAAATATTAAGAACAGTATTTCTCCCGAGGTTTATATATAAATTCCCCGAAACTACTTATTTATCTTGAATATCCCAATTTTTAATAAGCAGAAACAAATCTCATTATACAACTAAAAAATAAAAAATAAAGGGGGTAATATAAATTATTATGATTTTTGAATGATTATTAAATTTCGTTCGGTTTGTTCATCTAATGGCAGATTATATTCAATAATATCAATAATTTGTGCATCAAAATTTTTTAAAATGTTTTGTGCGGAATTTATTTCCTCATGTGCTTTTTTGGATTTGAATGCAACAAAATATCCTTTTTTCTTGGTTTTTGGCAGAGCATAAGTGCAAATTTTATCCAAAGATGCAACTGCACGTGAAGTTACTACATCAAATTCACCTTTAATATTTTCAACTCTGTCACAAATCGGAATAAGGTTTTTGAGGTTTAATTGTTCTTTGAAGTTTTGAACTGCACGAATTTTTTTACCTATACTGTCAATAGCACTAATTTCTATCTGCGGATACTTTATTGACAACGGAACAGACGGAAAACCACCACCCGTACCTATATCAAGCAGCGTTTGAGGAATACCGTATTTATTAAAAAAATTGCCGAGCGACAATGAATCACAAATATGTTTTTCCCACAAAAATTTCTCATCATTTTTAGAAATCAAATTAATTTTATGATTTTCTTCAATAAAAAGTTTTGAATATTTTTCAAAATCTTGTTTATTTTCCATATTTTTCTTCCAATTTCATAAATTCTTCATCAGAAATATACTTTTTAATATAATCTAATTTTGAATCAAATCTTTCGGCATTATCTTTTGTCATTGAAGTTTTTGCAGTAGTTTTTGCCTGCAGAAAATATTTATATGCATTATCAAAATCTTTTCTTAACAAATAATAATTCCCGATTTCTGATGAAACATCGGCAATGTAGAACGGCTCATTTAACTGTTTTGCATAATTATATGACTGATTTAAGTATTCAAGCGATTTTGCGCTGTCTTTCGGGGCATAAATTTCCGATAAATGACGGGCACTTGAATATAGACCGTTATAATTCTTTATATCCTTATCAATTTCTATACTTTTTTCATAATATTTTACCGCAAAATCCGTATAACCTGTTTCTTCATAAAGTTCTGCAAGATTTGCCATAGCTCTTGATAAATAATTATTATTATCTTTAATCTCAATACATTTTTTGTAATAAAAAGCTGCTGTCTTTATATCGTCTTTTTCATCATAAACTCCGGCAAATCTGTAATATAATTGTGAAAGAACGGATTTATCAGTTTCATCCGTAATAAGCGATACGGATTTTTTATAATACGAAAATTCTTCGTTAAGATTTCCTGAAATTTTTGCAAGAGAAAGATAAACTTTTATCCTTAAATCATTTGACAGATTTTCCTTTTTATCAAGTTCATTCAAAATATACTTGGCATTTTCCTGTTTATAAGTCGTAAAATAGATATTTGCCATTTCAAGCTGAACTTCCCATGCTTTTTCTTCTTCAGATACATTAAAGTAGTAATCCTGCAATTTTGTCAGGTATTCAATAGCGTTATGCCAATCAGAAAGATTTTTGTAAGAATATACAAGTCTTTGGTATATCGTCGGAAGAAAAGTATCAAAATTATCATCATCAGTCTTATTTAATGCACTTTGATACAACATAACAGCATGTTTATAATTGTATTTTGTTTCTTCTTGTTTTGCCTGATTTAAAATTTCCGTTAAACTCATTTTTGAACCGCTGAGTGCAATTTCTTTATTTCCGGCAGTTTCCTGTATAAAATTATTAATTGAAGATGCAATATTATCCAAAATTGATTCATCTTCAAAAATAAAGTTAATTTTTTCAATCTTTTCTTCTTTTGTTTCTTCTTTGACAGGTGCCGAAGTTGGAGTTTGCTGTTGTACGGGAGCCTGCTTTGGAGTAAGGGGCTGAACAAACTTGGCAATATTTGGCTGAAAATTTTGAATCTGCGGTCTTTTAGGTAAAAACAAAGAATGATAGTCAATTTCATTACGCATTGTCTGACGGGATAATCTTAAATCACGCTCCATCGGTTTGAGCGGTAACTGAGTTTCATACAAATCAACACAAGCCTTGTGAAGTTTAACCATTACACTCTGCTGAATCTGTTGTTCAATTATTTCTCGGTAAAAATCCTTCAGATAAAGACTCTCACCATCAACTCCCAAAAGATAATTCTGAACAAAAAAGTAGATCCTTTCCTGATTAAAAAGATGCAAAGATTTAATTAAATTCACATGAATAGGAATACGCATAAGCGCAAGGAGTCTGAAAAGGTGCAAACTTACGGGGTCAACTAACATTAAAGCCTCTTTGCGCACAAATTCAGAAAATCCCATTCCGCTTTTTGAAAATACTTCCAAAAATTTTACAAGACTATACTGTCTTAATTTCATTATTCTTATTGAAAGATTAATATAGGTATAATACCCCCTTGTTTGTTTATACAGTTCATTTGAAATCGGACCGATATTTTTAATTTCATTATCCCGCAAATATTTTTCAAAAATTTCTTTTGTAAATGCAAGAGAAGTCACCCTGTCATAATCAACATTTTTAAAATCTTCGTAATTGAAAGTTCGTGATGATAAAATTATTTTTATATTTTCAAATTTTTCAAGGTGTTCAATAAAATTGAGTATTTCTTTTTTATTTTCTTTCAATATTGTCTGAAAAGAGTGTAACACCACCACGACAGGGTTTTTTACTGCATTAAAATATGAATTAATTTTTTGGGTAAAATTATCGACTTTACCTCTCGGAAGTGTAATAGTACCTTTTATGGCATAATTTCTGAAACTTTCAAAGAATGATAAAAGCATATCATCAAGAATTGTTGTTTCAAGACACATATATTTTATTAAAACAACATTTTCATTAAGATGTGATGTTACATAATTGAGAATTTCTCCCTTTCCGGAACCGACAAAACCGTTTAAAAGTAATAATTTTTTATCATTTTGCAAAAAATCACTAATCTGATCTATCTGCTTTTCGTTATTTCCGATTAAGTACGGATTATATGGAGAATCAGGTGTTAAATCTTTAATATTAATTTTTTGATTTATATAATTTGTATTCATATATTAATTTACTCTGTTTCTGCCGGTTTCTTTGGCATGATAGAGCCGTTTATCTGCCGATTCTATAATTTTTGACGGTTCGGTCCCGTCTGTTTGACCGTATGTTGAAACACCCAGACTTATTGTCACATTACTTTCCCTGTTGTTGCTGAGTTTAAATTTTTGAGATGCAACAATATCACATAATTTTTGCGCAATAGAAATTGCCTCATCTTTTTTTGCATTTGGAAGAATAATACTCATTTCTTCTCCGCCATAACGACATACTATATCTGTTGCACGTACATTTTTCTTTAGTACAAATGCAACCTGTCTTAATACAGCATCACCGGACTGATGTCCAAAATTGTCATTAAATTTTTTAAAGAAATCTATATCTAAAATTATTAATGAAAATACACTCTCATAACGTTTGGCATTTGCACAATGCATCTGCATCTGTTCCTGAAAATACCTGTGGTTGTACAGCTCTGTCAAACCATCTGTTGTTGCGAGTTTGTATTGTTTGTCAAAATCTCTTGATTTAATCAGATATTTGATAATAACCGTAATAATAAAGGCAAGAATAGTAAATGCTATCGGAGAAACAATTTCTACCCACAAATTATGATGAATCATCATATAATAACTCATAATAATATGTGCAAAATATAATGTGACCGTCAAACCTATAATTACAGGCATTGAATCAAGCGCAAGAACAATTGCAACAGTTAAAATTACAAGTATAAGTGTTATTAAAATATTAGCTGCAGGAGTTGTTTTTTTAATCAGATTATTATCTAAAAGGTTGTTTACATAAGTGACCTGAACTTCTACACCGGGATAAACTTTATCAACAGGAACAGTTTTTATATCCGAAAGACTTGAAACTGTTGCCCCAAAATAAACAATTTTATCTTTAAAGTCGAATTTGTAGCTGTTATCTCCTTCAATTGCTTTTAAAAGTTTGTAAAGTGAAATATGTTCATAAGTTTCTGTTGCCCCGTACCAATTGAGCGTTACTGAACCGTCTTTATTCACAGGGATTTTTTTATCACCTAAAATAAGTTCCCCGTTTTTGGTTATCTCAAAATCTTTTTTATCTTTCAAACCTAAAGAGTTTAGGGCTACTTTCAGAGCAAGCTGGGGGTAATATTTCCCGTTATAGTTTAAAAACAGGGGCATTTGCCTTAATACACCGTCATCCCCCCGCAAAACATTTATCATTCCGATATTTTTTGTTGAATTTAAAATCCCGTCTATTATACTTCTGCAGTTTGTAAATTCATAATATTTTGTATCAATTTTTTTTGAATTGTTGAGAAGATTAACCGCTAATTTTTCAGGCAAAACAGCAGGTTTTCTTAAATCCGCATCCTGATTATCAAGGTTCATAGCAGTATAGACATTATCGTATTTTTTGAAAATATCTACAAGAGAATTATCCGAATTTTCACTGCTTTTTACAGACTTTACAAACATTAAATCAAAAGCAATACTTTTTGGGGACTGCGCTTCTATATAATCCGTCAGTTTTGCATAAACAGCTCTGTCTAAAGGCCATTCACCGTATTTTTCTAAAATATACTCATAACTTGCATCATCAATTGCAACAATGACAATATTATCATTATGCGGTCTGAGACCGGCAGAAGAAATATATTCCTGTCTTATATCAAAACTTCTGTTTTCCATAGAAGAAATAAAAGTTTTATAATTACCGTTTTTCAGTCCGAAAATAACCAGAAAACCTAAAATTATAATCCATAAGATATATAAGATTTTTTTTAACATAATTTTCCTGCTAAACTTTGTATTTTATTAAAAGGAAATGAAAAAATCAGATTACATTTACCCCTTTATTTGTTCAGTATAATTTATTGCAGGGAAATTGACAAGAATATTTTTAAATACAAATTTTTGTTCAAGAATTTTATTATATATTTTCAAAATCTCAGTATTATTTGATAATTCATCAGGATTTTTTAAATAACCCAAAAGACATTCTTCATTTAAATTCATATCATTTCCCTGTAAAATTTGTGATGACATTTTCATTATGCCAGATTTTGTAATATAAAAAATCAACTTTTTAATATAGTTTGAAAGAATTTATCTAATACAATTGGGGGAAATATTTAATATTCAATCCCTTTTCTTGCGTGAACACCTTTGTCCCAGTAATGCTTAACAGGCTCTATACGGGAAACAAGATGAGCAATTTCAACAATTTTCGGGTGTGCATTACGCCCTGTCAAAACAATTTCCATTTGGTCAGGCTTGCTTTTCAAGACTTTTACAACTTCATCAACATCCAAAATACCCATATCAATTGCAATATTTGCTTCATCCATAATTATTAGCTGATATTCGTCATTTCTAACTGCTTTTTTTACAAGATTCCAGCCCTTTTTTATTTTTTTGTGGTCTTGTTCGCATTCGTTTGATTTATAAATTACCCTGTCTAAACCGGCCTGAACAATAGTCAGATTATCAGCAATTTTTTCTGATAACTGACGGAATGAATTGAGTTCCCCATAATCGTTTCCGCCTTTTGTGAACATGACGATTAAAACTTTCCAATCTCTGCCCAAAGCACGCATGGCAAGTCCTAATGATGCTGTTGTCTTGCCTTTTCCATCTCCTGTGTAAACCTGTATATACCCATGTTGATCCCAGTTTGGGTTTATTAATTTCATTTGTTTGTATTCAGTCATGGCAATTTTTATTATATATTAAAAATATGACTGATAAAATTGAACTTCGCAAAAAAGCAAAAAATATTCGTAAAAAACTTCCAATGAAACAAATCAGTACAAATTTGGTCGATTTAATCATGAAAAATGATATTTATATTAACTCAAAAAATATTATGCTTTTTTATCCGACAGAATTTGAAGTTGATTTGAGAGAACTTTTTAACGATAATAAAAATTTTTATCTGCCAAAGGTTGAAAAAAAAGAACTTTTAGTTTGCCCGTATACTTGTCAGAATGGCAATGCTGACCTGCAAAAATCCTCTCTCGGGATTTATGAACCAAATTCAAGTCCGGTCAATCCGGATATATTGGATTTGATTGTTGTACCTGCACTGATGTGTGATAAAAACGGCTACCGTCTTGGCTACGGCGGGGGATTTTATGACAGATTTATCAAGAATTACGGCAAAAATTTCAAAACAATTTGTCCTGTTCCAAAAGAATTATTTACCACAAATTTACCGCATGATGAATTTGACCAAAAAGTTGATGTTGTTATAAAAGTATAATAATTTTGTTTATGCTATGATAATTTTGCTTATTAAAAAACAAAAGAGGTTAAAAAATGGCAGAAATACAAGAAATAGCGCATGAAGCAGGTTCATCACAAGACAGAATCCGTCAAATCAGAGTTGAAAAAGCAAACAATTTGAGAGAAAGAGGATTAAACCCTTATCCCTATAAATACGAAAAAACCATAATGGCACAGGATTTGCAAAATAAATATGCAGATCTTCCAGTTGGGGAAGAAACATCCGACAGTTACAAAGTCGCAGGTCGTGTTATGGCAGTCCGCAACAGCGGAATGTTTATTGACCTTGTTGATGCATCAGGCAAAATTCAGGTGTTCTCTCACAAAGAAAATCTTGACGAAGAAAACTTAAAAACACTAAAAACTGTTGATATTGGCGACATTGTAGGATTTGAGGGCACAGTCCGCAGAACTCCCAGAGGCGAACTTACCATAAAATCAACATCATTGGAAATTTTGTCTAAATCACTTTTACCATTGCCTGAAAAATTCCATGGTTTAACAGATGTTGAAACAAAATATCGTCAAAGATATGTTGATATGATTACAAATGAAGATGTTCGTAAAACTTTCCAAAAAAGAAGTTTAATTATTCAAAAGATTCGTGAATTTCTTATAAATAAAGGTTTTATGGAAGTTGAAACACCAATGCTTCATCCGCAGGCAGGCGGAGCTAATGCTAAACCGTTTATCACTCATCACAACACTCTCGATATGGATATGTATCTGAGAATTGCGCCTGAGCTTTATCTGAAAAGACTTATGGTTGGCGGTGTGAGTGAAAAAATATTTGAAATTAACCGTTCATTCAGAAATGAAGGTATTGATACCCGTCATAATCCTGAATTTACTATGATAGAACTTTATCAGGCTTATGTAGATTACTACGATATGATGGATTTGATAGAAGAACTTGTTGCTTACGTTGCAAAAGAAGTTCTTGGCACAACAAAAATTAAATATGGAGAAAACGAAATTGACCTAACTCCGCCATGGGACAGAAAAACCATGCTTGGTGCAGTTGAAGAAGCAACAGGAATTGATTTTAACAAAATCGAAACCTTTGAAGAAGCCGTAAAAACAGCTCAAACGCTTCATATTGATACAGAAGAATGTTCAAACTGGGGTCAGGTTGTAGAAAAAGTATTTGAAGAAAAAGTTGAACCGACACTGATTCAGCCTATTCACATTTATGATTATCCGAGAGATATTTCACCGCTTGCAAAAGTTCACAGAGATAATCCTCGTTTGACAGAAAGATTCGAAACAAGAATTAACGGCTGGGAAATTGACAATGCGTTTTCTGAATTAACAGACCCGATTGACCAGAGAGCAAGATTTGAAGCACAAATGCAGGCTAAGGCTCAGGGTGATGACGAAGCGATGCCGATTGACGAAGATTATATTTGCGCATTAGAACATGGAGTTCCACCAATGGGCGGTTTAGGAATGGGTATAGACAGACTTGTCATGCTTTTAACTGATTCTCCGTCAATTCGTGATGTCATTGCGTTCCCAACATTAAAGAAAAAAGACTAATTCAAAATAATAATAAAAAGACCGGTTTTAAAATTTTTAATAAAGTTAAGAATGGCAAAATCGGTCTTTTAAATTTAATAGCAAAAAAAATTTTTACGGGTTTTTCATGTTCTATAAATTATAAAAAAGGAGTTTAATTATGCAGGTTCAAAGTGTGAATAGTCAAAGTTTTAAAGGGTTGCAATGTCATCCGAATTACAGTCATATAGAATATATTCTTGCAACAAAACTTGGTTGGAACGGTTTTAGAAAGGCAGATAAATTACTTGAAAAATTAGCTGCAAATAAAGCACATACTGATGTTTATTTGGGTGGAGATGTAGAAAAACCAAAAATTTATGCAGAAGTTGCTGGAAAAACATTTAAAGAAAATTTATTTTTTGGACCTTTAACAGTATTAAAAAAAGCATTAAAAAAATCTAATGAAGAAAGTCATATAGAATTAGTTGCTGATGTAATTAAAACTCTCGCTAAAGATCTTGATTAAAATTAAAATTAAAATTATATAGAAATACCGCAATTCTTTTTTAGAGTTGCGGTTTTTTGAAAGGATCACAATAAACACGAGAAATTATATTTTAACTTATATAACATGCCAGAAGTTCCGAACCTGTTGCTTTTAGTTTTTTGAGTGCTCGAAGTTCTGTCTGACGGATGCATTCTTTTGTTACACCATAAAGATTTCCGATTTCTTCAAGGGTAAATTTTTCACTGTCATCTAAACCAAAACGCATACGTACAACATCTCTTTCTCTTTCTTTAAGAGTTGCAATTACGTTGTTAATATCATTTTTCAATGACTGATATTCAACATTTTCACTAATTTGTGCTTTTTCATCAGCCAAAATATCCGCAACATTAAGTTCTTTGCCGTCATTTTTTTCAATTCCGTTTTCTATTGAAACAGTTTTAGTGTAAGCCGATAAAAACATTTCAATTTTTTCCGGTGCAACATTCATTTCTTTTGCCACATCCTCAACTTTTACCTGATTATTTGATGTCTGCTCCATTTGGTATTTGATTTTTGAATATTTTGAAAGTGTTTCCTGAATATAAACAGGGATTTTCATGCAGTGAGACTGCTCGGAAATTGCTTTAAACATCGCTTGTTTAATCCACCAGCCGGCATAAGTTGCAAATTTGTAACCAAGTTTATAGTTAAATTTTTCAGCTGCAACCATCAAACCCAAATTGCCTTCCTGAATTAAATCAACAAACGGCAACCCTGACATGTGAATAGTTTTTCTTGCAATAGTAACAACCAGTTTCAAATTTGCCCTGATTAATTCCTGCTTTGCCTGAACATCACCATTTTCAATTCTTTTGCACAACTCGGTTTCTTCTTCAAATGATAATTGAGGATATAAAGAAATTTCTCTTAAATATGTATTCAATTCATCATTTTCATCTCTTGGTATGCTTCTTCTTTCTACACCCTGATAACATTTTTTCATGCGAATAACCTTCTGTTCATTGCTCATAACATTAAACTCCTCTTATTTTTTTACAACACAAATCCCACGGCACTTTTGCCGCATTTGGGGTAACACGAGATATTTCTTTGGGTATATATTTAGTATATACTATGATATATATTTTCTCAAGTCATGTATTAAGAAATATTAAAATAAATTTACAAAAAAAGTTTTGATTGCACACTTAATCTTGTTTGTAATAATATTAAAGGGTATTTATTTAACGGAGGTATTAAGACATGTCAGAAAATTTTAATGCAAAAGAAGCATTGAAAATGGGTTTATTAACACTTGTAGCTGCAGCTACAACTTTCAGCGCAGTTACAGGTTATCAGGTAAAAGGTTTATTAACAAACGGTGCAGCACCATCTGCTCAACCGGCAGCAGAAGCACCTGCTCAACCGGATTCTAACGAACCAACCAAAAAACCATCAGAATATAAATTCGGTATGCCTTACGAAAAAGCAGTTAAGGCTAAAAAACCTATGATAGTTTTATTCTATGCTGATTGGTGCGGTTTCTGTGTAAGATTCATGCCTATTTTTGAAGAACTTTACAAAAATCACAAAGATCATTTCAATTTTGTTAAAGTTAACGTAGAAGACAAAAAATACGAAGATGCAGTTAAAAAATATGAAATCGCTGCATTCCCGACTGTATTTATGGTTAATACTAAAACAGACAAACGTGAACAGCTGAAAAACGAAAACTTTGGCGATATGTCAAAATTGAATGAACTTTTGAATGATTTTCATAAAAAGAATAAATAGTAATTGAACTATAACAAAAAAAAGCCTTCCATTTTATGGAAGGCTTTTTATTATATTATTCATAAACTATGCAGTATAGGATATTTTGTTATTTTTGGCTTCCTGCGCCATTTTTTGTGCTATTGCTTTTTCCTGGGCAAATGCAATCATATATAAAGTTTGATTTCGTTCATTATTCAACGCAAAACGGGTATCCAAATTATGCAGAGCTTGCATATCATAACCGCCGAAAGACAAATTTCTTGCAATCTGCATCATGTTACGACTGTTCTGCATCATCGACCACTGTGCATTATGCATTGTGTTTATTGCATTTAATCTTGCCATCAAACTTACTAACATTTCCACACCCGTAATTTACTACTTATGTAGTATAAATTAATTTCCTGATTTTGTAAAGAGGGCAAATAAAATTGTAATAATTTTTAAATTATTCTTCAATTATTTCTATCATTTCTTTAAAAAATTTGTTGTATGGAGTCGGAACACAGTATTTTTCACCCATTTTTATAACTGAGCCCGCAAACATCTCAACTTCTGTTTTTCTTCCAGCTTCAATATCTTGCAGCATGGATGTTTTACCATCAGGAATCATAGCATCAAAAGCTTTAAAAGCCTCCGCAACCATTGTTTGAGTATTTTTTACCCCTTTGGCTTTGGCAATATCAAGAACTTCAAACATGATATTTTTCAAAAGTTTTCTGATTTTTTCACTTTTCTGCATTTGACCAAAAGTTGTATGCAAAATTGCAGAAAGCTGATTTGAGCTGACATTCAGCATAAATTTCAGCCACATTGAACGTTCAATATCATCAGAAATTTTGTAATCTATACCGACTTTATCAAAATAATTTTTCAAAATATTTTCATAATTTTTATCTGTAACATCAGAATTTAAAACCCCAAAAACAATATCTCCCCTGCCATCAAATGTGATATCGTTCCCGTTTCTCATTGCACTGTGACCAATAAAATATGAATGAACAACATGCCGTATTCCATATTTTTGCGCAATCAAATCTTCGCTTGTAACACCATTTAAGAGTGAAAGTATTATTGTATTTTCTTTTATAAAATTTTTAATATTTTTCACCGCATCATTTAAGCCGTCATATTTTGTTGCTATAATGATTAAATCTGCTTTAAAATCAGCATTTTCCGGCAATATATAATTAAGTTTTAATTCTTTGCCATTAAATACCTTCGGAGTTTTTAAATATTTTTCGTATCTTGATTTATCAACAAGAATTTTCAAATTATTGTTGTCATAACAGCTGATTTTATCGGCATAAATAGAACCGATTGCTCCTATCCCGCATATTAGTACATGTTTTATCTCTTCCATAATGCTTTTATGGTAACACTTATTTATTTTTTATTACGATTTCTTTACAAAATTTTTATTTCATGCAATTTACGTTCAAAAAAATACTTTATATATACGTGTAGTAATACGTGTGTGAAATTAATAGTGTGGTCTTTTAGTGGGAATTAATTTTAATCCCTGGCGTCTGCTGACAGGTTCGGCAACTCCGGTAAAATTAAATAACAATTACAGTGTACCCTTTGGAAACAAAACAGGCAATGACAGTTTCCAAAATAATTCTGTTGAGCGTTTTTTTGATGAAAAATATATTATGATGTCAATAGTCCAAAATAGGGAATTAAAAGAAATAATTAGTAAAAACAAGCTGCCTATCAGATTAAATATGAATGAGCTTTTAGATCTTAAACAAGGGCATTGCCGGGATAGTGCGGAAATTTGCGCCAAAATTTACAAGGTTCTTCCACCGGCTCTTAAAAGTCAGGTTAATCTCAAAGACCTGAAAGACGGAGCTATGCTTCACGATTTCGGTAAAGTTCTTATTCCACCGGAGATTTTGAACAAAAACGGTAAATTAACGGATGAAGAATTTAAAATTATGCATCTTCACTCGGAATTAGGATATCAATTACTCAAAAACAGCGGAGTGAATGATGAAGTTTTAGCTTTAATCCGTCATCACCATGACAATTTGGAAGATAACAAAAGATTTGTTCCGGATATTAATCTGCAAATACTTAATCTTGCGGATAAATATTCCGCACTTACAGAAAACCGTGTTTATAAAGATGCTTTGACTCCAAAACAGGCTTTAGGAATAATATATAATGAAGTTCAAAAGGGTAATGTTCACCCGATGCTTTATTTTTCACTTGTTCAGGCAATAAAAAGCTCCTCTGTTCAAACCGTTGCAAAAGTATAGAAATATGATATTATAAAATCAACACAATATAGTACAGGATTGAGTTTATGGGATTTTATTTCAAAAAAAGTATAAATTTGGGTTTGTTCAGAATAAATATTTCAAAATCAGGAATAGGTATTTCTTTCGGAGTAAAAGGGTGCCGAATTTCTGTTGATCCTAAAGGAAAAACGACCCTTAATGCCGGTAAAGGCGGAATACATTACACAAAAACGCTCAAAAAAGCATCAAAGAAAAAATAAATTTAGCAAAAAATTTTTTGTTCCATCATTATAAAAAGCATCATGAAGATTTCACCGATATCAAATTATGGGCATAAAAGTATAAATTTCAGAGGTTCTGCACCAATCAATGCTGATTGGCGTAAAAGCTATGAACCAGGGAAACCAAAGGACAATAACAGTAATAAAAATAATTTGCCTGAGTGGTTACGCAAAAGTGTACTATTTGGACTGATTGCACTTGCAGTAGCTAATGATCCCTCGACACAGGAATATTTTAAACCTGAAAGAATCAAGCAACAAGAGAGAACATTGAATGAATATTTTGAAGATGTTTCAAAACTCGGAATGACAATCCCTGCACATCACCTCAACAGACTTGCGGATGTAGACAAACCTGTTATTAAATCTAAAGGTTTAGGAAATTATAATATTAAACTAACTCTTGATAACAACAAAAAAATTGAATTTGATGTTAGTACATCTCAAAATAGCGATAATATGCTTTTTGGATATTTCAAATCCGATAACACCTTATTAAAGTACAGGGCTGTTTTTAATCCGCAAAACCCTGAAGAATTTGAAATTTTTGTACGCAATAAGGAAAATCAAAAATATATTTTTGGCAGAAAATCTAACGGTGAATTATATAAACTTGAAAAAGGTAAAAAAATTGTTCTCAATAAAGAAAATACAAAAAGATATCAAGATGAATTAAAAGCTCAGGACGAACTTGATAATTTTGAATTTTTTACCACAAAAAATGATATGTGGCGCAAATTAAATTTAATTTTATTATTCTTATTAACCCTTAATGAATGGGGACACGATATACAAAAAAGAGATGAAGCAAAAGAGAAAAACGGCAAGTCTTAATCCGCTTCTTGAAATTAAACTTTGTTTGAGATAGACTTGATTGGCTGGGTGTGTAGAGGTTTAACCCCCTATCCGCCTGTGGCGTACTTCCCTCTGAAGGGAACAGAAAGTTTGAAAGGGAAAAAGATGTATAATGTCGCAATAATCGGAGCAGGACCTGCGGGAATTTTTGCCGCTTTGGAAATAATGAAATTAAAACCCGAATGGAAAGTAGTTTTAATTGAAAAAGGACAGAGAATTGAAACAAGAAAATGTCCGTTAAGACAGGGCTCTCCAAAATGCGTAAACTGCAAAAAGTGCGGTCTGCTTTGTGGATGGGGTGGTGCAGGCGCATTCTCTGACGGAAAATTAACCCTTACTCCCGATGTCGGCGGACATTTGGCTGAATATATGTCAAGAAAACAAGCTGAGGATTTAATCGGTTATGCTGATGATTTATATTTAAAATACGGAGCAACAGATGAAGTTTTCGGCACAGATATAAAAGTTTTTGAAGAACTTGAACATCAGGCGGTGCTTGCAGAACTCAAACTTGTTCATTCTCCTGTTAGGCATTTGGGAACAGAAAGAAGTTTGGATGTTCTTAAAAATATGCAGGATTATCTTGACGAAAGAATAACAATTTTAAATAACGTCAGCGCAAAATCATTAATCGTTGAATGTGAACAGGTTAAAGGTATTGAACTTGATAACGGTGAAACGATTTGTGCGGAATATACAATCATTGCCCCCGGAAGAGAAGGTGCAGACTGGTTAACTCAGGAATTTGCAAAACACAAAATAGGCATGGTTAATAATGCGGTTGATGTCGGAGTCAGAGTAGAACTTCCTGCGCCGGTATTTGAACCGCTTACATCTAAATTATACGAATCAAAACTTATTTATCATTCACCAACATTTGGGGACGAAGTCAGAACCTTCTGTATGAACCCGAATGGTGAAGTTGTACAGGAAAATTATTCCGGCATTGCAACAGTAAACGGTCACAGTTATGCAAACTTTAAAACTCCGAACACTAACTTTGCGCTTTTAGTCAGCGAAAAATTCACAGAACCGTTTAAAGAACCTATACAATACGGTCAGCATATTGCAAGACTTGCAAACATGCTCGGAGGAGGGATTTTAGTTCAAAGATTCGGTGATTTATTAGAAGGAAGACGCTCGACTCCGGAAAGAATTAAATCAAGCGTAATTACTCCGACACTTACCTGTGCAACTCCGGGAGATTTGAGTCTTGTTATTCCTTACAGACAAATGACAAGTATTATTGAAATGCTCAAAGCACTTGATAAACTTTGCCCGGGAACAGCATCAAGATATACTTTACTTTATGGTATAGAAGTCAAATTCTATTCTGCAAGAGTAAAACTCACGAATGAACTTGAAACTGAAGGCGTAAAAAATCTGTTCACAATCGGTGACGGTGCAGGGGTAACAAGAGGACTCTTGCAGGCTTCGGCATCCGGTGTATACGTTGCAAGAACCATCTGCGAAAGAGGATAATTAAAAATTATCGGATATTAAACTTTTTCTTTTTTTCAAGTTTATGCAGAACTTCTTTGAACGGAATAATCGGCTCCATTTTGAAACCACAATTATCAGAGAGAGTTCCGCCCATTGCAAAAAGTTCTTCCTGTGGGTAGCGTCTGCAAATCGGCGGGCGCCAAAAGTGTATTTTACAACGTTTTGTTTCGTTATCAAGATGTTTACACTCAAAAATTAACCCAAGTTCGTCTTTGCCGATAATATTTAACCCCGAATAAAAACTGAATAACCCCTGCAATTTTTCAAACTCGTGTTCATCTTTTAAAACATGCTTAAAATGTTTAACATAAATATGTGTACAACACTCCCCGCAGCCTTTGCATTTACCGGTGCGCCAATAATGCTTTCGGAATATCTTTGCCCATATAAACTTTTGCAATTTTTCAAACATAAATACATGATAGTATCAAAAATATGCAGAATTTGTTAAATTTTGTAAATATATATGCCAAAAAAGGCAAAACTAAATCTTGAGGATAATTAAGAAAAGAGGAAATAAACCTATATACAGTTTTTAACTGACATAATACTATAACATAACCAAAAATAACCAACCTGACCTCGAAAGAGGTCTTTTTTTTTACCGCCGAGCAAAGCCTCGATGCACTCTGCCGAACGAAACAATTAAGATTGTAGATTGTTGTAGTAGCATGCCCACAAAATATATAAACGGGACATTAAACTTATATTTTTTCTGTTAATTTCACATACTTTTTATAATCTTTTCCCCAGTCATAGAGCGAAAGTATGACAGGGCGCAGGGAATATCCGATATCTGTCAGGGTATATTCAACTTTTGTTCCGGTTTCTTCTCTTACCAAAATCTCATCTTGTTCAAGTTCTTTGAGTTTTGAAGATAAAACTTTTTGGGTAACTCCTTTTAATGCTTTTTTTATTTCGCTGAAACGTCTTGTTCCGTTAAGTAATTCAGCGATAATAAGTATTTTCCACTTACAGCCAATCATTTTTATTGTAACAGCAACAGGATTTTTTGGTAAATCTTTATAATTCATAAATTCCCCGTATCTTTTTACTACCGAAATTTTATGTCATAATACCATATTATTCAAGGCTTTGCAATAAATTACAAACTTATTTCGTCAATTTGGAATTTAAATGCCTCAACCTTTGCATAATCTGTCGGCAAAATAAAGGTTATATAATCACTTCCGGCTTTTTTATCTGATTTCATGGCATTAATAATTCTTATTTTGTCAAATTTCGGTAAATCGGGAAATTTAAACTTAGAAATCAAATCTTCGCACAAAAACTTGTATTCTTTATCAATTTTTCCTGTTTTAAACGCAAAATCAAGCGCAAACAATATTCCTGCCACAACACATTCCCCATGTGTAAATTTTCTGAAATTCAAAATCTTTTCAAGCGCATGCCCGTATGTGTGACCGTAATTGAGAATTTTGCGCAGTCCTTTTTCTTTTTCATCCTGATTAACAACGGCAATTTTAAGTTTTATGCAGATTTTAATTAAATCGGCAAGCACCAAAATATCCCTGTTAAAGATATTTTCGACATTTTCATTTAAAAAATTCATCAGATTTAGTTCTTCGTTGCATAAACAGCTTTTTTCAATGAACCCGTATTTTACAACTTCCCCAAGTCCGCTTTTAAACTGTCTTTCATCAAGCGTTTTTAAAAAATTTACATTAATAAACACCGCAGACGGCTGATAGAACGAACCGACCAAATTTTTGCCGTAAACGCTATTTATGGCGGTTTTGCCCCCAACCGAACTATCTGTGCAAGCCAAGAGCGTTGTCGGAACCTGTATATAGTTTATTCCGCGCATATAGGTTGAGGATACAAATCCCGCCAAATCGCCGACAACACCGCCACCGACAGCAATTATTGAATCCTCTCTTGTCAGATGATGTTTGAGTGCAAAATCAAGAATTTTCGTGTAATTTTTAATATTTTTTTCTTTTTCACCGTCTTTTAAGATAAAAATTTTATCTTTTGGAAACCCGAGAGCAGAAACATAAAGTTTGTAAACTTTTTCACTTATTACAACAATATAATTTTTATCACCAATAAATTCGGCAATATCAGAATGCAAACTTGTTATATCCCTGTTATTTATAAATATGGGATAATTTTTTTGCGCACTTTTTATGTTTACTTCAAGTTTGCACATCTCAAAATCTCACCTGCAATCTCTTCAACATTTTTATTATCCGTTATTACAATAAAATGGGCAAGTTCGTAATTATTTTGGCGGGTATTTAAAAGTTTTCCTATTCTGTCCAAATTCATATTATTGTTTAAAAGCGGTCTGTCATCTGTGTTTTTCAGTCGTTTAAAAATAGTCTCAGAGGATGTTTTTAAATAAATTACGGTTGAATTATCTAAAAGAAAATTTCTTGTCTGCCTGTTTTCAAATGCGCCTCCGCCAAGAGAAATTATTAAATTCTCAGGTTCAAAAACATTTTTTATTGTCTGAACCTCCAGTTCCCGAAAATAATCTTCCCCATTTTGCGCAAAAATTTCATTTATTGATTTTTTTTCATTAAGAACAATTTGTTCATCAATATCAATAAATTTCATTCCTGTTTTTTCGGAAAAATTTTTTCCGACAGTTGATTTTCCCGAACCTGACATTCCTGTTAAGACAATTGTTTTCATAAAACTATTATAACATATATTTTTTTACATAATATATGTTATCAGTAGTTCATTTCTTTCTCTTTTATTGCGAGTAAAAGCGGATTGTGCGCCAAGTGCGAAGCCTTTTTGCTTGTGGCAAAAGCCACATAAAGCAAAAAGCGTAGTCACGTCGATGGCGCACAACCAAGCAGAGAAAGAAATGAACCAAAGAAAGAGAAAAACGCAATGTCACAATACCGCCTTACGGCGGCATAAGACCGCTAAAGCGGTAATATGTGTTAATTTATTAGCGAACGGAGTGCAGGTCGCGGGTTTCTTTCTGACCACTTTCTTTGCCCGAACAAAGAAAGTGGTCATGGCTATCAAAAAGAAAAGTGAATATACGCATAACATATATTATGTAAAAAAATTATTAAACTTTTTTACATAAGAGAATAAAGCTGTTTATATCGCCATGTTTGGGATATAATCTCCTTAGAGGTATATACTTTGAAACATTCAAAATTAACATGGATGATATTTATAGCACTATTGGCCGGTGTTGTTTTTGGTCATTTTTGCCCCGTTTATGCGGTTAAAATGAAAGTTTTTGCCGTAATATTTTTGCGTATGGTAAAAATGATTATTGCCCCATTACTGTTTGCAACCTTAGTTCGCGGTCTTGCAAGCCACAGTGATATTAAAAAACTCGGCAAAGTAGGATTAAAAACTATTATTTATTTTGAAGTTGTAACCACACTTGCTCTTATTATCGGATTGACAATGGGAAACCTTTTCAATCCCGGACACAGTTTTGGGAATATTACCGCAAATCCGCAGCTTATGAAAGAAGCAGGTTTGATGGCTGCTACAAGTGCTCCTATGACTTCAATATCAGAAATTGTTTATAATATTTTTCCCACAAGTATTGTAGAAGCCATGGCTGACGGAAATTTACTTCAAATAGTAGTATTTTCCATATTTTTTGCAATTGCAATCTGCGCAGTCGGAGAAAAAGCAAAACCCGTTATGAATCTTTTGGAATCCGTATCTCAGGTTATGTTTAAATTCACGGAATATGTAATGTATTTTGCACCGTTAGGGATTTTTGGCGCTATCGCATCTACTGTTGGAATGAACGGCTTATCAATACTGAAGAATTATTTTAAAGTAATTTTCTCATTATATACGGCTCTGGTAGTATTTGTGCTTTTGGTATTATTTATTGCCTGCAAATATGCACGAATATCACTCAGAAATCTTTTGAGAGTAATACAGGAGCCTGCAGTTTTAGCGTTCACAACAGCAAGTTCTGAGGCGGCTTTCCCAAAAGCCATTGATTTAATGGAAAGATTTGGCGTTCCGCAAAATATTGTCAGCTTTGTAATGCCGACAGGCTACACTTTCAATCTTGACGGAAGTACGTTATATCTTGCTATGGCAGTAATTTTCTGCGCACAAATCAACGGGCTTGAACTTGGAATAGGTCAGCAAATTTTAATGATGCTTGCACTGATGCTTACAAGTAAAGGAATGGCGGGAGTACCGAGAGTTGCACTAATTGTACTTGCAGGAACACTTGCAAGTTTTCATATCCCGATTATAGGTGTTGCAATTCTTTTGGGTATCGATCAAATTCTTGATATGGGCAGAACAACCGTTAACCTTATCGGAAACTGCGTTGCGACTGTTGTTATTGCAAGATGGGAAAATTGTTTTGATTATGACAAAATGAATACATATATACAGGAATGTGATAAAGAAGGCGGTTTTTGGAGTTTCATTTCTCCAAAACCAAAAGAAGTAGAAATAACACAAACAGCAGAGGATAAATAAATGACTGAAACAACAGAACAAAAACAGTACAAAGATACCCTTAATTTGCCTCAAACCACTTTGGCAATGAGAGCAAATGCAACTCAAAGAGAACCGCAAATCCAGCAATTTTGGGAAGAAAATAAAATATATCAAAAAATGATTTCTAATCGTGATAAAACAAATTCATTTGTTTTGCATGACGGCCCGCCGTATTTGAGTTCGGAGAAAATTCATGTTGGTACAGCTCTGAATAAAATTTTGAAAGATATTTTGATTAAATATAAGACTATGAAAGGCTTTTATGCGCCGATGGTTCCGGGGTATGACGGACATGGTCTGCCGATTGAAAATGCTGTTGTAAAAAATATCAAAGGCGGTCGTCATTCAATAACAGAAGGAGAATTGAGAGCAAAATGCAGAGAATTTGCTCATAAAAATCTTAAAGGACAAGAAAGCGAATTTCGTCGTCTTGGTGTTTTAGGGAACTGGGAAAATCCTTATCTTACAATTAATCCCGAATACGAGGCTCAGCAGGTCAGAGTTTTTGGTGAGATGTACAAAAAAGGTTATATTGAAAAAGGTTTAAAACCTGTTTATTGGTGTGCATCCTGCGAAACTGCCTTGGCGGAAGCCGAAGTTGAATATGCAGATATTTCTTCAAAATCTATTTATGTAAGATTTGAATTTGATGATGAATCAATGTTGAAAATTAAAAATATGATTGATACACAAGGAAAGAAAGTCTATGCAATCATTTGGACAACGACTCCTTGGACAATTCCGTCTAACGTTGCAATATCAATGCACCCGAGATTTGAATACACTTTGTTTGATTACAAAGACGACATTTATGTAACGGCAACCGATTTGCTTGGCACATTTTTAGCAGATGTAGGCTGGAAAGAAAGTGATATTAATGTTATCGGAACTGCAATCGGACAGGATTTTGAACTGATGGAAACAAAACATCCGCTTGTAGAGCGAAAATCAAAAATTATTTTGGGCGAACATGTTACGCTTGATGCAGGTACGGGTTTAGTACATACCGCTCCGGGGCATGGTCTTGAAGATTATGAAGTCGGAGTAAAATACGGTGTTGAAGTATTTTCACCGTTAGATGCAACAGGTTGCTGGAAAGATGAAGTCGGTATTCCTGAACTTGTTGGTGTTCCATACTACAAAGGGAACGATATGGTAATTGATATGCTTGAAGAAACAAAAGCTTTAGTGTATCAAAACGAAATCAGCCACTCTTATCCGCACTGCTGGAGATGTAAACACCCTGTTATTTACAGAGCAACTCCGCAATGGTTTGTAAAAGTTGACAAATTCAGAGCGCAGGCAATGGATGCTATCCATAATGTTAAATGGATTCCTGTAAGCGGGGAAAGCCGTATCGGAAACATGGTTGAAAGCAGAACAGACTGGTGTATTTCCCGTCAAAGAGCGTGGGGCGTCCCTATTCCGATATTCTACTGCGAAGATTGCGGAGAAGTTATATGTAACGACCAAACTATCGAAAATGTAGCAAAAATCTTTGAAAAAGAAAGCTCGGATGCATGGGTAAACCACAGTGCGCAAGAACTTTTACCGTCAGGCTTTGTCTGTCCTAAATGCGGGAAAAATCATTTCAAAAAAGAAAAAGATATTATGGATGTTTGGTTTGACTCGGGTGTATCATGGAGCGCTGTTGTTGAAAAACGTTGTGATGAACTCGGGCATACACCGGTTGATATGTATCTGGAAGGTTCAGACCAGCACAGAGGATGGTTCCAATCTTCACTTTTGACTTCTATAGCTACTCAGGGAAAAGCACCTTATAAACAAGTTCTAACTCACGGATTTGTATTCGGAGAGGACGGCAGAAAGATGTCAAAATCTTTAGGCAACTATATTCGTCCGGATGATATTATCAAAAACTACGGTGCGGACATTTTAAGATTATGGGCGGCATCTGTTGATTATAAAAACGATATTAAAATCGGAAATAACATTGTCGGGCAGCTTGTTGAAATCTTTAAGAAAACAAGAAATACAGCCCGTTTCTTAATAGGAAATCTGTTTGATTTTGATCCTGTAAACGATTATGTTAAATATGATGATTTAAAACTTATAGACAAATTTGCACTCCATAAACTCAACAAACTCATTGAGGAAGTAACCCAAAGCTTTGAAAGTTATGAATTTTACAGGTATTTCCAATGCTTACAAAATTTTGCTGCGGTAGATTTAAGTTCATTCTATCTTGATATTGTAAAAGACAGACTCTATACAGCCGGCAAAAAATCACTCTCACGTCGTGCTTGTCAGACAGTTTTGTATGAAAACTTAATGGCATTAGTTCGAATTTTAACTCCGGTTATGCCACATCAGGCAGAAGATATCTGGCAGAGTGTTCCAGAAGTTCAAAAAGGCGGTTTGATAAGTATTCTGCTTGCCGATTTCCCTAAAGTTCACCCTGAGTGGAATAATGAACAACTTGCAGAGGATTTTACAAAAATCCTTAAATCAAGAGAGGTTGTAACCCGTGCAATTGAACCGTTAAGAGCAGACAAAAAAGTCGGAAGTGCTTTAGAAGTCGGTGTTTATGTGAAAGCAGATGAAGATTCTGTATTAAGAGCAAACGAAAACGATTTAGCTGATATTTATATCGTTTCTCAGGCACAATTAACAAATGAACAACCGGCTGAAGAAATCCTGAATGAATACGCTCAAGACGGTTATCAGGTTTGGGTAGTTAAAGCAAAAGGTGAAAAATGCTCACGCTGCTGGAAATATCGTGAGCTCAACTCAAACGGAATTTGTCTTGACTGTGCCGAAGCAGTTGGGGAATAATCTAAATAATGTGAAATTAATATAGACAGAAATTTTAAACAGTAGGTCGTGGTAAAACCACGACCTACTGTTTTGGTGCAAAAAATTGCACCCTACATGTTTTAACATAATCTGCGTATAATATCTTTATTACAACTGCGAAGAGATTTCGGCAACAATACGGTAAATATCAGCACCTCCGACTGAAACCTCCAAAATCAAATGAGATGCTATAAAAACGGTTTCCTGATATGCCATTGAATCAATATCTATAATATCAAATTCAATATAATCCTCACCAACATATTTAATTTTTCCGTATTCTCCTCCCATTGCCCATTTCATATAAGCATACTGGTTTTCGAACGCTTTTAATTTGTTAATTAATTTCATTACTACCCTTTACAATAACATCTTAATTATTTTTTCTCTCAAGTCAATTTGTAAAAATTTATTGGATAAAAGTTCTCGGGAATCCGTCTTTATGATATTCATTCGGACCACAAACATTTTCAACCACCTTTAAAACAAACTCTCTTGGTGCATCAGTCTGGTTAAGCATAAATTCCTGCCCTGTAAATTTTATTTTAAAAATACATTTTTGTGTTTCATCAGAAGGTACATATAATGATGCAATTTCATTTTCCAAAAGTCTTGCCATTTCTTCATCATGATTTTTTACACCCTGCATAAGTTCATTATAATTACCTTTCAGCGCCATAATCCTGTTTGACGGAATATTTCTTCCATCATCTCTTGAAAGCACCTGCGGCTCAAAGTTACAACGTGTAGTAAAACTTATTGTTTTCCACAAAACATTTATAACAGAAACAGATTTAACGGCATCAGATTCCACATAAATATTTTGAGTGGAAACCCCTCTTGAAGAAAAGGACAGTTTCATGTTATCTGAAACTATATTTAAACAATCAATCATTCTTGAAAAAATTTCATTTGTGTTGACTGTTGCGTGCTGATAATTCAAAAATTGCTTATACATATGAGTTGACAATAAATCAACTCTTTCTTGTATAACTACATCTTTCTTTGTTGCAGTCTCAGAATTATCAAAACTTTCAAAATTATTAAGCAATTTTTCTGTCCTTTTATAAGATATTTGTAAACTAAAAACATCCTCTTGTAAAGATTATACATTTTTTTTATACAAAAATAAATACCTGACGGGGGTTATTTACAAATTTTATTATTTGAAATTATATTGGAAATTATTAAAAAATATCATGATTATAATCTCATACATTTGGATTATGACGTGCATAATTATATATCATATAATAATTGTGATGTAGAATATCCACTTAATTGTGAGGTAAAAATGAAAAGAAAAATAAGTATTTTACTTACGGCAATAATGATAGCGGGAATTGCCCCGCAAATATCTTACGGGTTTGTCAATCCGCTCAAAAATTATGATTTATATGCCGACACTCACACGGATAACTCTCCAACAAACAATGCAATGAGTGAAATGTACTATAATAATCAGGCACAAAATTCTCAATCTATGAATCGCCCGCCTGCACAGGTACCTACAACGGAAGAAGGTACAATAGAAGTTAAATTGGATGTTCCGCAAAGGAGAAACGATTACCTGCGTGAATCTTCAAGAAAAGTTTTTGGTACAGGTACTGCGAATTGGACTAAAGGTCCGTATTTTTACGAAGAACCAAATTTAGGCAGTATTATAGAAAAATATCATTTGAGTAACTTTGCAGGATGTATGCAGGAATGTGAAGCTTATGTCAAAACACATCCGCATGATACTTTGGGATATTATTATCTTGCAATGAGTTATGCAAAATGCGGGAAAAAAGAAGATGCCATTCTTGCCTATGAAATGGTTATAAATCTGAATGATAACCCGATGATTGTGAAATATGCAACAAACGGCAGAAACTGCGTGATAGGAAACGAAGACGAAGCAAAATGTTACCCGAATGTTAATGAACCCGAATATATATATCCGTACAGAGAAATGGCTCAGGATATCGGTTTGACACCTGTTAATCCGCAGGATTTGATAAACAGAAATCTTACAGAATTACAAGAAAGACTTAATCCTGTTGTTCCGCCTGTTGATAATGCAGGTCAGGATGGTGAAAATAAAATTACATTACCATTCCAAAATCAAGATGATTCGCTTGACAGATTTATCAATGCTCCTTACGGAACAGGATTCTCACCTGAACTTGAACAGGAATATAAGCAACTGCAACTTAAAAATCTTAAAGATCAGATTAACAGCGATGATAATAATACTCCTGGTAAATATTTCCAAAACATAAGAGATATTAAGGAATTTGACTCTAAAAAAAAATCTGAGGGCGAAACAACAATAAAACTCGCTTTTGCAGACAGAATGGATGTTGAAGACATATTAAAAAGTCCAGAATATATCCAAAATAAAAAAGAGCTTGACGAAATAAAAATGATGTTCGGAGATTACGGGACAAGTGATTTAACTTCAGATATGACAACCTTGCTCCCTCAGCTTGCAAAAGATGACCAAAATATTTCACCGGAAGTAGTTCAAATGATGATGATGCAATCAGTTATGCCAAATATAATTGATACAAATTCATCAGGGTTTTAATTTGCACTAAAAGGTCTTGTTAAGAATATATGACAACAAAATATCAACAGGTTAAGCGGGATTTTTTATCAGGCAGATTAAAGGGCTGTCGTGATTATTTTGAAATGCACAATTACCCGCTTGAAGCAGGCTATTGCTATATGGTACTTGATAATTTTGTAAAAGCAAAAGAACTGTTTGAAAAAGCAAAAGTAAATGACATCAGAGGACATTGGGGACTAATGCTTTTACAAATGATAGAAGAAAAAATTTCGATGTCACCAACTTATTTTGAAGTCAGAAACTTTTTAGAAGCAGATTTGGACATTTTTATGACTTATTGTAAAGGCGATATTGTTCAGCAAATCATAAAATATGCTGATTTTATGGCATTTTATAATATGGAGTGTTACAAATTTATCGGACGCGCATTCTGGGCTCATAACTTTATGACTCCTGCAATGTTTTTTCTGCAAAAAGCACAGGATAATTTATACAAAGACCCTGAGCTCCACTATCTTTTGGCATATATTTATTACACAAATAAGGATATCAAAAACTGCACAAGAGAAATTGATATATGTCTTGAAATATTGCCCCAATACGCCCCTGCTATGATGCTTAAAAGGAAGATTAATACTTAATCTTAATCTTTTCAATATCGTTAAAGTTAGATGCGTTTGATTTGGATTCCGTGTCACCTAACAGCATAATAGCTTTAACTTTTGCTTTTTTACGCTGAGAATCTTTCGGGAATATCGTAATCGGTTTATGAGCATAACTCCTGATTAAATCTCTGATTTGTCTTTTATCGTCATCATTCAGATACAATGAAAAGACGAATACATCCTTGATTTCACCCTTATCTGTTACATTAAATGAATAGTAAAACCAGGTTCCTACACCATAAAGGTCAAGACTCGTAATATACATACTATCGTCAAGAATCCTGTTTACAAAATTACTTTTCCATGTACTCCAGTCAATATCCTGATACTTATATTTGTCCATTTCGGAACGATAGTCCTGATTACCAAAGCCTACATTATAATTGCCAAATTCTCCGTTATCGTTGCCAAATTGACCACCCTGATTCCCGATATTACCACCGGTATTATTTAACCTGCCCTGATTACCAAAACCTGTATTCTGGTTGTTAAAATTGCCATTATTACCAAAACTTCCGCCGGTATTACCAAACTGTCCCTGATTGCCAAAACCTGTATTTTGATTATTCAGATTACCATTATTATTAAAACTGCCTCCGGCATTGTTTAAACTACCGTTATTCCCGATATTAACATTGGTATTTGCTCCGCCTACATTTTGGTTGCTCAAATTCCCGGAATTATTAAATCCAACTTCAGTATTGGAAAATCCGGTATCTCCCTGATTAATAACAATTTCCTGATTACTTACTTTTACCCTCGAAATAGTCTGCATATCTTTTGCATTAATAACCACAATCGATATGCCTACAAACAGTACAGCACCAACTATTATGGGAACTTTGGGATTATGTTTTTTCTTTCTCATGTTCTACAAATTAATCCAATGTATGGAAAACTTCATTTAAGTTATTAATCTTATGTGTTGTTCCGCTGAGCATCATCGTTTCAGCTATCAAAAGCGCTGTAGGAACGAACGCTGCCATTGAACTGATAAACATACCGGAAATATCTCCACCGATTTCCTGAATAAAGTATGAAACGTTCATTGTAAATTCAATAGCAACAATTACACATGCAATTGCCATTGTAATATTCTTTTCTTTATGAAGCCCTTTGATAGCATCCAGACCTAAGATATTAACACCGTGGCTTGCATAATCATGAAAACCGTCAAATTTAATAATTTCAGAAGCCTTAATTTGTTTTCCGATAGTAAACGCTCTTACAAATGAAAAGAAAGCAAAAATAATCAAGAAAGTAGCAAGTACAAGGAAAATAGGGCTAAATCTCAAACCTGAAATTCTTATCCATCCTGCAGCTTCAGGGAAACAACTTGCCAAAGTGTTTGATACACCATAAGCAAGGAACGGTGCAGTTAACATACCGATTAAAATTTCACCTGCCATTTTTATTTGAGCATTTAACAAACTGTCTTTTATGGAATCTAATTTATTATCACTCAAACTGTTAATATACTGTGAAATCAAAGAACGATAACCCTTAAGAGTTGTTTCAAAATCTTCTCTGTATTCAACATTCATCAATTGATAATTTGCTGCTTTTAACTGATATTTGAAATATCCTGATGCCGCAGAAACAATAGCCAATGCTCCGACAAACAATAAAGATACAAAAATTGAAGCAACAAATGCAATATCTTTATAATAGAACAGGTTTATCGCATAAATTACAAGCATAAATACGCATGAAGCATAAACCATTAGTCTTTGAATATCATTGTTTTCACCGTATCTCTTATTTTGACTTGATTCAATTAAAGAAAATACCGATTGTTTCATTGCGAAAGATACTGCAAAAACAATAAGTGAAATTGCGATTAAAAATCCGTAGTTTGTAGTCAAATTCAAAACACCTTTACTTGTATCAATCGGCAAATGCAAAATAAAGTTTGTCATACCAAAAGAACAAATAATTGATAAAACTAAGATTGCGGCATTTGCAACAAATGAAACTTTTCCAAGAGATGAAATCTGGCTTTTCAAAGCCTGAATTTTGTACCCGATTTCTTTCACAATTGCAATTCTGTTATTTTCAATTGTACCGTTTAAAATATCTTTTTTATCTCTGCTTACCATTCTGCTGTTTTGCACCTGAGTGGCAACTTTTTCGGTTGTTTCGGTTGCTATAGGCACTACAACCGCATTTATTACCTTATCGTCTTTTTCAACCGATAAATCTTTACTTGGCTCTGATGCACTGACAACAACCAAAATACTTTCTTTTGAACCGGCAAGACCAATTGAAAAATGCGCAGGAACAAGAACTTTTTTAAATGTTCTGTTATTAAATAAAATGTCATTATTTTCATCTGAATTAACAAGCACATAACTGTTATATTTCGGTGAAAATACCATCTTTACATTGATAATTTCATTGATTCCATCAATTACAAAATCACAGTCAGGGGTAGAACCGATGACTATGTTTTGCTGATCTTCAAAAACTTGTATATTACTTCCGAATTTGATTTCTACATTCATTTAATTTGCTCTCCCAAAAATTTTATTATCTTCCTATTGCCCCCAAGAATTTACTTAAAACTCTTGCAGCACCGGTTTTATTACCAATAATAAGTTTATCTTCACCCAAAACAGGACCTAATTTTTCTTTAACATAATCCAACTTTGCAGGAGATGCATACAAAAACATCATCGCAAGTTTATCTCCGGTATTCTTCTTGACCTGAGCAACTTCTGACGGGAAAGTATCCCAGTGTATCTGGTTTTCCCATTTACCTTCATTTTCCAAATCACCCATTACAACGATTGCCGGAATGTAGCCGCTCTTGTAAAGATTTTCCGAATGATTAAATGCTTTTTGTATCGCTAAACCATAAGCCGTTCCGTATTCATCACCATCAATTTTGGTAAATTCTTTTAACGATTTACGAATTTCTGATGTAGATTGAGGCGAACCTTCATAAATTATGTACGATTTTTCGGAAACTCTTAAAATTTTAATGTGATCTTCAGGGTCAAGCATTGAACATAACTGCTTCAATGTTGCAGTTTGCTCAGGTAATTCCTTTGCATTTGATGCCGAAGAATCTACAATAAATATAACTGATGCCTTGTGAAATTCATCAACTTTAATCTTTGATAATCCGAATACCGCAATACCAAGTGCCAATATTATTGCACCTACAAATAATAAAATTTTTAACTGTCCGTTACTTGATTTTCTGTTTCTCATAATTATAACTTACCATAAATTTCAAAATTGTGTAATCATATAAATGGTTGAAGGTTTAAAGTTGAAAGGCTAAAGATAACCTTTCAACTTTTCAGCCTTTAAATCTTAACTGAAATATCTTTTTAAAAGACCGTCAAAACCTTTGCCATGACGTGCTTCATCCTTAGCCATTTCGTGAACTGTATCGTGAATTGCATCATAGCCTAATTCTTTTGCTCTTTTTGCAAGTTCCAATTTTCCGTCACAAGCACCAAATTCTGCTTCAGCACGAAGTTCAAGGTTCTTCTTTGTAGAATCCGTTACAACTTCGCCTAATAGTTCTGCAAATTTTGCAGCGTGTTCTGCTTCTTCAAAAGCATATCTTTTATAAGCTTCGGCAACTTCCGGATAGCCTTCTCTTTCAGCTACTCTCGACATTGCAAGATACATACCGACTTCAGTACATTCACCGCTGAAGTTTGCTCTCAAACCTTCCATAACTTGTGCATCTTCGACTTTTCCGTCACCTACATGATGCTCACAAGCATAAACTTTTCCTTCTCCGCCGATTGCCTTGAACGTTGTTGCCCCGCAAATAGGACATTTATCAGGCATCGTATCGGATTCTGTTGACCAACCGCATACTGTACATACAAATTTCATAATAACCACCTTTCTTTATGCTTAAAAGTATAACAGAAAATCAGACTTTTGCATAGTGGGGGAAATTTATTATTAAATTTTTAAAAAATTTCCCTTCTCTCAATAGGGAAGGGGCAGGGATGGGTTTTAATAAAAAAAAGACCTGTCAAAATGACAAGTCTTTTTATATTCTTTTCTATTTCTCTTACGCATTGAATGTTTTGAATGAAGATTCAACGTTTTTGGAAATAACTTTCTTAACTGCATCCATTTCTGTTGAAATTGCATTTTCTTCGGTATCAAGTTGTTTCAGTTTCAACTCTAACTGTTTATCCTGTTGTTGTACAATTTCAAGTTTAGAGTTAATTTCCTGAATCTTATGGTCATATTCATGTTGTGCATAATTGTACTGATTCATTGCATCGTTGTATGCCTCTTCGTCGGTTGTTGTCGTTGTTGTTAAAGCATATGTACGTTCAATATCATTATCATTTTCATCTTTACCCAATTTAATTGTTATCGCAACATATCTTCCTGAAGAATCCTTTTCAACGGTTGCATCTTTATGTAATATTTCTCTTGTTTGGGTTGTTGAACCCAGTGAATAACAAGGGATACTTGCCAAATTCTTGTTGTTATATTTTTGAGGCTGAGTCAATTCACTTTCTGCATATAAATACGGTTCAAAGTTACCTGTAGTAGTATTTTTAACATATCTGATAAAGAATCTGCCATTATCACCGGTTTTTTGCTGAGCCATTTTTAATAAATACTGCTCATTTTCCAATAATGCACTACGTTGTGCCGGAGAAAGCGATTCATAATATTCATCATCTGAAATATTACTCGGGGCAGTTCCTGCCGGTCTCAATTTGCAACTACCGATTGAATAAGTCCCATCGGCTGCTCCTGCATCAGTAACACCTCTTTCAACTAAACTTGATGCAGCAGGAACAATAGCATAATCATCCTGCCATTCTTCAACATAGTTGACAACATATTGATTATTTGTACCTGATTTTGGCAATAAAGAAATCAATGTATTGGTCATCGCACCATCATTAAAGATGTAAGACACTTTTGTATAATCGTCAATTGACGGCGGTGTCGGTACTTTCATGTTACATAACTCGCTGTAGTAACTTGCTGATTCGTTAGACAAGGTCGTTCTTTGCTGGTTAATTTGTTGTCCTTCAAATTCAACATTGTTCTTTCTCGCGGTTAAACTTAAAAATCTTGCTTGTGATGCTGACATTCCCATGACAGTGTTTCCTTTCGTCGTATTTTATTCGTTATCATGCATGTCGGCAGATAAAAGCATGAACTTTAATGTTTTTAGTCATGCTCTTAACATTTTGTTACAATCAGGGTTGAAAAAGGTTTAAATTCAATTATAATGGTAATAATCGTACATTTACAATATCCATGGGGACGTTTTGGCATTTGACAGGACGTTTTGGTGGTAATATGCGGCGGGTCGGAGCGCTGTTCTCCGTCATCAACGAGCAAAACAAATTAAGTGCTAACAATGTAAGAAAAGTAGACTTCGCTGGTGCTTATGCATTAGCTGCTTAGTCTATGCTTAGCCACTCATATTGCCCAGCTTGCCGGTTTTATGAGTCCATTATGCAAGCGGCAGTGCATCTATGCAAAGTAAGTGCATCAAGACAACTTTGCAAGGTTTAGAGTTTCCTTTAAATAAAACCTTGGGCTGATTCGTATGGTTTAGACATTTTCCTGAATCAGTTGAGCAAAAAATTGTCTACACTCGTAGAAGTATGTTGTCATCCGTTTTGGACGTGGGTTCGACTCCCACCGTCTCCACCATTTAGTCTTAAATAGAGAGATAAGACCAAACTCTCTAACTAAAAATCCTGCAAACACGGGACAATATAGCGATTTAATCAAAACAGAGAATTAAAATTACGATAATTCTCTGTTTTTTAATGCAAATTTTCCGCCAAATTCTCTACTTGAGCTTTACCTAGTCCAAAACGAAGTAACATAAATTAATAATTATTGAAAAATAATATTAAATTCACCTATTAATTCATCATATTTTTCACTTTTTAGTATTGGTTTTTGTAAATTTAAATATTTATAATTGGTAGAATTTTCCAAAACAGAAATCTTATCTTCTAACATTACAACAAAAGATTGTTTATTAGACTCTAATATATATTTTTCAATAATTTTATAAAAATTATTCTTATTACTTTCATCTACTTCATCTTTTATAACGGAATCTAATCCTATTGGAATTTGGACAGGAGAAAACTCAATTAAAAGTCTTAAATAAATCATATAAAGGATAAAATACTCTGCATTTTTTGTAGCACCACTATTTTTAATTCCTTTAAATTCCATAAATCTATGCATATTCATATCAACGTTTGGAAATTTTGCATTTAATTTTGTCAATAATTCATTAAAACGACTTGATATACTTTCGCTTAAGGATTCCTGAGCTTTTCGTTTTTCTGCTACGATTTTTTGTATTATCTTAATTTCATCTTCTAAGTGTGATATATCCAAACTTAGTTTGTCTTCTATTTTATAATAATTATCTCTCGTAAAAGATTTTGACTTATTTTCTATATATTCATTTAATGTATATTCTTGCTGCTTTATTTCGGTAATTTGCAATAATTCAGTATAATCATCTTCCAAACCAGCCTTTTCATCTACAAGTTCCTTGAGGTCTTCTTCAAGTTTTAATATTTCACGTTTTAGTTGTTCTTTGCGTAGTCCAAAATCATATTTGTTATTAGATAATTTAAGTCTTTGTATTGATTGGCTCATTGTTAATTCAGAATGACAATATTTGCATGTTGTTTTTATATTATCATATTCTGTATCTATACAAGCAATAATATCCTCTATTTCAGATAGCTCTAATCTTAGTTTATCTAATTTTATTTCCATTTCATAAATAACATTCTTTTTTATTTGAATTTTCTTACTAATACGTTTTGCATAATATAAATATTTTTGAATATATTCTTTGACATCATCTTCATTAAATAATATAGGTTCAACATCAGAAATAAACTTATCTTTCAAGTCTTGTATTACATTTTTTCTATTAGTTATTATGTTTTTTTGTATATTTAACTGATTTTGTTCTTCTTCTAATTGCATAATTTCTTCATTTGAAATTTTAAATAAATATTCAAACATACTTTTAGGGATATACGTAGAATTATATGCTCCAAGTTCATTGACAACGTTCTTATATATGGCGCCTGCCCAAGAGTTATCTTGATCAACATAAAATGGCAATAAATATGCAGATGGGTAAACATCATCATAATTTTCTGTATCTTTTAAAGGAAGCTTAATTTTAATATTAAAAAGTTCAGACAGCCATTGCGCATATTCTTTTAAATCAACGCTATCTGGATTTTTGTCAATCCATATTCTATTTTTATATCTTAATATGGTACCTCTTTTTTCATTATGTTCATAAAATATTTTAAACATTTTTTGGGTAGGTTGCCAATCAATTTTAAATGTCTTAATATCTAAACCTAATGCAAAATATATAGATTTCAATAAACAAGATTTACCCTGTGTATTGTTTTTAGCCGTTATTATATTAGCATTTGCACTAAAATCGAATGCATTTGCTTCTTTATTTGCATTATCAACAATTATAATTTTTTCAATTATCAATTTATTTTCTCCTTATAAAAAGCGAGCATAACATATTTATCTATCAATATTGCATAAAGTAAATTAGAATTGATGTTTAAAGAAATTAATTTGTCGTGTAATACTTTTATAACTTGCTCAGGGTTTCCAGATAATTCAGAATCTATTATTGAATCATCTACAATCTTATATTCAGATTTATGTTTTAGATCAACAACCCGAATATATTCGTTAATTCTTATTTTGTCATCAAAATTTATAATTCCTGCATTGTCAAGCTTCGTAGTAATTTCTTCCATATATTTATAGCATTTTTCTACTTTTGCAAGTTTAATCAATTCATCCTTTTTTAATTTCTTTTTTTCTATATCACTTGGCGTTATGATCTTTTTTTCTGCTTTTTTATGTATATCAGTTAGCAACTCACATAAAAGCAATCTTCCTCGGTCATTGTCGACACTTATACCTTCTTCAGCCATAACTCCAAGCAAATAAGTAAGTGCAACATCTAAATTATTATCAAATGGTGAAACATAAATATAACTATTTTTTAATTTTTGTTCAAGTTCTTCTTTTTTTAGTCCTTGTTGCAAAAGGGTTTCAACAATTAATTTCTTTTGTTCATCAGTATATTGATATAACTCATTAAAGATTTCTCCTTTAATTGTTGATTTCCCTTCTGGGTATGATGTCGTGACGATTTTATATTTATTCAATTTGTCATCACAAGATTTATTTAAATTCTTGTATAAAGTAGACTTATTATAAGTCCCATCCCGTTTCTTGTTTTGTCGTATAAGAGTTGCTACACTTTGTTTAGTAGATTTTACTTGTATAAAAATTTTTTGCTCTGTTAAATCTACTTCCAAATCATCTCTACATTCAAGATATATACAAAAATCATTTTTAGAAAAGTTGGTAATAATTATAAGCATCGCTAATGCATCTTGATAATTAAAGCCTTTCTGTGCATTGGCTCCTCCATTATCAATATAATTTATATTTGAATTAGATTGTCCCATATTCCTTTTGTAAAATATTACTTTTAATAATATAATTTTATAATAAACAAATGTTTTTAAATATATTTATTCTTTATTAGACATATCTGTTGATAGTAATGTTTTTTGAATTTTTATAAAATACCTAAAATATTAACTTTATATACTTAGTTGTGTCTAAAATTTATCTGTTATAAAATATAAAAATGAGATTTAGAACTTATAAAAGACGCGATACAACAAGAGAAAGTGGTTTTCATACCTCTGGTGAGACTACGGGAAGCGAATGCAAGATAGTTAAATCCTGGTTTTTTCATGATAAAAATAAATCTGCTTTGCTAAAATTTTATAAGAAAAGCATAAAATTAGTTGATATATTTGGATTAAATAAAGCTATGTTAGCTTTAGGCTTTTATATTTTCCCAGAGAGTAAAATGTCTGTTGAAATCAAGTTTAAATATTTATATCAAGATAAAAAATGCAGTACGAATTTTGCGATTGATTTAGATTACAACAAATGGAATAAAATTGGTGTACACGATTATATCGACATATTAAAAAATGATGAAATAGAAAATGTATTTATTGAAATTGCATTCTCTGGAGAAAAAGAAATTTCATATCACATATATGGTTTAGATTTTGATATAGTTACCCAGCCTCATTATATTGATAATGAAAATGCATTGAGTGAATTCAACAAAAAAACAGCAATTACTGTTCCTGAAACTTATTACTTAAATCATGAACAAGACATAGCACTAAATTTGGTGAATCCTTCTATCAATGCATTTAAAGAAGGGAAAATTCTTGTCATAAAAAGTTGTAATCGTTGCTCGAGATATATTCCTATTAACATAGATGAGGAGAGAACTACTCTTGCATATTCAAATCATTGTGCATCAAGGGCGCCGTGTACACATAAAAATTTTGCAAAGTATAAAATTATGAATAAAAATTATCCGAAAATTGAACAAATAAATGAGGATAATCAAGTCCAAACTTATTATGGACATCAATTAGAATGTAAGGCTTGTAAAAAATTCTTTGTAAATGCACCATTAAATCCAATGCGGACTTCAACACAACATAGAGAAGATTCCCTACGAAGACGTGCAATAGAAGTTTTAGTAGATACGCTTCTTGATAATGAGTGGATTTATCATAAGTTCCGTAAACAAGAAAAGAAAGAATTTGATAAACACATTTGGGAAACATTTGACAAAAAGTGTTTTAATTGTGGTAAAAGTATTACTGTTAATGAAATGGACTTAGACCATACTATGCCATTAGCTTATTTGTGGCCACTTGATATTCATGCCACATGTCTTTGTTCATCTTGTAATAGTAAAAAGAGCGATTTATTTCCTGTTGAGTTTTATGACAAAGACCATTTAGTGCAATTATCAAAAATAACAAAACTTTCACTTGAAATTTTATCATCTAAAATTATTAATTTAGAAGCTGTAAAAAAATTAGTTAGCAAAATAGATTGGTTTTTTGATGAATTTTTAATGCATAAGGATTATCAAAAAGTAAGGGAAGGTAAAAAAGCGGCAGACCAAATATATCATTCAATACAAAAAGTTATAATCGCATCTGGTCTAAAAATTGATTTGATAAAAGAATACAATCGAAAAACAAATAAGTATCCTAAAAGCATTACATTAAAACATGATTAGCGTTTGATTAAGAATAAGTATTGATGATGAGTTGTTCCACCTTTATCTTTTATTCCGTGCTTCTCAATGTTTTTGACTGATTCATCACCTCTATAAACTTCCACAAAATATTTTTTTGCAATAGAAGATAACAAATCTGCCATATCGTATTTTTCAGTTTTCCCTAAATGCAATATAATACGACCATTTGACTTTAAAACATTATATGACATTTCAAAAAAGCTATCGTATACATTTATATCTTTTTTCTGTTGACCTTCTAAAAAACGCATATTTGCATTTGTGTAGTCTTCCGGTTCCCAACCTGAAAGCCATAAACGCATCCAATTTTGAGAGTAAAATTTTAAAGAACTTAAAAATGGAGGAGAAGTAATAATTGCATCAAAATAATTATTATAAATATTACTTAATTGCGTATAATTTCCCAAAGCTGATTTACCGATTCCATTATATTCATTAAAAAAGTTATTTTTATACGTAAGATTTATTTTATCTACAATATGTTCTATAACGTTTTTGTATATGAATTCACCAGTAGGAGCATACGGAGTAAGTGGATGAGAATTTCTAGACAGTGCATATGGTCTGTTTCCATGTAAAACATGTAAAAAAGATGCAAAGACAACACATTCTGCCGGACTTAAATCTTCAAGCTTTTTATTTTTAAAATATTTTCTTGCTGAAAGAATTTCAGCATAGGTGTTTTTTTCAAAATATTCTGGAATTTTACCATTTAGTCCAAAATCGTCATATAAATGATTCTCAAGTTCGTTGGTTTTGTTATTTTCTATATATGCCGATAAATTCTCTACTACCTTAAAAATATTTTCATAATTATTTTTTTCAATTTTTGCTTTTGTAATGACATATGCTAATTCACTCAAATCATTTGATACTGCATTTCTACCCTGTAATATAGCTTCTAATGCTATTGTGCCAACTCCGCCAAGAGGGTCTAGTATAGTGTCATTTTCATTGGTAAAGTTTTTAATTAAAAAGTGTGCAATTGCGGGCTTTAATTTACCGTGATAAGAACAAAAAGAGTGCCATCTATGTCCCCAATTACGAGAACAATAAGGTTCTTCCTGATAAGGGAATTTATCTATAAAATCTTTTGCCAAATTCTCAAATGTTTCGTCTTTACAAAGTAGTTCTCGCATTTTACTCCTTATCAAAGATTAATAATTTTTGAGACAAAGTATTTCCGGTTTTTGAATGCCTTTTTCTCAGTAACTTGCATTCTATTAATTTAAAACCATTGCTATTGGCTATAGATACAATTAATTCATCCACTGGAATATGAATACCATAATATTCGGAATCACCTATATCAAAATATATTCTTCCATTATTTTTGAGAAGTAAGTTAAAATTTTTGAAAACAACATTCATATCGCTAAAATATGCTCGTATCATTTTTGGTATTCTCTTATCTGTAGATAATTTATCTAATTGTTTTGCATATGGTTCAACAATATCTAATGGATTTATTTTATTATTAACTGAAACATTGTTTATTCCTGCCGTAATGGCTTGTTCTCTATATACTTTCAAGTCTGTTTCTTTTGAAATAAAATCTAAAATCCATAATTCTAATTTTGTATTTCTAAAGTAATTAGTGCCATTTACATAAGGTGGTGATGTTATCACTAAATCAACGGTATTATAATAATTTTTACTAATAGATTTTGCATTATCACTTATAAACTCTGTTACTTCAAAATTCATGTTTCTCACTGATTGAATATCAGAAATAACATTTGAGAATTTTTGTATAAATAAATCTATTGTACTGTTAGAGGCTAACTCTTTTTCTTTTAATGTTTTCTTTCGCAAGTCAGCAGCTCTAATCATATTTGAGATCTCAACTGTGATTGAGGCTAAACTTAACAAAGCGATATTTCCAATATCATCATTATTTATACTTTTTATCAAATATTTAATATAAGAAATATCTTGTAAAACTTTCTTATCGAAAAAATCTTTTTCTATGTAACAATCATTTACTGTTTTACATTCTTTGAATACTTTTTTTCTATAATTTGTGTCTAATAATTTATCACATAAATCCTTAAATGTTTTGTTTAAAACAAATATTTCGTTATTTTCTAATATGCTTTTAACAACATTTACTTTTGTATTTGCAATAAAACGCATAAATGGATTTACTTCGGAAGCATAACTCTTAATTCCCATTGAACTTGCAGTTAAGGTTGTTGTTCCAGAACCATTAAATGGATCATATACAATAATGTTTTGGGGATAATTGTTTAAAATTGACCGAACAAAATTTATAGAAAACCCTTCTATATAAGGGTACCAACGATGAATAGGAATATCAAAATTATTTTTGAATGTCCCATCCATTGGCTTTATTTTTGTTACACTTAAAATGTTTTTTTTAGGTATTTCTGATTCTAATAAGACCACTAACGTTCTCCTTAGTAACTATAGTATACAACAGAAATAGTTATTTTGTCTAAATATGAATATTATTAGTACACATATTGATATAATACTTTTCCCAAATTTTTTATTTATATTCTTTACATCTGTAAAGAATATAGTCTGTGATTTAATGTTACCATCCAGCATTCATCGCTTGTTCTGCTTCTTCCCACGATAAATCATAATCATTCATTGTCATTTGAATATAGCGAACTGTTTCAGGAAATTCATTATTATATCTAATTTCACAAGTATTTCTTACATTTAGTATGCTTGATTGATTAAAGATTTCTTTTAATTTATAAGATGCATCGTGCTGAAAATCTTTTGGCACTTGTTCCAGAATTTTTGTTGCAACGAGAGTATCCATAATCATGCGTTCACCTTTATCATTTGTATAACAGCCGGTGGCTTCTATAATTGTACAATTTCCTAAGACATCAAACACTTTTTGTTTTGCCTGTTCTTTTGTATAGTGATATGATCTTGTATCTTTATCCATTAAGCCTATGTAAAACTCTATTTTTGAAGTGTAATTAGGTCTTGGGCTCATCATATTTGATGCAGCATTACGATAATGTTTTGCCTTTTCGGGATCAAAATCTTCAAAAAATTTGTCATAAAAGTTTAGCATAAATTTTGATACAATTTCTGCCAAATCTCTTGATAATCCGAATTTGTTTTTAAGTACGCAATTTGCGTAGTAATTCTTCAAACTTTTTTCTTCTTGTTGTTCCATAGTTTTTCTCCTTTTTTCTTGTAAACCTATAAGAGCAACAAAAAAGGAACCCATAGCGATAGGTTTCTTATCATCCACCTATCATTCAAGCTTTAGCACCTAACTTAATAGGTTGCTGTGTAGTCAACGGGCTTGTCCCTCGTACACTCTTTATAGGTATGCTGAAATATTAACATAGAAAACAAAATAAATGCAACTTTATTAAAAATTATATTATTAATTCTATCAGTTTTTTGCAAACTCAAATCTTCTAATTGAGTTCCATTCAAAATATGTTTAAATCCATGTTTGTGATACCCTAAAAAGAAAAAGGATTAGAGTATGACTAATAAATATTCAGTTGCACAATATTCAGTAGATAATATTTTAGGTTTCATTAATAGTGGTGAAATATCCATACCAGAAATACAAAGACCGTTTGTATGGAACCCAAGCAAAGTAAGGGATTTAATTGATTCTTTGTATAGTGGGTATCCAACAGGATATTTAATAATTTGGCAGAATCCAACTGTAAGATTAAAAGACGGTAAAGAAGCCGGTGGTACTAAAATTTTAATAGATGGACAACAGCGCGTGACCGCATTAATGACGGCATTAGCGGGACAGAAGATATTAACTGAGGATTATGAAACAAAAGCATACAAAATCGCATTTAATCCATTGGCAGAAGGTAATGAAGAAAGATTTGCTGTCCAGACCCCCGTTCATGTAAAAAGTAAAAATTGGATTGCAGATATTGCTGTTGTTTTTAAACCAGATTTTAATGCTTTTAATTTTATTAATGAATATATGGCTAATAACCCGGAAGTATCTTCTGATGTTATTAATAAAGCAATCCAAAAACTTTTAGACATACGAACATGTCAAATGGGGACAATTATTTTAGTTCCTGATTTAGATATTAATGAAGTAACAGAAATCTTTGTTAGAATAAATTCACAAGGCAAACGCTTGAATGAATCTGACTTTGCGATGTCAAAAATTGCAGCAGATTCTAAATATGGTGGAAATATTTTAAGAAAAGCAATTGACTATTTCTGCCATCTTGCAGTAGATCCTATTTTTTATGAAAAATTATCTTCGACAGATGATGAATTTATGCAATCAGAATTTGCTCCGATGTTAAAATGGCTAAAAGATGATAAAGAAGCAATATACGATCCCGATTATAATGATATGTTGAGAGTTTGTTTGATGCATAAATTTGGTAGAGGTAAGTTAAAAGATTTAGTTAATTTATTATCAGGCAGAGATTTTGAAACCAGGACTTTTAAAGAAGAAATTGCAGAAAATAGTTTTAATCAATTAACATCTGGTGTTAAAAATTTTATGAACGAATATAATTTTAAGAATTTTGTATTATTAATAAAAGCTTGCGGTTTTATTAATGAAAAATTGTTAAATTCAAAAATGACATTGGATTTTGCTTATACTTTATATTTGATTTTAAATAATTCAAAAGATATTGATAAAATTGAGATAAAAAGATTTGTTCAAAAATGGTTTGTATTATCTACATTAACTAGCAGATATATTGGTTCCCCAGAATCTCAAATGGACAGAGACTTAAGAAATATAGAAGAAAAAGGATTCAGAAGATTCTTTGCAGAAGTTGAAGAAGCAGAATTATCAGATACTTTCTGGAATGTTGGATTAGTTCAAAACTTGGAAACATCATCAATAAACAGTCCATACTTTAATACATTTATAGCTGCGCAAGTTTTGAATGCAGAACAATCATTATTTTCAAGTACAACAAAAGTTTCTGATTTAGTAACTGTAACTGGTCACGTTCATCATATTTTCCCAAAAGAATTTTTAAAACAAAACGGATATGATGATAAATCAAAATATAACCAAGTTGCTAATTATACTTATTTAGATACAACCGTTAATATTTCCGTTGGGAAACAAGCTCCAAACGAATATTTCACGAAAGCACTTGAACAATGCCACAATAACCAATGTACTGTTGGAACAATATTAAATGAAGAAGATTTAAGAAATAATTTAAAAATGAATTGTATCCCGGAAAAGATATTCTCTATGCAAGCAAACGATTATGATGAATTTTTGCTCGAGCGTAGAAAAATGATGGCTGAAAAAATTAAGAATTTCTATTATTCAATATAAGGATATGATATGGATATTGAAGAATTTGTTGATTTCGTAAATAATAATGCTGAAAAGAATCCCATATATGGGAAAGACGAATATACAAATCTTGCTTCATCCTATTATAAGAAATTATCTGTTATCGAAAAAGGGAATAGCCGATGTCCCAAAAACAGGCTAAGTTATGAAGTTATTTGGGATAAAAATTGCCCTAATCGCAATATATTTGTTTTATTTAACCCGAGTATCGCAAATGCGAATGTGTTAGATGAAACCCTAAAAAATTGTGTTAGAATTTGCTATGCACTTCAAAATTATTCTGATGAAAAAGTTAAATGTGGCGGAATGTTAATTTATAATTCTTTTACTATCCGTCATCCTCAAGTAGAAGATGCTGTAAGAATGATCGATTGTGAGTATGAATATGCCAACAATCCGATTTTTAGACTTACTGATAAATATCCAAGCAATGTATCCAAGATAATAATTGCCTGGGGTAATGGTGTTAAAACAAAATTAAATAATGAATATTACAGTCATTTAAAAGACTTGATTTATTCAATAAAATCAAAAAGACATCTTGTTCAAGCATACAGAATAAATAAGTCTGGTGCAAAACAGCCTTCACATCCGAGTCCAAGGTGCACAAGTTTAGTCAAAAAGTTCTGTGCTAACCCCAAACTAGTTGAAATAGAAAATTTATAATAATCTCACTTACATTTTTTCAATATACCAGTTGCTATTTCCAAAACGATTGAAATTCCAATGAAGTTCAAAGTAAAAATTAAACTCCAAAGAATTGTCGTCTTTGAAGTTCCAAGAATATTTATTTAATTGCGTTTTGCGGTAACTTTCAAACGCATCCTGGATTTCTTTTGCAAACTTTATCCTAAATTCTGAGTACGGAATGTCCAACGTTTCTTTAGTTAATTTATTTTTCAAAATCATCTTCAAACCCTCTGATATTATCAAGTTCAATATTGTATCGCTTACCAGTTTTATCAACACAAGTCGCAAAATCTACAGTTTTATCTGCAAATTTATTTTCCCAAAGACAAATCAATAAACCTATTTCTTGTGTTTTTACATTTAAAATTTTTGTACCATAAAGTCTATAATCTCTTTCTGTCATAGCAAAACTCCTTTCTGCTATGATATTAATCACTTGTTTTTGATAATGTATCAAGCACTAAATTAAAATTTGTATCATTTAGACATAGTAAATTTCATATATTATTATGTCCAGAATTGACAGGATAATAAATTATCATTTATTTATATAAACAGTATAAGTAGTATATAACAACCTTGCAAAATCACTAAAAAATAGATATAATCATTGTGTTGGGTGTAAATGATGGCAAATTATCAAGACTGGAATAATGAAATATATAATTACTTCTTTAACGAAAATCCAGAAGGAATTCGTTGTTTATTTTACGTGGACGAAAAACTCATTAACAATATAGGGGAAAAATTAGGAGAAGAAAAACCTCTTGAATCCTTTTGTAAGTGTGTGCTAAATGAGATTTGTGAAGAAAGACCACGTAATAAAGGTATATACGGTTTTAAAATAGAAAATATTGAAAAAATAAAGGATAATATCCCTAAACAAACCGCACTGATAGCATTTTTTGTATATGCTGCAACAATTATGGTCAATGAAGGTAACTTTTCATCTAATGCTTATTGGGGAAGCAAGATAAAAAAAATAATAGCAAAATATAAGAATATATCTGAAGAACAAGTTGATAGAAATATTTTATATGCTAATGAATATGACTATTGTTCAGAATTATTTGATAATTTTGAACAGTCTGTAGAATCTCAAGGATACAAGATTAAATTTCAAAAACTATATAAAAGAGGCAATAACGATATTGTTGGGAGAATAATCTCACAGGCGATTATTTCAGATAAAGATCGTAGGTTATTAAACAAACAATTTGAAAAAATAAATAAAAATAATAATGGATTGAGTGATTATGACTACAAAAAAATAATAAATCAAAGTGGATATAGTAAAGGTTTCCAAAAAGCAATTGCGCAAGAAGAACTAAAAGAAAAAATAAAAGATATAATAAAAGATTTATATAATTATTTTTTAGAAAATGGCGATGATTATATAGATACTATTAATGGCAAAAAACTAGTAATTAGCCCTAAACTACGTTATTATAGTGATAGTGGGGAATTTCTTCTTGAGTTTAAACAAAAGAAAAATGTTCCTGAAGAATTCGAAGAATATAAAAAAGACCGAGATGTTTTTTATAAATATATAGAACCCGAAGAAGTTTCTATGTGTAATAAATTCTATATAGAAAATGAAGAAATAAAATATTTACAAAATGATTACACAAAAGAATATATATTATTGGTCGCTGAAGAACAAGGTGATTATATAGAAAATTTTTCTGCAAATGTGAGCGACAATGTTGTAATAATTGCAGGTAGATTGTTTTTTAATAAATACCGAAAAAATTTAAATAAAATTTTTGATAAAGATATCAAAGAAAAATCTTTAGGAGAAAATAATTTGTCAAGCCTATATATTTTAGGTGCAACTTGTAAATGCCCAGACTCTGATTTTAATATAAAGAGTGGCGATACAATAAAATTATTAAAAGGTCTTAAAAATGGACAAAAAGATGAATACTTACAAAATGCCGGGCCAATATTAAATATAAATAAATCTAATAAAAACGACATAAAGCGAAAAAATACTAATGGAAAAGTATTCATAATTAACAATAAGAATTCTTCAACGGATTATAGTATAGATAATGGCAGCTTTCAACCTTATAAAATCCCGATAAGATTAAATGATAAGCAAATTGGGCCTCACTGTATAAAAGTTAAGCATGTTCCTAATAAAAATTATGAAATAAAATATGAATTTGAAGAACGTGATCAAGAATTCATATACAATTATTTTCAAGATGGCATATTTGTTAAAACAAACGGAAATGGTGAAAACCCTAATTTCATTAATGGATGCTATATAGAGAATTTGTTTTTATCAAATAAGCCCGGTTCCATTAATGAAGATAAAAAGACTTATATTAACAATATAATAAAAGCATTTGATATGAGATTGAATAATTCCAAGTTGTACAAACCTCAATTATATGGGTTAAAACAAAGATATATGAAAGAACTGGAGGCATAATATGATGGACGAAGAAAAAAATTATGGTTATCCGAAAGAAAAAATAGATTTAATAGTTTCAAGTCCTGTTGAAGAATTAATGCAATTGCTGGATGAAATATCTGTTAGTGATGCGCGCACGTTTTTAAATAATTATGTCCTTTTAAAATTTGTAGTTTCAAAATACAAAAATGAAAAGAATAATCTTATAAAATTTGGGAAAGAAACAAAAGAAAATTATTGTAAAGCCTTAAAAGGGGAAATAAAAGGGTTTTTTATGAATAGTAAGCACACCCAGAAAGTAACGCCGCAAGAAATCGCATTAGATGTATTTAGTAGAGTTATATTAGCATGGAGTGTTTCAAATGCAGAAATAAATAAAATAGGGACAATCCCAAAATTAGATGGTAAACCCGATTATAATCAACTTATTAAAATTTTACTTAAAGAGAAAAATAAAGTTTCAAGAGAAACATTATCGACATTATATAGATTTTCACCTATTTCAACAAGTAAAAAAATAGAAAAAGAGATTAAAACTGCTCCTTATAGGTTAGCATTACTGAATAAGGTGAACGAAAAAGATGACAGAGATAAAAATTTAGAAAAATTAAATAGTAGAGTAAAAGAATTAGAATCTGAATTAAAAAATAAAAAAGATTATGACGAAATAAAACAAGCAAAAAAGGATATCGAGAAAGAATTAATAGAAAACTCAAAAAAACATGTGGCGCAGATTGATGAATTAAAAAAAGAACACAAAGATGAATTAGCGAAACAAATTGCGATATTAAAAGATGACAATGAGAAAAAATTGGCTGAGCAAAAAGAAGATTTTTATAAAGAAATAAAAAATCTTCAGGAAAAATATGCTGATTATGATCAAATAAAAAAAGATAAAGAAAATCTAAAAAATGAAAATTATGAATTAAGAAATAAAAAAACTCCTTCAGGTGATTTTGAGAAGATGCAAAAAAATTATGAAGATAAACTTCAAGAGAAACAGAAGGAGCTAGACAAATTTTCAGATTATGAGGATATAAAACGAGAAAATGATAAATTAAGAAACTGGAAATGTATTACTACTGATAATTTAAAAAATTTAATACGATATGAATCACAATTTAAACAAGATTTAAAAAAAATGGTTATATCGGATAAAGCATTATGTGAATTTATCATAAAAAAAATCCCAGAATTAAAAGAAGAAGTAGTTTTAGAAGTTGCAAACAGAAGAGATCAGCGTAATATTGATAAAGAATTAAAGATTAATACAAATCGAACGGTCTTGTCTAATGAATATGATGTAACAATAAAATCTCAAGAATATATGCATAGCAGTTCGAGAATAGCTTTACTTTCAGATACCGACCCAGATAAGTTCATATCCAATTTATCTCAAGAAATAGATGGTTCAGAAGATTACATATTAGATTTGTATGATAAAATGAATAATTTCTTTGTAGTATTAAACAACGGAAAAGAATTACGAGCATGGAAAAATGCACAAGATGAATTTGATTATAAAATACATTATGTACGTCCAGATTTTGATTGGCTCTCATATAAAGATTGGTTTGGGTACTTTAAAGATGATGGAAGTTTTATACCTTCGGCTACAGGAATATCTGATTATTATAAGGAGTTAAAAAATAATCCAAATATTCCTATGGGAATTGTAGTTTTTAGGGATTATAACAGGGTTATGCCATCTATATACTTAGAGACGTTTATTAAAAATATAGAAGAAAAACAAGATGGAATATCTCTAATAAATCCCAATATAAAAGTAAACAAAGAAGATGATGTTTACAGGAATATTAAAAAGCTTGATAATTTAAAATTTGTATTTATAAAAAAATCAGATAAAAATAATTCTTTTGAAACTCCTGATTTTATGAAACAGTATGAATTAAAATACACTTCAAATCTTGAGGGTATAAATGAGTAGAAATAATAATATATTAAGTTGTATTGATTATGATATTTTGTTTGAATATCTGAGTTATATAAAATCAGGAACAATTGCTCAATTTAAACAATATATAAATAATATTGATTATGAAGACAATTTGAATGACTACAAAAATGAATTAACCGAAAAAGGCGGCCATTTTAGTATATATAATCAAATATTTAGCATGTTCTCAAGATTAGGACATATTGAGTTTGATTATATAAATAGTAAATTTGCAGTTTGTCCGCCTACATTAGTTGTTATTCCGAATACACAAGAAGGATTTATTGTGGGTAGTCGAACAAAAGGACTTAAAATATTATTAAAGACATATTCTGAAAAATATAAAGAAATAGATAATAGTAATGCTCCTAAATGTATTAAAATAAAATTTGATGATTTGAATTATGTAAAAGAAAGATTCCCTCAATTAAGGATATCAGAGAACTTTAGTGATAATGTATTAAAAATTGTTCCAAATATAACTGTTATACAAAAAAATTTAAAAGAAGTAAAAACACCAATTAGACAAACTGATAAATTCATAAAAAAATATAATCCTATTAAGTTTAATTTTGAAAATAGTAATGCACATAATTTAACTTTTGGTCTATATGAAGAAAAAAATTATGGTTATAATACGTACTATCTTTATGATAATCAAAAATGGTTCGAAATTGACAGAAATTATGGAATATTTATAGTTCATAATAAAGAGAGAGAAAACAACAAAATAATGCGATATAAAGATAAATCTCTCTATATAAGACTTGGTATACAGCTTCCTGAATTAATTGATAGGGCTTTGACTATGTTTAGCGGTTTTAATCCCCAAGTTATTGAAAATCAGCGTGTATATGCTAATATTGACTTAAACACAGCAAGGTATGTTGCTAATGTTTTAGGTCAAATTTTAGGAGAAGTGTAGTGACAGAATGTGTACAAGATAAAATTAGAGAAAATTATGAAGAATTAGAAAATACATATATCGATTATGTTCTGACAAGAGATAAATTCAAATCAGAATCCTTAAACAGAGATTGTGAGAAAATTGTCAGAGATACATTATTTCAAGATCCATACGTAGAACTTATTAATCAATATAAGTCAACAGGTAATACAGTAGAAAAAGATATTTCAAATGATTTGGAAGAACAAGATTTATATGATTTGATTTCAATAGAAAAAACGGGGCTTTTTCCAAAAGATAATAATAAAATATCTTTATACACTCATCAAAAAGATGCCCTATTCTATGCAAAACAAGGAAAACACGTTGTTGTTACGTCTGGAACAGGTTCAGGTAAAACTGAATCATTTTTACTTCCTGTTTTAGCAAATATACTTAATGAGGCAAAAAAATGGGAAAATAGAGGAGAAATCCCCCAAAAACCTTATAAGAGTATATCAAATATGGAAATGACTTATCCATACCAACGTCATGGTGAAAAACGAGCCCATGCTATAAGAACATTAATAATGTACCCCCTAAACGCATTGGTTGAAGATCAATTGGTGCGTTTAAGAAAAACTCTTGACAGCGATGAAGCAAAAAGAATTATTAAGGAAAAAACTCATGGTAATTTAATATATTTCGGTCGTTATAATAGTTCGACCCCAATTCCTGGTGAAAGACCAGGTGATAATATTGATACCAAAATTACAAATGAAGAAAAAGAAAAACGAAAAAATTTGTATAAAGAAATAAAAGCTTTAGAAGCTATACAAGATTCTGAATTTAGAAATGAAGATGGTAAACCCGCAGAAGAAGCGAGATTTCTTATTCAAAACTTGGATGGTTCAGAAATGTATTCAAGATGGGATATGCAAAAATATCCACCTGATATTTTTGTCACTAATTATTCTATGTTAAATGTTATGATGATGAGGAAAGTTGAGGATAATATTTTTGATGCTACAAAAGAATGGTTAAAGAAAGATAAAAATAATAAATTTCAACTTGTATTAGATGAACTACACTCATACAGAGGGACACAAGGTACTGAAATAGCATATTTAATTAGAACATTATTAGATAGACTTGATTTAAATCCTGACAGTCCTCAACTTCAAATTATTGCAACATCAGCATCATTAGGTACAAAAGAAGAAAGTTTGAATTTTTTACAACAATTTTTTGGATGCAATGATACAAGTAAATTTGAAATAATTACAGGTGATATAATAACTCCTCAAGAAACAAAAGGGGATGAAAATCTCAAAAAATTAAGGGAGATGTTCTATGATGGGGAAAAATACATTGCAAAATCATTATCAGATTTAGAAAAAAAACATTTCTATGAGATTAAAACAAATAACAATAACTTTAGATTAAGAGCACATTATTTCTTTAAAAATTTTAAGGGTATATGGGCTTGTTCAAACCCAAATTGTACAGAAATTCATGGTATAGATGAAGAAGAAAGAAAAAAAAGAAAAGTTGGGAAATTATATTCAGAACCTCAGGCAATGTGCAAATGTGGTGGGAGAATACTAGAATTATTAATATGTCAACAGTGTGGAGATGTACTACTTGGGGGATATCATGATGAAAAAGCAGTGAAAAAACTAGAAAGTTCAAAAGAAGATATTTATTTATTCCCTCAATACTATGATTATGAAAAAATGCCAAATGCCTTGGATACGGAAAGAATAACTAAAAATTATCTTGTATTAATTCCAAATCCAGAAGAAGATGCTGTAGAAGCAAATAATTATATAAATGATTTAGATTATAAACCAAAGGGGGCTGTTACTAATAAAATTTGGAAATGGAAAAAAGCAAAATATAATTGTTTTAAAGGAACAATTTGTTCTGCTGGGAAAAGAGGTGAATTTAACTCAGCATATTATATTATAGAAGGTGACAATACAATCTCAACTCCAATTGAGTGTCCATACTGCGATACTAAATGGGAACCAAAACCAAATGAAGAAATAAAATATACAGTTATAAAACCTATCATATATGGTTTCCAAAAAATTAACCAAATTTTAGCTGATAAATTATTGTATATTCAAAGTAGAGGAATAGAAGAAGAAAATAAGAAAAAAAGTAAACTAGTTATTTTTACTGATAGTAGGCAAGATGCAGCAAAATTATCCGCAGGAATAGAGATGGATCACTTTCGTGACACATTAAGACAAATTATGTATCAATCACTTCAAGAACGAAAGGAAAATGAATCACAAAAAGATAATGATGATAAATATTTTATTGAATTGTGTGAGAAAAAATATAAAGATAAATGTATAAATGAAAAAGAAGATGAAGATCGCAAAAAATTAAAAAAATCAAATAGCGATAGAAGCAATATTGACGCTTATTACCGTGATGATGAAGATTTAACTTATGAAGACAAGGAAGAAATTAAGAATAAAATAAAAACAATTAAGAGCCAAACTTTTAATATAACCAAACCTTGCCCATTCAATGAGTTGCAAGATAATGTTTATAAAAAAATGTTAGAACTAGGAATAAATCCAGGAAGCTATAAGTTTAATAAGTATGGGGAAAAAGAAGATAAAAATTGGTTTGATTGCTATAAATGGAGCAATAACAAATTTAAAGGAGATAGCAAATCAAATACAGATATTAGCCAATTTAAAGGAATAGTTGAAGACCAGAATAAATTAGAACTATTAAAAACTTTATTCTATAAAAGTCGTGGAATTGAAGCGCTCGGAATAGGAATAATTACATATAATCAAGATAAATATAAGCTAGATAATAAGAAAAAACAGGCAATAAATTCAGCTATCCGCATAATGGGACAGCAAAATAGATTTGATGTATCAAATAGAACAAAAACAAAAAAAGAAGGAAGCTTTTTAAACGACTATAGTAAATTCATTTTCCCAGAAGAGGATAAATTTTATCTTTATAACCTTATGAAAGATTTGGATTTAATTGATGATAATAATTTTTTAAAGACTGAAGATTTATATATTGAATTGAAAGATGATATGGATAACATGTATTATTGTCCAAAGTGTCAAATGATATATGTTAATCCATCTAATGAAAAATGTATCAATAAAAATTGTAAAGGGAAAAAATTAGAAGTTTTAACTAATGATAAATTCGACAAGAAACATAACTTTTATCTTAATTTGATAAATAATATTCCTAAAAAACTTACATGCGAAGAATTAACAGCACAAACTAATAAAGAGGAACAAAGAAACAGACAAAGGATATTTCAAAATGTATATAAATATAAGACAGACAAATATACAACAAATAATGAAGAAAATACTCTTAGTGGAAATGAGTGCGATATTAAAGATTCTATAGAAATATTAAGTGTTACAACAACAATGGAAGCAGGTGTTGATATCGGTTCACTTGATTCTGTTTTGATGGCAAATATGCCACCTGAAAGATTCAATTATCAACAAAGAGTTGGACGTGCAGGTCGTAGAGGAAAACCATTAGCAACTGCTTTAACTATCTGTAGGAATAGAAATCATGATAATTACTATTTTAATTATCCTAACAAAATAACAAATGATCCTCCAAAGCCACCCTATTTAGATACAGAAAGAGAAAGTATTATCCAACGTTTTCTGAATAAAGAAGTTTTAAGGTTAATTTATAGGGAATTGAAGGACTCTTATGCAACGAGATATGTTCATGGCGATTTTGGAACTCCAGAAGAATGGGCAGATGATAAAATTTATGTTCAAGAATGGATAAAGAAAAACAAAGATAAAATAGAACAAATTGCAGATGTTTTATTAAAAGAATCAAAATTTAATAATAAAGGAAAACTGATTAATTATATACAAAATGACTTAGTAGGAACTATTGATAAAGCTGTTATTGAGTATGGAATTGAATTTGATGAAAGTTTAAGTGAATTACTTGCCAATGCAGGTATATTGCCTATGTTTGGTTTTCCAACAAGAACAAGAGATTTAATTATAGAATTTGATTGTGATCAAAGTATAAAGGATTCTATCAATAGAGATTTAGATATCGCATTGAGCCAATTTATTCCAAAAGGTGAAACTGTAAGAGATAAAAAAATACACATGTCTGTTGGAGTAGTTAGTGGGAAAATACCTCAAAATGCTGATGATGAAGGTAAAACACGTGATTTTTGGGTCTGCCCAAATTGTAAAAATTTAACTGAAATTAATCAACAGAATAACAAAGAAACTCATATATGTGAAGTTTGTAATTATGAAAATGATATAAAAACAAAAACGATACAACCAGAAAATTTCTTTACTCCGCAAGCTGCAGATTATAGCTGTAAACCAATATATTATGATGGAAATTTCGATTATGCCCCATATTCAGAAAAACCTCAAATTAATCATTCAGATGATATTATATTAAGAACGAGTGAAAGAAATAATTACAAATATCTTCCAGAAACACAATTTATGCAAGTAGTAGCAATTAATGATAATAAGGGAAACAATTACAAAGTAACTAAAATAATGGACAATCCTAAAAAGAAAGTTATGAATCATTGTATAGATGAAAAATTCTGGGTTGTTGACGAAGCGGTTGAAAAATATAATAAAAAATCAAAAGAAGCAAATCAATACTTAAAATATGAACCTCGAATAAATAATGAATATGAATCTACTGAAATTGCGTTTATTTCATCTAAAAAAACTGATATATTTTTAGCTGAAATATCTAATATACCAAATATAATAGATTTATCTGTTGTTAATAAATATGGTGAAAATATATATTCTAAAATAGCATATTATTCACTCGCATTTCTATTGAGGGATGCTGCTTCAAATATACTAGATATAAATAAACGAGAAATTTCTGTTGGATTACGACCTGTTAATAATGGAGAGATAGTAACAAATCAAATATTTTTATCTGATACTCTTGATAATGGGGCTGGTTATAGCAAATGGTTATGTAATGAAAAAAACTTTATTGATGTTCTAAAATCTATTGCTGATAAAAATGGAGATTTTTATATAAGTTTGACAAACCATAACCATATTGAGAAATGTGATAATTCTTGTTATGAGTGTATGCAAAGCTATGATAATTTGCATTATCATGGACTCCTAAATTGGAGATTAGGACTTGATATGGCAAGAATGATGTATGATAAGACCTTTGTACCATCGCTAAAAGAAAATTATTGGGTAAACTTAAAAGAAAAGGCTGATAAAAATCTCAATGAACTTTGTCAAATAGTAAAAAAAGAAAATGACTTTAATATAATTCATCCTCTGTATAAATCTGATGAAGATAAAGATATAAATATTTTTGATTTATTATTTAGACCGGAAGAAGTAGTAAAACAACTCAATGGAACTTCTGATAGGAATGCAAAAATAATATTATCTTATAACGAACAGGATAGTACTACTCATGAAAGAGAAAATAATAGTGATGTTATTTCTAATATTATAAATTTATATGATTTTGAGGAAAATGATATCAATACTATTAATCTTTTGAAAATAAAAGGACTTGATTATATTGATGAATACGAAACCCTTGCAGAAGATGCTAATTTAACTAATAAACAAAATGGCAGCATAGTTCATGCAGATTTAATATGGAATAATAATAAAATACTCTTATTTTTCACTGATAATCAAGTAGAATATGAAAAGGCTAAAGATTCTAACTGGAAATGTTTTATTTTGAACGAACAATTTAACATTAATGAATTCGAAATTTGTTTTAATAGGAGATAACCATGGCTCAAATGTTTCCAAAATATATGCGACCATACGAAAAATCGAGTAAAGAAAATTTAATGTTTCAAGCATTGGAATCTTTGGATGATAATTACTTTGTTTTACATTCAGTAAACTTTGATTATTTTGGGAAAAGACAATCTGATGATGTTTTTCAAGCTTTTCATCAACATCAAGCGGATTTTATAATATTTCATAAAGATAAAGGTATTTTAGTTATTGAGGGGAAAGCTGGTGAAATCAGGTTTGAAAACGGAACTTGTATTCAAATAAATGGCAAAGACCGTACAGAACATACAATAACGCCATATCAACAAGCATCAAATATTAAGTTTGATATATTTAACACTTTTGATAAAGAACAAATCAATGGATTAAAAAAATATTGCAAATTCCAACATGCAGTTTGGTTTGCTGATTTAACAAAAACAGATTTTATAAAACAAGCATCTGGTTTGGATATGAATCTATATCGCACTCTTACTTTCGATGATATTGAAGATACTGAAATATTAGCAAAAGATATTGATAAAATATTTTCACTTCCTGATGAGTTTGAAGAAGAAATTTATCATAAAAAGAAAGATGAAAATCCAAATTATGCAAAAATGACCGATTCTGAATATTTTAAATTGGTATATAAAAATCCAACAAAACTTTCCGAGGATGATTTTGAAAAAATAATAGATAAAATATTTAACCCTATGTTAATACTTGCAGGTTCTGAATCGACAAATATTAAATCTGAAGATATGAGATTAGATTACTTGTTACATGAGCAAAAGCTAATCTTAAATTATCTTGAAGAACAACATTCAGCCATAATAAATGGGGCTGCAGGAACAGGTAAAACCCATATTGCCTGTGAAAAAGCTCTAAGGCACTCAAGGAATGGAGAAAATGTTCTATTTTTGTGCTACAACAGGCGGCTTTGCAAACAATTAAAAAATTTATATGAAAACAATAGTGATATGGAAAATGTTGATTTTTATACACTTGATAAACTCTCTTATAAATACTGTAAAAAAATAGATTATGATGAGCTTGCACATACTATTAGTAATATGTATGATAAATTTCCATATAAACATGTCATTATTGATGAGGGTCAGGATTTTGGAGCAAAATTCAATGAAAAAGTATACGACAGCAGTATTTGTAATGTTATTCAAGCATTACAAGATACGGTAATGATAGACGATTTAAACCCTGGAACATTCTATTTATTTTATGATAAAAATCAAATGGTACAATGCAAAAATATCCCTCAATATATATTAGATGCAGATTGCAAATTAACCTTATACACAAATTGTAGAAACACTGCAAACATTGCTAAGACATCCTCAAAAATAATAAGTAATAAAAACAAAGTATTAAATAATAATATCAAAAGTAAAAAACCAATAATGTATAATTCTGAAGATGAGCAGAAACAAATAATAAATTTAGAAATGATTTTACAACAATGCATTGACAATAAAATAGAAGAATCTCAAGTAGAAATTTTAACAGTTAAAACTATAGAAAGTAGTATCTTATCAAAATCTGATAAATTAAAACAGGTAACAGAAGAAGATTACGAAAATTATAATAATGATTATGAGAAAAAATATGAATATAAATATTGTTATAAAGGTAAAGAATTTGATTTCACAACATGTAGAAAATATAAGGGACTAGAAGCAAAAGTAATTATTTTAATTGATATAACTCCAAATATATTTAATGGTACTATGAATAGGTCCATAATATATGTTGGAGCTACACGTGCAAAAAATAGATTATATATGATTTCAAACATTAGTCCGGATGGTTGGGAAAGAATTGCAGATGACCTTAATCTAAATTATGCTAAACCCAAAACTCCATTTGTTGCAGTTAAAAACTATTTAGATGTAGATATAAAAAAAGAGTAACTTTTATTTATGTAATGTTTCTAGACTTTTTAAACCTTTATTACAATTAATATTATATTAATTATATTTATTCAATTCACTCAATATATTAAACAAAAAAATATATTCTTATTAATATTTTTCAAAATAGCTTTGATGCATATACTTACAGCGATAAATTTTATGAATTTATGAGTTTTTGTAAGCTCATATTATCTGGTTGTGTGCCATCTAAAATTTGTTCTGTTATGGTTGGTGAAATGTACTTGAGGTTCAAGATATTTCGGATATATTTTGAGTCTTTAAGGTTTTCTTCGTTTTGTAAATCCTCAATAGTTTTGCCGTTTTGAATTTGCTTGTGGTAGTAATAGCTCTTGACAATGGCATTAACTAAATACGGATTTGGTTCCGGGACATCATTCTCTTTTGTCTTAAGAATCAATATATTACCGCTTTTTGATGGCTGTGAAATCCGTATTTGTTTTGTCACAGTAATTGGCTCTATTTCTTTATTCTTCGGAATTAAATTGAGCTTGTCTCCGCTGCTTAAGATTAATAATATTTCTCTGATATTCTTTGCATCATAAGTTATATCAATTATCTTTTCCGAAACTACAACCCGGCTGACAATAGATTGTATAAGTTTTGGTTCGGCGTAATCCTCAATATCTTTGGCGATTTTTATCAACTTAATTTGCGTATTAACATCAAACTCCGAAAGAATGTGTTGCATCTGCTTTTTATTTTGCAATAGCTCTTTTGTCGTCAGAATGACAAATTTCTCGATTTCACCGGCAGGAATTTTTGACACCGAACCTGCTTGAGATTTATTATATTTTTTTATTGCCTGGCTTACATAATATCGGTATCTTCTTTTATGGCTGCAACTATGTGACGGTGTCATTCGGTTTCCGTTATCATCAAATATTAAACCGGTTAGTAAAGAGTTTGAAGAATATTTAGTCCCGCAAATTTTATCAACTTTATTTTCGTACAAAAGTTTTTGTACCCTTTCAAAGGTAATTTCATCAATAAAGCCTTCGTGTTCACCCTCATAAACATTATCTTTATGCACAATTTTCCCGATATAAACCTTGTTTGAAAGCATATGATATAATTCGCCTTTATAAAATTCTTTATCTGTTCTTGTCCTAATATTTTCATTCCTTAACCACTCCATTAATTTCGGAACGCTCTGTAATTCCAAATATTTTTCAAAAATCAATTTTACCTTCTCTGCGTCATTTTCTTCTACAACAAGTTTTTTATTTTCTTTCTTGTAACCAAGCGGAGTGCAACCGCCCATCCACATACCCTTTTTCTTTGATGCTGCAATCTTATCCCGAATTCTCTCCCCAGTAACTTCCCGCTCAAATTGAGCAAAAGATAATAACATATTTAGCGTTAAGCGGCCCATTGAAGTTGTTGTGTTAAATTGCTGAGTTATTGATATAAACGAGGTTTTGTGTTTATCTAAAATTTCAACAATTTTTGAAAAATCCATAAGGGAACGGGTTAAACGATCAACTTTATATACAACGACAATATCTATCTTATTTTCTTCAATATCCAATAAAAGTTCCTGAAATGCCGGACGATTCATTGTGCCTCCGGAATATCCACCGTCATCATATTCTTTCTCAACAAGTATCCAACCCTCATGCATTTGAGATTTTATATAAGCCTCACAAGCTTCTCTTTGTGCATTTAGCGAGTTGAAATCCTGTTCCAATCCTTCTTCTGAGGATTTTCTTGTGTAAATAGCGCATCTGATGTTCTTTTTATCCATTAGCTACTCCAAAAAATTTTTTACCGTTCCAGTGTGTACCGGTTATGACGTTTGCAATAGCCGAAAGGGTTTTATATGTTCCGTTTTTATATTTGAACCCGTTTTCAATAGCTATAACTTCGTGCTTTTCACCTTTAAATTCACGTATAAATTTTGTACCAACAGTAGTTTCAAATTTTCTAATCTTTTTAATATTTACTGATTTTATATTTTCATATTCATTTACAAGTTTATTTATCCTGCTTTGTATATCCGCAGGTAATTCACTGTACTTTTCTTGCCAGGCAATTTCTTTGATTTGATAGGATTTCGTATATCCATTCGGTGGTAAATATCCGAAAGTGTCGTAATATTTTTGCTCAATTTCTGCTTTTGATAATAATTTCAACTCATTAATTATATCGTTCATACTCACATCTATCACTTGCAATGTCAGTAAAGTCAAGCATTTAGACACAAATGTTATCATTTTTATAAGCCAAATAGAGTCAAGTTCATTATTCGTCTAAAAGTTCTTTAAATTTTTTTTGATAAATTTTACTGAGATCGCTAAGTGTATATGATTCAATTTCCGGGTAGGTTTTAATAATATTAATTTTATTTTCTTTTTTATTGAAACAAACAGCCAAACAAACATTTTCGAGTTTATCTAATTCGATTTTTTCTTTTGTCATTTGTAAATCAAGTTTTCCAATTGATTTTACTTCATTATTACAAATACTCGCAATAGTTTTTAATGTGTCATTTTCTTTTCCCGTATAAACAATAAGGTTGAATAAAAGAGAAAATAGACGTTTTTCTGTTCTGTTTAAAGTTTCTTTCTTTATAGGGAACTGCTTTCCACAATTTTGACATATAAAATATTGTTTTTTTTCACCACGTTTGTTTATTATTTGACTTCCGTTACGAACACCCATTTTTAGTTTACAACGTGGGCATATTTTGTAATCAACCATACAAATATTATATTTTAAAAATTATCATAGTCAATTTGTCAAAAAAAATATAATAATGCCAATACGGCTTATTACAGGTGCTTTTCGTTATTTTAATTAATTTATTGATAATTGAAAACAAATTTTCTTATTAAAGTTGGAAAGAGTTTTCTTTACCGTAGAAAAATATGAGGAAGCAAATATGATTAACAAAAGATTTGTCGGAGGACACAAAACTCAGGTAGTAAACAAACAAACGATAGGAGAAACAAGTATGGGAAAAATTAAAAACGGAGTGACATATAACACTCAAAATGAAGCCGAAAATCAAATACCAAAACCTGAATTTTTAAGAGGGAACAAAGCACAAAGCATACAAGAACATTGCATTAAAGATGCTGAAGCTGAAAGAATTGCTTTTTACAAAGAAGCTGTAAAAGGGTTTACCTTAGGTTTTGAAACTAACATCAATACAATACCCGTTATACAGGTCGAAGTTAAAGACATTTGCGGGGTTAAACAGTACCCGTGGGGTGGTTTTTTGGATGAAGAAGAGGCAATCAACCTCAGTACACCGGTAGTTCTTGACCGTGAAAGAAATGTTATTGCGGGAATTTATCAATACCTTTATGCAAAAGAAAACGGGTTAATCAAAATAAATGCAGTATACATGGATTCGCTTTACGGAAAAATTCTGTCTGCAAATAATCTGAGAAATCAATTTGAAGATGAAAGTATTTGTACCGGTTTTGCGTACAATCTTTATGCATTGCTTTTTGAACGTCAGTATAAAGTTTCTTATCCGGAATTTTGTAATAAGTTTGACGAACTTTGGGATGAAGATGAAATCTGGTTTAATATTCATCAGTATATTTCAACAGTTAATGAAGTAATAGGAGGTTAATAATTATGGATAGCAGTACAAACATGAAATTTGATTTTGTTAACATTGAATTGGTAAAAATTCCGAAACAAAAGCTAATCAAAATCAAAAAAGCAGATCAGGAAAAAGTAACCACTTTTGTTAAAAAGTATGGGCAAAAACTTCCGGTAATTACGGATGACAATTATTTTATTATTCAGGGGTTGCAGGTTTATGAAGCCTGCAAAGCCCTTGGCTTTGATAAAATCGCTATAGTAAAAATCGGAAGTTTAAGTGAAGATGAGGTTCTTCAATACACCATAGCACTTAATCAAATAGTATCTTTTGAAGAGCTGGATTTTGAGATTATCAAAGATAAGATGAACTTTTGGTTTACTGATGATGAGCCATTATTTTTACCCGAAGATTTGTGTTTAAGCTCGGTTGAAATTGATTCATTATTATTTAAGCCTGTTATGCCTGAGGAAGAAAAACCTGATGAAGTAATCGAAAATCCGCTTGAAACAATCCCGAAAATTGTTAAACACGGAGATTTGATTAAACTCGGTAATCATCTTTTATTGTGCGGAGATTCAAAAGAGATACAAAGTTATGAAAAATTGATGCAAGGCAAATATGCTGATGTAGTTATTACAGATCCACCGTATGGATGTAAAATACAGGGTAACGTTACAAAACAGAAGCATCACCAGGAATTTATCGAATGCTCTGATGAGCCAACATCTGAAGATTTCATAAAATTCTTAACACCTGTTATTGAAAATTTAAAAAAATTCTCTAAGGAAAATTCACTGCAATATTTCTATATGGATTGGCGACGCAATTATGAATTACAAACAGTTTGTAAGATTTTTCCAAAATTTGTTAACTTAGCAGTTTGGGCAAAAAAGCAAGCAGGACTGGGTTCATTTTATCGTTCGCAACACGAACTGTGTTTTATTTATCAAAACGGCACAGGAAAACACATAAACAATATAAATCTTGGTAAAGACGGCAGAAATCGCAGCAATGTTTGGAATTATGCAGGTATGAACACGGCAACTAAAGATGCTCAGGAATTAAGAAAACTGCATTCGACGGTAAAACCAACAGGTATGCTGATGGATATAATTCTTGATTCAACAAATGTGGGAGATATTGTATTAGATGCATTTGGCGGAAGCGGTTCAACACTTATTGCAGCTGAGCAAACAGGACGCAGAGCTCGTTTAATCGAGCTTAACCCACGGTATTGTGATGTAATAATTGCAAGGTGGGAAGCTTTAACCGGTCAAAAATATCAAATAATATTAAATAAGGAAAGCACTAATGGCAAAAAATAAGAAAAAGAGTAAAAAACAAAAGGCTAATTATGAAGTTGGTTATGGGAAACCCCCAAAAGAATTTCGTTGGGGAAAGGGCTGTAAAAGCCCTAATCCCAATGGTCGCCCAAAGAAAATTCGTACCCTGAAAGAAGCATTACAGGTTTCATTTAACAAAGAGATCACAACTAAAAACGAAAATGGCGATATTAAAAAGATAACTTGTTTGGAAGCGCTTGCGTCAAAAACAATTGCAGATGCAATTTCAAAAGACGGACCAACAAGAAGGCTCTTATATCGGCAAGATTTAATGAACCTGGTTTCAAAAGAACAGGAACTCGAATACAGTCCTGATCAACAAAAAATAATTGATGTTGAAAATGAATATGGAAAGTTACTGCTCCAATGGGCTGAAACAGACCCTGATATCAGAGAAAAGATGGCTCGTATAATTTCAGAAGCATTGATTGAAATGAGTAACGAAAATTTTATAAAAGGAGAAAACAATGGATAGATTAGAACAATTAAAAAAGAAAAAAAGAGAGATGATGGAAAGACACAGAAGAGAGCGGCAATCACTTGACGATGAAATTGCAAAAGAAAAAGAACGAATTAAAAGAGATAATGAAGCAGAAAAGAAGAAAAAAGAGCAACAAACTAAACAGTCTCAACAGAATTTTCCAACCAGAACAGATACCGCTTACCAAAGTTTTGTCAAGGATTCATTATTTATTGAAGAATTAAATGAAAAATTGAAAGAACTATTAAATCAAAAATAAGCTGAGAATCTCAGCTTATTTTTTTATTCCCTGTTAATTCCGTGTTATTACACTGTTATTAATGTTCTGATTGGTTATAAACACTTGCTCTGCCTGTATTTTACAGCATAGCACTTTTTTATTCAGAGCATTTTGCTGCCTGGACTACATCCTCCACCAAAAAAGAGAATAGGCTTGTATTATTCTCTTTTTTGGTATGGTGTGTGTTACAAAAGCATAAATCTGTCTGAAGGACAAATGAGCAAAAACTTTTTCGTCGAAAAATTTTAAACAAATTGAAAAAGAATTGTTTGGGATTGATTTTTAAACTTGTTCTATATACCAGTTTGACATTTTGAAATAATTAAAATTAAGGTCTTGTATATGGCTTTTTACTCGCAGCAGCTTTATCGGCTTCTTGCTGTGATGTTGTTCGTGCCATTAATGATTTTTTGTTTAGCTTATCGATTTCTGTATATTTTGCATTTAATGTATCCCTTTTGGTATAAAAGTCATTACCTGAAATTTCGCCATTTGCAAGTTGAGTTTTTAGGACATTTAGTTCTTCTATATATTTAGGATTTGATTTAAAGTTTTCAAATTCTGTAGGTTTACCAAGCAAAATTATGTCTAAATTATTTTCTTTTGCAAATACTTTGACTTCAGGTTTTACATCTGCAATATTATCTACACGAGCAAAAATTCCACGTACTCTATCTACAATAGATGTTACTTCATTATTTGAACTCTCTCCGTACAACATTTTGCCGGCTAAATCAATATTTGATTGTTCTAAAGATTCTCTTAGAACATCAGCTTTTATTACCTTATCTCCCACGATAATATCTTCTGTAATTTGACTAAAATATTGTTTACCTTTTAATTTATCAAATAATTGAACATATTCTTTATCGGATAATTCTATTCCATTATTTTTTAAATAATTAGTTAAATGTGTTTTTATAAATACAAAGTTTTCTCTGTCGCTTAATGGTGCAGAATTATGTTTTACAAAATCATGAACAAAATTTCGATTGTAAGCTGTAAACTGTTCATATCCAGCCGTAGTAACATTTTTACTTCTATTATTTAAAACTAATCCATAAATATTTTCATTAAAAACTGCAGAATTTTTATTTACCAAAGATGTAGACATATAAGTAATTTCTGTTGGGTCATTAGTTGCTTTTATAATACTTGCCATTGAATCAACAGCATATTTATCTGCGACTGCATGAACAAGCAAAACATCGTCTTGCGTTGCAGTAATATATTTTGCTCCGCTTTCGGAATCCACTTTAACTCTATTAGGATGAATAAATGTTTAAATTACAGTAATATAAAACCTTTACCGGCATACTATATTTTAAAAATTAAAGTTAAAATATTTTTATTATTTTCACGTTTATAAGAAATTTCATCTGTCATTTCTTTAACCATATAAATGCCCAAACCGCCTATTGGTCGTTCTTCAGGGGGTAAAGTAATATCAGGATCAGGTTTTTCAAGAGGATTATATTTTATTCCGTTATCAAGAAATTCAAAAATTATACTATTTTCCGTTTTTTCTAACTTAGCCTCAATAGTACCATCTTTATCAGGATATGCATAAAACGCAATATTAGCAAAAATTTCTTCTGCACACATATCAATTTTGTTTGTTAAATCTTTATCTAAATTCCATTCTGTACAAGTATTATTAAGCCATGTATAAAATTTGTTATAATTTTGTTTTTTCGCAAATTGTTTGAATGTTTTTACGCCATTCTGATTACCGTTATATTTAAATATCAACATCGTAATATCATCGCTTTGCAATACACCGTCAGCGAACTCTTTAACAGAAGCCTTTACATCTTGTGCAATTGTCATTACATCATCACTTTCAATACTGTTTAAGCAATCATAAAGTCTTTCTTCACCATACATTTCATTATTTGTATTTGTGGATTCCGTAACCCCGTCGGTATAAGTATAGATTATATCACCGGGATTAACAATTGTATTGTATATTTCAAATTCAGAATCAGCAAATACACCCAATACAATATTTGATTCTAATTTCAAATATTCATATTTCCCGTTTTGTCTTTTTATCAGCGGAAGATTGTGACCACAGTTTATAATACTTGTCTTGCCGGTTTTTACATTAGTAATACATAAAAGCATAGTGACGAAAAATCCCTGCTTATTAGTTTCACATATTTTTTTGTTAATAATCTCTATTAATTTTTCAGGTTCATAACCCATTTCAGAAAGATTATTTATAAGCGTTTTAACCGTCATCATAAATAGTGCTGCAGGAACACCTTTACCTGAAACATCCGCGATTAAAAATACCAAATTATTTTCATCAATAAAATAAAAATCGTAAAAATCACCACCAACTTCTTTTGCAGGCTCCATTGATGCAAAAATATCAAATTCGTTTCTTTCGGGAAATGCCGGAAAAACACTTGGCAGACTTGAAGACTGAATATTTTTTGCAATATTAAGTTCGGAAACAATATGCTCTTTTTCTTTTGCAGCGGTTTTAATATCATTTGTCATTTTATCATACGTTGAGGCAAGCTGCGCAAATTCGGCAGGCTTTTCAATTTTTATATTTGCATCTTCACCGTTACTGATTTTGTGTGCGATATTTATTAGTTTATCAATAGGAGTCATAATATAGCGGTTCATTCCATAGTAAACAAGTGCAAGAATTGCAAAAATGAAAAATAGGATTCCAAAAACCCAAGGGAAATAGAATCTGTCAACAAATTTGAAAATTTCTGATTTTGGAACACATACAATAATTTCCGTTCCGTTAGGTAATTTCTTGGTAAACGGAATGTATATATTTCCATGATATTTTATATAAGTTTTTGCATACAAATCAGATGCATACCATGGAATTTCTTTCAGTGAATGACCAACTAAAGAATTACTGTCGAGATAGGGGTCATTTGTTGCAATTACACTATCTTCGTTCAAATTTGCAAATAAAACAAAAATACCTTTAAGTTCGCCCCCGCTTTTGTACATGGAAAAAGTTCTCTCTTTCAGTTTTATTTTGGAAATATTTTCTATAACATCACTAATTTTCCAGTCGACAGTAGCTACACCGACAAGTTTTCCGTCAACATAAATGCCTGTACCGGCTGTTATCATCTTTGTATAACTTCCTAAATTCTCATAATATGGTTTTGTCCATACTACGTTGCGTTCCGGCGTGACCTCTGAGATTATTTCTTTATACCATTCCTGATCAGGATAATCGTATTTTTTACTTGCAAATTCTTTGTCAAATACAATTTCACGGTCCTTGTTTCGGAACGCATAAAAACATTTATATTTTATATTTTTATCAATAATATATGGCTTAAACCAAATTCCGCCACCCAAAGTATCGGGATAATTACTAAAAATTCTTGTTATAACAGGGTATGTCAAGTCATCATCATGGTCAGTTTTGTAGTACAAACTTCCAATAAGAGACAATCCTCTGAGATTATTTTCCAAAGTTACGATATTATCATAAATTTTTTCAAGATACTCGGAAACGATAAAATATTTGTAATTTTGTACCATAAGCTGTTTGGTACTCTGTCGGGAATACAGGGCAAAAAGTGAAACTGCGAACATTAAAACTGTAAGCATTACAATAGAAGTAATAATAATTTTTGATTTTATAGATTTAAACATTATTCAAATATTAAAAATTTGTCAAAACCAACCATTTTAAAAGAATTCATTAATTGTTCATCAACATCCTTAAGTTTTAAAGTTCCCTCTTGAGCTTTTAATTGTTTATATAATTCAAGAATTACTTTCAAACCAAAACTGGATATAAATGTGATTTCTGAAAAATTAAGAGTTACATCTTTTATAACTTCGTCACTGTCTTCTATAAAATTCTTTATTGTTGAACCATACTCAACTGCATTATCAAGATCTAATCTTCCTGAAGCCTTTACGTTTAATCCGTCTAAGCCGATTCTATTAATTATAACATCCATATAAGTAACCTCTTAAATACTAAAACCTATACCAAATATATCATAAAATGCAATTTTTTTATCATGCGTTCAATGTATTTAATGAAAGATGATTTTGCCGGATATGAAAATTTAGGATTATCAACAGGTACAAAATTTATTGATACTGATTATTTTCATTCCGTAAAAAATAGAATCGTTAAACATAAATATTTTAAAAATTATTCTTCGCAACCACATTGTTCTATTTTATATAAGCAATACGATGCTCCTGATTTATCTTTATTATTTGCCGGACATCCGCCTCTGCAAATGTATTTATGTTTACATGATTTGCAATAACCCTGTAATAATTCTATTTGTGGGCATCTGTTATATCTAAACGAATTATGATCAGCCCATATTTCTTTAAATGGTCTTTGCCTTATGTTTCCCTCGGAATTATTCATATTAGGACAACCTTTGACATTTCCGTCACTTTCAATACTTGCACTGTATATTCCGCACTCGCATCCCCTCCAATTTTGAATGGCAAGTTTTGGCTGAAATGCGGAAAAATATCCAATACAATCAGATTCGGTTACGGAGATTTTGTCGGAATAATTTTCTCTGTAATAAATAATTTTTTGAGCGAGTTCATAGTATTGCTTTTGACTCAAAAGTTCTTCCTTTGGCAGTTTTTCACTCGGTTTTACGACCTGCAACTGCCACGTATCAACACCAAGACTTATAAGCAAATTCAAAATATCATCAAGTTGCTCATAATTTGACTGCATAACAGTTGTCGGTACGGCAACATAAATTCCCGCCTGTTTTAATTTAGGCACAATATCGCAAAAATGATCAAAAATCCCTTTTGTTCCTCTAATATAATCGTGAGTTTTAGCATTCGCACCATCAAGACTTATACCAATTGCCGTTGAAGGATAAAGTTTCAGAATTTCAATGACATCATCATCTATAATTAAAGCATTTGTCATGATAATAGCCTGCATACCAAGATTGTTTATCTTTGCAATAAACATAGGCCATTCTTCTCTTAATAAAGGTTCACCGCCTGTTATAACCACATTACGACAGCCTAAATCCGCAATATCTTCAAGCAATTTTATAATTTCATTATTGGAAAGTTCATTTTGTTTTTCACAGCCGGCATTTATAATGCAATGAATACAGTTTGCATTACACCTTCTTGTGACTTCCAAAGTAACAGTAACAAGATTATACATAATTTAATTCCTTATATTACGTATAATTTTACTGTTTTTCGGTCTTTTTGGCAAATTCTTCCGTCATCTTTTTAATTTGTTGTGCAATTTTTTCATCATCAGGACTCGGGATATAATCAGGATGATAAATAACACCCGTTTCTACTATACTTTTAGGATCAAGAGGTTTTGGAGGAGGAGTAATCAATCCGCCTACCGGAGTCGGTATTGTTGGTAATGGTATATTAGGTTTTGACGGAGGAGGAGCAATTAATCCTCCAATAGGAGTCGGCACAACCGGAAACGGGATTTTAGGTGATTTAGGAGGTGAAATTAAACCACCAATTGGTGGAGTAATTGTAGGCAATGGCGGTAAAGGTTTTTTAGGAGAAATTAATCCCGCCAATGGCTGAGTTGCCTGTTTTTCCGATTGCTCAGGCTTTTTTACCTGATTATTTCCAAAATTAGTTTGGTAACTTGTTATTGCATTAATTTTCATGCAACCTCCGACACTTCATTTTTTTCCACACATGTATATAAAAACATAAGTTATGGATTTTTTGCTATTTAAATTAACTTTTTTTACAATTGCATAAATTTTAAGATATTATAAAATATACTAATAGGAGTTTTTATTTATGGAAAAAAATTGTTTAAATTGTAACAAAGTAAGAAAAGTTGTAATGATTGGTTGCGGATTTGTCGGAGCTGCCTGTTGTTTTTCGATTATGCAATCCGGCTTGTTTTCGGAAATGGTTCTCATTGATGCAGACAAAGCAAAAGCCGAAGGTGAAGCTCTTGATATAAGTCACGGTATCCCTTTTGCGAAACCGATAAAAATTTATGCGGGAAATTATGACGATATAAAAGATGCTTCGTTAATTATTATCAGTGCAGGTGCAAATCAAAAAACAGGCGAAACAAGGCTTGATCTTGTCAAAAAAAATATTTCAATTTTTAAATCAATTATTCCCGAAATCAAAAAACGTAATTATAAAGGTATTTTACTTATTGTAGCAAATCCTGTGGATATTTTAACAACAGTTACCATAAAATTATCCGGACTTCCTGAGAATAAAGTTTTGGGATCCGGAACAGTCTTAGACACTGCAAGACTAAAATATGAATTGGGAAACCATCTTAACGTTGATTCAAGAAGTGTTCATGCTTTTATTATCGGAGAACACGGTGACAGTGAGATTGCAGCTTGGTCAAGTGCGAATGTCTCAGGTATTCCGCTAAATAAATTCTGTGAAATGAGAGGACATTTTAATCATGAACAGGCAACCAAACAAATTGCCGATAGTGTTAAAAACAGTGCTTATGAAATTATTGAAAAGAAAAAAGCAACATACTATGGTGTCGCAATGGCTGTAAAAAGAATTTGCGAAGCAATAATTCGTGATGAAAAATCAATATTGCCAATTTCATCAATGATGCACGGCGAGTACGGAATTGACGGCATTTGCTTATCCATGCCTGCAATTGTAGGCAAAGACGGAGTTGAAACACATGTTCCGATACAGTTAAATAAAGAAGAAACAAAAAAATTACAAAAATCTGCAAAAACTCTGCAGGATATTTTGGAAGAAAATAATATTTAAAATACCTGATACAAACAAATTATATTTTACTATTAGACAATTTATAATTCTGATTTTTTTCTGTTTCTTTTTATAATTTTTTTCTGATATTTTTCGTCATATTGAAATTTGTACGCGTTTACAAAACTTTTTACTATTGCGGAAGAAAAAGTTCCTCTTGCACTCCAGTATGCCGTATGTGCAAACGGAAACATTCTTCTGCTCCATACACCGGAATTGTCATAAATTACCCCTGACGGATTTTCCACCTCTATTTCCAAAAGTTTTTCTATCTCTTTTATGGTGACATTCCTGTTTGTCGGAAATCCGAGCGGGTCTTCTCTGAAATTTATCGTCATCATAAATATCCCCTTTTCAAGAATATATTTAATCATCAGACGATTGTAATAATTTAATTCATAATTCGGATCTGATATTTCTGAATAAAACAAAACTAACGGGCTTGCAAAATTTACAATTCCGATTACATCATCTTTTGGCGCACAAACTTGTTCCGTTATTTTATCAAGTTTTAGGTAGCCGTCTTTTAATAATTCTTTATTTGGATTTACAATCATATGACCAATGGATGAAAAAGTACCAAGTCCTGCTCCGTCTTCTGATAATGCTGTAATACAGGTATTTTGTCTTGGATTTGATTTTACAAAATTCATCATATCATCATCTGCGCCGGCTTCTTTAAATAGTTTCTCCAAATCAATGTATCTTAATCTGTTAAACATATATTGATAAGTAACAAATGTTCCGGCACTGTAACCGTACAAAATGACCTTGTTATTCTTTTGAGATTCAATTTTTACCGTTTTGTTCAACTCGTCAAGTATCGGTTTCATGTTGTGAGGTTTTTGTACCCAAATAGCATCATGCAAAAATTTTGTTGTTAAACTTCTTACAAGATATGCTCCTGATGAACTGACCATTTTTGAGATTTCAAGTTGTCCTTTTACAAAATCCAAATCGTTTTTACTGTCATAACCCCAGAAAAATATTACCGGTTCTTCTTCAATATTTAGTCCGCCGATATTTGAATAATATTTCTTTATTGAACGGTTTTTGAGAAATTTTTTTCTTAATACGGGATGTAATTTTTTTACTCCTTTTTCGTACCAATTTGCCATTTTTTCATCATTATTATTTGAACCGTTTATATATATAAAACTTAAATTATCTGCACCAAGAGATATGGTTGCAAAATTAAAAATCAATAATATAGATAGTATAATCTTTTTCATTTTTTCTCCTCATTATTTATATGCTAAAATCTATAAAATTTTTTGTCAAATAAATGTTAAATTTTATCCCGATAATATAAAAAATGCTATAATTTCAAAAAAAGGAGAGTTTTATGGAAGTTAAAATTGTAGAAAATGTAAAAGACATGCCATGTGATGTTTTGATTATCAACAAGTTTGAAGATAAACCGACTGCTTGTGATTTTGTAAACGAATTTTTACCGGAAGATTTTAAGGGCAAAAAAGGTGAAACTTTTGTTATTCACACACACAATCAAAAACCTGCTAAAAACATTATGGTTGTAGGGCTTGGCAAAGAAGAAGAAATTTCAAATAACGTCATAAGAGAAAATACCGCAAAAGCAATTAAAAAATGTGGGGATTTGAAAGCAAAAAAAGTCGGAATTTGTTTTGCTACAGATTTTAATTACGGCGGACCTGCCGTTTTGGGTGCAAAGATTTCCGATTATCGTTTCGATAAATATAAAACAAAAAAAGACCATCATATTGATGAACTTTATCTGTCGAATGTTGACAATGAACTTGTAAACAGAGCGCTTGTTGTGGCTGAGTCTATGGAACTTTCAAGAAATCTGTCAAATGAGCCTGCGGCTTATGCTACACCGACAAAACTTGCACAAATTGCACAAAATCTTGACGGTATTGAAACAGAAGTTTTTGACCATAACAAAATCGAACAAATGGGGATGGGGGCATATTTAGCCGTTGCTAAAGGCAGTATTGAACCTCCGAAATTTATCCACATGAAATATGTTCCTCAAAATCCTAAAAAACGTATCGCAATTATCGGTAAAGGTTTGTGCTTTGACAGCGGCGGATTAGATTTAAAACCTGCAAATTCAATGCTAACAATGAGAGATGACATGTCAGGTTCGGCTGTTGTAATAGGTATTATGAAAGCAATGGCTAAATTGAAACCTGATGTCGAAGTTCACGGAATAATCGCCGCATGCGAAAATATGCCTGGAATGGGTGCATACAAACCGGGTGACATATTGACCGCTATGAACGGTAAAACAATTGAAGTTGATAATACAGATGCAGAAGGTCGTTTGACACTTGCGGATGCTCTTTGTTATGCATGTAAACTTGATGTAGATGAAGTTGTTGATATAGCAACACTTACAGGTGCTTGTATGGTGGCATTAGGCACTGCAGCATCAGGAATTATGGGTAATGATGAAGAATTTATAAATAAAATTATTGAAACAGGAAAAATTGCAGGTGAAAAATTCTGGGAACTTCCGATGTGGCAGGAATACAGAGATAATATGAACAGTGAAATTGCCGACATGAAAAACACCGGAACACGCTATGGCGGAGCTTCTGCTGCGGGTATGTTTTTAAAAGAATTTGTTACCGATAATGTAAAATGGGCACATTTAGATATTGCGGGAACCGCATTTTTAGAAAAACCTCAGAAAGAATTTTTCTGCAACGGTTCAACTGCCTGCGGTGTCCGTACACTTGTTAAATATATTCTTGAACAGTAATAATATGAAGATTCTGAATCAAGTTCAGAATGACAATATTTTTCAAAAATAAAGGACAAGGGATTTTTCTCTTGTCCTTAAAAATTGCTTTTATTATGTATATTGTAATTACTTTTTAACATCTTCTTTTACAACAATCAAATTATTCATAATCTTCATTGCGGTTGTCGGAAGAACAACATGCTCTAAACCATCAGCAATAGAAATAATTTTGCCTGCACCTAAAACAACTTCTTCTCCCTTGTACATGAATTTGTAATCTGTTTGTCTGTCTGAACGAATTGTAATTTGTGTTGTCATTTCTTTTCCTTTCCAAATCGGTTAACAGTGTTTATTATAAGCGATATTTCCCCATTTTGCAAGCAGATATTTTATGCAAAGATATCTAATATTTTTTTGTCCTGTTCCTTTGACAAATCAGAAATTGACGGTTTTGTTAAAATTCGTTCGTCCCAAAATTCTTTATCAAACGGATTTTCGTTCTCTTCCGTAAAAGAATCCGTTATATCTGGGACATTTGATATATCATCCCAATCGCCCGCAGATTTTCTTATATGGCTGTGTAAATATTCGTCTAATATTCTCTGGACTTTCATTTTATATTTTTTTTACAATCTTCTCTTCTAATTGTAATTTGTTCTCCTGTTGTTAAATTTTTTACTGATACTTTATTATTTTTAATCTCATCCTCACCTAAGATAAGTGCATAATTTGCAATTTTTGACGCTTTTTCAAGTTGTTTTGTGAATTTTTTATTGGTTAAATCAAGTTCTATATTTAACCCCTGCAACCTCAATTCCTGTGCAAGTTTTAATGCTTCTGTCGTATTGTTTGAAACAATATAACCGTCAAGTTTTGAACATTCTTTTTCTTTTAGTAAAGATATAAGTCTTTCCATGCCCATAGCAAAACCGATTGCAGGAGTTGGTTCTCCGCCGAGTTCTGCTACAAGGTTATCATATCTTCCGCCGCCGCATACTGCGTTTTGAGAACCCAAATTATTTGATTTTATCTCAAAAACTGTTCTTGTATAATAGTCTAAACCTCTTACAAGGAGTTTATTTTCACTGTATTTTACATTTAATTCGTCTAAATATTTTTTTAATTGTGTATAGTGTTCACGACATTCATCACACAAAAAATCTGATGTTATTACATTTTGAATTTCGGGTTTTGAAAAAACTTCCTGACAATCGGGAACTTTGCAGTCCAAAAGTCTTAACGGATTTTTTTCAAATCTTTCCTGACAATCCTCGCACAAATCATTCAGATACGGTCTTATTACATTTTTGAGATTATCTTTAAACTGCGTACGACATTTCGGACAACCTAAAGAATTTATTTCTACATCTAAATCATTAAGCCCGATAGATTTTAGGAAATTTTCAGCCATCAAGATAATTTCGGCATCAGCTGACGGCTGAGAAACTCCGAACATTTCAACCCCTACCTGATGAAACTGTCTTTGGCGTCCCGCTTGTGGTCGTTCATATCGAAACATAGGACCCTTGTACCAAAGTTTTACGGGTGCGGGAAGTCTGTGCATACCGTTTTCTATATATGAGCGAACGACTCCTGCCGTATTTTCAGGACGCAAAGTTATTGAACGTTCGCTTTTTTCGAACGTGTACATTTCTTTGTTTACTATATCTGTTGTTTCACCGACCCCGCGCTGAAACAAATCGGTACTTTCTATAATTGGTGTTCTTATTTCTTTTACCCCGAAAGATGAAAATGTTTTTAGTGCATTTTTTTCAACAAAATGCCACATTTCAATATCCTGAGGTAAAATATCTTTTGTTCCTTTTAAAACTTTTATCATATTTGCCATGACTTGATTATATTATAAATATGAATTGTTTACAAAATTATATTTACATAAACTATATTATGAGTATTTTTGTAATATAATTGTTCTATTGAGAGAAATTTTAAAAATAAGAAGGATATTATTATGAATAAATTAGCATTTATCTTCCCCGGGCAAGGTGCTCAGGTTGTTGGAATGGGAAAAGATTTGTATGAACATTACCCTGCAGCAAAAAAAGTTTTTGATACCGCTGACGAAGTTTTAGGTAAAAAAGTAACAAAAATGTGTTTTGAAGGTCCTGAAGATGACCTAAAACAGACAATAAACACTCAGCCTGCAATAGTAACAATGTCTATTGCCGCATTAGAAGCTTTTAAATCAAAACTCAACCTTACTCCGCATTTTACGGCAGGTCACAGTTTAGGTGAATATTGTGCAATGTTTTGTTCAGGTGTTATGAACCTTAAAACTACACTTTTGGCAATCCAAAAACGTGCAACTTTAATGAACAAGGTAAATAAAGGTATGATGGCAGCTGTTTTGAACGCACCTGAAGGAAGTCTTGAAAAAGCATTGAAAGAAGCTTCAAAAGAGGGTTATGTAGATGTTGCAAACTACAATTCTCCTGTTCAGGTTGTTTTGACAGGTGATGAAAAAGCCGTAAATAAAGCCGGTGAATTACTAACCGAAGCAGGAGCAAGAAGATTTGTGCCTCTTGCAGTTTCCGGTGCATTCCACTCAAAATACTTAAATGAAGCAAGCAAAGAATTTGGTGAATTTGCAAAGGAATTAGACCTTTCAAGTGCGTCAATTCCGGTTGTGACAAACGTGGATGCGGCAGCAACAATTAGTGCCGAAGATTTCAGAAATAAAATGCCACGTCAGATTTGTTCATCGGTTCACTGGACTCAAACCATTGAAAATATGGTCAAAAATGGTGTTGATACTTTTGTTGAAATCGGACCGGGTAAAGTTCTTGCTGGTTTAAACAGAAAAATCAATCCTGAAATCAAAACTTACAATGTTTACGATAAAGAATCATTAGAATCAACCGTTTCTACTTTAGAGCATGAACTTGCAAATGTATAACTTTATCCGATAATAAAATCAGATTTTTGGGAAATAAAGTAGTCTTTGTAATCAATGACTACTTTATTTTTTTGAGGAACATAATGAGAGAGTCTTTTTTGTCTTGCCGAATTTTTAGAGTGAATAAAATCCGCAGTCGTTAAAGCAAATGAAATTCCAAAAATAAAACAACTCAAAGCAATTATCGGTAAAAACAATACATTATCAAGATTTATATAAAAAACTAATGACAGACTGAATAAAAATCCTAAAGCATTAAATAACATTGTCAAAAGATACAATAAATTTTTCATTTCTTCTCTCCTTTAATTTTTTTTCAATTTCGATATTTTTATGTTATTATGTGCATGCGTCAAAAACGGTTATATAAATTTAAGGAGTATAAAATGTTGGATAAACCAAGATATTCAAGAGTTTCAGATATTATTGACCTTGCGACTTATATGGCATCTAAAGTTCAGGGAATTACTATCAGCGATATTATGGAAAGATACAATGTTTCACGCAGAACGGCAGAACGCATGCGTGACAGTCTTATGAATATTTTTCCCGAAGTTGATGAAATTGAAACAAACGACTCCCTCAAACACTGGGGATTTACAAACAATGTCATATCAAGTTTAATCAGTTTTAAACCAAAAGAAATCGCCAATTTAGAACAAATGCAAAGGCGTACAACAAATAAAGAACTGAAAAATGAACTTACAAATACCATTACAAAAATTAAAGCTCTTGCAAACAAAAGACAAACTAATGCCGAAGAAAATATTGAACTTTTTATGCAAACCGAGGGCTATGCCATTCGCCAAATGCCACAGTATTCAATTGATTTGAATACTTTGGAAATTATTAGAAAGGCACTTCAGACATCAAAAAAAGTTACAGGAATTTATCACAATAAAAAGCGTGAGATTGAACCGTTAGGGATGATTTACGGAGAAAAAATCTATTTAATTGCAAGAGAAAAAGCAAAAGGCGATGAAATTTACAACTATCTTTTACACAAATTTTCTGACCTTAAACTCTCGGAAAAAACCTTTGACAAAGGGGATTTCAACCTGCACGAATACGCAAAAGAATCTTTTGGGGTTTATCACGGTGAAATTTTAAATGTCAAACTTCTTTTCTCTAAAGAACTTGCACAGGAAGCAAATAATTTCAATTTTCACCCTACACAAAAGGGAAAATTTAATGAAGATGGTACTTATACCGTAACATTTAGAGCCAGCGGAGATAAAGAAATTATTTGGCATGTTTTCAGATGGGGCGAGGGATGTAAAATTCTCTCACCAAAATCACTCCAAAAGGAATACAAACAATATTTGCAAAATTGTTTAAATAATTAACTACTTTATTGCGGGAAAGAAATATCTTACACCATTATCACTGCGCCATCTGACATAGCCGGTTTTTGGCGTTTTATCCAGATCCATTACACTGACAAGTGCATAATTTCCCCTGATTAGATTTAGATGAATTTTTTGGGGCATATTCATTGTAGAGATCGTCTGTGACAAATCATCGGGCGAACCTTTAATGTCTTTGCAAGTTGACGGGGCACCTTTTAAAATATTCAAACCGTATTTTTTGCCATAAGTTGTGTAAAAATTAGTCCAGGTCATAAATTTATAGGGGTCATCTTCCTTTATCCAGCCTGTAAGACCTTTTGAGTTATCGTAAACAATTTCAACCCACCCATCAACAATATCAACAACATTGACATAAGCCAAATCTTTTTTTGCTATAAATACCGAAAAGAAATTATCTGCCCCTATTGAATCAGGAAAAAATTCCTCTTTGTTCCAGCGCACACGATAGAGAATTTGCGCATCTTCATCGGGAAATTTGTAGATTGTTATATCGTCTTTAACCTGATATAATCCGACCGTACGCACACCTTCCATTGACGGCTGGGTCGGAATTATATCCTTTGCAAAACATCCCAATGCCAAAAATAAAACCATAAATATTGATAAAAATATTTTTTTCATGAATTTGCCCTCTGTTTTGAAAAATTCAATCTAAATATTATTATAGTAATTATAAAAAAAAATACAAGAATCAAAAAAGACCTTGTGTTGAACAAGTATGCCCTATCTACAATTCTCATACCCTCCCCTTGAGGGAGGGTGAAAATCTTTGATTTTCGGGTGGGGTTAAATAATTGTCGACATAAACATTAGCCAACCTACCAACTATCGCCCCTGCGGAGAGAAAAGAAAGTAGTGTGGGCAAAATGTAATGTGCCCACAAATATAATAAAGATGGGCACGCTCATCGCTTTGCCCATCCTACAAATCTGAACACTCCTAAATTTGATTAACAAGGAGATGCTGAAACGAGTTCAGCATGACAATTTTGTTTATTTTATAAACTATTATTCTGCATTTTTCAAGTTATAAACTACTCTCTAAAACTTATCTGTGCATAAGTTTTTTGGAGTTTTTCACGAACAGACTGCATCTGCTGCTCGATAATTTCATCGGTCAATGTTGCTGTTTCATCCTGCATTTTTATCCTGAACGCAACAGATTTGAAACCGTCTTCAACATGTTCACCCTGATAAATATCAAAAATTTCAGAACCTTTAAAGATATTTTGCTTAACCGAACCTTTAATAACTTTTTGAATATCCTCACAGGTGACATTTTCGTTAATGATAAACGCAATATCTCTGCGGACTTCAGGGAACTGCGGTATGTGTTTAAATCTCGGAACAGATTCTTTCACCGCACCGATAAGTTCATTCAAATCAACCTTAAATAAATACGCTTTTTGGTTTAATTTCAATTTATCTTCAACTGTCGGATGCAACTGCCCCAAATACCCAATCGGGGTCGGCTTTTTGCCTAAAAGCATTATAACACCCGTTCTGTACGGATGTAGAACATTGTGTGACTGCGCAAGTTCTGTTTGGTCTAATGCCACAAATTTTATCCTTCTTGATACATCAAGTTCATTAAACAGGTTTTCAATAATACCTTTGACATAATAAAAACCTGTTTCTGCTTTAACTTCCCATTTTGAATTTTGAATTTCACCTGTTAAAATACCTTCTAAAACTCTTGTTTCTTTCACTCCGGTATTTTTTTCATCCGCAACACCGTTTTTGATGTAAGTTTTGCCAATTTCATAAGCCCAAAATGTTTTTTGACCATTATCAAAATTTGTTTTCATGCAATTCAGTACGCTTGCTGCAAGATTTTGTCTTAACATTGAAAATTCTTCACTTGCCGCATTGGCAACTTTAACTGCATTTTCATCATCATAAGTCATTTTGAACTTATCTAACAAAGACTTCCCGATTAACGAACTTGTCTGAATTTCGTTAAGTCCTGCGCTTTGCATAACATCTCTGACTTTTGAGATAACTCTTTCTTCAAGAGAAATTTCGGGTAATTCAGATTTTGGCGGCAATGATGGTGAAATCTTATCATAACCGTTTATTCTTGCAATTTCTTCGATTAAATCTATTTCTCGAGTCACATCTCCCGCTCTGAAACTCGGTACTGCAAATTTTGCGGCAAGTTCGTTTCCTCCGAGTTTTTCAAACCCAAGCTTTTCAAGTATATTAATACATTTTTCTGAATCAATTTCACAACCCAAAATTCTTTTTATCTGTGCATAACGCAGTGTAATATCCATTGGCGGAAGTTTGTTTTCACCATCTTCCACAACACCAATCACTTGAGCATCCGCATATTCAACAAGCAACTGCATAGCACGCATCAATGCAGGCTTAACCGCTTCTATATCAATTCCTCTTTCAAATCTTGCACTTGCTTCACTGCGATAACCGACACTGCGAGCCGATCTTCTGTTTGAAACAGGGGTGAAATAAGCTGCTTCAAGCGCCATTGATGTTGTATTTTCATCTATTTCGGAATTTTCACCGCCAAATACACCCGCAAGACAAACACCTTTATCTTTTGTGGCAATAAGTACGCTGTCTTGGGTTAATTCTCTTTCTACACTATCTAAAGTCGTGAGTTTTTCACCTTCATGCGCACGTCTTACGCATAAATATCCGTCTAATTTGTCGGCATCAAAAGCGTGCAGAGGACAGCCATATTCAAGCATCACATAATTTGTAATATCTACAACGTTATTAATCGGGCGCATGCCTGATGCTATAAGGCGTTTTTGCATCCACTCGGGTGATTTTTTGATTTTTATATTCTTTAAAAGTCCAACGCTATAGTATTTGCAGACATCTTTATCAATAATTTCAACCTTGAATTTATCGGTTGTCAAATCTTTTGTACATTCTATCGGATTAAATTTCAATGGTTTATTAAACAAGGCGCAGAGCTCTCTTGCAACTCCGATAACAGACATCTGGTCACCCCTGTTTGCGGTCGGCGCAACATCAATAATAGTATCTTTTTCAAAACCCAAAACATCTTTTACATCAACACCGATTTGAACATCAGGAAAAATTCTGTTCAAAATTAATATACCGTCTTCTTCCTGATAATTTCTTTCACTTACCCCTAATTCATCAGCTGAACAAAGCATGCCCTGAGATTCAACCCCGCGAATAACTGCAGGAGTAAGCTCAAACTGCTCGCCTGTTTTTCTGTCCAAAACTTTTGAACCCACACTTGCATAAGGAACAATCTGACCTTCTTTAATATTTTGCGCACCGCAAACAACTGTTTTTATACCAGTACTTGTGTTTACTGTAACCAAATGCAAATGATCTGAATTTGGGTGATTGTCAATTTTTTCTATTTTTACCGTTTTAATGTCGGTAAAAGACGGTTTTAAATCCTCTATTGCCTCAACCTCTAAACCGCTCATAGTAAGTTCATGTGCAATTTGAGAAGGTTCTTTGTCAGATAAATCAACTAATTCGTTTAACCAATTCAATGATATTTGCATTATAAAATCCCTCGTTTTTCTTTTAAATACATAAAAATAGTATTACAAAGCAGGGGGATTGTAAATAATTTAGTCACTTTCTGCTACAACAGTTGCTATAAGTTCTCCGTAACTGTTAACACAACCGTTTGTTTCTTCAACAATATATCTTAAATCTGAATGCCCTTCTATTGCTTTTTCAGCACAATCCATTGCATCGTCATATTCCTTAAATTCACCGATTAAATTTTTTGACAACTCAGATTTGTCTTTTGCCGTATAAACCTGAAACATTTTTCACCTCTATAATATTTTGTACCAACAAAATTATTATACACTGAAAATTTCTGATAATTTATAATCTATTGATTTAAAAAACGGTAAACCGGTTGACGGGGAATTTTTAAAATCTAAAACAGGAGCAATTTCATCCGGATTTTCTGTAATGTACTCTAAAACTTCTGCATCTTCTTTTGAAATTTCAATATTATTTTCTTTTGTGTATGGAGATATTTTTTGAAGCATTTCAAATTCTTTTTCTACAGATTTTTCAGTCACGGTATTCTTAAAAATTCCTCCAAATTTTGATGCTTTTGTAAGATTCTCAAATTTTAAGGCTTTTTCCATAGACTTATCTAAAGTTTTAGAAATCATAATCCTTCTCCTCCCTTATTTTATTATTATTATACATTTTCTTATCTTTGATTACATACATCAAAAGGTTGAAAAATAAGGATTTCTACTGTTTTTATTAAGTTTTGTTACAGAATGTATATACGCAATAAATACTCTTTGTAAATTTTCATGGCTAAAAAATCTTTATATAAACATAGGGGATACAAAATTATTTTTAGGGAAATTAAGGAGGAATTTAGAATGACTATTTCAAAAATTGGCGGAAATTTTGGCGGTAAAACCGTTAAATCAGGAAATCAATATATTTCGGTTTCTGCAGAACAAGTAAAAGCACAGGCAGAAAGACGTCTTGCACAAGCTACAGAAAAAGCAGCAAGAAAAGCTTCAAAAGCCGGTAATGTAACTGTATTTGATGCTACAAAAAATCTTCATGTAAGTGCAACACCTGCTGAAGCAAAAGCAATTAAAGCCGTAAATGAAACATTTAAACAAGGTACCAAAAATGTTGTAAAACAAGCCGCTAAAAAACCAAGCATTTTGAAAAAAATTGCCAAATTCGGATTAATTGGTTTAGGTATTGCAGGGCTTGTCGGTGGTGGTCTTTATTTATACAATAAATACAAAAATGACAAATCACAGGCTGATGCACCAGCAAAAACACCTGTTCCTACTCCGGCAAAACCAACTAAGCCCGTAAAACCAACAAAACCGGCAGAACCAACAAAACCACCGGTAAAACCCGAAGAAAATCAGGAAAATCCTGACACACCAAAAGATTATACTGTTAAAAAAGGTGATAATCTTTGGAATATCGCAAAACAATATTTGAAAGATCAACATAAAGATGATCCGAATTATAAACCGACAAACAAAGAAATTGCTGAATTAACAGAAAAATTAATTAAATTAAATGAAAAAGAATACAAAAAACCACTTCCTGAAGATAGCAGAAAAAGAGTTGTTATAATTCATGAAAATGAAAAAATTAAATTAACAGCATAATACAATATTTATAAAAGGCCCGCTCTCAAAAGCGGGTCTTTTTATTATCCGTTTATCCAATCAAGCATCGGACGTATTTCTCCACATTCAATATTATATTTTTTTGCCAGTTGACTGTTTAATATTCTGTCAATTCTTAAATTTACCATTGGTACATCTTTTATTTTCAATATATTATTTTTTTTATCATAATATTTACTGTAATTTAAACCGTCAAAAACGCAATCCGGAAGCCGTACATAACCTTCTTTGTCATCATAATAACAAACTCCGAATGTTCTGCAAATTATTCCTCTGTATTCGTACACACAACATTCATTTTCTATTAAAAAAGGACATTTATGTTCAAATCTTTTTCCTTTAGATTTAGATTTTTGCTCTAATAATTCTTTTATATTTTTTTGCACAATTTGTTTTTTATCGTTATCAAGATTTACAAAACCTTGTGTAAGATAGGCAAATTCTGTCTGTGAGAAAGGATAATCTCCTTTTGTACAACAACCGGTACATCCTTTTTTGCAATGTATATATTTTTTTTGATTTTCAAATATTAGTTTTAATGCAGTGTCAAAATCCTGTATAAAATTTTTATAGTTTTTGAACATTTCTTTACTTTCTTTTGTAGAATATTTTCTTTTTTGGCTTTTTATTTTTTTTTCTACAAGATTATTTTATTTATATCAACTTTTTCTACAATTTTTATACATATTTATATTTAATTATAATTATTATTCTCACAGTTTTTTACAATTAATTTTTGTTATTACAATCATTACATTTTAATTTTATTAATATATAAATTAATTAATAATTATAATTTTTGTTTTTACTTTTACCAGTTTACTTTTTCTATAAGTTCTATTTCATATCCGTCCGGATCTCTAACAAAAGCAATTTTTGAACCTTTACCTGTCAGGTCAAACGGTTCGTATAAATATTCGTAATTAAAATTTTTTAATTTTTTAGTAAATTCATCCATTGATTTTACACCAAAGGCAAAATGTCCGAATCCGGTACCGATTAGATATCCGTCTTTTGGTGTTTCATCGTTGTAGGTCAGTTCAATCTGAAAACCGGTTTCTTTATCTTCCAAAAAGTATAATTCACAGTCTTCAAGTCTTTTCTTTTTACAAAGTTCTAAATTAAAAAGATTTTTATAAAAATCCAGACTCTTTTCTATGTTCTTTACCCGAATCATTGCATGTAAAAATTTCATTTTATTCTCCTTTCTGAAAATTATAATATTAAAAGAAAATTAATTGCAATTTATTAAACAAAACCTATTTTTTATGTTATTGTTCTCAAAAAATATTTATTTTTTCTTATGTTTGTCGTATTATAAGATTACAGGATATTTTTAAGGAGTAGGGTATATGAAATTTATTATAGAAAAGGAAGATTTATTAAACGGGATAAGAATAGTTGAGCGGGCAACAGCCCAAAAAGCAGTTCAGCCTGTTTTATATAATATTTTGATTGAAACATTAGATAATAATAAAATACGTTTAAGTGCAACAGATTTGATATTTACGGTTATAACAACAATAGATGCACAAATCCAGGAACAGGGTAAAATAACATTACCCGCCAAAAAGCTCAATGAAATAGTTTCAAAACTGGAAAATGCACTTGTTACTATTGAAATGGAAAGTGATAATACAAATGTTTCTTTAACTTGTAAAAAATCAAAATTTGATATAAAAGGAATTAGTGCAAATGAATTTCCGGCAGATATTTTCAATTATCAAATAGACGATTCAAAATGTTTTGATGTTGAATTAAAACCGTTTTTAAAAGGAATTCATCAGGCAGGTTTTGCAGCCGCAAGTTATGAAGTATCAAATCTTTTATCGGGAATAGTTTGTGATTTTAATAATGGTATATTAGAAATTGCATCAACTGATGGTAACAGACTTGCAAGAGTAAGAGAAAAACTTAAAAGCGATATAACAGAGCAAACACAGCTGATAATCCCATCAAGAACATTAAATGAATTTCTGAAAATGAGCTCTTTTATTGAGGAAGATTCAATAAAAATATGCAAAGATAAATCAACAATAATCTTTAAATCTGAAAAAATTACGACAATTTCAAGATTATTGGAAGGGCAGTTCCCAAGATATAATCAGCTAATTCCATCAGAAAGTCCAAAAAAGGCTGTTGTTAATGTTTCTCGGTTAATTTCAGCATTGGAAAGAGTTTCGGTTATGGTAAATGACAAAACAAGTATTGTCAAAATGTTGTTTAATGAAAACGAATTAACATTAAGCGGTGACACTCCGGATGCAGGTAAATCAGAAGATACAATTGATATAGAATACAACGGAGAAGAGCTTTTAATAGCTTTTAACTATAGATTTGTACTTGATGCGTTAAGAATAATAGAAAGTGACAATGTAATAATCGGGCTTAATGCGGCACTTTCTGCAACAGTATTAAAACCGCAAAGTGAAGAAGATTTCATTTGCCTGATTATGCCGGTTCAAATCAGATAAAAAATTATGAAAGAGATTAAATTAAACCATTATGTAGATACGGTAATCTATTCTATTGATATGATTATCAAAAATTTAAAAACAAAACTCAAGCACAGAATTGACAAACTTAATTTGGGAATAACCGGAGAACAGTTTGTTGTGCTTGATACTGTGTCTTATTATGACAATATTTACCCGCAAAAGTTATCTGAAATAATGCTGAAAGACAAATCTAACACAACAAGAATGATTCAGATACTTGTTGATAAGGGTTTGATTATAAAAGAAGTAGGCAAAGTTAATAACAGACTTGTTTATCAGTTAAAAATTACTCCTGAAGGCAAAAAACTTGTTGAAGATAATATGCCCAAAATAAAAAAATATATAACGGAAATTTTTGCAAACATACCTGACGAAGAAATAGAACTTTTGCACAAAATGAGCAGACAGTTTGAAACTGCTTTGTCGAATAATATAAAAAATTAAAATATGCAATGAAATTATAAGAAGAAAGGAAAATAAATTATGACAAAACTTTCACCATTACAAATTGAAAGATTAAAATACCAGCCGAAACTTCCGGCAAGTTTGAAAAACGGTATTAATTCATTAGAAATGACAGAAGGTTCTGCAACTCAATCTGTTGCAGATCAGCAGGATATACAAAACCTGTTTCCTAATACTTACGGAAAACCGACTGTTACATTTAAATCAACATCTGATAAAAAGACAACTCCGGCAAGAAATGTAGGTGTAATTCTCTCAGGCGGTCAGGCTCCCGGGGGGCACAATGTTATCGCAGGGCTTTATGATGCACTTAAAAGTGCAAATCCGCAAAGCAAATTATACGGATTTTTAGGCGGTCCAAGTGGTATTATTGACGGAAAATATGTTGAATTTGATGATGAATTTATCAACGCTTACAGAAATACCGGCGGGTTTGATATTATCGGTTCAGGCAGAACAAAATTAGAAACAGAAGACCAGTTCCAAGAATCATACAAAGTTTGTCAAAAACTTGGCATCAGCGCAGTTGTAATTATCGGCGGAGACGATTCAAACACAAATGCGGCACTTCTTGCTGAATGGTTTGTAAAAAATAACACAGGTATTCAGGTTATCGGATGCCCGAAAACAATTGACGGTGATTTAAAAAACGACCAGATAGAAATTTCATTCGGGTTTGATACCGCAACAAAAACTTACGCTGAATTAATCGGAAACATCCAGAGAGATGCAAATTCAGCTAAAAAATACTGGCACTTTATAAAAATTATGGGCAGAAGTGCATCCCACGTTGCACTCGAAGCAGCACTTCAGACTCAGCCGAACATCACTTTAATCAGTGAAGAAGTTGAAGCAAAGAAAATGTCACTATCATCAATAATTGACTATATGTCAGACATTATTGTAAGACGTGCAAACGCAGGCAAAAATTTCGGTATTGCGGTTATCCCCGAAGGTTTAATAGAATTTATACCGGAAATGGGTTCTATGATTGCTAATCTGAACGATATTATGGCTGAACTTGAGTCAGATCAGAGTTTTGTTAATGCAACAACCATTCGTGACAAATTTGCGATTGTTGAACACAGACTTGACGATGAAAATGCTGAGGTTTATAAATCACTGCCGTCAATAATTAAAGAACAATTGCTTGCAGACAGAGATCCGCATGGAAATGTTCAGGTTTCAAAAATCGAAACTGAAAAATTACTTATTGAAATGCTTTCAACAAAACTTGCAAAACTGAAATCGGAGGGTCTGTATATTGGTAAATTCTCTACTCAATCACATTTCTTTGGGTATGAAGGCAGATGTGCATTCCCATCAAACTTTGATGCTGATTACTGCTATTCACTGGGCTATAATGCTTATGCGTTGATTTCAAATGGCTTGACTGGTTATTTGTCATCTGTTAAAAACCTTACTGCTCCTGCACAAGAGTGGATTGCAGGCGGTGTACCTTTGACAATGATGATGAACATGGAAAAACGCCATGGTGCAATGAAACCGGTTATCAAAAAAGCACTTGTTGAACTCAACGGACCAGTATTTGCACAATTGCAAAACAACCGTGAAGACTGGGCTATGAATGACAGATACCTGTTCCCCGGCGCTATTCAGTATTTCGGACCAAGCTCTGTTTGCGATATTACCACAGTAACTTTGCAGCTTGAACAGGCAAAATCTTTAGCATCAGTTTAATATAAATGTAGGTCAGGCATCTGCCAGGCACAAATAAAAAGTAGGGTGCAATTTTGCACCCTACTTTTTAATCTTCAAACTTTAATTCCAGTTGTTTGGGTTCTTTGTGTCTGAAAGTTGATTTCGACTCAGGTTTTTGGACGATTTTTTGTAACGTTTCCGCTGCCTGAGGGGTCTCTATTTTCGGATACAAAACAGATTTTATATCATTAAAATGTACTCTTTTTTTCAATATTGAATTTAAATGATATTCAACCGTTTTTTTGATTTCTTCAAGCATGCCTTGTGATTGTTTAAAGCGGTTAAAATTCGGATTAACCGGTGCAAGGGTGCGTTTTGAGTAGTTTTCATGGAACTCAAAATCATCAAGTTCAAAGCGTTCAACCCCATTTTTTTTACCGAGCGGTTTAAATATTGCTTTTAACATAATTTCTTTATTGCATGGAGAATGTAACAAAACGTTGTCGTGTTCAACAAAATCTATAACATTATTTCTTACGGCTTTAGACAGTGCTTTGACATATTCATTGTGGCTGTCGCCTTGTGTCCATATTGCATCGGATTTTGCAATTCCTAATTGTTTTGTGCCTTTTAAGTTTTCTATAATTGAAACATCTGCACCTGTTGCGATTAAACCGAGTTTATTTTTGCGGTAAACCGAGCGGACAACATTAAATTTTGAATAATCATCATCAATTTCTCTTAACTTTGCAGCCATCTCTTTGTGTTTGAGAGTTTCTGGTTTTGTTTTTTCAACTTTGCGGGGAATCCCGTAGAGTTGGCGCAGATTGTTGTAATAATCTTCATTGAGCCAACTGACGATTTTAGAGTTAAGTTTTTTGTAAAGTTTGCTGTTCTCTGACGGATTAATAAAATTTGCTATTCCGTCATCTCCTCTTGTACAAATACTGACTCTGAAAGAATGTCCGAAGGATTGGTTATTATTGTTGATTGGTGAGATTTGCATGTGTTGTTCCTTTTTTATTTAATAATATCCAAACAAAACTTTTTTTGCTTTGTTTTATAAAGTTTTATAACAAATTGATATATATATTGTAAATTTCTTGCAAAAAAAATTTGTTGAAATATAATTATGTAAGAGAAGTATTAATAGTAATACATTTTTATTACAAAAAAAGAGGAAAGAAAAACATGAGTACATTAGACACAGTTAAAAAAGTTGTAGTAGATCAATTAAGTGTTGACGAAAAATTAGTTACACCTGAAGCAAAATTTACTGATGATTTGGGTGCTGATTCTTTAGACACAGTTGAATTAGTTATGGCTTTGGAAGAAGAATTCAAATGCGAAATCCCAGATGAAGACGCAGAAAAAATTCAAACAGTTCAAGATGCTGTAAATTATATTGACAGCAAATTGTCTCACTAAGATTGAGTTTTTGAAAATTGAATTTTATAAATATGGGAGTGGGACAGTGCTGTTTCATTCCCATATTGTTTTTAAAACGTCATTCTGAGCAGATTCTTCGGGCAAAAGCCCTCTGAATGACGAGTATAAAGCGAAGAATCTTTTATTAAATAAGGAAAAAATTATGGCAAAAAGAAGAGTAGTTATTACAGGATTAGGTGCTGTTACCCCGTTTGGCGTTGGTGTTGATAAATTCTGGAATAGTTTGAAAGAAGGAAAAAGCGGAATAACTTTATCCGAATCAATAGATATATCAAAGCATGTTGTTCATGTTTCAGGGGAAGTAAAACAAAAAGATTTTAATCCTGAAGATTATATGGATCCGAAGGAAATTAAAAAAACTGACAGATTTGTTCAGTTTGCAATGGTTGCGGCTGATGAAGCAATCAAAGATGCAAAAATTGAAGATATTGAAAATCTTGGAATAGATCCGTACAGAGTTGGTGTAATTGTCAGTTCAGCAGCCGGCGGGTTCAGAACATTTGAAGATAACCATATCAGAATTTTGGAAAAAGGACCAAACAAATGTTCACCGTTTACAATTCCTATGATGATTGTAAATATGCCGTCAGGTAAAATTTCAATGAAATACGGCTACAAAGGTTTAAACAAAGTTGTTGTATCTGCTTGTGCAACAGGTACTCACTCTGTTGGTGATGCGTTCCGTTCAATTCAGTACGGTGATGCTGATATAGTTGTTGCAGGCGGTTGTGAAGCAACAATTTGTGATGTTGCTGTAGGTGCATTTTCAGCAGCAAGAACTTTGTCAAGACGCAATGATGACCCTGCAACTGCATCAAGACCTTACGACATAGGCAGAGATGGTTTTGTAATGGGCGAAGGCGCAGGTGTTTTGGTATTGGAAGAATACGAACACGCAAAAGCAAGAGGCGCACATATTTACGCTGAAATTGCAGGCTATGGTCAGACGGCAGATGCTTATGATGTTGTTGCTCCGGACCCTGAAGGCAAAGGTGCTATTAAGGCTATGGAATTTGCACTAAAAGATGCAGATTTAAAACCTGAACAAATTCAGTATGTAAATACACATGGTACAAGTACAGGTTTGGGTGATAAGGCAGAATCACATGCCGTTGCAAAATTATTTGGTGACAGAAAACAAAACCCGAATCTTTATGTATCTTCAACAAAGAGTATGCACGGACACATGCTTGGTGCAACCGGTGCGGTTGAAGCGATAGCATGCGTTAAGACAATAAATGATAATATAGTTCCTCCTACTATCAATCTTAAAGACCAAGACCCTGAAGTAGCGGACTTAAATTATGTGCCGAATAAAGCCGTTAAGGCAGAAATTCATACGGCACTTTCAAACTCTTTTGGATTTGGGGGACAAAACGCTTCTTTAATCTTTAAGGAAGTATAGTTTAATAATTATTCCAAATTTAAAAAGCCTTGCAATAATGCAGGGCTTTTTGTTTTAAACTTTAGTAGTTAATGAGGGTGCTATGGCAATAAATGCTCTGACCAAATCACTGTCCCACTGTGTTCCTGCACCTTCCTGTAAGATTGCACACGCTTTTTCTATCGGCATGCCTTTTCTGTAAGGTCTGTCGCTGACTAATGCGTGATAAGCATCCGCAACCGATACAATACGGGCTTCAAGCGGAATATTTTCACCCTGAAGATTGTCAGGATAACCGCTTCCGTCAAGTCTCTCATGGTGATGTTTAACTATCGGGATAAATTCTCTTAATGCTTCATTTGGCGCAAGAACTTTTTCTGCACCAATTGACGGGTGTTGTTTCATAATTTCCCATTCTTCATCGGTTAATTTACCCGGTTTTTTAAGTACATTTTCCGGAATGCCGATTTTTCCTATATCATGGAGCATAGCGCCGATTTTAATTCTTTCAACCTCAGCCTCAGGCAAATTAACTGCTCTTGCAAGAGCTTCCGAGTATCTTGAAACACTTTGTGAATGACCTTTTGTATAAGGGTCTTTTGCGTCAATAGCGCCGGCAAGTGAGGTAACCATTTCCATAAGGTTGTTATGGTTCAATATTTCAACGTTATTAATCTTTTTGACAAGTTCATCTTCAAAATTTATACCGTTTTCAAAATGACGTTTTGCAAGAATTTCGGTAAATGAGTTAACGGCAACATCATCCCAGAAGTTAAAATCTTCGGTACTGATAATTGCAGACATGCCTTCTTTGTAACCTTTTGCCTGCGAAATATACGTAGCCTGTTCGGCGAGAAGCAAAAGTTTTTCCTGATCCTGTGCACAATCAGGATATGTTGCAACTCCGACAGAAACCTTAACAGGTCCGACATCGTCTACAAAACAGCATGATAAGCAGTAAGTGATATATTCTGCCATATATTTTGCGTTTTTGGTGTCTGTTTCAGGCATAATAACGGCAATTTCATCTCCACCGTAACGACCTGCGCTGTCAGTATTTTTGATATTTTGTTTAACTTTATCGGCAATAATTTTAATAACTTCATCACCTTTGGCATGCCCGAGTTCTCTGTTAATTTTGGTAATATTGTTAACATCAAACATAATGACTGAAACAGGAGTATTATTATCTTTCGCTTTTGCAATTTCTTTTGCAAGAACTTCCTGAAAACCTCTGTGAGTGTAAAGAGATGTCAAAGTATCAGTGTTCGCAAATTTATTTGTTTGTTCCAATAACTGAATATTGTGAATATACATGCCCATATAATTTGCAAGGAATGTTGAAACATTTATATTTAGCCTTGAAATGCATTTACCGATGAGCATAACACCGATACATTTATCAACAGACATCATAGGTAAAATAACAGAACCGGTGTTATTCAAATAAGGAATATTAATGTACTCAATATTATCTTTATCAATTATTGTGCGTGAATTAAAACACTGAACAATAGGATTTGTTTCATCTGATAAAAATACTTTTGAACTGTATGAATTTCCGGCTTTTGAATATAATCTTATATTAAGACATTTTGATTTTTCGTGTAAAAGCCCGAATCCTATAAAATTCCATTTTTGTTTTTTTACAAAAATATCATTTAAGCGTGAAAACAGGTTAATTAAGCTTGAATTATGGGTAAATGCATCAGAAATGCTTTTCATAATATCTGCATAGTTAATTGCCACAGGAGTCGGATTTTGTTCCTGCGGATAGGGTACAAACGGATGTGATTTTGCCTTGCCGATATTAAAATTATTTATTGTTTCAACGATACTACTGAAACTTTGATTCTCTCCAAACGGATTTTTCTTATCAGGTTTTGGTTTTTGAACAGGGGTCAATACTTCTGCACTGTAAGGATTACTCCTGTTTGCAGAAGGATTTGGCAAAGAATCTTCAATCCTGTTTACTATATTTTCAATAGGATTAGAACTCAAAGACTTATGCTCAGTCTTATTTTCTTCTATTTTTTTATCTGTCTGTTCCAAAATTTAACTACCTGTTTTTTTTCCTAAAGTTTCGTAACAAATTTTTTTTGACAAATTTTCGGAAATTGTTTACATAACTTAAATAAATTTTACCCTATAACATTATACAATGAAATACTGCAAACAGATGGAAATTAACACAATTTCCTTATACTTGCCCTGCTGCTTTCCAAACTTGTTACTACACATATAGTATAAAACATGTTTAAGTCTTTTCCAACCCATGTTTTAAGATTTGTTAATATCGCTTTTTACCAAAACGGATCATACATTATTACGGGATTTGAATAATATGCGTGATTCCCGAGATTTTGAATCCTTTGCATTCTGATATAATTCTGCATCCTTTGTTGCTGGAGTAATTGTTCATTAATATATTGTTGTTGTGCCTGCATTTCAAGCATTGCTTGTTCAGCTTCAGCCTGTTTTTCTTTGTAATACAGTTCTTTTTTTGCAAGAACATAGTTCATATAGTCCTGATTAAGCGAGTAAAAGGCGTTTGTAAGTTGTTGACCGTCGTATCTTACAAGATATTGATTAGCGGTACGGAAAAATTCATCCTGTTTTTGGCAGAGTTCTGCTGATGTGATATTATCAGGCAGCTGGTTTCGGAAATATTCCCAATTCGGTGCTTTTACAAAGATTTTAAGCTTTGAAAGTTGCTTATCAAGTTTTTTCTGCTCCAAATCGGCAATAATTTTGTTGACCATTGCAATGTCCGCATCATTCATGGTCGTATTGCGTGCCTGATAAGCGTATTTGAGGCGATCTGTGTCGTTTTGAGATGTTTTTTGAATACGCATAAGGTTTTCAAAATTGTATTTTTGGTTATTGAGTGCAATCGCCGTTTTGTGAGCATTAACAATATCATTTTTCTCTGAATAAATTGTATAAAGAAGTTCGTTATCTTCATAAGTTTTGTTTCTGATTTTTGCTAAATAGTTAAGCGCATTTTGGTAATCTCCCAAACCGTAATAGCATTGCGCTATTGAAGAATAAATTTTTGTATTTCCGGTGGTTTCGTAAAGTCTGAAAACATCAAGTGCTTTTTGGTACTCTTTATTTTTCATATAAAGTGAACCGAGTTCGTTGTTTATTGTATTTTTCGAAAATATTTGATAATTTCTGTCAGCCATGCGGATTTTATCCATTGTACGCAAGGCTTCTTCGTAAAGATTTTTTTCTATACAATTGTTATAATATTGCACTAATGCGGGATAAAAATCTGGATATTTGTATAAAACTTCACCCCATGCTCCTCTGTCCATGAGTTGTTGGATTTTTTTGGTGTATTTATAATCCTGTTTTTCTTCTTTAGAAAGATTACGGACAAAATTTTTCTCATTTTCTTCGTTCATTCGGTTAAAATGAATTTGTACTTTGCCGTCTTCAATAGTGTAAAATTTGAGATAATTGGCATAAGGCATGGATGCATTAACCGTTTTCATTCTTGTATTCTGCACACTGTCTGCTGTAATAATTATCGCATGCGAAGGGCTTTGCACTGTTGCCAAAACCGCTAAAACACTAACAAATAATAAAACACTAAACTTTTTCATAAAATACTTCCTTTATTTATTGACATTTTACGCAAAAATTAAAGATTTCTCAATAAAGAGAATACAATATTCATGAATTGAAATTTTAAAATAGATAAGTTATAATATTAGTAGATAGCCATCGGGGTTGCTCCGGTGGTTATTTTTATAGAGTGTAGGTCAGGCTTTAGCCTGACATGTAAATATAGAAATGTAGGGTAGACTTTAGTCTACCAATAAAATGAGGCTTTTAAGATTCTGAAAAAAATCAGAATGACAAAAGCCTCATTTTTACTTGAATTTTTAATGCTCAATAATGTTTCGCATTGAAATTCTTTTCTCTTCTTTGGAGAGATTGAATTATAGCATCAGTCCGCCGGCAACTTCGATAGCCTGACCTGTTACATAATCGGTATCAAGTGCCAGGAATTTAACAACTTTTGCAATATCTTCAGGTGTGCCGAATCTTTTCATCGGAATTGCTGCAGCGTATTCTTCGATGTTACCAAGGTTTGCAGTCATTGCAGTCTGAATAAATCCCGGACAAACCGCATTTACTCTGATATTGCGTGAACCAAATTCTTTTGCAAGAGTTTTGGTCAAACCGATTAAACCTGCTTTGGAAGCAGAATAGTTTGCCTGACCTGCGTTACCGTGAACACCGACGATTGATGACATGTTGATAATTGAACCTTGTCTTGCTTTCATCATATATTTGATTACGGCATGGGTTACATAGTATGCACTGCCAAGGTTAATTTTAATAACTCTTTCCCATTGTTCGGCATCCATTCGCAAGAACAAACCGTCTTTTGTGATACCTGCGTTGTTTAACAAAATGTCGATGTGTCCGTGTTCTTCAATCATTTTGTCAACAGCTGCTTTTACCTGTTCATCGTTTGATACGTCAAACTGATAGAACCACGCATTAACGCCGATAGCTTTGATTTCGTCAATGGCAGGCTGAGCAGTTGCAGCGTCACAAATGTCATTAATAATGATGTCGCATCCTGCATGAGCAAGTTCTTTTGCACAGCTAAACCCGATTCCTCTTGAACCGCCTGTAATTAAAGCAATTTTTCTTTCAGTCATTTTAATCTTTCTCCTTATTTATTGTCGGCGTGGTGACCTTCACCCGGATTTCTAAAACTCGTACTTCGTTTTGAAATCCAACCCTCTCCCAGAGGTAGAGGGGTAAACCGACCTGCATTATTCCCTCTTTAACTTCTAAATTATAGCATAAAAAATTTAAAATCGAAAAAATTGACTGATTATTAAGCATGCAATTATAAAAGATACGAATAAGTGTACTTTCAGCACTTTATGGTAAAATCATTTCACAGCCTATTTTTCAGCATGCTTAACAAAAGTTCATAATAGGTCTTGACAAATTATTTTTTATGATTTATAGTATTTGTGTCAAATGAAGTGTTGAATTTACACTTAATCCCGAAAAGGAGGTAACAATGATTACTATAAATCCTGTAAAAATAACAACAATAAAACCGATTTCTTTCGGTACTAATAATAACAATAATAATTCAAGAGTAGGTTTGATGAATCTTGATAAGAATTCAAACAACAAAATCAACTTTGAAAAAGATTTATACATTACCCAAAATGCTGATTTTGTTCATTCAAACCCGTTGAAGGCTCTTGGTTACAGTTTTGTTAAGGCTTATAATATACTATCAACCCCGAAAAGAAACACAGTAAACGAAAACTATATACATTTACCGTATATGGCTTAATTAAAAATATAATTTAACTCCTAATATTTACCCCTAATAAACCCCATAAAACATAGTCATACAAAGACTAATTACCCCAAAAGAAAACTCAAGCAATTTACCCCAAACTGCTCGAGTTTTTATTTTTTTTATGTATTTTTTAATTAAACAATTTTTCTTATCCAGCCTTCCGGAGCTTCAATTTTACCGTATTGAATACCGGTAAGAGTATCATAAAGTTTTTTGGTGATTTCACCGGGAGCATCCATTCCTGACGGAAAGTTGATTGATTTTCCATGATCATCAATTCTGCCGACAGGAGAAATAACCGCCGCAGTGCCGCAAAGACCGCATTCTGCAAAATCTTTGAGTTCTTCAAGATAAACTTCTCTTTCTTCGACTTCAAGCCCCAGATAGTGCTGAGCAACATACATCAATGAACGTCTTGTAATAGACGGCAATATACTTGATGATTTCGGTGTAACAACTTTTCCGTCTTTTGTAATGAATAAGAAGTTTGCACCGCCTGTTTCTTCAACTTTTGTACGGGTTTGCGGGTCAAGGTATAAGTTTTCGGCATAACCTTCTTTGTGTGCTGTTACGCCGGCGTGTAAGCTCATTGCATAATTAAGTCCTGCTTTAACATGTCCTGTTCCATGCGGAGCTGCTCTGTCAAAATCGCTGACTTTTAGTGTAATAGGTTTTGAACCGCCTTTAAAATACGGACCGACAGGGGAAACAAACACTCTGAACATAAAATCTTGCGCCGGTTTTACACCCATTACAGGGGAATATCCGAACAGATATGGTCTGATGTAAAGACTTGCCCCCGTTCCGTATGGAGGAACATATTTCAGGTTTGCTTTAACTGTTTTTTCTACCGCCTCAACAAATTTATCCTGCGGATAAGGTTGCATTTCAAGTCTTTGGGCAGTGTTAAACATCCTTTCCGCATTCAAATCAGGTCTGAAAACTACAACATGCCCGTCAATCGTTTCATATGCTTTCATACCTTCAAAACAGGTCTGAGCGTATTGTAAAACACATGCACATTCATTCATTGTAATATTTTCATCATCAATGAGTTCACCATTGTCCCATTTGCCGTCTTTAAACATTGATACAAATCTTTTATCGGTTTTATAATACCCAAAACCTAAGTTTGTCCAGTCTATATTTGCCTTTTCCATAGTCTGCATAATTTATCCCTCCTGATAAAACAAGTATAGCACAAAAAAGTAATAAATATAAAGAACTTATAAAGATTGTACATAATACACTTGATAAATAAATTAATTTAATCTATAATAATTGTATAAATAATTTGTGAAAAAAATCACGAATAAAATAAAATTCTTATGTTATTATTTATATAAAAGGAGAAAAAATATGACTACAAAAAACAAAAAAACCGTTGAAAAACTTGAAAAAAGTCTTAATAAATCAACGGTTGTTGACAGTGCAGAACAATTTGAACTGCTTATTGAAAGAGTTAAAAAAGCACAAAAAATTTATTCAACTTACACACAAGAACAGGTTGATAAAATTTTCAAAGCAGCTGCAACAGCGGCTGACAAAGCTCGTATTCCTTTGGCTCGTATGGCTGCTGAAGAAACAGGAATGGGCGTATTAGAAGATAAAATTATCAAAAATCACTTCGCAAGTGAATATATTTATAACAAACACAAAAACGCAAAAACTTGCGGAATCATTAAAGAAGACAAAGCAAACGGTACAAAAATTGTAGCAGAACCACTTGGTATTATTGCAGGTATCATTCCTACAACAAACCCGACATCAACTGCAATTTTCAAATCATTAATTGCTTTGAAAACTCGTAACGCAATAATATTCTCACCACACCCTCGTGCAACAAAATCAACTATCGAAGCTGCAAAAGTAGTTTTGGAAGCTGCTGTTAAAGCTGGCGCACCTGAAGATATTATCGGATGGATTGATGTTCCGTCAGTTGAACTTTCGGGTCAGTTAATGCAGCACCCTGACATTGCTTGTATTTTGGCAACAGGCGGTCCGGGTATGGTTAAGGCTGCTTACTCATCAGGCAACCCTGCATTGGGTGTCGGACCCGGCAATACATCTGCTGTTATTGATGAAACTGCCGATATTAAAATGGCTGTTTCTTCAATTATTATGTCAAAGACTTTTGATAACGGTATGATTTGTGCATCTGAACAATCTGTTGTAGTTGTTGAAGATGTTTATGAAGAAGTTAAAAAAGAATTTCAGTACAGAGGTGCTTATTTAGTATCTAAAGCTGAACAGCAAAAAATGATTGATTTGCCGTTTATCGACCCGAACAGAGGAACTGCTCATCCTGCGATTGTCGGTCAGAGTGCAGTTAAGATTGCTGAACTTTCAGGTTTTGAAATTCCTGAATATTCAAAAATTCTTTTGGTTGAAAGACCTTCTGTTGATTGGTCTGATCCGTTCTCAAGAGAAAAATTATCACCGATTTTGACTATGTATAAGGCTAAAAACTATGAAGAAGCATCAAAGATGGCTTACGAATTAGTTTCAAAAGGCGGTGCAGGTCATACTTCAGTTCTTTACACAGATCCGAGAACATCTGAAAGAATTGACCATTATGCAGAATTGATGCCTTCTTGTCGTGTACTTATCAACTCACCTTCATCACAAGGTGGTATTGGTGATTTATACAACTTCAAACTTGAACCGTCATTATCCTTAGGTTGCGGTTCTTGGGGTAAAAACGCTATCTCAGGTAACATCGGGGTAGAAAACTTACTTAACTACAAAACAGTTGCTGAAAGGAGAGAAAACATGTTGTGGTTCAAGGTTCCTTCAAAGGTTTACTTTAAAAGAGGCGCTACTGATTTGGCTCTTCGTGAATTGGCAGGTAAAAAGCGTGCATTTATCGTAACTGACAGATTTTTGTTTAATTCAGGGGCAGTTGATGCGATTACAAATGTTCTTGATGAAATCGGAATTGACCATGAAATCTTCTTTGATGTTAAACCTGATCCGACATTATCTACAATCAGACAAGCAATGGATATAATCAAACCTTATGAACCTGATGTATTTATCGCATTGGGCGGTGGTTCTCCAATGGATGCCGCAAAGATTATGTGGTTAATGTATGAACAGCCTGAAACGGATTTCAGTGATATTTCAATGAGATTTATGGATATCAGAAAGAGAATCTGCTCTATTCCTGATTTGGGTAAAAAAGCAACTATGGTTGCAATCCCGACAACATCAGGTACGGGTTCTGAAGTTACACCGTTTGCGATTATCACAGACGATGAAACTCACGTTAAATATGCGATTGCGGATTATGCTTTAACACCGAATATGGCAATTATTGATCCGAACTTTGTTGACGGCATGCCAAAAGGTTTGACTTCTGCATCAGGTATTGACGCATTGGTTCACGCAACTGAAGCGTATGTTTCTTGTATGGCTACAAACTTCACTAATTCAAACGCTTTGGAAGCAATTAAGTTGGTATTCAGATATTTAGAACCGTCTTGGTCAGAAGGTGCAAACAATCCTAAAGCAAGAGAAAAAATGCACTATGCCGCAACTATTGCAGGTATGGCATTTGCTAACTCATTCTTAGGTTTGTGTCACTCTATGGCTCACAAACTCGGTGCAATGTTCCATGTTCCTCACGGTGTTGCAAACGCATTATTATTCAGACAAATTATCAAATATAATGCAGTTGATTATCCGCATAAACAGGCAACATTCCCTCAATATAAATATCCGAATGCAAAAGAAAAATATGCTCAAATTGCTGACGAATTAGGTTTGGGCGGAAAAACTTTGGATGAAAAAGTTGAATTGTATATTCAGGCAGTTGATAAACTTATGAAATCAATTAACTTACCAAATTCAATTAAAGATTTTGGTGTAACAGAAGAAGAATTCTATGCGAAATTAGATGAAATGGTAGAACTTGCATTTGACGATCAATGCACAGGTGCAAACCCGGCATATCCGCTGATGAGTGATATCAGAGAAATTTATATTGATGCATTTAACGGTGTTGTAAGAGATTACTACCCTGCTAAATCAAATAAGAAAAAATCTGCTAAGTAGATTATAAATAGTAAAAAGCCCTCTCTTTTGAGAGGGCTTTTTTATATTCCATTTAAAAAACATGCACTGAAATGGTTTTGTGTGATTTCTTTGAGTGCCGGTACTTCAACCTGACATCTGCCCCCGCAATAATCGCATCTTGGGTGAAAACGACAGCCGTCAATTTTTTGTTGCAGCGTTGGGGGTTGCCCCTTTATTGTTTCAAGCGGGGTTTGTCTGTTTGACGGGATAGACTTTAACAAGGCTTGTGTATACGGGTGATTCGGATTTGAGAAAAATTCATTGGCTGGTGCGCTTTCTACTATTCTGCCTGCATACATTACCGCAATATTTTGAGAGTTTTCGCTTACAAGTGCCAAATCGTGCGTAATCAAAAGAATTGATGTCTGATTATTTTGTTTAATCTCGTTTAAGAGTTTCATAATTTGTGCCTGAATTGTCACATCAAGGGCAGTTGTCGGTTCATCTGCTATAAGAATTTCCGCATCTGTTGCAAGCGCCATGGCTATAACCGCTCTTTGCTTCATTCCGCCTGAAAATTCGTGAGGGTAGTTGTTCAGTCTGTTTCGGGCATCAGGTATTTGTACCGCTTCAAATGCCTCTATTGCCTGCCTTTTTGCTTCTTTGCCGTGCAAATTTTTGTGAATTTTAATGACTTCCAAAAGTTGGTCGCCCACCGTGTATAACGGATTAAGTGAGGTCATCGGGTCTTGCGGTATGAGTGCAATTTTGCCCCCTCTGATTTTGCTCATTTCTTTTTGGGTTTTGTCCAAAAGATTTTCACCGTTGTATATAATTTCTCCGCTTGTAATTTTTGCGGTTTTGGGTATAAGGTTGAGAATACTCATTGCGCTCATTGTTTTTCCGCAGCCGGATTCACCGACAAGTGCGAGTGTCTGCCCTTTTTCAAGTGAAAAACTTACATCAAAAAGTGCCTGCTGAAAACTATCTTCAACAGCAAAACCCAAATTCAAATTTTTTACTTCTAAAACAGACATCAAGTTCATTATATTGTTTTTAAAAGTTCAAGTAAATAGTTTTTATGTCGGATATTTTAACAGTATTTATTACCTGATTAAAGTTTGTTGGTATTGCAGGTCGGATAATGCTTTTGAGTGAATGGTGAGTGGTGAATAGTAAATAGTCCTTTGCAAATTTATTGGTCGCAAAATTTTCGATAGCAGTGTTGGTTGGCAAACCGGTAAGTTGGGCTTTCAGCCCAACATTATAATTGTTGGGGTAGAAACCCCAACTTACAAATTATTTAAAGAAAAGAAGTAATTTATTATTTATAAATTATTTTTGGCAATTATATATTATTTACCACAAAATTTTGGCAAAACGGTTATCCCTAACGGATAATCACCCACCCAAATTTCTAAATTTCACATTCTGTTAAATTTGAAATTTCTCCCTCCCTCACGAGGGAGGGTTGGGGTGGGTGCTGATTTTAACCTATTTTTGTGGTAACTCCTATATAGTTACCATTATTTTTTATAATAAACTCGAAAATACTTATCTATTATAAGGAATAGTGTACTTTTTGAAAATTCCCCTAATCCGTCACTACTAAATAGGTTTGATTATTTTTCCTCTTTATACCCAAAATCTTTTAAAATATTATCTTTTTTGCGCCAATCTTTTTCAACTTTGACTTCCAACCCCAAGAAAACTTTTTTTTCTGTAATTTTTTCCAAATCCTGTCTTGCTTCAGTGCCGATTTTTTTGAGTAAACTTCCGCCTTTGCCTATCAAAATCCCCTTTTGGCTCTTTGTTTCGCAATAAATCGTTGCGTAAATTTTATCAATATCTTCCTGTTCAAAATAGTTTTCTATCTTAACTGCAACAGCGTGAGGAATTTCATCTGATGTGTTAATCAAAATTTTTTCCCTTATGATTTCCTGTGCCACATCACGCATTGTTTCTTCCGTTACGACATCTTCGGGGTACATAATTTCACCTTCGGGCAGTTTTTTGTATAAATTTTTGAGTAAGGTGTCAATATTTCGTCCTGTTTTTGCAGAAATTCGTATGACAGGAAGATTTTGGTTAAAAAGTGTTTTGTAGCTAAGCAGATTTTCTTCAACTTTTTCGGGCTTTTTAACCTTATCAACCTTGTTCATTACAATAATAATCGGAATTTTTGTTTCCAAAAGGTTTTGAACAATCCATTTGTCACCTTTTCCGGCACTTTCCGAACCGTCAACAAGAAAAATTATTACATCAGCATCCGGAATAGCAATTTTTGCTTCATCAATCAAAAATTCGCCGAGTTTATTAAGCGGTCTGTGTATTCCGGGAGTATCTATAAAAATGATTTGTCCCTGTTCATTTGTCAGAATACCTTTAATACGTTTTCTTGTGGTTTGTGCTTTATCTGTTGCAATAACAATTTTTTGCCCCAAAATCTGATTTAACAGGGTTGATTTGCCCACATTCGGGCGTCCGATTATAGTTACAAATCCGCATTTCATGTCTGTATTGTAACATAAATTTACCAAATATTAATAAAGTAGCAAAAAATTTTATTCTCGACTATTATATAAAGTAGAAGTGTAGTTTTTTAAAGATAACGGAAAATATGATAAGTAGAAAATTATTAGTTACAACTGTTCTTTCAGTCGTTTTATTTGCAGGTAATACCGCTTTTGCGGGTAGTGATTTATTAAGAATGGATGTCAAAAAGGCATCAAGTGAAGATACTGTCGATGTTACTTTTTATACGACAGGTGCCCCGACAAATACTGTTGTAACAAGAAAATCAGGTAATACTTATGTGGTTTTACTGCCAAATGTTGCAGGAAATCAATCCATTGTACCTGCATTGGGCGGAGTCAGAGATTTGGTTTCAAATGTAAGTGTAAAAAATATTGACGACGGTATTGGCGGCTACACAAAAGTTACATTTAACACTACAAAACCCGTTAAAATACAAACCTACACCAAGAAAACAGCACCTTTGACCAAGGCTCAGCAGGATTACAAAAATCTTATTGCTCAAAACAGCAAATTTGATCCTGATAAAAAAATGGAAAATTTCAAAAAAACAAGTAATGCAACAACTCAAACATCCGGTGCAAATGTAAAACCTGCAGTTGTAACAACTTCAAAAACTACAACAGCAAAACCTGTTGATATTAAAAAAGTTACCCCGCAAACTACACAAACAAAAACTGTACAAGATACAAATAAAATTGCACTTAAACCTGTTGATGTGCATGTACCTGTTGTAAGTCAGGAAATGGCAAAATCGGCTCAGAATATTCAGCCAAAAGTTGAAAAGAAACCTGTTGTACAACCAAAAGCCGAAACAAAACCGGTTATTGAAACAACATCAGCTGAACTAATACCTGCTCCATCATTTGATTTGAAGAATCCTCCTGTAAATTCAAAAAATGCAAAAACGGATAAGTCAAAAACAATTGAAAAAATCGTAAAAATTAATACAAATTCTAAAAAGTTGCCTATAATTCCTATCGCCGGTGCATTATCGGTTATGGGTATATTCATTCTTGGAGCTTTAATGAATATTATTGCAAGGGCAGTCAAAAATAATTCTCAGTTAAAAGAATATCTTGAAAACTATAATTCTGAACCTCAAGAGGCAAAAAGTGGTGATTACAGTCAGCTTCTCAATAATGATAATTTAAGCTGGCAGGAAAAATATAAATTATATTCTCAGGCAAAAAATTCTCAAAATCAGAGCGGGTCATCTTATGTTACGAATCTTGGCGGAACAAAAGGGGTACTTGTTAATGATGCGATAGCGGCAAGAGTTTCTCAGATGGAACATGCTCTTTCTCAAACTCCGTCTATGAAACAATTTGATGCACCAAAAGGTGTACAATCTGAAGATGAAGCTATCACAAGACAAATGTCAGGTCTTAATTTAAAATCATTTGCAAAAAATCTCGATTTAAAAATGACAAGCAGACAAAATCTTCCTGCACAAGATAAAGTAGCGACCGAGCCTATGAAAGAAGGCAGGCATGTTACTCTGAAAAATACCGGACTTAATATGAGTCAAAGAAATATTGGCGGACATGGATTCAGTATTTCAGATTTGGTCAGAACAGGCAGAAGATTTTTGCCAAAACCAAAAGTTACTGATGAAATGAAAGAAATTCAGGAGCAATATTTGATTTCTTCATTAGAGGAATATTTAAGTATAGTTGATAGTGAAAATGAAATTCAGGTTCAAAATTCTGCAGCAGCAAAAGAAATTTCAAACATGCTGCACAGACGCAACCGTAATGAAATGAAAAATGCAACAAATCCTATTGCTAAAAAAGAATTACTGAAAAAATCTCTTGCTTCGGATTTCAACATTTCAATAAAATCAAAATATGATATAGATAATGATAAAAGTATTTATATGGTAGAATCCGACGGAATTTCGGCATTAGTCGGTAAAATTGGCGAAAATGTTTATGTACTGAAAAAATTTGACAAAATCGTTAATAAACCGCTTCAGGTCAGACTTGATTACGGAAGTGTTTATATAGTAAGAGTCGGCAATTTCAAATGTCTTGTTGACGTAGCAGAAGACAAAATGGGAACTCTGCTTGAAATATAATACTATTGCCCTCGTCCACAGTAATTTCATGCGGAAGAGGGAGCAGTTGTAAACAAACTTGTGAGTTTTACAAATGCGGGAGAGGGAATGTTTAAAAAAATTGTATTTATATTTCTGATATTTATTTTATGTGTTTTTTGTGGATTTTGTTTGAATAAAAATACTGATAATACTGTTCACGTTCAGTTTGCAACATGGGGGTCTGAGTCTGAGATAAATATTTTAAAACCTATGCTTGAAGATTTCGAAAAACAAAATGACGGAATAAAGGTTGATTTAATGCACATTCCGCAGAATTATTTTCAGAAAATTCATCTTCTTTTTGCCTCAAATACGGCGCCTGATGTGATTTTTATAAATAATCTTTATCTGCCGTTGTATGCAAATGCCGGAGAGCTTGAAGATTTGACAGGTTATAAAGAATTTGAATATGATAAATATTTTCCAAAATCTGTTGAAGCGATGAAATTTAAAGGTAAAATTTATGCTCTCCCGAGAGATGTTTCAAACCTTGTGTTTTTCTATAACAAAGATTTATTTAAAAAGCTTGGTGTTGCTTATCCGACAAAGGATTGGACTTTAGAAGATTTGTTAAATATGGCGCAAAAACTTACAACAAAAGAAACTTTTGGAATTTCTTTTGAAGAAAAACCGCTCTATTATTTGCCTTATATGTTGTATTATGGCGGTTGGGAGGTAACTGACACTGCAAATTATTTCAACAAAAATGTTTTAAATAAACCCGAAAATAAAAGAGGGTTAGAATTTTATGCTGATTTGAGAAGAAAATATCATGTTGCGCCAAGAAAAGAAGAAATTGGCAGTGCAACAATGGCGCAAATGTTTTTGCAGGGAAAAGTCGGAATGTACTTATCAGGGCGCTGGATGGTGCCAAAATTCAGAGATGAGGCAAAATTTGACTGGGATGTGGTCGAATTTCCAAAAATAATGTTTATGGATTCATCCGGCTGGGCAGTTTCAAAATCGTCAAAACACAAGCAAGAAGCTGTTATACTCATTAAATTTTTGGCATCAGAGGATAATTCAAAAAAGTTTGCGCAGAGCGGTCTGATTGTGCCGGCAAGAGTTGACAGCGCTTATTCAGAATCGTTTTTGGACGGCAAAAAGCCGCCTAATGCGCAAGCGTTTTTAAATACCGCAAAAAATTCTGTTCCGACGCCTGTTACCGTCAATTACAACGAAATTCTTGATAATTTGAATACCAAAGCAGAGTATATTTTTAATAAATAACTTTGTTAATGATATAATTTCTTTATGAAAGCAATTCAGTATTACGGTCCGAAAGATATAAGATTTGAACAAGTGCCTGTCAAACCGCCGGAAGATGGTGAAGTTGTTGTAAAGGTTATGTCGGCACTGACCTGCGGAACAGATGTAAAGACTTTTCGCAGAGGTCATCCTGTGCTTATAAAAGAAGTGCCGTCAGGGTTCGGGCACGAATTTTCAGGAATTATTGAAAAAATCGGCGCAAATGTTGAGGGGTTTAAGGTTGGCGACAGAGTTGTTGCAGCTAATTCAGCACCTTGCGGAGAGTGTTTTTACTGCAGGCATGAGGAATACAATCTGTGTGAAAATTTAGACCTGCTAAACGGTGCCTATGCGCAGTATATTACCATTCCGAGCAGAATTGTCAAAAAAAATATGCTCATTTTACCTGATGATATGAGTTTTGACCGTGCCACATTTTGTGAGCCTTTGGCAAATGTTGTTCATGGGGCTTACAGAACAGAAATCAAAGCGGGACAAAGTGTCGGAATAATCGGTATAGGTCCTATCGGTTTAATGTTTGCAAGAGTGGCTAAGCTTATGGGTGCAAGAGTAATCGTTGCGGGCAGAAATCCTTTAAAACTCAAAATGGCAGAGGATTTCGCGCATGCGGATGAAATTGTTGACTTAAAAAAATACCCCAACCCTGTTAAAATTTTTAAAGATTTTTCGGATGAGAATAAGGGTTTGGATGTTGCAATAGAATGTGTCGGGTTACCTGAGATTTGGGAACAGATTTTTGATTGTGTTCGCCCGGGGGGAACAGTACATTTCTTTGGCGGGTGCAAGTCGGGTTCAAAAGTCAGTTTTGATACTACAAAAATGCACTATGGCGATATAAAAATGCTTAGTGTATTCCACCACACTCCAAAATATTTCAGAAAAGCGTTTGAATATATTGCATCCGGAGAAATTGAGGTTGAAAAACTCATAACTGATATTTTACCGTTAGAAAAAGTTGAATATGCCATGGAACAGCATATTGAAGGCAAAGCAATTAAATTTTTAATCAAGCCGTGGATGCAGTAACACGCTGAAACACTAAGTTTGTATCACATTGTTTGTGTTGCTTAACTTAATATATGCAAAGATGAAATTTTATTATTAAACTTCACTGTTTAATTTAGCGAATTTAACATTCTGGTAAAAATATTGTAAAATCTGATATGCGTTATAACCTTGTTTGGCAAGATTATTTGCACCATGCTGACTCATACCGACACCATGCCCGTTTTTTGCGACATTATCGTCAAATGAAAAAACAGAGTGAAGATACGGCAAATTTACACCGCCCCATGCATTCGTATTTGTATAACCGCCTGCAGATGCAGAATAATATGCAGAAATAATTTTCATATCATAAGTCAAAACAAGACCTTCTGTTTCGTTTACGGCACGGTTTGTTTTATCGGTTTCACTTGATGCTCCGCCATAGGCCTGATCCTCGGTATTGTCTTTAAGGTCAAACCCGAGTTTTGCTTGTTTACCCAAATTTGCGAGTGCAAAACTTCTTGCGGCAATTGCTTGTGCTTTTAGTGCCTCATATTCCCATGAAGGAGACATTTCTGACGGAACAACTCCTCTTATATATTCTTCAACAGAAATATCATTTATAACCGTAAGACTTCCATTAATATTCTTTACTAACAATTTACCCCTGTACCATTTGCCTTTCGTACTTACAAACCCGCTGGTATCAGGTCTTAATACCAATGCATCCGTATTAAGAGGTGTAATCTCTCCTTTTGCTTCAACAGCTATTTGTCCTTTATAAGGAACAAGTATATAACCTTTCATTGCAACCGTTGTTGCTACTGTCCTGTTTGTGTGGGTGCTAATCATTCTGCCCGCAACATCTGTTCCTACTCCTGCTCTGTCAACATTTGTCAGTAGCCCGATTTTTATTGCATGGCACGGATTTGCAATAATAATATTGATTAATAAAATTCCAAAAAATATTAAAATCTTCCTCATAAGTCTATTTTAACACATTTTAAACACATGTAATAGACTGAATGAATGATTTTTACTTATTAATAACTTCATAAAGTAAAATTTTTATACCAAATTTACCCCTATTGCCTTAAAAAATTCTTGATTTTATAATAAACTTATTAAAGGGTTTATTTATGTACAAAAAGATAGCTTTATTACTGATACTTGTAATGTTTGTTTTTTGCGGTTGTGTAAAACCACAAAAAGAACCTGTACCAAGCACTTTAGACGATATAACAAAACGGGGAAGTGTTATTATTGGAGTAAAAACTGATACTTATCCGTTCGGGTTTAAAGACAAGAACGGGAAATATGCAGGTTATGACGTCGATTTGGCTAACATGATAGGCGAACAAATTTTTGGTAAAAAAGGTAAAGTCAAGTTTGTTCCCGTTACTGCATCAGACAGAATGATGAAACTTTTTAGCGAAGATGTTGATATGGTAGTTGCAACAATGTCTGTCACACCTGCAAGGCTTCAGATTTTGGATTTTTCAGATCCTTATTACATAGCAGGTCAGGCTGTTTTGGTAAAACGAGGGAGCAAAATTAAAGGTATTCGTGACTTAAACGGTAAGAAAGCTATTATTGTTTTTGGAACTTCCAGTGAAGGGAGTCTGCGTGCGGCAGTGCCAAATGTAAGTATTATCGGCTACAAAACATATAGCGAAGCAGTTAAAGGTTTAAAGCAGGGCAAAGCAGATGCTATAGTTTCAGATGATACGATTTTAATCGGTTTATCTTTAAAAGACGGCAGTCTTGTAATGCTTCCCAAACGCTATTCAAGAGAGCCATATGCTGTTGCATTCAGAAAAGGCGAAGAATCTGAAGATTTGGTCAGAGTGGTTAATGATGTCATAAACGAAGCCGCACACAACGGTACTCTGCGTAAACTCCAAAAAAATTACGGGATAAAAAAATATTAATTTAATGGTGCAAAAAATTGCACCATACAAATATACAATTAGGAAGCCGTAAGGTGTGATGTTTCGCATCAAGAAAAGAAGTAGGGTGCGATGTTTCGCACCAATTTATTGAGTCTGGCAAATGCCTTACCTACTTTTTGCTGGGATTTATCTTGCGTCTTGGATTTTGCATTAAACTGCCACCGGCATTACACATCGGCAAAATCCGCTACGCCCTCGCAATATGCACAGCAGACAGAGTCACACAAAATTTTCGTCATTCCGCACTTGATGCGGAATCTTGAAAATTTTGGTTCCCTTTGTCAACGGAACCATTCGCTTCGCTCATTCCTCTGCTCGGGCTAAATTCCGCCTGTGCAATCAAAGATTGCTTCGTTCATTTCGCTAACGCTACATTCACAACGGCGGTGGTATTATGTTCCGTGCCCTGCTCGTCTTGCCCGTCGGCAAGCCGACACCGGCACTCCACATCGGCTCACGCATACAAAAAAAAAGTCACAACTTTTTGCGACTTGAACAATAATCTTGGGAGGAGATTTTGGGATAGTTTGTACATGCATGATATAATAACATGTCAAGTTTGTAACATTTCTAAATCTATATTGTAACAAAAATTTACATTTTTTATTTTTTATGCTATAATTTCGGGCATGGAGAAAGATTTAAACATACTCATCATTAATGGTCCGAACATCAATATGTTGGGAGTGAGAGAACCCGAACAGTACGGCTCAAAGTCTTACAAAGATATTGAGATGGAGCTTCACGAATATTCCTTTGAACTGGGAATTAATATTGAAATCTTCCAAAGCAACTGTGAAGGTGAAATTGTTGATAAAATCCAGTATGCTCTGGGCAACTTTGACGGAATTGTCATTAATGCCGGTGCATACACTCATACAAGCGTAGCTATACGTGATGCGCTTTTGGCAGTGAAAATTCCGACCGTTGAAATTCATATTTCAAACATTTACAGACGTGAAGAATTCAGACATGAATCAATGTTTGCTGATGTTTGTGTCGGACAAATCTGTGGGTTTAAAATCGACAGCTATAAACTCGGTTTGCAGGGACTTGTTAATTTCTTAACAAGTGCAAACGACTAATTCCCACTAAGAAGGATAATTAATCATGAATAATATTGTTTTGGCGGCAATAGCCGCAATCTTGGTTTTGTTTGTTATAGTAGTTTATAACAGACTGATTGCCTTACGTAACTATGTAAAAGAAGCGTTTTCAACCATGGATGTTTACCTTAAAAAACGCTGGGATTTAGTTCCTAACCTCATTGAAATTGTCAAAGCGTATTCAAAACACGAAAGAGGTTTGTTTGAAGAAGTTGCTACACTGCGTTCAGGCAACTATTATGATATGTCTGACAACGAAAAAATAGATGCAAATAAAAAACTCGGCGAAAGCCTTTCAAAAATTATTGCAATTGTTGAGAATTACCCTGATTTAAAGGCTAATGAACATTATGCAAAACTGATGGATGAGTTATCATCCATTGAAAATGATATTGCCAATTCAAGAAAATATTATAACGGTTGTGTGCGTATTTTGAATAATACGGTCGAAATATTTCCAACAAGTCTGATTGCGGGGTTATTTGGAATTAAGAGTGCAAAAATGTTTGAAATAACGGAAGGTGAAAGACAAAATATAAAAGCGGAGTTTTAAATGAAAAAGATTTTTGGTTTGATTTTTGGTTTATTAATTTGTATTTTTGTTGCAGTACCTGCATTTGCGGAAAATTTTTATATCACAAATTATGATGTAAAAATTGATGTCGATAAAAATAAAACCGCACATGTAACAGAAAACATAAATGTTTATTTTACGGCTTCATCACATGGTATTTTTCGTAAAATACCTTTAAAAGGTAATACTATAACAAATATTTCAGTACCGACCGACAGATACAGTTTAAGCAGTGAAGATATCGGATATACAAAAATCAAAATAGGTGATCCAAACAAGCTTATAAGAGGGTCTCACAGTTATAAAATTGTTTATGATTACAATTTTTTAGATAATAAAAACGAATTTTATTTCAACATTATCGGTACAGAATGGGCTACAGAAATTCAAAAAGCAAGTTTCAGTGTAACAATGCCGGAAAAATTTGATTCAAGCAAAGCCGGGCTTTCAATAGGCACAAAGGGAACAGCCGGTTTTAACGGCGGGGCACAATTTTTTGTAAATGATAATACCCTGTCAGGTTATACAACCCAAATCCTGCCGGCATACAACGGTATAACTTTGAGAGTAGAAGTGCCAAACGGTTATTTTAATCATAAAACAAACTATACATCAATGATTGTTATTGCAGTCATGATTATATTAACCGTAATCAGTTGGTATATATGGTTTATGTTTGGCAAGGACAAACCTGTAATTCCCGTTGTTACGTTCTACCCCCCAAAAGACTACAATAGTGCGGAAGTTGAACTTATGTACAGAGGCAAAGCGACAGAAAAAAGCCTTGTATCTTTGATTTTTTACCTTGCAAATAAAGGTTATTTAAAAATTTCTGACAGTATGTTCGGGTTTGAAATTGAAAAAGTTAAAGAATATGATGGAAATAATCCTGTTGAAAGGGCATTTATGAGTGCTCTTATTCCGGGGCAAAAGACTTCCCAAATAGATTTGTCTGTTTCAAGAACTTTCTACAGACAATGTCAGGCAATTATAGATACAATTAATAAAGCAAGAGCAAAGATATTTGTAAAAGATTCAATCAGCCCTGGTTTAATATTTGTTATGTCATTGTGTCTTTTAGGATTGGCTGCTCTGACCATATTTTCATTATTTAATTTTGATATCATGAGAATAATATCTATGGGATTGCTTGCATTATTCCCTGCGATAGCACTAATTGTCCTTATTTCGCATTTTGTATCGTCAGGAAAGAATATCGCAACAAGCATTTTTATTATAGTATGGTCAGCAGGCTTTGGCGGAATACCTTTGTTATTTCTTCTGCCGAATTTAGTTATTAATTCCGTAACAATTCCATCTATAACAACAGGAATAATAGGACTTGTAATATCTTCGATATGCCTGTATCACCTGCCGCAAAGAAATGAGTTTGGAAACAAAATGCTTGGTGAAGTTTTGGGTTTAAAACAATTTATTACAGTCGCAGAAAAACACAGACTGGAAAAATTATTAAGTGAAAATCCGTCTTATGTATATGATGTATTGCCTTATGCTTATGTTTTAGATGTTTCCGATAAATGGATAAGTCAATTTGAAAGTATAATGACACTTCAGCCTGAATGGTACAGTGGTAATGTATTAAATGTACACAGTTTCAACACATTTACAAACAATATGAGTTCGGTTTCGATTCCGTCAACTTCAAATGGCGGGGTATCATCATCTTCAGGCGGCGGCGGTCACTCCGGCGGAGGCGGAGGCGGCGGAGGCGGTGGCTCCTGGTAAAATATTTTGCAAAAAAGGTGTGATAATTTCACACCTTTTTATTGTCGGTGTGGTAACACCGACTTGCTATTATCTCCCCAAATACTTTATAACTTTTTGTATACCTTGACATTTGCCCCAAAATCCTTAAATAAAACATGTAAAAAATCATACAAATGATTGACTACATAAGAAGGCAAATATGGTACAAATAAAGTACCGGACAATAAAGTAGAGGCAGGTAGTTTTTTAATGGGATTGAGTCTTAACAACATATATCAAAGACCCTATGTGAATCAGGATGCAAGAAGTAACGTCAAGCGTAAGGCACAGGATGAACAGACCGCTTCGACCAATACTCAGCGTGAAGAAAGTGCAAATCCTAATGCTAAAAGCAAAGGTCTGCAATATACACAAGAACAAAGACCTGCTTACGTTCCTAATTATGCTCAATCTTTTGCTGCAAGTGCATATTCAAATGTAAATATTAACTCACAAAAAAACCGTGCTCAAGGACAAACGACTTCTTATGTTCAAAATGCACAGGAAAATCATACTGATTTTAGTAATGCACAAATTAATATTGCCCAGATTTTAAAAGATTTTAAAAATACAGCTATTGCAATTGGTACACCTGAGAGTATTTCAGAAGAAGTTGACGGTTATATTGCTTTAATCGAAAAACAGGTTACAAAAGATGATCCAAACGTAAAATTGATTAAATCAAACCTTAAAAATGCCGCTTCTTTGCTTGATGCTCATATCTCAGAAACTTTAAACAAAGATTCAAAAGTTGTTGAAAACTGGGTTGATACACTGTTTTTACAAAAAATCAATTTCAAATATGACGAAAATGATATCAACGAAAGATTTTTGGTAAAATTTCCTGATGGCTCGACAAGCAGAACAAAACGCCAGGAAGAATTACAGGAAACTAATCAGGAATCAACTTCAACAATAGAAAATAACTCAAAAGTTATTCCTATCAATGTTGCAGGTGATTCATCAGTAAAAATTCCGCAGGATAAACAACTCAAATCACTATTCATTCAGGCAAAGAAATTTGCTTATGCTCAAAATCCGGAAAAAGCAATTCAGACTTTTGAAAAAGCATTGAACAGAGCAAACGAAATTGAAGATACTGAAACTTCAGGTAAAATTTATTTTGAAGTCGGGAAAATCTATGATAATCACGATTATCTGCCTCAGGCACTAAAAAGTTACCATCAGGCAACAAAACTTTCAACCGATGAAAATGTAAAAGCAAAAGCATTCTATTCAATGGCTCAAATTTATGATGATGTAAGCCAGATTACTCCGGCTCTTAATCATTATGCAAGTGCTGTTTCTCACGCAGGAGAAGCGGAAAACTTACCTGCACAGAGTGCATCACTTACAAAAATGGGCAATATTTACTCTGATATGTATGAAAAAGAAGCGTTTGATTATTACGGACTCGCACAGGATATTGCAAACGAAACAGATAATTATAACCTCAAAGGATTTGTATCTTCAAATACAGGTAAAGCTCATCTGAAATTTGATGAGCCTGAAAAAGCACTCAAATCATTTTCTCAGGCGGTTCAGGATTATACACAGGGCGAAACACCTTTAAAAACTGCTCAAAATTATGAAGCTGCAGCAGATATAATGGTAGAATTTAACAATATGGACAAAGCATACAAACTTTTAACCAAAGCACAAAACTATGCAAGAAAAACAGACAATTTAGAATATATGCACAAAATTAATACAAAATTAAATCAGTTAAAGGAGTTAGATGTCAAATAACAAGTATATGCAGGTGGTAAGTACTCCTGTCGATTTTACCCAATACATTATCCCGGAGCAACAAGCAACAGAAAACTACAGTATTTTTAAATACATACGCAGTTTCTTATGTTTCAACACATTCGCAAGCGGCTACAGATTATAACCTACTTCGTTGCAAATTCCTGATGCATTTTTTCAAACATTTGCAATGTCTCTTCTTCGCTGTGGTTTTGCGCATATTTATCCATTGCTTCGTTTAACTCTGCAACAAGTTGCGGATGTTTTTGTAAAAATTTCAGATCTGTTTCAACAGAATCTGATGCAACCTGTGATTTCCCAAGTTCTGCAGCAGGCATATTTTTCAAATCTTTAATTTCTTTTTGCTCAGTCTGAGCAACAGGAGCATCTGCTTTGACAGAAGTTTCTTCAGTCACCGGTTTTTGTGGGATGCCTTTGAAATTTACGTTGTTTAGGTTGTTCTCAATTTCTCTCATAGTATCACCTGCTTTTCTTTAACTATCCATGTATCAATCTTTGTTTATAAACCATCTCCACGGATTTTTTTGCTACTTAATGCCCAAAATTATTACAAAAATTTACATAATACTAATTTCGTGCTATCATTCATTATATATTATAAAGGGGTTTGAGTGCAACATTATGAACTTTGAACAACTCAGTAAAGATATTAATTTGTTTCTGTCATCTCAAAAAATTCTTGATAATTTGCCTGATATGTTCTTATATCTTGACTCTGAAGGCTTTGTTATTGATGCAAATTTTCAGGCTCGAAATAATTTGGGTATCAGAGAAAATATTAAAATAAATGAACTTTTTACGGATGGCCTGAAAGCAGTAAGACAGTCGGTTAAATATAAAAAAGCAGTACTTATTGAATATGGCAGTCCTAATGAATTTATAGAACTTACAGCATCCAAATTTGACAAAAATTACTGTGTCTGCATAAGAGATAATACAAAAATTATCAGTGATATCCTTGAAAAAGACGGCATTGAAAAGTTTAATAATGAAAAAAATGCAATGATTTTTAAACTTAAAAATGAATTTAAAGCTCCTATTACATCTATGACGGGTTTTTGCCAGGGGCTTGTTGACGGTATAGCTGGAGAAATAACAGAAAAACAGGATAAATATCTTAAAATTATTCAGTCAAATGCAAATGACTTGGGTGAATTTACGGATAAATTTATTGATTTTAGTTATGCTGAATCGCTCCAATATGAAAGCGAATACAGAAAATTCGATATTGTAAATGAAATAAAAGATATTTTAAAAGAATATGAAAAAAATATTGATAAAAGTAAGGTTAATATTGACTTTACCTATGACGGAATTGAATCAAGAAATGTTTATAATGATTTGAAAGCAATAAGAAAAGCTTTTTTAAATATTTTTGAACTGTCTTTGAATGCAACGGATTCAGGGAATATTCAAATTAGTCTTTTAAGCCCTGATGACGAAACATCAATAACTTATGGGCTTGAAGAAGAAAAAAATTATTTGCAGATAAAAATTAAAGATACAGGTACAACTGTTTCTAATGAAGACTTACGTCATATATGTAACCCTTATGCGCAATTGGAAAAGGGCAGAAAGCAAATAGTAAAAAGTTTCAGACTCGGAACTGCAAGTATTTTGATTAAAAGAGCAAACGGTTTGTTTAATATAAGTTCTGATAACGGAAATTTGTATAATATAATTATCCCTGTTGAAAAGGAAGAAGATGAGTAACGTAATTTTAAAAAATATCAAAAAGACTTATGATAACAACAAAGTCGTAATAAATAATGTAAATTTGGAAATTAAAGACAAAGAATTTATTGTTCTTGTCGGTTCATCCGGATGTGGTAAATCGACACTTTTGCGAATGATAGCAGGATTAGAAAATATAACAGAAGGCGAAATTTTTATCGGGGATAAAAAAGTAAATGATGTTCCGCCAAAAGACAGAGATATAGCCTTCGTATTTCAGAGTTATGCTCTATATCCTCACATGACGGTAAAGGAAAATATTGCATTCGGTCTGAAAATGCGAAAAGTACCAAAAGCTGAAATTGAGAAAAAAGTAGCACAGGCTGCAGAGATTTTGAATTTAACCGAATACTTGGATCGTAAGCCAAAACAACTTTCAGGCGGTCAAAGACAAAGAGTTGCACTTGGTCGTGCAATTGTCAGAAATCCGAAAGTATTTTTGATGGATGAACCGTTATCAAATCTTGATGCAAAACTGCGTGTTCAAATGCGTTCGGAAATTAAAAAGCTCCACGAAAAATTACAAACGACCTTTATTTATGTAACTCACGATCAGACAGAGGCACTTACCATGGGTGACAGAATCGTTGTATTAAATAACGGCAATGTAGCTCAGATTGATACCCCGGATGAAGTCTATAACAACCCTAAAAATACTTTTGTTGCAGGGTTTATCGGTTCTCCGCAGATGAATTTTATTGACGGAAAAGACTTAGGTTTAGACGAAAATATTTTGTACGGAATTCGCCCTGAAAAAATGGTCAAACCTGACGGTGATATTAAACTGACTGTTGATGTTGATATATCAGAAATGCTTGGCAGCGAAAGAATTGCATACTTTGATATTGGTGAAAAACGTTGTTCTGCGGTGTTAAGTTCCGATTTTAATATAGGCAAAACAATCGCTCTTTCAATAAATTCAGGTGATTTATACAAATTTGACAAAAATTCAGGTGAAAGAATTTATTAAAAATTGACTTCAATTCTTGCCCCATCAAACAAAGCGGGATTTTTGTCTGAGAAAACAATCTGATCACCATTATTAAAGAAGACTTTTTCGGTATTAACTTTAGGAATTTCTTTGCCTGTAAATCTTTCAATCAGACGATAAAGGAAATTTGCCTGTCGTTTGCTTACGGGATGAACAATCCCTGGTTCTCCCATATCTTTTGCAATACTTTTTATAAGTTTGTCCTGGGCTTCGGTTGTAGGATAGTTTTTGAATGAACTTACAGTTTTATTCCAGGTGGTTATAGTTAAATTACCTTGAAAAGATACACTATTCATGTATTTGCTCCTTTTTGCTTTTTTCTTCATAAAACATAAAAAAAATTTTTTTTGCGCATGAATTTTAACATGTTATAATTGTTTACAATATGGATACAAAGAAACGTAAAATAAGTATAATCGGTTCAACAGGTTCTATCGGTACTCAAGCGCTTGAAGTTATAGAAAAAATAGCGGATAAGTTTGAAATTATTGCTCTTACGGGAGGAAACAACACAGAACTTTTAAAAAAACAATGCGAAAAATTTAAACCAAAATATGCGTGTTCAAACGATTCTAATTTTAAAATTGACGGAGTAAAAACTCTTTACGGAGAAGAAGGCTTAGAACAAATTTGTTCAAACAAAGAAAATGATATAATTCTTGTTGCTGTTTCGGGAAAAATCGGGTTAAAACCAACTCTGAAAGCAATTGAAAACGGTATTGATATTGCACTTGCAAACAAGGAAACTCTTGTTATGGCGGGTGATATTGTTATGCAAAAGGCAAAAGTAAACGGAGTAAATATTATTCCGGTTGATAGTGAACACTGTGCTATTCATCAGTGTATAAAAAGTATTTCGCAGGTTGATAAACTTATAATAACTGCAAGCGGGGGTCCGTTTTTAAATAAAAGCATCTGTGAAATGAACAATGCAACTGTTGAACAGGCACTTTCTCATCCACGATGGAATATGGGTAAAAAAATTACCATAGACAGTGCAACTTTGATGAATAAAGGCTTGGAAATTATTGAGGCACATCATCTTTTTGGGATGGATTATGATGATATTGAAGTCGTCATTCATCCGCAAAGCATTATACATTCTGCTATTGAATACAAAGACGGTAGCGTCATAGCGCAGCTGGGTCTGCCAAGTATGCATATTCCTATTCAATACGCAATTACATATCCTGAGCGTTTTGAAGGAATAAAATCAAAAAGCTTTAGTTTTAGTGAAATTGCTCGGCTTGATTTTGAAAAACCTGATTTTGATAAGTTCCCGACATTAAATCTTGCTTATAAAATGGGAAAACTCGGCGGAAGTGCAACGGTTTGCATGAATGCAGCAAACGAAGAAGCTGTTTTTGCGTTCCTTGACGGGAAGATTAGTTTAGGGGATATTTATAAAATAACGGATAAAATGACACAAAGTCATAACATTATCAAAAAACCGTCAATAGATGAAATTTTTGAAATTGATAGAGAAGTAAGAATTAAAACAAAAGAATTAATTAAGTAGGTCGGCATTGCTATGCCGACAAAAGGGATATAGAAATGTTTGATAATTTAAGCGAAAAATTACAAAGTATAATAGCAAAAACTCAAGGGAATGCCGAATTAACTCAGGATAATATGCAGGAAGCCCTGAGAGAAATTCGCAGAGCCTTGCTTGAAGCCGATGTGAATTTGAGGGTCGTAAAAGCATTTATTTCAGCCATAAAAGATAAAGCTGAGGGCGAAAATGTTTTAACAGGTGTTAATCCCGGACAGCAATTAGTCAAAATCGTCAATGATGAACTTGTAGAACTTTTGGGTAAAGAACTCAAACCGCTTGATTTGTCAGGTCATCCGTCAATTATTATGATGCTTGGTTTGCAGGGTTCGGGTAAAACAACATCTTCTGCAAAACTTGCCATAAAACTTAAAAAAGAAGGCAAAAATCCGCTGCTTGTTGCGTGTGATGTTTATCGTCCTGCTGCTGTTTCTCAACTTCAGACTTTAGGTCAGGAAATTGGCTGTGAAGTGTTTACAATTCCTGAAAGCAAAGATGTTCAAAATATTGTCCAAAGCGCATTAAATTACGCAAAAGACAATGGTTTTAATGTTTTAATTCTTGATACCGCTGGTCGGTTACAAATTGATACCGAAATGATGGCGGAACTTCTCATTATTGACAGAGTTTTTAAGCCAAATGAAAAACTTTTGGTCATTGATTCAATGACGGGGCAGGAAGCGGTTAATGTTGCAGAAAACTTTGATGCCCTAATCGGCTTGACAGGTTTGGTTTTGACCAAATTAGACGGTGATTCAAGAGGGGGTGCTGCATTATCTGTTGTTTATTGCACGGGAAAACCTATCAAATTGACCGGTACGGGCGAAAAATTAAATGCGCTTGAAAACTTTTATCCCGAAAGAATGGCTACCCGTATTTTGGGAATGGGCGATATTGTTTCTCTTGTTGAACGTGCGCAGGAAGTTTTTGATGAAAAACAGGCTTTGAGAATACAGGAGCAGATGCAGAAAGCCGAATTTTCTTACAATGATTTTTTGAATATGCAAAAGCAGATGAAAATGTTTGGTTCGATGGACAGTATTTTAGGCATGATTCCGGGGCTGAATATTAAAAAAGAGGACAGAGAGCTGATTTCGCACAAAGGTGAAGAAGAATTTAAACGAATTGAAGTGTTTATTCAAAGCATGACACCTGAGGAAAGAGATAACCCCCAACTTATGAATACAAGCCGTAAACGCAGAATTTCGCAGGGTTGCGGGATAGATATGCACACAATTAATCTTTATGTAAAACAGTTTGAACAGATGCGTCAAATGATGGGCGGTATGGGCAAACTACAAAAGATGTTCGGCGGATTCGGTAACAGCAAAGTCGGTCAGAAAAAGGCTATGGTTAAAGCCATGAATATGATGAGAAGGTTTAAATAAAGGCAATAAGAGCATTATGGTATTCATTCCCCTCGCCTTGTGGGAGAGGGTTGAATTTCAAAACGAGGTACGAGTTTTAGAAATTCGGGTGAGGGTGTTGTTTGATGCAAAATATTAACCTTGGATTGTCATACTGAAAGATTGCGAAGTTTGTAGGGTAGACTTTAGTCTACCAAATATATAAATGGAACTGTATTTTCAGTTATTTATTATGCATCAGTTTATTGGTAAATTTTAGGGCATTATAGTAATTTTTTAGTTCTTTATCATTTTTGGCACTATTTAGCAATTTTAATGATTTTTGATACAAGGGGTTATGGTCAGTCATTTTTTCTTTATTGGAAATTGAATCCATATCATGAAGATTAAAATCTAAAATTTCAGAAAGTTTTTTAAGAGTTTTGTATGTAGGAAGATGAACACCGGTTTCAATTTTTGACAAATGTTTACTGTCAATATCTGCTAATTCTGCAAGTTTTTCTTGCGTGTAACACATTTTTTTACGTAATTCTTTAATCTTTTTACCAAGTTTATTTTCTGTGTTCATAACTACCTATCCTGATTATATTTTCCTTTAAATACACATAGACCTATACTGTGAATACAACTAAATAAATTATTTAAAATTTTCGTTGTAATTGACGAAATATGAAATTTGTGATATTATTGCCACACAAAGTTGAGATAGTTAATTTAGGAGATATAAAAATGAAAAAATTTGCTTTAATTTTATTAATATTTGGAGTGTTGTCATCTTGCACGGAAACATTTGCGGAATGGATAAAATTAAAAGATGAGCCATCCGGTGTTAGTTATATTGACAACTCATCCTACAAATGTTCTTGTACACCTAATGTTATATACTTTAAAATTAAACAGATACCTACACATTCTAAGGCAGAGTATAACATTTATAATATTAAATTCGATGTTGTCAGGTATATAGTTTACACATATTTAACAAAGTATTATCGAAGTGGCTATGCTGTAGATGACACTATGCCTCCAATGCTAATTGACAATATTTCAGGAGACAGTGCACTTTTTATGGGTTTACTTAAAGCCGCAAAATATTGCGGTGATAACTATTCTTGCAGATAAAAACTATAAAGAAATTTTTAAAGAGAATTGTATGGAATTATTTAATAATAGTACAATAAATTTAATTTGTTTTATTTTAACTTTAATTATTGTGTTGATAGTTAATTTGATCCCTAAATTTGAAAATAATAAACTGGTTCAATCTTTAGGAATTATTTTAATAATATTCTTGACTTTTGTTTCAAAGGCAGAACTATGCTATATGTTGCTAATAGTATATATAGCAATAAAATTTAAAATTATAGATGATAACCTACTCACAAAGATAAATGAACTATCAAAAGCAAAAAATGGTAAATATAGTAACAAAAAACGTAATAATATTGATGATGATAATGTTTATTCAGAAAGGATTGAAGAAATAAAACAAGTTAGCAACGATTCTGATACGATAAAAATTAAAGTAAATGATATTGTGCAGGATTATAATAAATCTGAAAAAGATGTTATCAACTGGTTTGTATTAAACGAAAATTTAATATTTGAACCAAATAGAAAAATAATTACAAATGATTCATGTATTTATCCTGATGGAATTTATGAAACAAAATCTTTTATAGGTATATTGGAAGTAAAATACTTTTTTAAAGGTAGTGAAAGTTTGCGTTTGATAAAATATGGTTTAGAAACATTACAAAGAAACAAAATTTTTTATCAAAAATCGGAAAAAACAATAAATTTGTATCTCGCCATTGTGTTAAATAATGATGAAAAATTGGCTACATTAAAGGAGTTTTTGGATAAACATAATATAAATAATTTGTATGTTTATATATTTAAACAAGAAAATAATAATTTAAAACTTTTAGAATATATGAATTTTTAGTTAATAATTTGTAGTGTGGACAAAATGTAATGTGCCCACAAATAAATTATAAAAATGTCAGAGCCTTGAACCCTCTCTTGAATTTCTGATAATCAATCTCATTTTGAATCGAAATTCTTTTCTCTTTCTTGGAGAGATGGGAAAGTGTAATTTTGTTTCAATTAGAATGGCTGGATTGCTTTGGGTTTTGCCCTCGCAATGACATGAAAACCGTTATATTGTTTAATGCCTTACTGCCTTTAAAAAATATATTTCTTGCCTGTCAGATATTTTTCATTTATACTAAGCGTGTGTGATTAAAAATAAAATTCAGGCGGAATTATGGATATATTTTCAATATTTACTTTGATGGGAGGTTTAGCGTTTTTCTTATACGGCATGATTATAATGTCATCAGGCTTAGAAAAAATTGCCGGCGGAAAAATGGAAAAACTTTTAGAGCAACTGACTTCTAACCCGTTTAAAGGGTTTTTGGTCGGGGCAGGCATGACAATCGCTATTCAGAGTTCATCAGCGGTTACGGTCATGCTTGTTGGGTTTGTAAACTCAGGAATTATGAAATTATCCCAAACCGTTGCTATTATTATCGGCTCAAATGTCGGTACGACAGTAACTTCGTGGATTTTGAGTTTGTCAGGGATTCAGAGTACAAACTTTTTTCTGCGGATGTTAAAGCCTGAATCTTTTTCACCTTTGCTTGCACTTGCAGGGGTAATAATGCTTATGACCTCGCGCAGTAATTTTTCACGCAGAAAGCCTGTCGGAACATTTTTAATCGGGTTTTCAATTTTGATGTTCGGTATGGGGTTGATGTCATCATCAATGGCGCCTTTGGCTAATGACCCGAATTTCTCACACATTTTAACATTATTTAAAAACCCGTTTTTGGGCTTGATGGTAGGGCTTGTAATCACAATGATTATTCAAAGTTCAGCCGCATCTGTCGGTATGTTGCAGGCTTTGTCTTTAACAGGCAGTATTTCATATATGGTTGCTGCCCCGATTATTGCAGGTCAGCATATCGGAACTTGTATAACCGCCGTATTATCAAGTATTGGGGTTAATACCAATGCAAAACGTGTTGCTGCGGTGCATGTTGCGTTCAATGTTATTGGTGCGGTTATATTCCTTGCGATATTTGAAATTTGGCTCCATACATTTGAATATCCGCTTAAACAAATGGCTAATCCGTTCGGGATAGCGGTTGTACATACTATATTCAGTATCTTAGCGGCTTGTTGTTTGTTCCCGTTTAGAAAAGCGTTAGAAAAAATTTCGTATCTTGTAGTTAAAGATAGTGAGGAAGAAAAAGAAGTTATACTTGATGAACGTTTGCTTCTCACTCCGTCTATTGCAATTGCACAATGTTATAAAACCACAGCGGAAATGGCAAAACTCACAAGAGAATCCCTTGTTATGTCGGTTCGTCAATTAAAGCAATATAATCCGAAAATATCTGAAATTATTGAGAAGAACGAAGCACGAATTGATAAATATCAGGATGTTTTGGAAGCATTTCTGCAAAAACTTTCGGGTAAAGATTTGACCGAAGAAGATTCTAATAAGATTTCACAATTAATCCTGTCAATTTCCGATTTTGAAAAAATTGCAGACCATTCAACCCATATTATGCAGATAGCAGATCAGATGCACAGAAAAGAATGGGTGCTTGCGCCTGATACGGTAGAAGAACTCAAAAAAGTGGTTAATGCCGTAAAAGAAGTTTATGATATTACGGTTAAAGCTTTTGTTTACAACGATTTGGGGACTGCTTATGAAGTTGAGCCGTTTGAACAAATTGTTGATGATATTGCTTATGTTGCAAAGAAAAATCATATTAAACGTGTAAAAAGAGAGAAAGTACATATAAGAAGAAACTTTGCTTATGCGGAAGTTTTGAACGATTTAGAGCGAATTTCAGACCACTGCTCAAATATTTCGACAGGTATGATTCAGTCTGCAAATGCGTCGATTTATAAACACGAACTTAAAAAGAGCCTCAAAGAGGAAGATGTTTCAGGTATCTCACAGCAGCTTGAAGAATTTAAAAATAAGTATTCATTACAATTGATGGAGTAAATCATGACAATAGACACGCAGGATAAATTTTATACATTAGAAAAAACATATCCGATTTCTATGGCAATGCATGACATGCAATACCGTCTGAAACCGTCTGCATTGCTTGACTTGTTGCAGGATATGGGCGCAAGAAATATCAAAGGCACACCGTTTGGCAATGTTGAACTCAATGCGCAGAATTTAGGGTGGTTTTTGGTACGTTACAGAATAGAATTTGATAAATATCCGCAAAATTTGAGTGATATAAAATTTTTTACCGAAAACAGGGGAACTCAGCGCCAAAGTGCTTACCGTGCTTTCGAAGCCGAAACACCTGACGGCGAAAGACTTTTAAGGGCTATGTCATATTGGCTGATGGTCGATTTGGACACAAAATCTTTAATCAATATTGAACAGCAGTTTCCTGATATTACAAGATACCAAAAACGTGAGGATGATGTTGAATTACGCAAATTAAAACCACTTGAAAACCCTGATAGTGAAGTTGTTTTCCATGTTCGTTATGACGATTTGGATATGAACGGACACGTTAATAATGTCGTTTATATGACCTGGGCGATGGAGGCTTTGAGTTATGAGTTTAGAAACACCCACACAATCAAAGCAATAGATATTTACTACAAACACGAAGTCAAATACGGCGAGGATGTTATTTCTGCGGTTAAAATCAATGACGACAACACAACCGAACACCTGATTAAAAACGCCTCAACCGGTGATGAACTTTGTTTAATAAGAGTTGAATATGTTTAATATCTAAAACAGGTTGTTTCGTGGTCGTTTACGATACCGATAGACTGAAGATAGGAATAAATAATGACTGTTCCGACATATTTCATCCCTCGTTTTTTGAGGTCTTTTGAAACGGTGTCTGATAAAGGTGTTGAAACTTGGAATTTGTCGTCTTGATTTTTGATAATTTTTCCGTCAGTGAAACCCCAGATATATTTTGAAAACGAACCGTATTCTTTTTGGATTTCAATAAAAATTTTTGCGTTTAAAATGGCAGCATTTATTTTACCTCTGCTGCGTATAATTTTTTCGTTTTGCAAGAGTTCCGCGACCTTATTTTCATCATATTTTGTGACTTTTTGCACATCAAAATTATCAAAAGCTTTGCGGAAATCTTCACGTTTTTTTAGTACGGTAAGCCACGATAACCCTGCCTGAAACCCTTCTAAAATGAGGAGTTCAAAGAGTTCACGGTCATCATACTTTGGCACTCCCCATTCATTATCGTGGTAATCTTTATAAATCTGTGAATTTTCATCAACCCAGCTGCATCGTTTCATAAAACTATGCCTTCACATCAACTTTTGCGGGTTCTGTTTCGGAATTTTGGGGTGTCTGCTGTTTTGGTTCACCCATACCGAGTGTCTTTAACACAGGACGGATAAACGGTCGTGAAATTAACGGCGACAATATTGACAAACCTAAAATCGAACCTGCAATAGAAGTAACCTCTATCATGCCTTTCGCAAGGTCTTCGTTTATGTCTTTGAGTTCATAATTTTTGCCGTTTGAAGAATTTATTTCTCCTAATTTGGATATTTTTTCGTCTTGCGAAAGTTTACGAAATTTGTTAAAATCATCTGATTTTTTGAATGCCTGAAATACTGCTTCATCTTTAAACAATTTTCTTGCAATTCCAAATGAACCTTTTTTGAATACGGGAATAACGACACCTAAAGAAACTGCCATACAGGTTAATTGATACAAAAATTCTTTCATTGATGAATATTTTTTTGTATTTTTATCTATAGAATTATCAAGTAAAATGAACCCGGGACGACCGACGGCTTTTAATCCTGTTTCAATTGCAACCTGAGCCTGAGTAGTTTGGGTAATATTGTAAATTGCGGGATTTGTTAATATTGGAGGAATCATATTTTTAGTCCTCCTCTATTTATAAATGTATTCATACTCGGGCGATAAAGGTTTGCGCCAAATTTTGTTGAAATATCACTATGAACCTGGACTTCGGGTGTTTTTGAAGTTACATCTAATTTTGCAGGCTCATTTTTTTCAGGTTTATCTTTTCCCAAAATTTTATCTAAAATAATTAATGCTCCTGAACATACCGCAGGAATAACAACAAATGCAGCGGTACAAACTCCGAGAAACATCATATTTGCCCTTGCTATAGCTTTCTTTTCCGGATTATCTTTAAAAAGTTTTGCCCCCAAGGTAGCTGCTCCTACTCCGCATGCCCAATATGTCGGCACCGCAACACATTCTGTTGCAAATTCTCTTAATGCCGCATATTTTCTTGCTTCCGGTTTTTCTTTTTTGTCTGTTAATGATGAAATCGGTTTAAAAATACCGTTTGCAGTTGCTATAGCCATGACGGTATAAATCGGCTTATTATTTTTCCCGACCGAGACCAAAATCTTTTTTACTGTATTCCCAATTTTTCCTGTTAAATCCGCCATTTTATATTTCTTATTTTTTGGTTACATGATTAAGTGTAATTTATACCGATGTTCATTATAACAACAAAAAAAATTTTTTTGAACAGTGATTAAACAAAGAAATGTTAAATTTTTTCAAAATTTATGTTTTCTATTGTATAATGTTGCTAAAAAGGACTATGGGGTAATTATGAGAAATAAAAAAATTGGAATTTTGGTTTTGGTTGCACTGTTAAGTGTATCAAATTGTGTTATGGCAGATGATAGCGGGTTTGATTTTAGTCAGGGCAGTGCGGTAGAAAGAATTAAAGCAAACAAAGATACTGTTGCAAAAGCACAGGAAGCAATGGCTGCAAAAGATTATCAGACGGCAATAAATTTGCTTACGGCTTATATAAATGAAAAACCCAAAAAATATGAGGTCTATAAATTAAGAGGAGATGCTTATTATGCATTAAGACGCTATTATATGGCTCAAAAAGATTACCAGACAGCTGTTGATATAAAATCGTCAGAAGATAAATTAATGACAAATACAAAATATGTCAGTGCCATAGTTTTAGGTGCTGATAAACATGAACAACTTCAAAATGCTGAATTGGGTGATTTGTATGGGGCATTGATGTATGCTCAAAAGGCAATGAATGACCCGGGGTATACCACATCTTATGAAAATGCCGTTAAATACAATTCTCATATATATCTTCCGCAACCAAATAAGAATGATATAAACAAAATTAATTGTCCGCAAAAATACGGCAAAATTCTTAACCCGCAGGGCATTGATATTAAAATTTACGGGGCAATTGATGATATTGCAAAAGGAAATTTCAACGAATCATTGTATAAATTGCAGGATGTAATAACTCAGTATCCGAATTATTATTTAGGTTATTATTTAACGGGTGTTGCACTGAGTGAACTCGAAAAAGATGATGATGCAATAAAATCCTTTGAAAAAGCAATTTCATTGAATCCTTATGATTTTGAATCAAGAGCAAGCCTTGGCAGGATTTATTATTCAAAGGCGGAAACAACTTTTTCTGATGTATATGCAAGAAAATCTATTGATTACTTTAATCAGGCGATAAAACAAAATTCAAATTGTCCTACATATTATTTCTATATCGGTATGAATGAACTTCAAATAGGAAATACAAATGTTGCGATTTCTAATTTTGACAAAGCGTTAAAAATCAATCCGTCTGATTATAACAGTATGTATTATAAACTGATTGCACAATATATTAACGGAAATTATCAGGATGTTGTTGACGGAACATCAAAACTTTTGTTAAAACACGTATCAAATTACAATTCAGTTCTTTATTTAAGAGCTCTTGCATACACAAAACTGAACGATAATGATCGTGCATTACAGGATTTAAACACCATTGAGAATAATATCGGCGACATCTACAATGTTGATATTAAAACAATAAGTGCAAGAGAAAAAAGCCTTGAGAGTTATGTTCATTATCTGAAAGCTCAAATTCAGCATTCAAAAGGTGCCGGAGCAGCAGAAGATAATGATATTGCATACTCAAATCCTATTATAGACAGACTTGCAAATGCTCAAAAGGCTATGGAACCTTATGAAAAATCTTTACAGGGAGAAACTGTATCACTAAGTGATTATAATAAGTTTGAAAGTTTTTATTCAACTTCCTTGCCAAAACTTTTGGAATCAGGTGCGGTAATTACTTATGACGATATTGATAATCAGTATGATTATATAAGAACAACTTTTGCCGATTTGGGAATAAGTTTCCTTTATAAAAATCCTAATTATAAAATGACAACAATTAAGGATTATCCGTATAAAAAATATTCTCCGAAGCTAAACAGGGGGGAGCTTAGTTCCCTCACTACCCGTCCTGCATCTGATATGGCTAATGTAGAACTTGCAAGAACTCAAAATACAACATTAAGAAAAACTACTCCGCCATCAGAGCTTGTTGTACAAAGTGGTCAACAGTCCTTAGCTCAGATGCTTGCAGCAAATGCGTTGTCTGATAAGCCGAAACCAATTGAAATAAAAGAGCCGATTGCGCTGAGAGATACAACTTCTACTGTTAGTGCAAGTCCGCAGTTTAAATCCGAAACTCCTGATGCGGAAAAAATTAATACATCAAAGAATATTGCCTCAGGGGATTTATACGAAAGCAAAACTCCTGCCGTGGATGTTTATAACAAAAAAAAAGTTAATCAAATACTTAGCGAAGAAAAAACTATTGAAGGCTTAACTCCTGTATCAGAACAGGGGGATACATCAAAAAATATTGAAACGGCACAGAACGGGAGTGTAAAGATTTCTGTTAAAGAGCCTGTTAAAACTCAGGATGTTGTTATAAGAAACAAACCGGAGGTTGTTCCTGATGTTAAACAGACAGAACAAAAAATATCCGAAACTTCGGAAAAAGTTGCTGATACATCAGTTCAATCTTCAAAAGCGCTTGAACCTATGAAGTTTAATGCAAGTGAAATAAAACAGACTGATGATTTTGTAATAAAATATCCGGAGGTTAAGCCTGCAGAAACAATTACGCAGACCACAGCACCGGCTGTTGAATCTGCCGCAAAAACAGTGTCGGATGTTACTGATATTGCGGCAAAAACTTCTGAAAGTGCGCAATTATCTGCAAAAGAAGCAAAAAAACTTGCAAAAGAACAGGCTAAATTGCAAAAAGAAGCTGCAAAACTTGCCCAAAAAGAAGCAAAACAAAAGTTAGCAGAAGAAAAGGAAGCTATCAAACTTGCACAGCAACAGGAAAAAGATGCTCAAAAACTTGCGCAAAGAGAGGCTCAGCAAAAGTTAGCACAAGAAAAAGAAGCGCTAAAACTTGCTAAGGAACAGGAACTCCAGCGTATAAAACAGGAAAAGGAAGCTGCAAGACTTGCTAAAGAGCAACTTGAACAAGAATTAAAAGCACAGCAGGAAACTGTTCAAAATGTTGTCAATGAAATTCCGCAAAAAGCGGATTCTATGCGTGAAGGAATTACTGATAATGCACAAACCGTAATTGCTCAGGCTCCGGCTGATACAAGAGAAATTACAGAAAAACATGCAAATATTGAACCAGATATCAATATTCAAAAAGATACTAAATCGTTAACAATAGATGATATAAATGATATAGTTGAACTTGATACAAGTACTCTAAATAAAAAATTAAATAATGAAAGTGATTTGTTTAATTCAAATACTGTATTTGTCAGACCTCAGGCTGAAACTCAGGATTTAACTCCGCCTGTTACTATTGCGGAAGAACCTGTTATCAGACAAACGCAGCAAACAGTTCAGCAGATTTCTTCTGTTGAAACTGTAGCTCAGGCTCCGGTGCAGATTGTGGAAAATACTCAAGCAACCGTCAGCGAAGTTATTCCGGCAGAACAAACTTCTCAAATCGGTGTTCCTGTTGTAAATGTTCCGGAAATTACGGTACCCGGGGTAAAAACTTCAGAAAAAGAAATTACTCAGGCTAAAGAAGAACAATTCATAGTTGAAGCTACTCAGGAAGTTGTGTCAGAAGTTCCTCCTCAGGAGGTTAAAAAACCTGATGAAGCATTTGTAAAAGAAAAATTATCTGATGCAATAAATCAAATTATCCCGAAACAAAATGAAGATGAGGTTCCATATTCCGCAATTTCAACATCTTCTGATGTTGAAATGACCTTAACAGAAGCAAATATGATAAAAGCAAAACGGCTTAAATTAAAAGAAGATGCAAAATATGCCAAAGAACAGAAAAAAGCATTTGAACGCAAAGAAAAGGAACAGAAAAAGCTTAAAGAAGAACAAGAGCGTATAACTCTTATGGCGCAAAGAGATGCAATAAAAGAACAGGAAAAAGCAGAAAAGAATAAAGAAAAAGAAAAAATATCAAAAGCAAGACAGGAATTAAAACAACAAAAAGCATTTGAAAAAGAACAATTAAAACTTGCAAAACAACAGGCAAAACTTGAACATACAGAAGTTCAGGCTCCTGAATCGGTATCAGAACAGTCAAAAAAATCATGGTTAAATGCAATAATAAGTAAAAATGACAATACTGAGCCAAAAGTTGAAAAAACGGCTCAACAAATTCGTGCAGAGCAATCAAGACAAGCAAAAAAACTTGAAAAAGAAATGGCAAAGCAACAAAAAATTCTTGAACAGGAACAGGAAAAAATTGTTCAGCAAAATGACGAAACAAAAATTCAACGCTTAAAAGCAAAACTTGCTGCAATGCGCGGGAGTTTAACAAGTGAAGAAAAGAAAGCCCAAAAGGCACAATTAAAGACAGAAAGAGCGAAAGCAAGAGAAGAATACAAAGCAAAACAATTAGCAAAAAAATCTGTTCAGAATACTGTTACTGAGACTGAAAAATTTGTTCAGGAACAGATTGCAGCAGAACAAAAAGCCATGGAGCAAGCTAAGAAAATTCAATTGCAGGAACAAAAAGCAATTGAAAAAGCGCAAAAAGAACAACAAAAAGCAGAGCAAAGGGCTATAGAACAAGCTCAAAAGCTTGAATTGAAAAATCAAAAAGCAATTAAAAAAGCGCAAAAAGCTGAACAAAAAGCCATCGAAAAGGCTCAAAGAGAGCAACAGCAGGCTTATGAAAAAGCTCAAAAACAGCAGCAAAAAGCTGAAGAATATGCTCAGAAGATGGCACAAAAAGAGCAAAAAGCTTATGAAAAAACAATAAATAATTATAGTGAATCAAAAGAAAAATTTAGTTTTAAAAATATGTTTTCTAAAATGAAATTTTGGAAAAAAAATAAATAAATTTAAAAACCACAGGTAAGACCTGTGGTTTTTAAATATTTATATTAAATGTTAAAAAAAGTTAATAAAAATACAATATTAATAGCAAAAAACTTTTTTAGGTGCTTTCATGCTAAAAAGAGGTATTTTCATGCAAATTAATATGAATACAGATAACCAATCATTTGCTGGTATAAAATTGATGAGCGGTGCGGAAGATGCGTTAAGAAAAGCGTTAAAACCCGCTGATTGGGTTGAGTTTGATAAAATTGCAAAATCTCAGGAAAACAATTCTGTCGATGTATATTTATTTGGCAGAAATGACAGTGATAAGCTCATGGGAAGAATAGTGCCCAATAACAGCAACTTTAAAGATAAAGATTATTATCAGTTACCCTTTTTTGAACCTTTTACCAAATTTATTGACAAATTAGCAAAAAAGGCAGATAATATAGCGGAAAAAATTAAACAAATGCCGGAAGTTAATGTAGATGAAATTATAGGCAGATTAAAACAGTAAATTTAGTAATATTTAATAAAGGAAGAAATTATGGAAGTTAACAAAATTAGCAATCAGTCTTTTGGAATGGCAATCAAGTACAGGCCGGATTATGACACAGTAAGAAGTTTTATTCACCGTAATTACAGTCAATCAATTAATGACAAAGTCGGTATTATGACAAAACTGCAAGAAAGAAATCCGGTTGATATCTATCTTTCTATTGTGGATAAAAACGGTCAAAAGGTCATTCGTGCAGAAGTTGAAAATGATACTTTTACCGAAGGTTTTTGGCGTAGTGCAAAAAGAGTTCTTTCTGGTGCAGAAAACCGTGCAAACAGCCTTCGCAAAGAGCAGGAAGAATTAGACAGATTGTTAAACAGAATATAAAATAATTTTCCATAAATTAATATATTAAAAAAGGATGTTTTAATAAGACATCCTTTTTATTTTTATATTTTATCAAATCCTGTATATTTTCTCAGGACTTCCGGAATAATAATTGTTCCGTCCGCTTGCTGGAAGTTCTCGACTATCGCCGCAAATGTTCTTCCTACAGCCAGACCTGAGCCGTTTATTGTATGAATAAATCTTGTTTTCCCCGTTGCTTTCTCTTTGTAGCGGATATTTGCTCTGCGAGCCTGATAATCGCCGTAATTTGAGCAACTCGAAATTTCTTTATATGTATTATAAGACGGTAACCAAACCTCTAAATCCCAGCATTTGTTTGCGCTAAAACCTATATCAGCGGTGCAAAGGGCAACACGTCGATATGGTAAACCAAGAAGCTGTAGCATTCTTTCACCATCTTGAGTTAATTTTTCATGCTCCATAGGAGAATTTTCAGGAGTTGTGTATTTTACCATTTCAACTTTATTGAACTGATGAACTCTGATTAAACCTCTTGTGTCTTTACCCGCAGAACCAGCTTCACGTCTGAAGCATGGAGTATAAGCCGTCATGTATTTCGGCAAATCATCTTCCGATAAAATTTCGCCGGAATAGATATTTGTAACAGGCACTTCTGCCGTCGGGATGAGGTACAAATCTTCTTCTTCGCATTTGTACATATCTTCTTTAAATTTCGGGAGCTGTCCTGTTCCCGTCATTGTTGCACCGTTAGCCATAAACGGAGGTAAAATTTCTTCATAGCCTTCGTTTTCGGTGTGCTGGTCAAGGAAAAAGTTTATAATTGCACGTTCTAACCTTGCACCTTTGCCTTTATACAATGTAAATCTTGACTGCGAAAGTTTTACCCCTCTTTCAAAATCTACAAGTCCTTTTTCTTCACACAAATCCCAGTGTGCTTTTGGCTCAAAATTAAATTTTGTTGGCTCGCCCCAAGTGTGAACTACAACATTATCATCTTCCGATTCGCCGACAGGAGTCGTTTCATCTGGAATATTCGGAATATGTAAAAGAACATTTCTCTGTTTTGAATCAAGTTCGTTTTGTTTTTCTTCAAGTTCTTTTATTTCGTCACCCAATTCTCTGACTTCTTCCTGAATGGCATCTGTATTTTCGCCATTTTTCTTCATCATGCCGATTTTTTGGGATTCGTTTTTGCGTTTTGCACGCAGTTCATCAGCCTGAGTCTGAATTTTTCTTCTTTCTTCGTCAATTTGTAATACTTCATCTATTGACCACTGAGGATTTCTTCTTTTAAGAAGTTCATTTATTTTTTCGGGGTTTTCCCTAATCAATTTAATATCGAGCATATTTCCCTCTTTTCTATTAATATTTCGCAATTCAATAATATTCTAAAAATATTCACTAATCAAGAACAATATTGTTTTAGACTGTTTTTCATATATAATCAGAATATGGCACTACGAGAGAATGTAAGAAATTTTTGTATAATAGCACACATTGACCACGGAAAATCAACACTTGCCGACAGACTTCTGGAAAAAACAGGCACGGTATCTCAAAGAGATATGCAGGAACAGTTGTTGGATTCAATGGATATTGAGCGTGAACGCGGAATAACCATTAAACTCAATGCTGCAAGAATGAACTATAAAGCGCATGACGGCAAAGAGTATGAACTCAACCTTATTGATACCCCCGGACACGTTGATTTTTCCTATGAAGTTTCCCGCTCGCTTGCCGCTTGCGAAGGTGCTTTGCTTATTGTTGATGCAACTCAGGGAGTTGAGGCGCAAACTTTGGCCAATGTTTATCTTGCGATAGAACAAAATCTTGAAATTATACCTGTAATCAATAAAATCGACCTGCCGTCAGCAGATGTTGATAAGGTTAAACAAGAAATTGAAGAAATTTTAGGGCTTGATACATCTATTGCTATTCCTGTCAGTGCAAAGACAGGACAGGGAATTGAAGAAGTATTGGAAGCGATAGTTGATTATGTGCCTGCACCCGAAGATAACACCGAAAAACCTTTGCGTGCGCTGATTTTTGACAGTGTATATGACCAATATTTGGGAACTGTTTGCTATTTCAAAGTTGTTGACGGTGTGATGAATGTTGGTGACAAAGTCAGATTTATGGCAACAGGCAAAGAATGTGAAATTGTCGAACTCGGTTATCAAAATCCGCAAAGAGTGCCAGTTAAACAGCTAAAATGCGGTGATGTAGGGTATTTTGCAGGCTCAATAAAAGAATTAACCCGTTTTGTCGGCGATACATTAACAACTATCGAAAATCCCGCCAAAGAACCGTTAGCAGGTTATAAAGAGGCTCTGCCGATGGTATTTTCAGGGCTTTATCCCGTTGATAACGAAGATTATGCGGATTTAAAAGAGGCTTTGGAAAAATTAAAACTCAATGACAGTTCGATAACTTTTGAGCCTGAAACATCAAATGCACTCGGATTTGGGTTCCGTTGCGGTTTTTTGGGCATGCTTCACATGGAAATTATTCAGGAACGGCTTGAACGTGAGTACGATTTGTCGCTGATTACCACTGCGCCGTCTGTTGTCTATAAAGTCCACAAAACAAACGGTGAAGTCTTGGATATTGATAATCCGTCAAATCTGCCTGATGCCCAGTATCGTGATTTTATTGAAGAACCCTATGTTAAGGTTCAAATCCTTGCGCCGAATGATTATGTCGGTACTTTAATGGATTTGGCTCAATCAAAAAGAGGAATTTTTATAAACATGACTTATTTAGACAAAGTGCGTGTTGATTTGACCTACGAAATTCCGTTAAGCGAAGTTATTACAGATTTTTATGACCAGTTAAAATCGCGCACAAAGGGTTATGCAAGCATGGATTACGAATTTTGCGGTTACAAGCGTTCTAATTTGGTAAAACTTGATATTATGCTTTCAGGCGAAGTGGTTGACGCACTTTCAGTTATCTGTCACACTGACAGCGCATACTATATCGGTCAAAAACTGACGGTCAAATTAAAAGAAATTATCCCGAAACAACTGTTTGAAGTGCCTATTCAGGCGGCAGTCGGCGGAAGAATTATTGCAAGAACAAATATTAAAGCGATGCGCAAAAACGTACTTGCAAAGTGTTATGGCGGTGACATTACCCGTAAACGCAAGCTTTTGGAAAAACAAAAGCGCGGTAAAAAACGTATGAAATCCGTCGGAAGTGTAGAAATTCCGCAAGAAGCATTCATGGCGATTCTGAGTCTGGAAGAAGAATAAACCCATTTTGTTAACATTTGTTAACAATTCGTTCAAATCATGCAATTATCTCTTTAAAAAATACTTTATATAAATACGAGAGATAAATAAATTTTATCAATAGGATGAACGATTAAACAAATATCACTAATATGTGAGTACAAAAAGGAGATTGACAAATGGGCGGAACAAATGGCGTAAGCGGAAACGGAAACAAATTTCAGTTACCAAATTTTTGGAGTAAGCCGAATTTACAAAGTGCAAAGACAGAACAAACAAATGCAGCTGCTCCGATTAAGTTAACAGGTTTGGATACAATTAAAAGAGAAAATTTAGATGAAATAAGTCCTTATGCAGCTTTAGGCGTAAAATTTTCTGCCAAAGCACCTGAGGGTTCAGTTGAGTCTTATATGAATGCAGCTCCTGAATTTGGTAAATGGCAAGGTAATTTTGGGCCTTTAAATAAACAGGAAATTGCAGCGTTAAGTGATTTGAGCAATCTTTGTACACGTATCGCTGAAACAAAAGCAGATGTTGTTTCACATTTGCAAAATAGTCCATTCGATTGCTTTTCAGCATAAATCATAATAAAATCTTCTCTCTCACATATTTAAAGCCGATTGAAATTTCAATCGGCTTTTCAATTTAATTATGTAACAACTTCTTAACATACCATGACAAAAATCTAAAGATAATTAAAAACATGCCGATAAATCTCATGTGAGTAAAATTTAAGGAGACCAAGTTATGGCAGTTGAATTTAACAAATTCGGAAAGTACAACAACTACAACTTACTTATTGGTCAGGAAGCAGCTAAAAAAGCGCAAGAAGGTCAGAAAGAAGAAGTAAAAGAAGTTGAAACAAAAGCATCAGCATTTAAGGGTTTGGAAAATGAAACAGATTTATTAACCAAAAATGCGCAAAATCTCTATGGGGTAAAAATTTCAAAATTTGCACCCGCAGAAAGTGATATTGCGAATGAAACAAATGCTATTTTGGCAGGATTAGGGTTTAATTATAAAGTAACGCCTGCGCAGGTTGCAAGTGTTGCTAACGGTTTAAACGAAATTGTTTTACCGGGTTTAAAATCAGTTGAAGACGGTGCGGTTGCTGCTCGTATTGCAGATCCGAATGGTCCGTTTGCTGATTTGTTCGCTTAAGAGCAGAGATTGTATAAAACTTATAATATATATTTACTCACACACTTTTTTTAAGTCGATTGAATTTCAGTCGGCTTTTTGATTTTGTTATATAAGACTTATCGACCTTTTATACGATTATTTTTCCTACTCTTACAAAAACTCTATATTGGTGCTAAAATTTTGGTATGTCTGGAACGTGGGATGAATTAATACATGATATAAAAAGCCGTCTTGATATTGTAGATGTTGTATCTCAACAGGTTGTACTCAAAAAGCGAGGCAATTCTTACTGGGGTTTATGCCCGTTTCATAAGGACAAAAATCCGTCATTTTGCGTTACTCCGTCAATGGGAATTTATAAATGTTTCAGCTGCGGTGAGGGTGGAGATGCAATAAAATTCATCATGAAAACAAAAAATCAGGAGTTTCGTGAAGTTATTGAAGATTTAGCCGAAAAATTCGGGCTGGAAATTCCAAAATCTCATAAATCAGGGGGTTCAACAAGAGAATTAAAAGAGCAAATGCTTAATGCAACATCGATTGCAGCTGAAATTTATCATGATTTTTTGCTGAGAAATAAAACTGATAATGCGCAGATGGCGCTTGATTATCTGTCAAAAAGGGGTATAGGCTCTGATGTTATCAAAAAATTTCACCTTGGGATTGCGCCTAAGAATTATTCAACCTTGTATGATGAACTAAGAAAAGATTTTTCTAATGATGTTTTAGAAAAAGCCGGACTAATATTAAAAAGCGAAAGAGGTGGGTATATAGACAGATTCCGCGGACGTTTGATTATTCCTATTCGTAATGAAAACGGTGAATATGTCGGTTTTGGTGCAAGAGCATTAGAAAGCGGACAAACTCCGAAATACATAAATTCATCCGATTCTCTTATTTACAACAAAAGTAAAATTTTATACGGTTTAGATACCGCAAAAGATGCAATTAAATCCGAAGATGCTGTGGTTTTGATGGAAGGCTATTTTGATGTGATATCCTCTCAGGCGCACGGTATAGAAAACTGCGTTGCATCGTGCGGAACAGCACTAACTCCCGACCATGTGCGGCTTTTATCACGATATACAAAATCAAGACGGATTTATCTGTCATTTGATACCGACAGCGCAGGTCAAAAGGCAACTGTCAAAGGAGCTTCGGTTATCAAAGAAGTTTTTGCGGGTTTGGGCAACATAAAACAATTTGATGAAAGTTACATGCCGATAAGTTCAAGTGCTGAGCGTTATGCCTGTGAAATAAGAGTTGTTGCACCTCCTGAGGGTAAAGATCCTGATGAATTTGTACGCTCGGTCGGTGCTGATGCTTACAAAATGTATATGGAAAAAGCACCATTGTACATTGATTTTCAGATTAACAGTATTTTAAAACAAAAAGATAATTACAAAACCCCGCAGGAAAAAGCACAGTTTATTAGTACTTTAATTCCTGTTTTGGCGGAAATCCAAAACAGAGTAATCCGCTCTGAATATGTTGAAATGGTGGCTCAGGCTCTTGGGATTGAGTCATCGGTAATAAAATCTGAATTACGTTCATTTGACAATGCTAATATTCCTCAGGTTGAACGAATTGTTAAGAATGTAACAAAAAGTAATTCTGTATCGCAAAAAGCGCAAAAATTTTTATTGAGCGTTTTTTTAGTACCCGGCAATCATTTTTCTTTACCGGAACTAAGTGAAATGATGTCAGACGTTACATTCGATGATGAAATATTAATAATTGTAAAATCTACAATTGACAAATTGATATGTACCGTAAATAATGTGAAAGAATTAATCGAACACTTATATACTGAATTTGTTGAAAACCCTGATGCTCAGGCTGTTTTACCCGAACTAATTGAGCATGCCCAAGCCTATAAAGGCCTTGAGAAAGAGGAATTCAGAAACGCCATAAATGAAACTATTGCTAAAATCAATCAGTGTAAGCATGTCGAGGAAGTTGAACACATAAAAAAAATGTACAAAGGGATTGACGATGACGATCCCGAAGCTCTTAAAATTCAAATTCAATTAAGAGACAAGATTAAGAAAAAAAGACAAAAATCGGAGATGAATTAGATGACAAGAAAAAGACAAGGCAGTTCTTCAGTTGTTAGCATTGAAGAAGAAGATACATTAGATTTAAGAGGTTTAGGCGAAGAGGATTCGCTTGATAGTGATGCTATTAATTATATGAATGTTGATATTTCAACTGATAATATTGAAGATATTGTTACTTCAAAGATGGGCGATAAAGTATCTTCAGATGATATTTATATGATGCATTCATCGGATGAACCTGATCCCCGTGATTTGGAAGTTCCAAAAAGTGTAGCAATCGATGATCCTGTTCGCTTGTATTTGCGTGAAATCGGACGAATCAAATTGTTATCCGCAAATGATGAAATTGCACTCGCAAGACAAATTTTAGAAGGCGGAACACAGGGAGCTATTGCAAAAAGGAAACTCGTTCAGGCTAATTTAAGACTTGTTGTCAGTATAGCTAAAAAATATATCGGTCGTGGAATGCTGTTCTTAGACCTTATTCAGGAAGGTAACTTAGGATTAATTCGTGCTGCTGAAAAATTTGATCATGAAAGAGGTTTCAAATTTTCAACTTATGCAACGTGGTGGATTAGACAAGCTATTACCCGTGCAATTGCTGATCAGGCAAGAACAATAAGAATTCCGGTTCACATGGTCGAAACTATTAATAAATTGAAAAAGGTTACAAGAAAACTTGCTCAGGAGCTTTCGAGAAAACCGACCGAAGATGAACTTGCAGCAGAAATGAATGTTTCTATTTCAAAACTTCGTGAAATCATTAAAATTGCGCAAGAGCCTTTATCATTGGAAACACCTATAGGTAAAGAAGAAGATTCTCGTTTGGGCGATTTTATTGAGGACAGAGAAGCAGATGCTCCGGTAAAAATGGTTGCATCAGAACTTCTTAAAGAAGATTTAGCAGAGGTTCTTTGTACATTATCAGCAAGAGAACGTGATGTATTGAGATTACGTTTCGGGATGGATGACGGCAGACAAAGAACACTGGAAGAAGTCGGTCAGTTGTTTGGTGTTACAAGAGAACGTATCAGACAAATTGAAGCAAAAGCACTTCGCAAACTTCGCCATCCGAACAGAAAGAAAAAATTAGAAGAATATGTTGAATAATTTGAAAACCTCTCCAAATTTCGGGAGAGGTTTTTATCAGTGTAATTTATTCAAGAAATTCAGCAAGGATTGTATTACTGACTAAAATTCCGTTTTTTGTTAAGCTGTATCCGTTTTGTGTTTTTTGGATTAATTTTAATCCCTCATATTTTTTTAAAATTTTTAAATATTTTTTTTCAAAATCAATTCCGTATTTTGAATTTATCTGTTTAATATTTATCCCGCTTGTTTTGCGGAATCCTAAGAAAATTTCTTCTTCAAGTTTGTCTTTTTCGGATTCAATACGTTCTTCACTGTGTTCTGTAGGATTTTTAATATAATCTTCAATGGTAATTTTATTCCCGTAACGAATACCATTTAGATATCCATGTGCCGATACTCCAAAACCGTAATATTCTTCGTTGTCCCAATAATTCAGATTGTGTTTTGATTCGTAACCTTCTTGTGCGAAATTACTTATTTCGTAGTGTTTAAAATCCAAAGAATTTAAAATCTTAATTGCACCGAGATACATATTTGCCTGAGTATCATCATCTGCAATATTTTGAGGTCGGTTTTTGTAAAAATAACAGTTTTCTTCTATGGATAATCCATAGAGTGAAATGTGTGTAATTCCAAGTTTTACTGCAGTTTGTAAATCATTTAAAAACATTTCTTCGCTTTGATTTGGCAGTCCGTAAATAAAATCAAGGCTGATATTATTAAAACCGGCATTTTGAGCGTTTTTAACCGCCTCAAAAATTTGTTTTGAATTATGTCTGCGGTTTATGCATTTTAAAATTTCATCATCAAAACTTTGTGCTCCGAGACTGATACGGTTTACTCCAATATCATAGAGATTACGCAAATAGCTAAAACCAAGACCTTGTGAATTAATATCATCAGGATTTATTTCTGCGGTAATTTCTGTTGAATTTGTTATATTAAAATGCTTTATAATATTATTAAATTCTTCCGGATTTAAAAGCGAAGGTGTTCCTCCGCCAAAATACAGAGTGTTTAATATTTCACCTTTATAAACAGAGTTTATTTCTTGTTCCAGGACTTTAAGATAGTCTTTTTTTAATTCAAGTTTCGGGTATGACACAAATGAACAGTAGTGGCATTTGGATTTACAAAACGGTATGTGAATATAAACACTTTTTGGCATAAAACCATTATAACACCATTCTTTAACAAATTGCTCACAAACCCAAAATGCTTTATAATTCTGGTATGAAAAAGTTTGACTTTTTTAATCAGTACAGTGACCCTGTCATAGTAATACGGGATTATGATGATGTTGTCTTTAAAAACAACACCTTTTGCCGTATTTTTAATCAGTTTACGGATTTAAAACGATTTGCACATAAGATAAATTTTGATTTTTGCCCGATGGATAGCGAAAATGTCGATTTGTATTCCCCGATTTTTCAGGCAATAACCTGTAAAGAGAATTTTTTTGCCAGAATTTCTTACACAAATAATTCAGGACAAATTTTTCATTATGACATGATTACTGCAAAAAGAGGAGCTTATACAATATTTTTCTTTACGGATGTTAGTTCTGCTATTGCACTTGAAAATTATGAAAAAGAAAACAAAAAATATAAAGAGAAACTTGTCCGGCTTGAAGAAGAAAACGAAGAACTCCAAAAAATTAAACAAAATGCGCAGACTCAGGCTTTCAGGATTGCTTTAATAAACAAAGTTTCAAATATTATCAGAGAATCAATGGATATTTCAGTTATATTAAACTCTGTTCTCAAAGAATTATCACTGATGTTCGGGTGTTTCAAATCCTATTATGCTGAAAATAATGATAGTTCTTTTACGATAATTGAAAATTATGGCGAAAATAATATTGATAAAAATATTCAGATAAAATTTGATGAACATGTTATGTCACAACTTGAAAAACGAGAAATTTCGCTTGGTTATTCGATAACTGAATATATAAATGCTACACCGTTTAAACAATCAGTTTTACGCATAATCGTTCCTGTTTATCATTTGCAAAAAATGATAGGGGTTCTTGTACTTTTGAGCTATCAAAAACGTGAACTAAATGAGGAACTTGAAATTCTTGATGCCGTATCTTCTCAGCTTGGTAACGCACTTATAAGAGCAGAACTTTACCGCAAAAATGCGCAGAACGTAAAAGAATTAAAACAGGCTCTTGAGGAACTTAAAGCTACTCAATTACAGCTTATTAATACCGAAAAAATGGCATCGCTCGGTCAGCTTGTTGCAGGTATTGCTCATGAAATCAATACTCCGGTTGCATCAATAAAATCCAATAATAATATATTGTCAAAATTGACTTCGCAATTGCAGGATGGTGAACTTAAAGATATGTTTGTGCAAATTAATGCTATTGATAAAGAGGCAATAGAAAGAATAAGTAAAATGGTATCTTCACTCAAAAAATTTGTACGACTTGATGAGGCAGAACTCCAGGAAGCAAATATCAATAATGAAATGGATTTGACTCTTGAAATTATCCGCCATGAAACAAAAAATAAGGTTGAAATTGAAAAACATTACGGACAAATTCCGCTTATAAAATGTTACCCAAATATGTTGAATCAGGTTTTTACCAATATTCTTGTAAATGCTTGCCAATCTATAGAAAAATCAGGGAAAATAACAATTTCAACGGAATTAAAAGATAAAAATCTTGAAATAAAAATTAAAGATAACGGAAAAGGTATTTCAAAAGAAAATTTGCAAAATATTTTTACGGCAGGATTTACTACAAAAGGTGTAGGGATAGGGACAGGATTGGGGCTCGCAATAAGCCGCAAGATAATTGATAAACATAATGGTGAAATCCGTGTTATAAGTGAGGTTGGGGTTGGTTCGGAATTTATTATTACTCTCCCTTGTGAGTAGCAAATTGTAACGAAAATGTAAAAATAACTTCAATGTATAATTGATTTATGGCTATCTTTATTTAAACATGCAATAAAATTTGTAAAATAATTTTATTCAACTGATGAATTTAATTTCATTATGTATTATAATAAAAATACTGAAGGAATAAGTGTCAGTATTACCCTTAATAAATTTCTGACCCAAATCGCAGTAGGTAAAGGAAATATCAGAAATACATTTTATGAATTGTAAAAAAAGTTAACAAAAATTATAAGAAAAAAGCAATTTTATTCACAAAGATTTTTTTATATAGAAGTAAGTAGTGTGAATATTATTGTAGTGTCGGAGGAAAATAATGACAATTAGTGTGAACGGTAGCAAGAAAAAACAAGTTAAAAAGACATTTGAAGAATTATTGAACGATTTAACAGGAAGCAATTCCGAAAAGGTTCGTTACAATGCAGCCCGCATTTTAGGTGAAATGGGTGATTCAAAAGCAGTAGAACCTTTAATTGATGTCTTGAAACATGATAAAAACGGTTCAGTAAGATTATATGCAGCAAGAGCATTAGGCGAATTGGGTGATTGTAAAGCCACAACTCATTTAATTGAATCTTTGCGTGAAGACAGAAATGTTGACGTTCGTGTTCGTGCAGCAAGAGCATTAGGTCGTTTAGGCGGTGCAATTGTTGTTGAACCTTTGGTAGAAGCATTAAACGATGAAAATCCGCAGGTTTGTATTACTGCAACAGATGCTTTAATCGAAATTGGTGATGTTGCAACAGATGCTTTGATTGAATCTTTAGATCACGAAAAAGTTAACGTAAGATGTGATGCAACAAGAGCATTAGGCGAAATCGGCAACAAAAAAGCAGTTGATAAAGTTATCAATATGTTGTATGACGAATGGGTAAACGTAAGAATTTATGCGGTAACATCTTTAGGTAAACTGAATGATACAAAAGCAGTTCCTGCATTGATTGATGTTATGAAGAACCGTTCAGAAAATGAACTTGTCAGAGCAGGTGCGGCAGCAGCTTTGGGTGTTTTGCGTGATACAAGAGCATTGATGCCGTTAAGAGAACTTATTATGGAAGCAGAAGAATTAGGTGAACTTGAAGATACTGCTTTAAAATCTTTCAAAAAGATTATGGCAGCAAATTGGCAGTCAATTCCTGGGGCTGCTCCGGCTAAAAAGCCTGCAACTGTATAATAAGTAATTTTAAAACAAAATTTTATAAAAGAGGTGCGAATTATAGCACCTCTTTTATGTATCTAAGAGCTTGGCGCGTACATCAATGATAAAGATTAACATCTTTTTTAATATGAACTGTTAATCCATTGTTCAATTTCAGATTCTTTTGCATTGTTTTCAAAAGAGCTGAAGCCTGCCTGAACATCAGAATCAGGACAAAGTCTTGCAATATCCGAATATGTCATTGAAGCTCCGCCGCCACCATGTGTACAAAAAGGAATTATAGTTTTACCTGAAAAATCATTTTCTGATAAAAAAGTTCTTACAGGAGATGCAAATGTGTACCACCAGACAGGCGAACCGATAAATATCGTATCATAATTTGAAATATCAATATGCTCAGTCAATTCAGGCTTAAATTCCTGTTCTTTTTCTTTTTTTGCCTGATTTACAATATCGGTATAATTCTTCGGATATTCATGACTTGTCTTAATTTCATACAAATCTCCGTCTGTAATTTCTTGGATTTTTTCTGCTATGGTTTTTGTATTGCCCGAATGGGAATAAAACGCAATTAAAATCTTTTTATCTGACATTTCACTCTCCTTTAATAATAAACATCCGTAAGACATTATAACATATTTATTTGTGTTTTGAAAAGAGGCTTTTACTTAATGTGCAGATATTAATTTTCTATTATTAAATAAATTTGTTATAATAATTTTATGAAAACTTATTTTATTAATAATAATTCTGATACATTATTATTGTTTTTTGCCGGATGGGGTTGTGATGAATATGAATTTGAGCATTTGCAATCGGATTGTGATGTTTTAATTTTTTATGAATATTTTGATTTAGATTTTAAATTTGATTTTTCAAAATACAAAAACTTCAATTTGCTTGCTTTTTCTGCCGGAGTTTTTGTTGCATCAATTTTAGATTTTAATTTAAAATTTGATATAAAAACAGCTTTAGACGGAAATCCGTACTTATTTGACGAAAAATTCGGTTTATCAAAACAAATTCAGGACATTTTATATAATATAACCATAGAAAATGCTGACGTTTTTGCAAGAAATTATCTTGTAAAAACCGATGAAGAATTTAAAAACTTCCATCCTTCAAAAAGAACTCTCGAAAGCTGTAAAAAAGAATTTGACAGTCTAAAAAATATTTATAAAAATAACAAACAAAAAATAAAAGATATTTATGATTTTGCAATATTTGGGCAAGATGATCGGATATTTGATATTTCAGCACAAAAAGAATTTTACGGAAAAAAACTGAAGGTGGTTCTTAATGCCCGCCATAATTTGTTTTTCAGAGTGCAAAAATACGAACAGTTATTAAATTTTGATATTTGAATTTAATCAAATATAACTTGTAAAATTACTCAAGCTCTTATTTTGTGGTATTATAAACACATTCGGGGGTTATTTTGTGAAAAAAAATATTTTTATTGTTTTATTTTTAATTTTAATCGGATTTGGTTTAAGATTTTTATATTCAGACACCGCATTATGGTATGACGAAGCTTGCTCATGGGCAACCGCAACGGATAAAGCAGGTATTATGCATAATCTTTTGAATGTCGATTTACAGCATACACCGCTTTATTTTGTTTTATTAAAAATCTGGATGAAAATTTTTGGGCAGGGCGAAATTGCATTACGTTCATTATCATTAATATTCGGAATTTTAACAATTCCGCTTGCTTATATTACCGGAAAAAAGATTATAAAAAATGGTGTTTTACCGGCACTAATTTGTACCGTAAGTCCGGTTTTGGTACTATTTTCAGCAGAAGTCAGGATGTACTCTCTTGTTGTATTTTTAGTTTTGTTATCAGTAAATTATCTTGCGGATTTCGAGCAAAAAGAAAACAAAAAATCACTTTTAAAACTAATCGGGGTAAATATTTTAATCCCTTACACATTTGTCGGCGGGATTTTATACAATATATCATCAGCAATTTGTTATTTGATATATTTATATAAAAATAATAAAGAAAAATTTTCAAAATATCTGCGTTTTGAAATTATTGAATGGATATTTTTAATTCCTTATTTTGTTCTGATATCTTATTACGCAAAAATGCGTAGTGTTTTTGTTATTAGCCATGAGGGAGTTTTGAGATTTTCCCATATAGTCGATGTTATTCGCAATTTCTTCGGTGCTACTATTGATTCTAATATCTACTGGGTAACCGGTGGGAATTATAATATAAATTTCTGGTTTTCTATGCTTGTTATAATCCCTTGTATATATTTTATTGCAGGGTTCATTAAGTCGTTAAAAAGCGAAGATAAATTTATAAAAGTTTTAAGTTTAATAATTTTATTTAATTTTATTCTAACAATAGTATTTTCTGCTCTAAAAGTTAATATCTTTACTGTCAGATATATTCTTTATCTTCTCCCGCCTGCTATTATTATTGCATTGTCAGGAATGAGTGAAAGATTTAACCCAAAACACCTTAAAGCATTTTTGATTATATTTGTTCTTTCATGCGGAGTTTTCAGTTTTAAAAATTCATATATTATGAAACAAAACAAAACGCTTGCCTTAAAAAGTACGGCACTTGAATGCGATGAACTCGGGTTAACTTCAGAAGATATGATAATTTTACCTTTTGGTGCAGATGCACCGTATTATTTCAGAAACCTTACAAGACCAAGAGTTTTTAATTCTGATTTTCATAAAACGGCAAGAAACCCTTATGGTGAATATTACGATGATGCCGACCGTTCCCAAATGGCAGGCAGTGATAAATATAAATTGATTTTCGATAAAATTAATGAAGATAAAGTTTTTTCTCAAAAATATTTTGATTATTTTATTCAAAATGTCACAAATACCATTCAAAAAGGCAGATATGTCGTTATTGCCATGTATGACAGTGATAATAATGCAATAGTTGATATACAGGTTTTGCGTAAACAGATACAGGATGTTAATCCTGATAATATTCTTGATGCTTTGTTTAAAAAATATATGTGTGATACTATTGCTATGCTTAATATGAATTTTAAATTTCTGAAATCATATAAAAAAGATAATTTTACTTATTATATTTTTCAGAAAATGTAACTTATTTGACCAAACATGTCATTGCAAACGAAGTAAAGCAATCCATTATTTAATAGTTAGCAATAAATGGCTGGATTGCCACGCCCTAACGGGTTCACAATGACAAGTTGCGGTAACTGCTATATAATTCCTTATTTTTATTATATAATATTTATTACGAGGTATGAAATATGAAAATGGAAAATTTATTTAACGAAGATGTAATGGCGTTAGATACTTATATAATGGTAAGACTAAAAGAGAGAACAGCACAGTTAAAAGATACACTAACCAAGAAAAACAGAGCCCCGATAGCACTTTCAATGGGTGCCCCGACATCGGCCCCACCGGCTTCTTTAATCGATAAACTCAAAGAATTTTTAACAGAGGACAGTATTCATTCTTATTCTGTTACAAGAGGGGAAAAATATTTCAGAGAAGCCTGTGCGCAAAGAATGAAAGACCGTTTTGGAGTTGAACTTAATCCTGAAAATGAGATTTGTTCAATTTTAGGTTCAAAAGACGGACTTGCAAACTTAATCAGATTTATTATTTATCCTGAACACGATGAATTTAAAAAGGATATTATTTTAATCCCTGATCCGGGGTATGCTTCATACTCTCAAATGGTCGGTTGCTCAGGTGGTAAGGCTTATCCGGTGGCTTTGACTCCCGAAAATAATTATCAGCCGAACTTGGACACAGTTTGGGAACAGTTAAAAAATGATGGTTATGATGAAAACAAAGTCAAGGCTGTTGTAATAAATTATCCTAATAACCCGCTTGGAGTTACAGCTTCAAAAGAATACGTCCAAAGTGTTATTGATTTTTGTAAAAAGAAAGATATTTTGCTTATTTCTGATGCGGCATACTGCGATATGTATTTTGATGAGGAGCAAAAACCGTTCAGTGTTTTTGAACTGAAAGGCGCAAAAGATATAGCAGTTGAAATGTTTACACTGTCAAAACCTTATGCAATCACAGGCTGGCGTCTTGGCTGGGTTTGCGGAAATAGTGAAGTTGTTTCGAGATTTGCAAAAGGTAAATCAACTATTGATAACGGTATGTTCAAAGCCTTGCAGAAAGCATGTGCTTATATTATGACTTCGCCTGACGGAGAAGATTACATCAAACAAGGAAATATTGATTACAAAAGAAAACAGAGCATTTTGGTAAAAGGTTTGAAAGAGCTCGGATGGGAAATTGACGAGAGTAAAATTCCGCATACCACTTTCTACCTGTGGATGCCTATACCAAGAAAATATGATTCAAGTGTAAAATTCTGTCAGGACATGCTTGAAAAATCCGGTATAGTAATTGTTCCGGGAACAGCATTTGGGACGTACGGCGAAGGATATTTCAGAATTTCTTACGTCTGCTCTGACGAAAAATTACAGGAAGTCATAGAACGTATGAAAGCAGATGGGTTTAGATATTAGTTATTAACTCTTTGAAATGCACGGCGGAGGCATTATTTTAAATTTATTATGCATTAAATGTTTTGAATGAGGATTGAGAATTGCTATTTTAGCGTTTATTTCTTCAATTTTGTGGTCATAAGATGCTTTTTCGTAAATATATTCATTCATTGCATTGTTATAAGCTTCTTCGTCGGTAGTTGTAGAAGTTTTTAATTTATATGTTTTTGTACCTAAAGAACCTTCTTCATAAGTTTCCCAGGTTCTGTATGCAGGTGCAGCGTTTCTGTAAGCTTCAAGTGCCTGTTGGTAAGAATCGTTATCATAAACGATGTCAATTTTTTCATCATTCCATTCTCTGTATTCGGGAACACCGTTCAACCATGCATCATGCGCAGCATTATAAGCGGCAGTGTCAGGAACTGTAATCGGGTCTTCATCAAACCATTCTCTGTATTGCGGAATGCCGTTTTGCCATGCTTGATGTGCAATAGTATATGCTTCAACATCATCTATGGTTTCATCTTCATCTTCGATCCATTCTTCAAGTGTAGTATTTTCAATCCACTCTGCGAGATCATTTTCGTATTCTTCTTTTTTAAATATCGTGAAATTTTGCATATCATTTTGGAATACAACAATTGCCGGAAGCAAATCGGCATCAATATCAGCACCAAGTTCTTCCATATTTTCGCAAAGATAGAATAAATCTATTGCTTTTTGACGTAATGTCTTTTTGGCAACTTCACCTGTACTTGTATCATAATAGTAATTACTCATTAGTTTTTGTTTTAATGTGCCTCCGCCATTTTTGATGTAGTAATCACTTAAAAGTTTATCTGCTTCTGAAGAACTCGCATTTGCTATTTTATCTCCTGCCATGATGGTTACTTTTGAATCTGCACCGGCTGGGGTATATCCGTTTTTCAATGCTTCAGAAATTTCTAACATTGGTTCAGATTTATTACTGTAGTTTATAGCACTACCATTGATATGTCCCGCAGTAATGGTAATTGTGTAACCTGGGACGGATGTAGATATATTTTCTTTAGGATATGCACTGCTTTTAGCTTTAGGAGTTGCACTTGTATCTAATTCTAAATCAAGCATATGTGCTAATACGTGTTCATAACATGCACCTCTGCTTGAAGCATCATAATTTGTGTTCATAGCGTTGCCATAGCAACCTGCAGAGGCATCTGAAAAAATATCAGATAATTTTGAATCGTGGTATTCTTGTGTGTATTTATCTTGGGTTGGTTCTTCATGGCTGTTTTTATATTCGTCAATAGCATCCTGATTACTTTTCGGTATATGATTGGTTATTGTTTTTTTATAATCCTTTTGTTGCGGTTCAGGATGAGTTTCTAAATATTCGTCAATCTCTGCCTGATTGTTGCGAGGGATATAATTAATTTCGGTTTTGGTATAATCTTCCTGTTTAGGTTCAGTGTGAGTAGCCCAATATTTATTAATATCAGCCTGATTGTTGCGTGGAATCAGCGTAATTTCTTCCTTAGTATAATCAGACGCTTTCGGTGCAGGATTATTAGCATAGTATGCTTCAATTTCGTCTAAGTTGTTATGCGGAATAGCTTTAGTACCAATACCTAAATCA
>CACYVN010000001.1 GCA_902777855.1 uncultured bacterium | reverse complement strand
CAAAACTGTTCCGGCTTTGGCTCGTAATCCGCTTTCTGATCGCTTTCTTTGCCCGCTCAAAGAAAGCGGTCATGACAATCAAAAAGAAAAGTGAACTATTATACCGATAATATGTATTATGTTCAAAAAATAATTTTATTCTACCCTCGTCTTACTACCTGACAGGGTAGTTTTTTGAATATTATTCACTGCTTTTTGGGGATTATTTGGTTCCTCAAAAGTCAAATAATAAAATTGTTATGATAGTCAGGAAAATTATGGCAGATTTGTTGCATTTTACTAAAAAAATTGCCGATCGTATTCACTATTACGATGCAATCATAGATTTTTCACAGGAAACTCATTGGTTTAATCCGTTTTATACTCCAAAGGAGATTATGGTAATTTGGACTGATAAAGATGACAAATTCAATAAATATTAAGAATTTTTTTTAAAGATAGCAAAAAATATTTTTCTTGTGTATTATTAATTCCATATTCTATAAATTATTGGAATAAGACATGCTATCTTTAAAAGAACAGGAAAAAGAAAAAATATTTAAACCCGATTTTAGTTCAAAGTCAGGTAGGGAGTTACTTGCATTCTATTTGCAGACAAAGTTTAAGCAGATATTTTTATATGATAAAAAACAGCAAATTCCGATTATAAATGCAATTTCACCTGATTTTATTTCACGATTTACAAAAAGAATAATAAATAATCCGTCTAAAAGGCTTTTAATAGGTGTAACCGGCGAATCGGCATCGGGTAAATCGACAATATGTTCTGAAATCCAAAATGTTATCGGTCAGTTTGATATGCCTGTAACTGTATTAAGTACGGATAATTATTTTAAGGATATTTCAGATTTAATAAATAAATATGGCTCTTTTGATAATGTTAGAGACAGCGGATATGATGTTGATGCCCCGACAAGTTTCCAGCTTGATATTTTAAGGCAGGATTTAGAAGATTTGTCTGTCGGACTTGATGTGAAAGCTCCTATGTATTTGCCAAACGGTACCGGTATCTCCGTTCCTGATGCTATAGATGTAAAATCACAGAAAGTTATTGTTGTTGAAGGTATTGCAACAATGTATGAAGAAGTTAAAGATGTATTTGATATAAAGATTTATGTAGAAACGGATAATGAACTTCGCCGTTCAAGATTTGTTTCGAGAGCGATTGAAGAACGTAATCAGGATGAAGAAAATGCACTCAAGCACTGGAATTATATTTCTCAGGCGGGCGAAAAATATGTTAAGCCGTTCAGAAAAGAAGCAGATTTGGTATTAAACGGCAATTCTGATTTGAATTATTTTGCTCAAATATTAGAGCATATTTATAACATTACCAATAATTTTGAGAATTAATTTATTTAAGATTTATTATTCTGCCGTTGTTTATTATTTTAACAAGTTTTCCTGTGATGTCACGGATAAACTCATTTACATAATTGCTTTCCGGTGAAGTGTTTGATGTGAATTTTTCAATATGGTGTGTAAATGAATCTTTTACTACGGTTTTTATTTCCCTGATATATTCCTGAGTTGTGCTTTTATAGGTTTCTATACATCCGTCAGGGGTGTACTCTTTGTGCATATGGGATATTACTTTTTTATCTCTGTCAAATTCTTCGCAGTCAACATCACGGCACTGTTTGTCATATTTTATGCGGCGAATAAGATTTCTCCCGTCATCATCAAACACTTCTTTTATGTTATATGTTTTATCGTGATAACAAATATTTTTGCAGCCAAAAGATACAGAATCAAAGTTTACCTTCATTCTATTTCTCCTAATTTAAATCATAGGTGAATTGCAGGAAATTACCCATTAAGTTTTCGTTCCAGACCTGAACATTGTAAGGAACACTAAGTACAACAGGAGTAAAATTCCAGATATGTTTAATTCCTGCATTGACAAGAAAATCAGCGGTTGTTTGTGCATATTGAGCAGGCACGGTAAGAATAGCAATATCTATGTAATGCTGCCAGACATATCTTGGAAGTTCTTTTACATCAAGAATTTTTTTATTATTGATTTCTTTTCCTATTTTTTTTTCGTCATTGTCAAAAAGACTTACTATATTAAGTCCATAGTTTGCAAAATTTCCGTAATTAGCAAGCGCCATCCCAAGATTCCCTGCACCTATGATATATGCTCTTTTGTGTTTTTCAAAACCGAGAGTAGATTCAATTGATTTTTTCAGTTCTTTAACATTGTAGCCGACTCTTGATTTGCCTGAGTTATTGAGTAAATTTATATCCTTGCGCACCTGTGAATCATCAATTTTTAATAGTGATGCAATTTGTCCGCTTGAAATTATTTCTTCATTTTTGTTAATATAATCGTTTAAGATGCAGTGATAGAGTGTTAATCTATTTATTACCTTATCTGATAGTTGCTTTTTCATAACCTAATTATACATCAGTAAAATAAAAGTGGTGTATTTCTGCATAAATTGTATAAATTCAGCTGATTAAAACTACATAAAATATATGATTTTTGTTAAGTTATATTAAAATATTTGATATTTTGATGTTATAATTATGACAAAGCAAATATCCCCATTAAAATACGGATAGAAAGGCAGTGTTATGGCAGGTTTAGTAAATTTATTAACGAATGTATTTCAGGCTCCGCAAATTGTATCAACTCCGGTTGTCAGAGAGTCTTCCAATCCGTATGGCAATAATCCGTTTGTAAGTTACAATGGCAAAAATTACTCAAATCAGTATTATGCTCAGAACAGACCTGTTAAAGGCGGATATTTTGCAGGTTATTATAACGGTAAACAAAACATCGTCGGCAGAAGATTATTTGTTGAAGTTTAATTTAATTCCAATTGCAAAAATCTTCAGAGCAAAGAACCCTGTTTAAATCAGACATGGTTTCTGTTCGTGTCATTTCATAAGTAACGGGAGTTATTGAAATCTTATTATTCATTACTGCCGCAATGTCTGTATTTGCGTTTTGAGGTTTTTTTATAAGTTCTCCTGCCATCCAGTAATAAATTTTGCCGCGGGGGTCAATTCTTTTTTCATAATCATCGGTAAATAATCTTCTTCCCAGTTCGGTGATAGCGATACCTGCGATATCTTCTTTCGGTAAAAGCGGAACGTTTATATTAAGAATACTTTTGTTGGGGAATTTAAATTCGTGAAGTCTGTCGAGCAGTGATGAAACAAATGATGCTGTGAATTTGAAATCATCATATTCCATTTTCATAGATGCCAAAGACACTGCAATAGATGGAATACCGAGCATTGCACCTTCCATTGCACAACTTACTGTTCCGGAGTAAAGAATATCAGCTCCGAGATTTGGCCCATGATTTATGCCTGAAATAACGATATTCGGTTGTTCTTCTTCGGATAAAATCGCATTAATAGCTATTTTTACGCAATCGCCGGGGGTTCCTGTTGTTACCCATGCTCGTTTTGCTCCGATATTGTTATGCTCAAGTTCTTCAACCCTTAAAGGAGTATGCAAAGTCAAAGAATGTCCTGCTGCACTTCTTTCTCTGTCAGGAGCAACGACATAAACGTTATGTTTTTGGGATAGTTCTTCTGATAAAACTCTTATACCGTTAGCTGCAATTCCGTCATCATTAGATATTAAAATATTCATTATCTCTCCTAAAATCAATGTATTTATTAACTCCATTATATTAGCAAATTAAGACTATTTGGTCATGTTAAGAATTATTAATGAGTATATACGCAATATAGCAATTTTCGATACAAAAAATACTTTATATACATGTAAACACGAGGATGCTTAAATAGAGGACTTAGAAACCGAACTTTAAGCACACACTTCACACTTCACTATTACGAGGAATGAAACCAAGTTTACATTCCAAAGGGTCTAATTATTAGACTCTTTTTTTTATGCGTAAGCCGGTGTGAAGCAACAGGTTGACCTGCGATGAGCAGGGCAAGCAGGTTGCGGAACATGATAAGACCGCCGTTGTGAGCGAAACGATAGTGAAGTGAACGAAGCAATCTATGATTGCACAGGCGGGAAAATGCGTAAGCCGATGTGTAGTACGTAGTACGGGCAAAGCGGTAGCGTGCCCGCATAATTGATAATAGGCGGACACTAAAAACGGGAATAGTTTAACTATTCCCGTTTTTATACATTTTATCTATATCCTAATCAACATGCGGTACATCGATTTTGTGTTCAATTACTGCAGATTTTTGATTTGCTTCTAATCTGCCCGCAATTAAATGACCGGTCAAAACCAGAGCTCCCGATGCAAGGGCAAGTAATTTACCTGCAGTACCGGCTGTTTTAAGCGGGTTGCTAACGATATCCGAAACAGTCTTTTCATTTTTGATAACTTTAACAGCTCCGCGGATTATTGTTGCGGATGCAAGTACTGCTGCACCTGTTAATGTTCCTTGCCATAAACCTTTTGCGGTTGCAACTCCCATTGTTCCTGCGACGGTAAAGAATTTCCAGACATCTGCCGTTGCTTCTTTACATTTCATCCACAGGGAGGTTTTTGGTGCATTAGGGTCTAATTTCCTTTTATATTTTGCAAATGTTTTTGCACTTTCTCTGTTAGGTTCAATAATTGTTACAGCCTTATCTCTCAGACCTGTTTCCATAACAGTCCCGTCGTTTTTAATCATATATTCAAGCCCGTCTTTAATACGTTTATTACGAACCATAATTATATCGTTTTCGGGTAGATATTCTTTCTTCCATTTACGACTTTTTAATCTTTCCGCAAAAATATTTGCTTTTTCATCCAATTCTTGTTGGGTATATTCTTTTGAAGTATATGCGTTTTCTTTCGGTTCAATTTTGGCTTGTGGTGTATTTTCATGAACAGATTTTATTTGTTTTACGTAATTTGCAAGTTCTTCATTTGCTTCCCGTTCAACTTCCTTTTTCCCCCATCCGTCTGTTACAATTACTTTTCCGTCGGGATAAACGGTATATTCATTTCCGTCATGTGAGTTCGGAATTTTAGCATGAACGGTATTTGTTACAGGGTCGTAGTTCTTTTCCCAGTGTTTGCCTTTTAATATTGTATCGATACTTTTTCCTTCTTCCATTGTTTCGTTGAAATCTCGTTCAAAAGTATCTTTTTGTTCCTGAGTCAGAGAAGAAGATGAAGGAAAAATTATTTTTTGCTTTTCACTTTGTTCTTCCTGCATTCTTCTTGCCGCTTCGGCAATCAAATTACTGTCTGATTTAAAATTAACGTTCGGATTAAATGTTACTTTCATACACACACTCCTTGATGTTTCTTCTAAAACATATAAACCAAAAAATTTGACCTTTTTGCAATAATTCTTTACATTCCAAACAGAGATAACTGTGGAACTCCGTCCTCATTATGTACCATTTTCTTTCCCGATGCAAGGTTTTTAGAAAAATCTTTCTGCATTTTTGTCATAAGTTCCTGTGAACGGGATATTACTTCTTTGGGCAAACCTGCCATTTTGGCAACCTGAATCCCGTAACTTCTGCTTGCTCCGCCCGATACAACTTTGCGTAGAAATTCAATTTCACCGTTGTTTTCCGAAATTGTTATTCTGTAATTTTTAATCTGCGGGTATTTTTGGGTCATTACGTTGAGTTCATGATAATGCGTTGCAAAAATACATCTTGCTTTGATTCTCGTTGCGATAAATTCGGCAACAGACCAGGCTATTGCAACGCCGTCATAGGTGCTTGTTCCTCTGCCGATTTCGTCTAAAAGAATGAAACTTTTTTCGGTTGCGGAGTTTAAAATAAATGATGTTTCTATCATTTCAACCATAAACGTTGACTGTCCGAGGGTTAAATCGTCACTTGCGCCGACTCTTGTAAATACTTTATCCACAACTCCGATTTTTGCACTGTCAGCCGGTACCCACGATCCGATTTGAGCCAAAATCGCAATCAGCGCATTTTGGCGCATATAGGTCGATTTTCCTGCCATATTAGGACCTGTAAGTATCATAAACTGGGTATCATCACCGGTTGTAACATTCGATTTTATCTCTAAATCGTTTGCAACGTATTCGCCTAAAGGCAAAATGTTTTCCAAAACCGCATGTCTGCCGTTTTTAACCAAAAAATCATTTGATTCGTCAATGACAGGACAGCAGTAATTATTTTCTACCGCAACGATTGCAAGTGATGCAAGAACATCAGAAGTTGCGATAGCATCAGCAATTTCACGGATTTTTGTAACGTATTCTTTTGAATATTCTCTGAAATCGGTAAATAATTTATATTCAAGTTCTGTTGATTTGAATTTTGCACTAAGTACATCGTCTTCATGTTTTTTGAGTTCTTCGGTTATAAATCTTTCGGCATTAACTAAAGTCTGTTTTCTTATATAATCGTCGGGTATCATATTGAGATTTGAATTTGTAACCTCAATGAAATATCCAAAAACTTTATTATAGCCGATTTTGAGGTTTTTAATTCCCGTTCTTTCTTTTTCTTTTTCCTCAAAATTTTTGAGCCATTCTTCTCCGCCCGTTAACAAATCTCTGAAATAATCAAGTTCTCCGCTAACCTGTGGCTTGATTATTCCGCCCTCTTTTAAAAGTATCGGAGGGTTATCGACAATAGTGTTTTCTATCATTTGAACATAATCAGCGATTTCGTCTGCGTACTGTCTGATTTTTGAAAACATATCGTATTGCAAATCTTTTGTCGCCTCTAAAACTTCGGGCAGAACGGAAAGCGACAGTTTAAGGCTGACAAAATCTTTCGGGCTGGCAGATGAGTTGCTCATTCTTGTTGCAAGGCGCTGAATATCATAAATTTTATCAAGCAGCTCGGATAAATTTAATCTTACATCACTTTTTGCGACAAGTTCAGACACCGAATTTTGTCTTGCCATTATTTCATCAACATTTTTTAATGGCTGGCAAATCCAGTTTTTTAATAACCTTGCCCCCATATTTGTTTTGGTTTTGTCTATCGCCCAAAGTAGCGAACCGTATTTATTTTTCTCTCTTAAAGTTTCGGTCAGTTCAAGATTTTTTCTTGTTGAGGAATCAAGAATCATATACTGAGAGAGTTCATAAGATTCTATGCGGTCAAATTTTGGCATGTGGTCTTTTGAAGTTTCCCAGATGTAGGCAAGCAAAGCACCTGATGCCTGAAATCCGAGTTTGTATTTTGAGTACCCGAAACTTTCTAAACTCGTTGTTTTAAATACCGTTTTTAAGTTATTTGCCGCAAAATTTTCCTCAAACACAGATGGCGGAATTTTTGAACAATTGTATCTGCTTGTAATTTCTTCGGGCAGATTTACCACCTCATCCGCTACGATTTGGAAGGGTTTAATATCCTGTTTTAGGCTTGGCGCTACAATTTCTGATGGGTTGAGCCTTGCAAGTTCAGCCATAATAAGATTTAGCGGTGCCTGAGTTGTTTTAAATTCGCCCGTTGAAATATCGGTGTAAGCAAAACCGTATAAATCTTTTTTGTCGTCTTTATAAATCGCACAAATGTAATTATTTGAATTTTGTTTTAACAGGTTGCTTTCGGTTAAAGTTCCAGGGGTTAAAACTCTTGTAACCCCTCTTTTTACGACCTGACCCGCTTTGACAAATTTCGGGTCTTCAAGTTGGTCGCAGATTACGACTTTGTAATTTTTTTGTACAAGTTTTTGCAAATACGCATCAGCAGCTTTGACAGGAATACCCGCTAAAGGCACTCTGCCTAACTTCGCCCCTGAATCTCTGCCTGTAAGGGTAAGTTCAAGTTCTTTTGCCATAATAACCGCATCTTCAAAAAAGGTTTCAAAAAAATCACCCATTCTGTACCAAAGCAGAATCCCGGGGTGTTCTTTTTTGATTTGCAAATACTGCTGCATAGCAGGGGTAGTGTCCTCAATGTTCACATCCCAGCTATTAACATGATTGATTTCCCCTTTGCTCATAATATAATATTGATATAAAAACAAGAGGATTTCAACATGGGCTGCTTAAAAAATGTGACAAGATCAATCTTTCTGACTGTTGTTGCTGTAGGGTTTATCGCCTTTGGCGGACAGAACTGGATAAAAGATTCTATTAATAATTTTTTACACCCCTCTCATGATGTTGTACTTGAAAGAGCGCAGAAAGTCGGCGATTTTTCTAAAATTGACAAAGAATTTGAGATAGAAAAAGCCGCAGGAGTTATGGGCTATAATGCCGTTGTCGCTGAACACAAAGCCTCCGGTCAAAAAATGATAGTTGTTGATACCGCAAAGAAAAAAGTTCTCACTCCTCAGGATATCAAAGCCAATGACGTTGAGGACAGACTTAAAAAAGCGATTTCTAAGGTTAAATATCAGTCTGCGGCGTTAGAAGAATTTCACGTAACCGAAAAAGGTACGATGAAATCGTACGGTCAGGAAATTCCTTATGTAAAATTCAGAGCAAAGGTCAAAAAACTTCCTATCGGAGAGATTTCGGGGATAATTTCCGTTGTCGAGGACGAAAAAGGCAACGATAAAATTTTGGTTTCCGTCAATCAGGGCGAAAAATATTCTCAACTGATTTCTAATGAGTTTTTTAAGGTTATAAAATAAGGTTTTACGTCCGTATTTGACGTATAAGTGATTTATGATATAAATAATCGGAAAAATGAACAATTTTTCTTTCATATACGTTATAATGTATATAGGAGTTTTTTATGAAACGCATATTGATTACATCTTTATTAGTCTTGCTATCTGCCAATGTTGTTCTTGCTATGCCGGATTATGATCCTGCACAAAAAGATATGAAAGTTGTTTTTGTTGATATGTCATACAATAAAGAACTTTACGACCATTTATATGACAATTTTCATAAGAAATATACCAATGAAAAGGGTATTTTTCCCCCCCCCTTAAATGCCTATGCTACAGAGGTTTTACAGGAATTTAACAAACAAAAGAAGATTTACGATTATTAAAGTTTAATGTACCTTTCAAAATTCATTTTAATAACTTCTTTTGGCTGCGTTATGCTATGTGATATATTTGAAATCAAAAAATCACTGTCAACATCATATTCTGATATAGATAAACGTATATATTTACCCTTTTGGTATTTATAATTACCTAATAAAGACAATTCAATGTGCTGTTTTTCAACACGCAATTCACTTAGTTTTTCATTTGCTGTTTTCTTTAAATCACTTGCGTTTAATGATTCTACTTTTTCAACTGCCGTCAAAACACCGTACTTTTTGCAATATTCATTTGTTTTATAATCTTCCGGAAAGATTTTTTTTGACTCATCTTTATCATCATTTGTCGTATATGCCACACTGGTTTTAAGCATGTAGGGTGTGTCGTTATGACGCACCGATAAATTAATGTTTGTATAACAATACCAACTTACTCTGTTGCGTGTGTTGTTTGTTCATAGTAAAGTTAATTTGCTATGCAATTTATGGACAAGGTAAAAATAAGAATAGTTTCAGGCAAGGGCGGTAACGGCGTTGTCGCCTGGCGCAGAGAAAAATACGTTGACAAAGGCGGGCCTGCAGGCGGGGACGGCGGGAATGGCGGTAGCGTTTATTTAATAGCCGATGAAAATATGTCAACCCTGATGGATTTTACCTACAAAACCGTTTTTAAAGCCGAAGGTGGCGAAAACGGGTTCAAAAAAAGTATGCACGGCAAAAGTGCAAAAGACTTATTTATAAAAGTTCCTGTCGGAACGGTGGTAAAAGACCTGAAAACAGGTAATATTATCGCCGATTTAACAGAACATGAGCAACAGGTGCTTGTTGCAAAAGGCGGACGGGGCGGTCGTGGAAACATTCATTTTTGCACCCCGCAAAACCGTGCGCCTCAATACTGTGAACCGGGGGAACCGGGGATAGAAAGAAATCTGCAATTAGAACTCAAACTTATCGCTGATGTAGGATTGTTAGGGATGCCAAATGCAGGCAAATCAACCTTCATAAGCAGGGTATCTTCTGCAAAACCCAAAATTGCCGATTATCCTTTCACAACAATTATCCCGAATTTGGGGGTAGTAAAAAAACACGACCATGATGCTTATGTAATTGCAGATATCCCGGGGCTTATTGAGGGCGCATCAGACGGTGTCGGCTTAGGTCACGATTTTTTGCGCCACGTTGAAAGATGCCGTTTCTTACTCCATATCGTTGACGGAACGGAAGAAAATCCGCTTGAAAATTACAAAATTATTAATAGCGAACTTGAAAAATATTCACAAAAACTTGCCGATTTGTTCCAAATTACTGCGATAAATAAAATTGATGCAATAGAGCCGGAAAGATTAGAGGAACTTAAAAAAGAGTTTAAAAATTCGGGAGTAGAAAATGTTTACCCGATTTCTGCGGTAACAGGCGAGGGGTTAGATGATATTAAAAACGAACTTGAGCGCAGAGTCGATACCATACCAAAACCCGTGAACGACTATGTTGTAGAGGAAGATTTGGAAGCAACAAATAATGACGACAGTTATTGGGAAGTTTATAAGGCTGACAAAAACACTTATATCGTTGACGGCGGAAAGATTATAAGAATTTCGCAAGTCATAAACACCCGAAACACTGAGCAGGTTATCAGGCTTCAAAACACAATGCGTGCAATGGGTATCATTGACGAACTAAAACGTATCGGTATCCAAAACGGCGACACCGTTGTTGTGGGCAAAATCGAACTTGAATACTGGGATGATGAGATGTACAAACAGGAATTTTAATCCTAAATTTATGGACTTAAAACCAAAAATGTGCTATTATTTACTCAAACAGGAGGGAAATTATGGCAAGATTAATCAGACCTACTTTGGCTATAAGATGCGTTCAGTCAGGATGCAAATGTTTATTTGAAGTTGCACAGGTAGAAGACGGAAAGCAACAGGAAGTTGTTTGTCCGCAATGCGGGGAACACTACGTTTATCCGATTTATGACGATGAAAATAAGTAAAGTCTTAAACCGTATAGATGTTCAACAATACTGATAAAAGATACAACCAGTTTAGTGCATATTTGAAAAACCGTTTCGGAGCAAAGGTTTATAAAATAACCATTGATGCGGGGTTTTCCTGTCCGAATCGTGACGGCACAATCTCTAAAGGCGGTTGTATTTTTTGTGACGATTCGGGAAGTTTTTCGCAGGCTCATTCAAATTTGTTATCAATAGAAAATCAGGTTAATGAGGGGATAAAAACGCTTTCAAATCGATTTAAAGCGGAAAAATTTATGTCCTATTTTCAGGCATATACAAACACTTATAAACCCGTTGATGAACTTGAAAAAATCTATAAGTCATCTCTTTGCCATCCTGACATAGTCGGAATTTCCATTGGTACACGCCCTGATTGTGTTGAGGATGATAAACTCAATCTGATTTCGGATATTTCAAAAGATTACTACACTTGGCTTGAATACGGCTTGCAGTCTGCTCACGATAAAACATTACTGAAAATAAACAGAGGACATGATTATGAATGCTTTTTGCGGGCTTACGAAAAGACCAAAGAAAAAGGTATAAATGTCTGTGTGCATGTAATTTTGGGACTTTGGGAAAGCCGTGATGAAATTTTGCAAACCGCTCAACGTCTTGCGGATTTAAAAATTGACGGAATTAAAATTCATATGCTTTGCGCTTTGCAGGGAACAAAATTAGCGCAGATGTACGAAAACAAAGAAATAGATTTTATGAGCGAAGATGAATATGTGAGTCTTGTTTGCGATTTTTTGGAGATTCTGCCGCCTGAAACGACTGTTCATCGTCTTGCAGGAAACGGGTTTCGCAAGACTTTGATAGCTCCAAGATGGCTTGGTGCCAAGCTTGACTGTTTAAATAAAATTGACAGAGAATTTTTAAAAAGAGATTCATATCAAGGTTCAAAATTTAATTAATTATAATGTATTATTTTTACCTCAAAGCACTTTACAAACTAATTATCATGTGAAATAATGTAGGGGTAGGAATGTAACAATTTGTAAAGCATGGTAGCAAAAATTATTTTCTGCGTTTTTACTAAAAGCAAACAGTAATTATAAATAGTGTGGAGAAATAATATGTTGGCAGTACAACCGGTATCAATGAATGCTTATCCCAAGAAGATTTCTTTCCAGAAGAATGAAAGACAGGCTTTTGAAGATGACAGAGAGTTCTTGGAACAACAAAAACGTGAACTTGAAGGTCTTATGGATGATAACAGATTGCCGGGCGGAATGAGAAAATTTCTGAAGGTTGCAAATATGGTTACTGATGCTTTAATTGCAGGATTTACCGTTGCGTGTGCAACGATTGCAAGTGCAACCTGTGGGAAAAATACATTTAACAAACTTGCATCTAATAAAATGGTACAGAATACTATTTCCGGTTTCAAGCCGATGGAAGAATTGGCAGGAAAAGGTTTTAAAACAGTAAAACATTTTGCAGCTGATATGACAAGAAAATTATTTGGTAACGAAAAAGGTCAAAAAATAGTTGATTTTGCAAAAAAATCAATTAATGTTACTAAGAATTTCTTCATTAAATTAAATCCGTTTAAAAGTGAAGAAATATTTGACAAGGCAACCGCAAAAACTGCAACAGGTTTAGGCGTAGGTGCGGGGGCTGCAAGTGCATATGCAAAAGCAGTTGAAAAATCCGAACAGGAAAGCGGTGAAGTATAATGGACACTGCTGTAAGACCTATACATTTTCATAATAATCTTACTCCGGAACAAAGACAAAGACGTCAGCAAACTCAGGAAGTCGCAGTTGGTGTCGGTGCGGCAGGTGTAACTGCTCAGGTAGGAACATCAAGAGGTACAATGCTTCGTAATATGTACGAAAGAGTTATTAAAACCTCGAAAATAACTGCTCGCAATAACGAAATTGCAACTGGTGTCTGGGCGAAATTAGTCAGAGATACAAAACGTTTCAGTAAGTTTGCTATGAATAAATTGAAAACTTTTGAAAATACCAAAATTATCGGACCGATAATTAAAAGTCCGATAACCAAAAAACTTACAGGGGCATTTGGTGCAGCTACAGCGGTGTTTGTTTTGATTTCAGGTTTGAGTGAAGCATCCAAAAACGGTAAAATTGCAGTTGCGGATCTTAAAGAAAAACTTGATATAGCTGCATAAAATATAAAATTGAAATATAAAAATAATCGTGCTAAGTTTATCTTATGCACGATTTTTTAATCAAAAAATTAGATACAAATAACATAGAAGCAGAACTCATAAACATCGGTTATGATAAATCTTACGCCTTTAAAGGTAAAGAGAAGTTTGAGTATCAGAATTTTAAAATATTTGGGGTTACATCTGCACAGGGTAATATTATAAAACAAATTGCTCTATCAGTTGGTGCGGATTGTGCAACTCATAAACTTGTTATTACCGGTGAGATTAAAAATTCGGATTGTATCTTAGGCGGTAATATTTCTCAATTAAGTATAATTGCGCAAAAACTCCGGTTACAGCCATTTGGTTTAAAAGATTTGGGTATCGCAATAGAGGAAAAAATAAAAACTAATGAACCTGTAAAAACTAAGATTATGGGAATATTAAATGTGACTCCCGATTCGTTTTCTGACGGTGGGCAATATTATAATGTTGAAGATGCAGTTAAACATTTGAATGAACTTATAAATGACGGTGCGGACATAATTGATATAGGTGCGGAATCAACAAAACCCGGAGCCAAAGAAGTTTGTGCAGATGAACAGTTAAAAAGAATTATTCCTCTATTAAATTATATAAATAAGAATCAAATATCTGTTCCGGTTAGTATTGATACTCGGAGTGGTGAAGTTGCAGATGTTTGTGCCGGATTGGGTGTATCTATCATAAATGATGTTTCAGGATTAGATTTTGATAAAGATATGGCAGATGTTGTTGCAAAGCATGATTTAAAAGTTATTATTCAACACTCACAAGGTGTTCCCGAAACGATGCAGGATAATCCCCATTATGATAATTTGATGGACGATATTTTTAAGGAATTGAAAAATAAAATTGATTATGCAGTTTCAAAAGGAATAAAAAAAGAAAATATAATTGTGGATGCAGGAATTGGCTTTGGCAAAACCCGAGAGCAAAATTTTGCAATTTTGCGGCGTTGGAAAGAATTTAAAAGCCTTGATTGCCCTGTTATGCTTGGGATTTCAAGAAAAAGTCTTTTAAATATGCCGCAAGCAGATAATAAAGAAAAGGATTTGTATTCTTTGGCGCTTAACAGTATTTTGATAAATGAAAATATTGATTATATCAGGGTGCATAATGTTAAGATACACAGAAAATTATTAGAAATACTGAGCTAAGGCACAGGGTCATATCCTCCGGGATGACCGGGATGGCATCGGCAAATTCGTTTAATCCCAAGCCACAAACCTTTTATTGCACCGTATTTTATGATTGCCTGTTTCATATACTCGGAACACGTTGGAGTAAACCTGCATACAGGCGGAGTAAATTTTGAAAACCATTGATATATTTTTATAAAAAATAGCAGTACTTGTTTCATAAAAAAATTTTACCATAATAACAAATGTATTTATCGCTTGTTAAGATTTCTTATTTTATGGTAAAGTAACAACAAAGGAGATAAAAATGTTTACTGCTTTTTCACAAAAATATTTAACACCGAAAAATGTGTTATTCGGAATAGTGGCGATTTTATTTTTGTTATTTGTTGCGAAAGTTCCTGATATTGCGGTAATGTTTTTTGCATCATTTGTAATCGCCTGTTCTTTTGAACCGTTAGTTCAAAAGCTTTCCGGCAAAATGACTCGAGCAACTGCAAGTGCTTTAGTAATATTAGGTTCATTGCTTGTTTTAGGGTTGTTATTTGTTCCTTTGATTATAATAGGTGCAAATGAAATCAAAACATTTGCGGATTCTTTTCCGCAGCATGCCGAATTATTCAAAAAATTAATAATGGATACACCGTTTTTGAATAAAAGTCATATAGAAAATATGGACATAGGCGGTATGATTGCATCTGCAGGTGATTTCTCATCAAAAGTCTTAACAGAAACGATTAATTTCGGTAAAAACATTGGCTCTGCCTTTGTTTATTTTCTTGTTTCAATATTGATAATTTATTATTTTATGGTAGATAAAGATATTATAAAAAGTACTTTTTTAAAGTTGTTTCCTGTTCCGATGCGTAAAAGAACCTCTGAAATTTATGATTCAATATCATTAAAAATAGGCGGATATGTTGTTGCGCAAATTACTACAATGGCAGGGATAGGCATAGTTGTAACCATAGGTCTTTTAATCTTAAAAGTTGATTATGCACTATTGTTAGGTTTTATTTCTGCCGTATTTGATATAGTACCGGTTGTTGGTCCGACTATTGCATTTTTTGTATGCCTTGTTGCAGTGTATAAATTCGGTCCTTGGGTACTATTGGGAACGGCAATAGTTTTTGGGGTGGCGCAACTTATAGAAAATAACTTTGTAAGACCGTTTGTGTTCAGTAAATTGTTGAATATTCATCCGCTTTTGGTATTTTTATTTATCTTTTTAGCTGCAAAATTTCTTGGTATTGTAGGGGTAATCTTTGCTCCTGCCATCGCTGCTTTGGTCGTAGTTTTAATAGAAGAAATATATATGAAATCGATTGAATAAAAAATACTTGGTGCAAAAAATTGCACTCTAAGAACCTTGACAATATAACGTTGTTATAATACGTTAGTAAGAGTTAATTGTACTATGATTGACAACTGAATATGGGCATGTGGCAAACCGAGCAGAGCCACGAGCGAAGCGAGAGCACGACAATTATGTCAGTAATGAATATTCTGACTAATTGGAGGCGGTGGCGTTTAATGCGAGGCGCAGCATACTGTATTAAAATTGACAACTGAATATGGGCATGTGGTGGAATGGTAGACACGCTAGTCTTAGGAACTAGTGCGAAAGCGTGGGAGTTCGAGTCTCTTCATGCCCAGTTATAGCCTTATTCGGCTCGTCCGAATGAGGCTATAACTTTGTTTGAAAGATGTTCGAGAACTCCACGAAGCAGAGCTTCGTCAGGAGTTCGAGCGGATTTTGGCAAGGCTGAAGTGAACGACAGTGAACGGAACGCCGTCCCAGTGAGAAAACTGAAATGAGTGACAATTTCTCGTAAGAGAAATGAAACGAATGAAAGTTTACGAACTGCCAGTAATCCAAGACAGTCTCTTCATGCCCAGTAATAGGTGGTTTGGGATATACCCCAAACCACCTATTACTTTGTGTGGAGTATTTACGAGAACTCCCAGCCACAGAGTGGCTCAGAGTTCGAGCGGATTTTTTGCAGAGAGCGAAGGACTTTTCTTTGGAGCAAACTTTGTTTGCGAAAAGAAAATCCGTAGACTCGTTTAACGCAAAAAATCCAAGACAGTCTCTTCATGCCCAAACAGCAGGGTATAACACCGGTTATTCCCTGCTATTTTTATTAATTAAAGATTTTTTTTATTTTATCCGTATAATATTTAGTAGTGAATACTCATGGACTTTTCATGTAAAGAAATGTAACAGGTAAAATTGAAAATTTAGCAATTTATATGCTTGGTATGTTTTTAAATACATGTAGGTCTAAAGTGTAAGGATTATTAATGTTCCAGGAATCTTTAGAACTATATATCAGAAGACTTTTAGACTTTCTGTTATACACAAAAAACTATATAATAAGGACTAATCCTCTAAAAACAATGTCCGAATCTATAGTTGAAGGTATAAAAGATTTTCTGACAATCAAAAAGAAGTTAAAAATGGCTCAGTACAGGCTTAACTATCACCAGCATCAGCTTCAGAAAATGGAACAGTTAATCGCCGAAAATTCTGACCATAACTTCCTGAAAGGTTCCAATTTAGATCAGAAAAGGTAGTGGAAAATGGGATTACTGGTAGCAACAATTCAAAGACGACAGTTAAGGATGGAAAGATCCAATCTGCAATTTCAGTTATTGTTGATTACCAAAGGTATTGCAGCCGCTCAAAAATCAACTAACGAGCTTATGCAGGTAGGTACCGATTATGAATCGGACTCTTTAATTTCAAAACGCCTGCAGGAAAGACAATATAAATTCAAACTTCTTGAAGAATCATTGAGTTTACAGAAAGAAGAAATTCAAACAAGATTACAGGAAATCGACACCGAATTAAAATCCGTTGATGAAATGATTAAAGGTGAAATTCAGGATTTGTTCTCTTACGGAAGTAAGTAATTTAAACGCCTGTATTTAAAAACAGATTAATAATGTCGTTCATAGAAACGGCTTGTTTTTGGTACTGTTGCCCTTTAATTTCAAGTGTTGCAATTTGTTTTTTGTAATCAATAATATTTTTCTGGCATTCTCTGGCTCTTGCGCTCAGTGCTTCCTGAACCTGCTGAGCTTCTCTGATAACAGATTTCATAGGTATTCCGAGAGCTTCCATTGTTTGGCGGATAATTAGAGCTCCTGTTTGTTTTGTGACTCCTGCAGGTAATTTAGAAATCAGGTGTGTTAATATTGCAACATTATTCGGATAGTCAAAATCTGCTTTAACTTCCGCAACATTAATCCCGCTGATATTTTGATTAAGAGAGTTTTGAAATATATTATCAATTTCAGGTGCGGGGTTATTATTTAATATTGAACTGATATCAAGAGTTATTCTGCCATCGTCAGCGGCATGGATTTCTTCAGCCTGTTCGGTTGTTTCTTCTGTAATCTGAGGTTCTTGTACTTCTTCCTGATTCTGCTCAATGATAGTTTCTTCGACCTCAGTTTCAGCTTTAACAGGTTCCTGTTCTGCAGGTTGAGACTGCATTCTCAATGCTTCAACTATCTTTTTCCCTACATTATCACTAATTCTATCAGCCATAATAACCTCTTAAAAAAAAATATCTCTAATCTTGATTAAATTATATAAAAGACATGGGATTTTTGCAAGAAAATTGTATATTATTTAACTTGTTTGGACATTATATTCGTGATAAAATTTTTGACATAGCGAGGATATGTATGGAAACTATTGAAATAAGTAATATTGAGTCTTTACCCTGCGGTGCAAATCCGCATCAGAATGCAGGGATTTCAAAAATAGCGGATGGTGTCGAGTATGAAATTTTAAGCAGAAACAAAGATTTGGAATATATTGATTACATTAATTTATCCGAAAATGTAAAGCTTTTGGGTGAATTTTTTGATGTAAACTCTGCTGTTATAACTAAAGAGGGGTTTGTTTGTGCTGTTGCTTTGGGTTCGACTGCTGATGAAGCATTCGCAAAGGTAATGGATTCAGATCCGATTTCAATAACCGGTTCAAGTGCAGGTTTTTCAAAAGAAGTTAATTTGGAAACAGCCAAACTTTTAAATTCCCTAAAAATAAGAAATGTTATTTCGTCTGGTTTTTCAAAAGAGGCATTTTCGTATCTTTTAGATACTGATATTAATATGATTTTGATTAAAACTCCGCTCTACGAATTGCAAGGGTTTTGTGCCAAGGATATAAAGGTCACTCCTTTTGGAATTTTGGTTCAGGAACAGAATGCAAGCAAACTTTCAAAAGAAAATTTTAAGGTCGTATCTGTTAATAAACCGACACAGGTTCAGGTTGAGGATGCGGTTTTTGGCTGGAAAGTTTCCAAACATCTTAAATCAATATCAGTTGTTGTAGCCAAAGATTTGAGTGCAAAAGCAATAGTGCAGGGACGTTCGAATATGATTGTTGCGGTCGAGAGTGCGATGGATTCGGCTTGCGAGAACTCTAAAGATGCTGTTATGGTACTTGATTGTCCGATTGAAACGTCTCAAGTTTTGAATACGGCTATTCAGGGCAGGATAGGGCTGATTGTAGAATCGGGTGACGGCAGTAAATCCGGTGAAATCTTAAAGCAGGCTGACAAATATGGAATTTCAATGATATTTACAAAAATAAGAAATAAAAGATATTAAAAAGGAACAAAAAATGACACAAATTAAACCATGGGATGAATATTTTTTGGATTTGGCAAAGACGTGTGCAAGCCGTTCAAACTGCATACGCGCTCAGGTTGGAGCGGTAATCGTAGGGCAGGATAAAAAAATTAAAGCAACTGGTTATAATGGTACTCCGTCAAAAGTTGAATCTTGTGTTGAAAGAGGTTCATGTTACAGAATTGACCATAATATTAAATCCGGAACACAGTATGAAACTTGCCGTTCTATTCACGCAGAGCAAAATGCCATAATTCAGGCAGGTCAGGACAGATGTCAGGATGCTACGATATACATCTGGGGGCACAATATGATTTGTATTTTATGCAAAAGGTTTATTGTCCAATCAGGTATTACTCACTGTGTACTGCAAAAAGACGAAAACAGCCCTATTGTCAGAGTTTCCGTTGAAGATTTAAGGCGTGAACTTGAAGATGTCAGATAGATTACGACGGAATTTTTGACGGTCTGTTATCAATGAGTTTGAAATGTTTGTGGATAAAAATACCTGTGCCGGAAAATATTGAACCTGTGGTTGCGGGGTTTTGAGCCGTGGATTCGGCGATTGCAGGAGTAAGATATGGTGCAGTTTTTGCAGCAGCACTCGGAACGATTCCGAATGAATCAACTCCAATTGCCTTTAATAAATAAGCAGAACCGATAACATCAGAAGTTGTTGCGGCTGTATTAGTAGCACTACCTGCTGTAATTATTCCCGTTCCTGAAGAACTCATCCCGGAACTTGATGCCGCTGCAGACAATCCCCTCTGATTTGGCGGCATATGAGCTATCATCTGATTAGCTTGGGCAAATAATTCGTATTCTCTTTTTATCCTTATTTACTGTTCATTAGTTTATTTGAGGTATCCAAATCCGAGTTTGCACCGTCCATATCACCCAAATCGAGTTTTACCATTGCACGCATTGAATATGCACTACCGTCTTCGGGGGCAAGTTCAATGGCTTTGTTATAATCTTCCAAAGCTCCTTCTTTATCTTCTAAATCTGCTTTGCATATTCCCCTTAAAACGTATGCTTTTGCGTTGTTTGCATCCAGTTCAATTGCTTTATTAAAATCTTCTATTGCAGCCTGTTTTTCTCCCATGGAATTATGGATTGAACCTCTCCAGTAGTATAAGAATGATTCGTTCGGATATTTCTGGATTGCGGCATTGCATTTTGTCATCGCAATCTGATATTTTTGTGCGTTAACAAGTATTCCGATTTCTGTTATCGCCTTGCCGGCATCAGCATCCGCACTATAAGATATTCCTGCTGGAATAATACTTAACCCTAAGGCTAAAGATAAAATAAGAACATGCTTTTTCATAATTTATACCCCTCAAATGTCAAAAATATTATAGCATATTATTGATTTTTTTGCGATGTGGTTTTTCTATTTATTGCAAAGGTTATAAATTTATTGTACTATGGTGTTAAAAGAAGTTGAGAAAGGTTCAGTTCTATGGCTATAAAAAGAGTTTTGCACTACGGCGAAGAATCATTAAGACAGCCGTCAAAAGAGGTACACAAAGTTTCAAAAAAAATAAGTGACCTGATTAGAGATTTGTTTGACACAATGTACGCTCAAAACGGTGTCGGGCTTGCAGCTCCGCAAATCGGGGTAAACCTCAGAGTTTTTGTTGTTGATGCTTCAACAAAAGAAGAACCGTTAGACCCGATGGTGTTTATCAACCCGAAAATCATTAAAAAATCGGGGGCGGTTAAAAGTACCGAGGGTTGTTTGAGTTTCCCTGAAGCATATTCTGATGTTGTCCGCTACAAAGATATTATGGTTAAAGCGACAAACGAACACGGAAAACCGTTTGTAATGGAAGCAAAAGGCGGAACACTTCTTGCAAGATGTATTCAGCACGAAAACGATCATCTTGACGGAATTTTATTCATAGATCACTGTTTGAACAGATTTGAAACGGAAGAAGTTTTACAAAAGAATAATCTGCCGTCAATTGACCCTGACAGACTTCTTGATGAGGAGGAACTTAAATCTCAGTTATGATAAAAGTAATTTTTTTCGGGACCCCAGATATCGGCTTAAAATCACTTGATTACCTCAATAATTCTGACAAAATTGAGGTATGTGCCATTGTAACTCAGCCTGATAAACCTGCCGGCAGAGGAAACAAATTGCAGGCGTCTCCGATAAAAAAATACGCACTTGAACATAATATCCCTGTATTCCAGCCAAAATCAATAAGAAAAGAACCTGAAATTCAGGCGGAATTAAAGAAATTTGAACCTGATTTTTTTGTAACTTTTGCTTTCGGGCAGATTTTATCGCAGGAAGTTTTGGATATTCCCAAATATGAAACAATAAACCTTCATGCGTCGCTTTTGCCAAAATACAGAGGGGCAAATCCTATTCAGCGTGCGATTATAAACGGTGACAAAGAAACAGGTATTTGTACAATGATTACAGAACTCGGACTTGACTGTGGGGATATTTGTCAAAAACTTGTTATTCCGATTTCTGACACAATGAATTGCGAAGAATTGTGGAACGAAATTGGTGAAAAATCACCAAAAATGATTGAAGAAACTTTAATTGCTCTCAAAAACGGGATATTAAAACCTGAAAAACAATGCGAGGACGGGGTTTGTATGGCTCCAAAGCTGCAAAAAGAGGAATGTTTAATTGACTGGTCAAAATCAAATAATGACATTCATAATCTTGTAAGAGGTGTTTGCAGAAGTCCGAGTGCATATTTTATTCACAACGATAAAATAATCAAAGTAATTGAAGCTAAACCTGTCTATGGTAGCGGAAAACAGGGGCAAATTGTTTCACATTCAAAAGACGGAGTTGATATGGGATGTGGAAAAGGACTTGTCCGCCTGATTACGGTAAAACCAGAAGGCAAAGGTGAAATGAAGGCATCGGATTGGTATAACGGGGTAAGAAAATAATGATTACAAAAGGTATTAGGGGGGCAATAACAGTTGAAGAAAACACCCCAACAGCAATTGAAAAAGCAACATTGGATCTTTTAAGCGAAATATTTGAACAAAACGGAATAACGGGAAATGATATCGCTAAAATATCGCATATAATTTTTACTACAACAACAGATTTGAATGCTGATTTTCCCGCAAAATTCCCCAGATTAGCATTTGGCTGGGATGATGTTGCAATGATGTGTTATCATGAACTTGACGTTCCTGATTCTCTCAAAATGTGTCTGCGCATACTTGTTGTTTATAATTGCGACGAAAATTTTCATCCGAAATTTGTCTATCTTAAAGGCGCTGAAAAATTGAGAAAATAAAAACAAATTTAATTTGAAATTTTTTGTAAATTTCAATTATTTTTTTTATCTGACTAAAAATTTTATGATTAAATCTTTTCAAAATCAGAAACAGACGGATCCAATAAACGTCTGCCGACATTTTCAAAATCTATAGAGCAAAGGGTTTTGTTGCCGTATTTAATAATTTTTTCGACTGTACCTTCGCCGTATCTCGGGTGAGAAACTCTATCTCCGGATTTAAAACCTATATCCGGTATATCTTCTTCATTTTCTTCGGTATTATAAACAGGAACTACCGGAGGAGTTTCGCTTTCTTCTTCCTCATATGTTTCGTCAGGAAAATCTTCACCCTGTTGCTCAATTTCCTGTGAATTTTCAATAAAATCCAAATCGTCTTCTGTTAACTGTTCATTATCTTCTTCTGATGCATCAGGAAATTCCTGATCGGCAATTTCTGTTTCCTCGTTTTGGGAATGAAAATTATCCATAAATGGCAAATCTTCATCATCTTCCGGTGTTTGTTCCGTTTCTGTTTGCTGTGGTTCAGGCTGAACTTGAGCAATTTCATCTTCGTTATCTGCAAGAATATTCTCAATTTGCTCCTGAGGAATATCCTGAGTTGTTTCAAATTGCGAATAATCTACTGTATTATTGATATTATCTTCCGTAATAATATCAGAAGCTGATTCGGAATATTCCGTTTCTTCGGAATCTTCTTCGTTAAATTGCTCGGAATCAATATCACCTTCAGCACTAAATTCTTCCATATCCTCATCGGATACGTTATTAAATAAATCTTCCATTTCTTTCGTTTGTTCGATTTCGGAAGTTTGTTCCAAATTTTGGACTTCCGGTTCTTTTGCAGGCGCAGGTGTAGGAGCTTCCTGTAAATTATTTATTGCATAAATATCATCACTTGTTAAAATATCTTCCTCAATTGCAGGAACAAATCTCTGTCTGTCTCCGAATACATCATCTTTGGTTAAATCAAGTTCCAAATTATCAAGCATAATCATAAGAGGAATGCCCTGAGTTAATTTACCGTAGAATACTCCTTCTCCGGGATTTAATTTGTTCATGAAAGTATTATATGCCGGAAAATCATGCTGTATTGTCTGAGGCGCGAAAAACATTATATTCTGTGCATGTGATTTTAATTCGGAAGCATATTTGTACAAGTGGCTTGCAAAAAATACGGTAAATACATGATTATGATTAATCAGTCGTTTTACAAGTTTTTTATCGGAATTATCATCAGTCAGCGGAACAAAATAATAAACATATTTATCAAATGTTTCAAGTATTTTGTGTAAATAAGTAATTATTTCTTTTTGAAGAGCCCCGTTAACATCTTTTACATCAATTACTACACAATTTCTTTCTTTTAATTTTTCATCAAGTTGTTTAAATTCATTTGAATTATTCGCAAAAATACCCGCATCTTTGTATTTTAAAAGTTTGTTTTTCAAAAGTGCAAGTTCAGGCATTTGTGTTTCTTTATATTGTGCGGTAACAACATCAATAAAACTTTCTACAGGTAAAAACTCCTCATCAAGTGTTTTTATATACTGCTGAACGGCATAGAAAATATCCTGAATTATGGCTTTTGTCGGAGCATCAACATTTTTTAATTCATTATCAAAGATAAAATCTATAAAATCAGAATTGAGTGGGAGTTTGAAATCTTTGCTTAGTGAAATTCTCGGATATTCTTCAAATAAGTTATCATTATCTATAATAACGTTTTTCTCTTTCATTCTGAATAATTGTCTTGCACAGTTTGAAATTACGGTTTCTTTCTCTTCATCATTTTCGCAGAATACAGTAAAATTATGTTCAAAAAGTGAAATATCAACACTGAGTTCGTCAGGACTTCCTGAAATTTGACCTATTTTTAATGGGGTTTCAATAGGCAAAAGGTCTAAAAGTTCATTTGCCGGAAGTGAAACAATATTACTGTTTATACTTGGTGCGGAACCGTCATATTCACTGACAACTCCGTCAGATGTAAAAGAAAACATCAGTCTTGCAACTGCAAAATTGTTTATGTTGTCTGCTTTAAGATTTACATACTGCGCTACATAAGATTTATCAACTCCTGTCAGTGCAATAAATTGACCTAAAACAGGCCTTTCATCCTCATTATAAGACAGTTTTATTAAATTGTTTCTTATTTCAATTAATTTCATTTAAAAGCCCCTCAATTTGTCTTTGATTGTATCATGAAAATGGCATGCCCTGTTAAAATTATTAAGTTAATTAACATTTATCTGAGTTTCAAATTTATTATAAATTTCAACAGTCAGCGGACAAATCTTCAGATTCCTGTCCACAAGACTTTTTATAGTCTCTTTGTAACACTCCAAAATAGCTTTATTTAAACCATTTTTGCTGTATAAATCTTTTGTTATTATTGTTCTGTATTCTTCACTTCTTGTGCGAAGTTCAATTTTATCTGCAAGGAATATTATTTTTTCAAAATCCGTCATATTCATTTTTCCCAAAGTGTGCCATCTGATTGCTGAAAGCATTTCTGTATCTTCAAGACCAAAAACTGTTTTTGCTGTGTAATAACTCCCCGGTGCATGAAGAGTTTTTCTGTTTGAGCGTTCGTCAGAATCGACATCATCAAGATATTTGTCTATAATTTCAAGTAACTTTTCATCACTAAAACATTTTGCGCAGTCATGTAAAAGTCCTGCAATATAGGCTTTTTCTTCGTTTTGCCCAAAATGCTTTGCAAGTTCTTTTGCACATTCTGCCGTTCCGAGCGAATGTTGATATCTTTTTTCGCTGAGATTTTCTCTCAGCCATTTGTCTGCTTCTTCAAGACTAAGTTTCATATAACCCATTATTCTTAATATATTCCTTTACTCTGTAATTAATTAAATTGTCAACATTTTCCTTATTTTTAATTTTTTTTCTCAGGTTAGTTGACGAAATATCTTTGAATGAAAGTTCTTCAAAACAAAAATCGTAACCTTTATCTTTTAAATAATTATACTCTAAGGGTGAAAAATTATTCTCTCTTTTAAAAATTATGAATTTTACAAGCTTTTTTAATTTATCTGTTTCGTACCAGGTTTCAATGTCTTTAAATGCATCCGTGCCGATTATAAAATTAATTTTTCCATCAATATCAAATTTGTTATAAAGTTCACAAATAGTGAGATAGGTATAAGATTTACTTTCTCTTTTATATTCAATATCAGATGTTTCAATCTTTGGATTATTTATATCATCAAGCGCAAGTTTTACCATATTAAGCCGGTGCAGGCTCATACCATCGTCATAATCCTTGTGTGGAGGTTTATATGCCGGAATGAATAACAGTTTGTCAAAATCATATTTTTTCAGCACATAATCAGCGACACGAAGATGCGCATTATGAATCGGATTAAAAGTACCTTGAAAAACACATAGTTTCATATTTTAATATTAGCATAAATAAGAGGTGAGAAATGAAAATTGCAAATGATTTAACAGAACTCATCGGACATACACCGATGGTAAAATTGAATAAACTAAACGATGGGCAGGCAGATGTGGTTGTAAAACTTGAATATTTTAATCCTGCAAATTCGGTAAAAGACAGAGCTGCGTTGCAAATGATTCTCGATGCCGAAAAATCGGGAAAAATTAATAAAGATACCGTAATAATTGAACCGACAAGCGGAAACACAGGTATCGGACTTGCAATGATTAGTGCAATAAGAGGCTACCGCATAATTTTAACTATGCCTGAAACAATGACAAAAGAACGCAGAGCGGTTTTGAAAGGCTACGGAGCGGAACTTGTTTTGACAAATGGCGCACAAGGCATGCAGGGTGCACTAAATAAGGCTCTTGAACTTCACAGGGAAATAGAAAATTCATTTATTCCGTCGCAGTTTGATAATCCGTCAAACCCGAAAGCGCACTACCTAAATACGGCAGAAGAAATTTGGGCTGATACGGATGGTAAAGTTGACATTGTTGTCGCAGGGGTTGGAACTGGCGGTACGATTTGCGGGACAGCAAAAAAACTAAAAGAGAAAAATCCAAATATCAAATGCGTTGCAGTAGAGCCGTATTCTTCACAGGTTTTGGGCGGATGTCAGGCAGGGAGCCACAAAATACAGGGGATAGGTGCAAACTTCAGACCGCAAAATTTTGACGGCGATTTAACAGATGAGATAATTGCAGTTAAGAATGAAGATGCGATTATTACCGCAAGAAATTTGGGAACAAAAGAGGGTATTTTAGCCGGATTTTCCGGAGGTGCGAATGTTTTTGCCGCAATTGAGCTCTCAAAACGCCCTGAAAATAAAGACAAACTTATAGTAACCGTACTCCCGGATTGCGGTGACAGATACCTCAGCTCGGAATTGTATAATTTGTAAGTTTGGCTTTTTAGTTCGGCAACAGTTGTAAACAAAGATATATAATGCTCTCTAAACTATTTTATCAAATGAAATTCCGAGTTCATCTAATTTTGAAATGACTGCCGTAGTCGGAGTCGGGAGTTCAATTTTGTCTGTATGAAAAGTTGCAGGAACGTGAAGCTTCTTTGTTATATCAAGAACTTCATTGTAGATATATTGTCTTCCGATGTTTTCTTTTGACTTAGGTAATATTCTAACTGCTTTAAGGTTTGTATAAACCGGGGCAATAGCAGAAATGCTCATTTCTTTCTCCTTTATTAGTAACAATATTATTAAAAGACAAAGAAAGTGTATTTTCTACACTTTATAAACTTATGTTAAGATTTTCCTTGACGAAATCGGCAAATTCAAGCATACTATACATGTTACACACTATATAAGGAGTTTTATATGACAACATTGCAAACAACAATTTTAGAAAACATAAATTCCCCTCAGGATGTAAAAAAAACTTCTTTAGATGAGATGAAAATACTTGCGCAAGAAATCCGACAAGGTATTTTAAACAGGGTAGATAAGGTCGGCGGTCACTTAGGACCTGATTTGGGTATTGTTGAAGCAACTATTGCACTTCATTATGTTTTCAATTCGCCTGTCGATAAGTTTATTTTTGATGTTTCGCATCAATGTTATCCACACAAAATGCTCACAGGCAGAAAACAGGGCTTTTTAGACCCGCTTAATCATCCTGAAATTTCAGGGTATTCAAATCAAAACGAAAGCGAACATGACCATTTTATGATTGGTCATACTTCAACATCAATCACGCTTGCAACAGGTGTTGCCAAGGCAAGAGATTTAAAGGGTGAGAATTATAATGTAGTTGCCTTAATCGGTGATGGCTCGCTCTCTGGCGGTGAAGCATTTGAAGGTTTTAATAACGCATCTGTTTTGGATTCTAACTTTATTGTCATTGTCAATGATAACGAAATGTCGATTGCTGAAAATCAGGGCGGATTATATAAAAATTTGAAAGAATTGAGAGAATCAAACGGAACTTGTGCAAACAACTGGTTTAAAGCATTCGGGTTTGATTATATTTATGTTGAACAGGGCAACGATATTGAATCACTCATAAAAGCATTTTCAGATGTAAAAGATTCAACAAGACCTGTTGTAGTTCACATTCATACATTAAAAGGCAAGGGATTTGACAAGGCGGTGCAAAATAAAGAATGGGGACACTGGTCAATGCCCGGAATTTTGAGCGAAAATTCTTCCTATGGGGATGTTCCTGAGTGTTATGAAACAATTACAAAAGATTATATCCTGAATAAAGTTAAAAAGGATAATACGGTTATGGCAATTAATGCTGCAACTCCGGGGGTATTCTGGTGGGATAGTGAGTTTCGGGATAAACTTGGTAAAAACTACACTGATGTAGGTATCGCAGAACAGCATGCTGTTGGTTATGCTTCAGGACTTGCAAGGAATGGTGCAAAACCGATTTTTGCCGTTATGACCTCATTTATTCAGCGTGCCTATGACCAGCTTTCACAGGATTTGGCACTTAATAATTCTCCCGCAACAATTCTTGTATATTGGGGTGGAATTTCAAGTGCGGACTGCACTCATTTGGGACTTTTTGACATTCCATTAATTTGTAATATTCCGAATATTGTTTACCTCGCTCCGACCTGTAAGGAGGAATATTTAAAAATGCTTGACTGGTCTGTTGAACAAAATGAGCATCCTGTTGCTATAAGAGTTCCAAGCGGGGATTATATTGTTTCAGGAGTTGAAGATACTACTGATTATTCTATTCTAAATAAATATAAATTAACTGAAAAAGGTTCAAAAGTTGCAATTCTTGGCTTGGGTGATTTCTTTGAACTTGGTAAAAGTGTAAAAGAAGAACTCAAATCCAAATTGGGAATTAAGGCGTCATTGATTAATCCTAAATTTATTTCCGGAGTTGATGAAGAACTTTTAAATAGTTTAAAGGCTGATCATGATATTGTAATAACGCTTGAAAATGGCACATTAGACGGAGGGTTTGGTGAAAAAATTTCAAGATTTTTCGGCAATTCTGATATAAAAGTCCTCAATTACGGAGCATTTAAAGAATTTAATGACCGAGTCCCAATGGGTAAGTTAAATGAGCGTTATCATCTGACAAAAGAATTGATAGCTCAGGATATTGAAAAATTGCTATAGTGCAAATTTTATAATAAATCAGCTATTTTTATTGTATAATCACGAATATGCTTAATGAAAGAATGAAAATCTTAATAGTTGGTGATGGTGCAGTTGCAAGCGCATTGGTCAGGGAATTTAGTCAATATGACTATGTCGAAAAGATTTATGCAACTTCAGGAATTTCTGATTTATTTGAAACGGTTGATATAAGAGAAAATGACCTTACTGGGCTTTTGATGTTTGTGCTTGAAAACGGGATAGATTTAACAATACCGGTTAGTGAAAATGCCCTTGGTTCGGATATTGTTTCATTTTTTCAGTCAAACGGTCAAAATATTTTCGGTCCCTCAAAAGACAGTTGTGATTTTATTTTGAATAAAGTTCTTTGCAAAAAATTTCTTTATAAAATTCACGCTTCGACTCCGAAATTTGCGATGTTTAATAAAGTTTCGCAGATAAATGATTATCTTAAAAATTCAGGATTCCCAGTGCTTATAAGAACTGCGCAACATACCGGGCTTGAGGATGAGAAAATGGTTTGTCCGACACTGAAATCGGCTCTCGATTTTGTTGATAAACTTTTTCTGAAAGGAGAAACAGATGTTCTGATTGAGGATTATATATTTGGGCATAATTTTACGGCGTATTATGTAACAGACGGATATGGAGCAACGCTTTTGAATACTGTTGCCAATTACAAATTCATTGACGGTTTATATACTGATGGGGCAGGATGTATTTGTCCTGATTACAAAGCCGGTTCGCTTGTATTATCAAGAATTGAAAATATACTGTTTAATATTTTGACAAATCTTGATTTAAGAGGTTGCCCTTATACAGGTATTATTGGTATTGAATGTGTTTTGACCGGAGAGAACAATTTTGTGGTAACCGATATTAAACCATTTTTACAAAATCATGATGCAAGAGCTGTTTTGAATCTGTGTGAGGATGATTTAATAAAGATTTTTACTTCTTGTGTTAACGGATTTTTTTCGGATGAATATGAGCAAATTAGGACCAATAATTATTCTTCTGCATCAATAAGTGTTTATTCCGATGGTGAAAGTGAAGAAATAAAAGGTCTAAATGATATTGAAGATATTGATTTTATAGAGGTAAAACAAAACGATAGCAGTTTTTATAGCGATTATGGAATGGATTTTATCATAACAAAAACAGCCGGTACTCTTTCAAGGGCGAAGCAATATTTAAGTGAAGAACTTAAAGAAATTAAATTTAAAGGAATGAAATACACAAAAGAATTTCTTTTAAATTCAATAAATTTATGATAGGATATGAATTGAAAGAGTGGTCTTAAAAGTATGATGAGTCAAACCAAAAAGTTATCGATTGCTTTTTACTGGCATATGCATCAGCCTGTATACCAGCTTACGCCTCATGGTGATTATATTATGCCATGGGTTAGACTTCATGCAGTTAAAGATTATCTTGACATGATGTTGTGGGTCGAAAAATTTGACAATTTAAAACTTAATTTTAACTATGTTCCTGTTTTATTAGATTCTCTTATTGATTATGCCAATGGCGCACACGATATACATTCACGAATTACGATTACTCCTGTTGAGCAGCTTTCTAATGAAGATAAAATATTTATTTTAAATAACTTTTTTGATGCAAACTATCAAACTATGATATTACCAAATGAACAATATCATAAGTTATATAAAATTTCGCAGCAAAATATTGAAAACACAGATATTTATACAGATCAGGAATATTCTGATTTAATGGCTCTTTATAACCTTGCATGGATTGATCCGACATTTAAAAAATCCGATTCAAGACTCGCAAAACTTGTTGAAAAAGGCAAAGACTATACTCTTGAAGACAGAATCGAAATAATTGATATTCAGAGAGAAATTATCAAAAAAATTATTCCTACATTAAAAAAACTTATTGAAAAAAATAAAATTGAAGTATCTACAAGTCCGTATTACCACCCGATTTTGCCGATTTTACTTGATTATAAAAGTATAAGGAAAGATCACTCAGGCGAAGATGAGTTATCTGGACTTAATACTGAAGAAGATGCAAAAATGCAAACAAAAATAGCGTTAGACCGGATGGAAGAACTCCTTGGTAGACGCCCGAAAGGTATTTGGGCATCAGAACAATGTGTCAGTCCCCAAACACTTGAAATGCTTTCTGATTTAGGTGTTGAATGGTCTATATCGGATGAAGGCAATCTTGCAAGTTCAATTGATTTTGAATTTGTACACGATTTTAAAGGACATTTGGAAGATCCTTATCATTTGTTAAAAACTTATTCTTATAAAACTCAAAAATCAGATATAAAAATGATTTTCAGAGAATCTACGATATATAATCTCGTAAGTTTTGAATATGCCAATCACAATCCTGTTGCAACCGCAAATGATTTGTATGACAGAATAAAAATTTTGCAGGGTAAAATATTATCTTCTCCTGATAAAGACCATCTTTTAACTATCGCGATGGACGGTGAAAATTGTTGGGAAAATTATATTGACGACGGCAATACCTTCCTGCGTACTTTATACGAACTTATCTGCAGTGATGATTCATTAGAAACAGTTTTGATAAGTGATTATTTGGAACATACCAAAGAACACAAAAAACTAAATAAAATTTCAACAGGTGCAAGTTTTAACAGGGGATATAAACTCTGGATAGATGAACCTGTCAAAGATATTGCTTGGAAATATTTAAAACGTGCAAAAGACGATTTTAGTGCATTTTCAAAACGAGAACCTAATCATCCGAATCTTAAAGATGCAAAAAAAGAATTACTGATTTGTGAAGGCAGTGACTGGTTTTGGTGGTATGGGGAGCCGAACTACTCAGGCAGAGATAATATTTTTGACTTCATTTACAGGACACATTTAAAAAATATTTATAAAACCCTTGATTTGGATTACCCAAAATATCTTGATGAACCATTGACAAGTGTTTCGCCGTCTCGACCGTCAAATTATCCGAAAGCCCTAATTTCACCCGAGGTTAACGGTAAGAATACAATTGATGATGACAGCTGGCTCAACGCAGGATGCATAGATATTCCTGACGGTCCTGTGCTTAGAGAATCAAAACTGTTTGATAAAATTTGTTTCGGCAATGACAGTGAAAATTTTTATCTGAGATTATATCTAAATAAATATATTAAGGAAAACCCAACAACATTACCCCGCACATATCAGATGTATATTTATCTTAGAAAAGCGGGAAGAACTCAGGCTCTTTCGCCTATAAGACTAATTAATAAATCTGCAAATATTTCTCCGATAGCTATGGAAAAATTTCATAACGAAATACAAATTTCCATAAGGGATGATGAACTGAGATTTTTAAGACTTGTTAAAGCTATCCCCGGAGACATGTGGGTTTTAGAAAATTATAAATCAATAGAAGTTGCTTATGACGAAGTTTTGGATTTAAAAATTCCGTTTGATGTGCTTGACATTAATGAGAGTGAAAAATTAGAATTTTTGTTTGTAAATGCAAATTTCGGAATGACAGATTTTTATATTCCGAACGAAATGGTATTATCAGTTCAACGCCCCGAAGTAACTGTTACAAAGTAAAACAATGCCAAATTTTATGCTAAAATTTGTTTATGCTTGATAATTTAGACAAAATAAAACAGGCTCTTGATATTGAGGCAGAGTACAAATATATCGACATTCACGGGAGAGAAAAAACTTTCTCACAATTTATTCGTTCGGAAATTAAAAAAGAAATAAAAAAAGACAAGAAAAATCCACGCTGGGCAGTTTTATACGAGGCTTTTGATGTCTACCCCTATGCCGGAGTTCCCGAAAGACGCAAGGCAATCGAGCATTTAGTTAAAATTATTAAACTTGAACTTAAAAAACAAAAACAGGAAAAAGACGAGCAGGAAGAACGTAATATTCAAAGCCAAAAACACCCGTCAGAAGTTGATGTCATGTATATCAAAGGTGTCGGTCCGAAAGTTGCATATAAATTCAACAAACTCGGAATTTATACAGCCCAGGATTTAATGATGTATTTCCCTAAAAAACACATCGATTATTCTTCAAGAACGCTGATTAAAAATCTCAAAGAAGGGCAGACAACAACGGTTTTTGGGTATATAAAATCGGTTTCTTCGTTCAATACAAGAAATAATTTATCAATAACAAGAGTTACAATAAAAGACGAAAGCGGGAAATTTGAACTCTGCTTTTTCAATGCCAAAGGTAACCGCTATGTTTTAGAGCGAATGAAAGCACAGTTCCCTGTCAATGCCGGAATAATGGTCTCAGGAGTAGTGAAACGGGATAATTACACTTTCGGGCTTACAATGGATAAGCCGACATATTCGATTATGAGCGGAGAATTTCTCGAAAACCCTGATTCTAATCTGAATATTGCAAGAATTGTTCCTATTTATACCGTTTGTGAAGGATTGAGCATAAAAACACTGCGAAGGGCAATTTTCAATGCGATAGAGATGTACAAAGATCATATTGTAAATATTCTGCCTGATTTTATCAGGGAAAAATACGGGATATTAGACAAAAAAGATGCAATAAAACAGATTCATTTCCCTGAAACAATGGAAAAACTTGAACAGTCAAGATTTTCTCTTATTTTTGAAGAATTGTTTTTAATCCAGTTAAAACTTATACGATTGCGGGAATCTACCGCTAAAAATACCCCGTCATATGCGCTGAGTGTTCATCCTGACGGTTTAGTGCAAAAGTTTATCAAAAGTCTGCCGTTTGAACTTACAACAGGGCAAAAGAACGCAATAAACGAAATTTTAAACGATATGAACTCGTCAGCACCTATGCAAAGACTTTTGCAGGGGGATGTCGGAAGCGGTAAGACTGTTGTTGCAACTATTATGCTTCTTGCTGCAATAGAAAACGGGTTTCAGGGTGCATTTATGGCACCCACGGAAATTCTTGTCCAACAACACTATAACAACCTGATTCAGTGGCTTACACCGCTTGGTTTAAGTGTAGGTCTGTTTATGGGGTCTCAGGGGAAAAAAGTACGTAATCAGTTTGAAACATCTCTCCGTAACGGTCAGATAAATATTGCTGTCGGGACTCATGCACTAATTCAGGATAATATTGATTTTAATAATCTCGGCGCAATTGTTGTTGACGAACAGCACAGGTTCGGAGTCCGTCAAAGAAATATATTAAAGAAAAAATCTCAGAATCCGCAAATGCTTACAATGACTGCAACTCCGATACCGAGAACTCTTGCACTGACGGTTCACGGGGATTTGGATTTAACCGTTATTGATGAACTTCCCAAAGGCAGAAAACCGATTAAAACATGTCTTACAGGTGCACACAAAAAAGTCTGGGAGCTTATAAAAGAACAAATCAATCAGGGCAGGCAGGCTTATGTTGTATATCCGTTGATTGATGAAAGCGAAACACTTTCAGCCAAAGCGGCAACAGAAGAAGCAAAAAATTTGCAGGAAAATATTTTTCCGCAATACAAAATAGGACTTTTACATGGTAAACTCAAACCAGACGAAAAAGATTCGGTTATGAATGATTTTAAAGATGGCAAGTATGATATTCTTGTATCAACAACTGTTGTTGAAGTCGGAGTTGACGTTCCAAATGCAACGGTAATGGTTATAGAAAATGCCGAGCGTTTCGGACTTTCTCAGCTGCACCAATTAAGAGGTCGTGTAGGCAGAAGTGATTTGCAGTCTTATTGTATATTGATTACATCTTCAAGAAAACCGGAAACAATGGACAGACTCGGAATTATGACACAGACAAATGACGGATTTGTGATTGCGGAAAAAGATTTGCAGCTGCGTGGCCCGGGGGAATTTTTAGGAACAAGACAAAGTGGATTACCGGATTTAATTATTTCAGATATTGTGCGTGATGCTAAGATTCTTGAACTCGCAAGAAACGAAGCTATAGATTTTGTAAAAACTCAGGATATAGAAAAATACCCGGCGCTTAAAACCGTCACTTCTTTAGAAATGTTTACAGGGTTGGATATATAGAAAACATCAATGCAATAATTTTATTACCCTATTGCATTGTAAACAAATGTTACAAAAAATCCTTATTGTGAAATACGACTTTTTAAAAATACTTTATAGACATGAGAGAGTTTAAAATAAGGAGACGAGATTATGGCATTTTTAGCATTAGCAAGTCAAAAGAGTTTGCTTAACCTGCAGAAAAACTTTTTGCAGTTACAGTACACTTCAATTATGAATCAGACTCAGGCAGCTGAAGCTCAAATGGCTGCAATCAAAAAATCACACAAAGGTGATCAGGATTATGATGAATCTGAAGATGCAACTTATTTGTACTATGAACAGTTAGACGAACAATTGAGTTCAGAAAAAGACTCTATTGATACTCAGATGACTGCAATTGAAAACGAAATTTCTTCACTGAAAACACTTGTAAACAACAACGTAAAATCTTCTTGTACGTTGAACCTCGCTTCAGGCGGTTAAGGCTAAATTATAAGTTATTTTCAAACAGTTCCACGGTATTGAGCATTAATGATGCTATAGTCATAGGGCCGACACCGCCGGGAACAGGCGAAATATACGATGCGATTTTTGAAGATGGCTCAAACTCTACGTCTCCATGCAACTTGCCGGAGCCATCTTTAAAAATTCCGACATCAATAACTACACAACCGGATTTTAACATTTCCCCTTTTATAATATTTTTTCCCACTGCAGAAACCAGAATATCTGCAGTTTTTGTTATTTGTGCAAGATTTCTTGTGTGGCTGTGACAAACAGTTACTGTTGCATTGCGGTTTAGAAGCATCTGAGACATCGGATGTCCGACAATATTTGAACGTCCGACAACAACTGCATGTTTCCCTGCGATATCGATTCCGTATTCATCTAACAAGAGTAAAATTCCTTTTGGGGTACAGGGATAAACATAAGGCTTTTCTCCGGAAAACAGTTTTCCGAAATTGTAAGGCGTAAATCCGTCAACATCTTTTTTCGGAGCTATTGCATCAATCACATTTATTTTTGAAATATGTTTTGGTAATGGCAACTGAACAAGAATTGCCGTTACGGATTTGTCATTATTAAGCTCATGTATTTTATTTATTAAAACATTTTCTTCAATATCGGAAGAATAATGTACAACTTCAGAAATTATTCCGATTTTTTGTGCACATTTTTGTTTGTTTCCGACATAAATCTGGCTTGCGGGATTGTCTCCGACAAGAATGACAACAAGCTTTGGCTTGTGCTCAAAAGTGCTGATTTTTTGTTCCAAATCAACAAGAATTTTATCTCTTAACTTTTTCCCATCTAAAATAGTTGCCATAGAACTATTATAACATAAAATATTTTCTGATATAATAGGTGACAAATGTGCATCATTCAAAAACAGGATAGGTATATGAAAAAAATTATATTAATTGCATTCATTTTGTTTTGTTTTATTCAAGCCGGTTTAACATCTGAAATTTCTTATGATAACAGCGGATTTGCTCCTGTTTATACTGTAATAGACGATGCGGCATATGATATTCGTTATTACTCGTCTAATAATTTTACCGGAGCAAGAATCAACGGTTATAATGCCCCGATTGCATATATGACAAATGAATCATTAAAAGCTCTTGCAATTGCAGCTGAAGACTTGAGAAAACAAGGCTACAGATTACTTATTTGGGATACATACAGACCGCAGAAGGCTGTTTATAATTTTGTTGAATGGATAAATGACCCCGAAAACCCGGGAGATAAAAGTTTTTATCCGACATTAAAAAAAACTGATTTGCTCAAAGGGCAATATATAATGGAAAAATCAGGGCATACAAGAGGTTCAACGGTTGATTTAACATTAATAAAAAAAGACGGATCATTTGTCGATATGGGTGGAACATTTGATTTGTTTTCGGAAATTTCACATCCGGATTACAAGAAACTAACCAAAACTCAAAAGAAAAACAGAAAAATTTTGCATGATGCAATGATAAAAGCAGGATTTAGCGGAATTGACTCCGAATGGTGGCATTTTACGCTAAAAAATGAGCCATATCCTGACACATATTTTGATTTTGATATCGAGTAATTTTGGGTTTATTACTGTAAAAAAAGATATGTAGTTGAATATTTTGCTCAACTACATATCTGTAAGAATTATGTTATAAATTACATATTTTAAAATGTAATATTGTGTACTGACCCGTCTGCAAATTTAATATTAAATTTAATAGGTTTAGGATCATCTTTATATTTCAAAACCAAAATTCTCATCTCTGCTTGCGGTTTTAGTTCATAATTTTCAGGCAAAGCATTTGAAAATCTTTTTGATTCTGCTGTAATTCTGGCTAATCTAACCCAGTTAGGAACACTTAATAAAGCAGATGTACCTGCGGACAGAATAAGTACAGGAGGGAATGTACCTACTGTATCAATTAAATCAAGCCTGTCTAAATCTACAAATGATTCAGTGGTAACATCTTTAAGCGCCGCAAGTCTTTCACTTGTTGCCGTAACAGATGCTGTTGAATTATTCTTATTGGTTAAAAGATATTCGTAAGCATGCACATATTTATTTTCTTTTTGTTTTAGACGATATTCATTTTGTACAATAGAAATTTTTGCATTTTGATCGTACATATTTGTTGAATCTATACAATCAAGATTAATAGGTTCAGTATCAGGAGTATATGGAAATACTGATGTCTTTTTATTGTCTTTTGCCGTAGCATTATTCAATTTTTTCATTCCTGTTTTCAGTGGTTTAACCAAATCCGGAGATATGTAGAAGTTGCCAAGTTCCTCTTTCCTTGCCAAAGTAAAGAAATCAAATTTGTATTCTTTTAAAGCATCTTCATCTTCTAATTTGGCGAATTTATAACCATAATAAGTCAGAAAGTCAGTCAAGTCATTTTTTTCAACATTGTATTTTTCATTTGAGACAACATAAATATTAGTATCTGCTTTTGCCGGATATAATTTTATAAAATATGTGCAATTCGGATCCGTATAAATATAAGCATTGCTTACGTTTTCAAGCGGCACGAATTTATCGCTGCCTTTATATGCTGCAATAGCACTGTTTATCTCATATGTAAGTTGCCTTATATTAACATTTTTTACCTGATAACCGTAAAAATTCTTTGTAATTTCAGCTGAAACAACCCCTGAGTTTACTAATGTTATCAGCAATGCTAAAATAAACAGTTTAAAAATCTTTTTCATTTATTTACCCTCCTATATAAACTATTCATCCATATTTTTTAAATATAATTCTTCAATAAATACACAAGCATCTGCAGCTATTGCAGGAGCAAAAATTGCACCGACTACACCAAAATATTTGGCACAAACAAACAGAAATATGTAAATAACTATCGGGTGAAGATCCATAAATTTGCCAAATACATATGGTTTTACAAGATTATTTTCAGCGATTTGTGCAATTGCAAAAATTACGGCGGTTAATATAACCACAGTCCAGCCTAACTTGTAAGTTACAGCTAAACAAACAACCAGAGCAATTGCAGGCCCGACAATAGGTACAATATCCAAAACTGCAGAAATGCAACCTAAAATAATTGCTGAATCAACTTTTAAAAACATAAGACCAACAATCACAATCAAACCAACGCTTGCAGAAGCAATAAACTGACCTGACACAAATTTGCTGAGTTTTTCTTCTGATATAATAAAGACCTCTCTCATTCTTTCTCTTGAACTTTTAGGGAAAAATCTTATAATACCATCTAAAATTTTATCTCTATCAACTATAAGAAAATATGTGAAAATCAATGCTACAAATAAATATATTCCGCCTTTAGAAATACTTGTGATAGAAGTGAGCAATCCTCCTGAATTTGCAAAATCCTGAACAACAGGTGAGTTCATAACATAATCTTTTACTTGGTCAACATATTGAGGATATTGAGTTGCCAAATGAGCGATTTCTTTGCCGCCAATAATTATAATCGGGAGAAACATTAATAATATTCCGCCTACAAATCCGCCAAAAACAATAGCGGCTGCGATATTTCTGTTGCATTTTTTTTCTAATTTATCAACTATCGGATTTAGGGCACAGGCAATAACATAAGTCGCAAAAAACATTAAAGCTATGTCCGTTATAGTAAAAAGACAGATAATATAAACAATAATACCAAGCAAGAATATAATATTTTGCGAGTTTCCCAACTTATTAAACATGTTCTCCATATAAAACTCCTATTTCTTAACTCCTAATTGTATAATAACATGTAAATAAATAATGTATAGTAAAAATTTTTATTATTCTATTTTTGTAATAATATGTTTAGTATGAAAAAGATTATTAAAATAACTTTTGGGGCTTTATTATTTCTTGCGGTTGCTATTTATCTTTGCATAGTATTTGTGCTGCCTCCGGTAATCAACAGTAAAGCTGCAATAAATAAGCTGCAATCGTTAATTCATAATAGAACGGGAATAGAAACAAATATTACGGGATTAAATCTGAAAATTTCTCCCAAGCTGACAGTTGTTTTGCATGTTGATAGTATTGATGCAAAAAATAACAGTGTTTCCGTTGCGGATATTAAAAATCTTTCTCTCCAATATGAGTTGCTGCAAAGACATTTGGCACTGATTAGTGCAAAGAATATTTATATCGACGGCAACAGTTTAAAACAATTAAAAAAAGATAAAAAAAAGAAAAATACGGGTAATTTTGAGCTTAAAAAGCTTCCTGAAATTCATATCTCAAATTTAGATTATAAATCTGATATAGTTAATATTCAGGTACGGAATTTAGACACAATAAACGATATTATACAATTAAAAATTTCCGTTAATACACCATTTATAAAAAAAACAATAAAATTAGGCAATTCCGGCTCGCTGCAATTTACGGGAAATGAACTTAAAGCAAATAAATTTGAAATAGAATTAGGAAATTCACACTTATATTTAGACGGACTTATAATTGATAAAAATAAATCCCCGAACTTTGATATAAAAGGTGAAAATCTTCCGGTATCAGAAATTATGCCCATGGTGCTGCGAATCCAAAAATTAAAGGAACATGAAAGAAAATTTATTGAAAATTTCAAAAATTTTAAAGGAACTGCCAATGTAAATCTGAAATTGAATAAAGACGGTATCTGGGGAACTTGTGTTGGGAAAAAACTTAGTGCAAATGCGGTATGGTTTGATATTCCTCTGTATTTTAAAGAAGCGGTTTTTAATTTCAGGGGACAAAAAGTTGACTCGGTTGCCGAAGGTATATTGGGAAAAGAAAAAGTTATTCATACCCTTAAAATTACTGATTTATTAAATCCACAAAAGAAATTAGTTATTGGGACAATGAAAACGACGCTTACCAAAAAATTTGATTATGTCCCAAACCTTACAGTCTTAAACTCTGTTAATGTAGGTCTGGTTTATAAATTAAAATTAAGAAAACCTGATGTATATTATGATATAGATATTCCTGCTAACAGTGATTTAATCTACAATTCTTTTTACTTGGGCTTAAGAGATTATAAAAGAAAAATATACGGGAATACTTTCAAAGACGGCAGTGATTTGTATCTGAAAAAATATAAATATTACTATATAGATTCAAATAAAGAAAATGTAATCCTGTCAGGCGATGGTTTATTTATGAAAAATATAGATAAATCCGACCCTGATAAATTTATTCCTCAATACATAGCCGTTCATACCAACGGGTATGCTCCAATTTCTGTGACAGGCTCTTTTGGCGAAAAAGTAAAAGGCGGGGAATTTAAGGGCGATTTGAAATATGATTTTAAAAACAATCAGGTTTTAGGTACTTTTGATATAATCAAAGCAAGGCATAAAGACTTTCATATTGAAAAAGCGCATGTCATGTCAAAAAACGGCGTGTTTAGTATAACATCAAACGGTTTCTTTAAAGGCGAAAAATACTCTGCGGAATTAAATTTAAAAAATAATATTTATGGTGAAACTCTGATATACAATATGAAACTGTTTTTAGATAAACTGGTTTTTGAAACAACTCCTGATACTCATAAAAATGATAAAAAAATAAATTCTGAAGAATTTTCAAAAAAAGTAAAAAATATTGATATTACAATTAATAACTGGGAAGTAGCAGTAAACGAAATTATAAGAGATAAATTTGTTCTTAAGAATGTAAGACTTATAGGAAGTCTTAAAAATCATATATTTGATTTCAATATGAAAGACTTAAATTTTGCTGACGGTATGATTCATGCAAAAGGTTTTTATGATTTTGCTAAGAATACATCAAACATGATTTTTGAAGCTAAAAATATTGATTCAAATAAAGCAGCAGAAATGACATTAAATCTTCAAAATCAAATAGAGGGCATTGCAAATGCTAAAGTTAATCTTAATGCAAAAGATATGTTTAAGTTTATAGATGCTCATTGTATGTTTGAGGTAAAAGAAGGATTTTTGCCAAAACTTGGGGATACAGAGTTTAGGTTAAAAAACTCTAAGTATAAATTATCAGAAATAACAAATTTTGATTTGACTCAGAAAGATTTAATGAAAGATGATATAAAAGGAACATTCGATGTTCATAATACTGAACTTAAAAATATCAATATTACAACATGGCATGAATTATCCGCAATGTTTTTAGAAGGCAGTTACGAAATGGAAAAACAGTATGCGGATTTGCATCTGTTCTGGCATTACAGCAAAGAAGCTCCAAAAGGGATAAGAATATTTGCCATACCGTTAAGTTTAATTTTAAAGGTAGTATTCAGACCCGAGCGTTCAAAAGAATTATATGAATCAAAATTACAACAGATACCTGAAATTAGGGATAATGACAAGAATTCAAGGTATTACAGAATTCATCTGAAAGGTGATATTAACAATAACAAGATTAATTTGGAATTAAAAGAAATCAGATAGTTTGTTTATATAATTCAATTCTTCCGATTAAAGAAGGGCTTTATTCTATTCCTGTGAATTATATATAATATTCCATTCCTCAATCAATTTATCCAAATTATATCTTGCATTAGCGGGGCTTGTTGAAGGCATTTTATAACAAGTGTATTTATCCAATAAATCCGGAAAATATTTTTTAAAAGCAGAATATGATTTGTTTCCGTTTAAACAAATTGTTTTAATATTATGGTATTTTTTCAATAATTTTTTTATATCGTTTGGGAATTCATTTTGAATATCAGAATCAAGGCTGCCATCTCGTTTACAGGATTTTATTGTGTCCCAGAGTGCGATATTATTCTTCAAAAGTGTTTTTAGTTTTAAGTTATAGTCCAGTTCATGCAGTTTTGGCTCATTACAAATAGAAGCCATAACTTTCCAAAAGCGATTTTGCGGGTGAGCATAATATTGTTGTTCCTCTAATGATTTTATTCCGGGCATTGAACCTAAAATAAGGATTTTAGAATTATTATCTATTGATGGCTTAAAACTTTTGCAGTTATTCATAAGTAAATATTAACATTAAAACACATATAGACACAAAACTTATCGAAAAAGTATCACTAATTTTGAGAATGAATTGTCAGAGAGTTTTAGAATTTGTATCAGCGGATTTTGGCAAGAGTGAGGGTGAAACCCGAAACTCGTCCATGTGAACAACTTGACTGAGTGCTGTTTTCGCAAGAAAACAAAAACGAAGTGCAAAAGTTGTGAACTGCCAATAATCCAAGACGGGAGTTTTGAAAATTTTCCCTCAAAATGCGTGCAAAATCGAAATCCTCTCAAACTTCCGGGGGTAGTATTCTCAATCTCTCTGATAATCTACAATAATTAACCTCTTCGCGTTGTTTCCGACTAAAATGTAAAACTTGCGATACTTTATCTCAAAATTCCTGATACAAAACATTTCTTTATAAAATAAAAGAGGATAGGCTATATGCCTAATCCTCTTTTATTTAGCAAGGGAGAGATTCGAACTCTCGACCTCACGGACTCTGCCGAAGCAAAATGATTAAGAATCATTTTGCAGAGAGGGAGCCGTGCGCTCAAAGAGAAAAATGTGAATAATTGAACATTTTTCGATTTGGTTCTGAAAGAACTGCGCAAGGCGAATTACCTGTGAGGGCAATAAAAATAGCAAGGGAGAGATTGTCTTGACCTGCTCACAATAAACGGGACTACGCATTTTGCTTTTAGTGGCTTAACGCCACAAGCAAAATTTGCTTCGCCCTCTGCTCGCAGGTCGCTCGAACTCTAAAATAACTTCTCATCAATACCCATATGAATAAAAAATAGACAGATCTAAAGACCTGTCCATTTTTTATTAGCAAGGGAGAGATTCGAACTCTCGACCTCACGGGTATGAGCCGTGCGCTCTCACCAGCTGAGCTACCTTGCCACAATCTGTATGTATGTCAATCTTTACACAAACATCATTTTTTATCAAGTATTTTTTTATTTTTTGTGCTACAATCTCTACATTATGAAATACACATTTGAACAAAAAGTTTATTTTTCCGATACGGACAACTACGGTGTTGTATGGCACGGTTCATATCTTCGCTGGATGGAAATTGGTAGGGTTGATTATTGCGCACAAGAAGGCTATACATTAAAAGAACTCGAAGAGATGGATATTTTACTCCCTGTTTCAAGTATAAATATCAAGTATAAAGCCAGCGCAAAACTTGAAGATATTGTTGTTATTGAAACTGAAATATCAGAATTCAATGGGCTTACTGCAACTTTTCATCAGGTAATAAAATCAAAAGAAACAGATAGGGTATTTATTACCGCAGATGTGGTAATCGTTGCGGTTCATTCAGACGGAAAACTCTACCGTAGAATACCGGAACCGTTAAATTCAATATTTGAAAAGGAAATCAAATGCCCGGAACGCGTTTAAATAAATACATTGCATCAAGTGGTCTTTGTTCTCGTCGCAAAGCAGACGAGCTTATTGAATCCGGTGTTGTTATGGTAAACGGTAAAACCATAACGGAGCTTGGTTACAGCGTTGCACCAAAAGACAAAGTATTTGTTAATAAACAACTTATACACCCTGTAAAACACGAATATTACAGATTTTATAAACCCGCAGGTTATATTACTACTTCGGATGATGAAAAAGGAAGAAAAACGATTTATGATTTATTACCTGAAAATCTGCATAACTTAAAGCCTGTTGGCAGATTAGACAGAGAATCAACGGGACTTTTGATTTTAACTAACGACGGTGATTTGATCAACGAACTCACCCACCCGAGTGCAAAAGTTCCGAAATTATACAGAGTTTCAATCAATGGCAAAATCTCTCAAAACGACATTGATACAATGTATAAAGGGATTGAAATAGAACATGGCAAAGCAGCATATGCGGAAGTCAGTGTACTTGAAATAGATAATTCGCATACAACAATGGAAATACTTTTATATCAGGGAATGAACCGGCAAATCCGTAAAATGTTTGAGCATTTGGGGTTTGAAGTTGTTTCGTTGAAAAGGATACAGCACGCAACACTAAATCTTGACGGACTGAAACGGGGTGAATTTAAACCGATAAAACCTCAGCAAATTAAAGAATTAAGAAACTTTTTAAACAGGATATCAAATCAAAAATGATAAAATATGCTATAACGGGAAATATCGCAAGCGGCAAATCCGCGGTTGAAGAGATACTCAAAAATGCCGGTGAAATTGTAATTGATGCCGACAAAATTGCGCATGAACTTCTTAATGATAACAAAGAAGTTATTGATGCGTTTAAGAATTATGATATTTTATCTGACGGTCACATATCAAGAGGGAAATTAGGCAGAATTGTTTTTCAAGACAAAAACCTGAAAAAAGTTTTAGAGGATATATTACACCCGCAAATCAAACAAAAAATAAACGAATTTTTTGAACAAAATCAGGATAAAGAAAGAATTTTCGTTTCTGTTCCCCTTCTTTTTGAAACAAAAATGGAAGATATGTTTGACAAAATAGTTTTTATATACTGTGATGATAAAATCAGGCTTGAACGGCTGATGCAAAGAGACGGCTACGACAGAGAATACGCAAGACTCAGGATGAAATCACAACAAAATCAGGACGGGAAAGTCAAATATTCAGACATTGTCATTTATAATAATTCTACCCCCCAAGAGCTTGAACGTCTTGTTAAGAAGTTAATCTTATAAATCCGCTTAAATCAGGATAATTTGGACTGTAAGAGTGTTCTTTAACCCTGTCATCACGATTCCCCTCAATTGTATGTATAACACCGCTATTTTTATCTATTTTAGTTACAAATCCTGTGTGGGATGCGTTATTTTCATTTATAATCATGATATCTCCGGGTTTAATATTTTCTGCAATAAATTTCCCTTTTTGAGATTTATTTGATGTTCGTATAAATCTGTTAGTCTGTATTGCCCAGCTTTTCATAGTTCTTACATCATGGTCTCCAAAACCGGCAGGCGGATTAAGTCCTTTATTCCTGTATACTTCTTTTGCAACATAAGTAACAAAATCAGTACACCATTCTTCATTTTCAGGGTCCTCTATTTTGCATGTCGGATTATTGCAGAATTTCAAATGTGAGCCGTCAAATTCAGTGCAGTTTGAATATTTACGTGCAACAGATACAAATTCTGTTCCTAAATCAACAGGTTTGGGAACGCTAACTTTATTATCTGCTGTTTTTGTTTCCCTTACAGATTTTACAGGTTTGGTTGCCCTTGTTGAGGATGCGGATATCGCGGATGATGTTTTCGATTTTTGTACCGTAGTTGATGATGGTTTAACCGAAGTTCCGCCACCGCATGCGCTATAATTCACCTGCGGGGCATAATTCGTTGAAAATATATTAGAAAAATTATTGCATCCGTAATTGTAAAAATATGAATAATACATACCGGTGTTTCCGTAATAGGACATTTGCGGATTAAATAATGGTGCAAACGGAGAATATCCTCCGGCATAAAACGGAGTATAATATCCTGCAAATAATGAGCTTAAGTCCGTATTATAAGTTATTGGTGCAAAAATACCAAACAATTAATAATCCCCTTTTACTTTCTATTTTCCCCTATGCATTAATAAAGTATTTTGAGATTAAAAAATTGCCTTTTATTTTAATTAATGTTAAGAAATGATGCTTCGGATTTGCCCATATCTACTAAAGATATTGCATCTTCAGAATTTTCATTTATTTCATAATCTTCAGGTTCAAATCCAAAAATTTCAATCAGTTTTGCCAGTAAATCAAATTCATTATTTGGGGTAAAAATATAGAATTTATTGACATTTTTCATATAAAGCGAAAAACTTTTGTCGTCTTTTTCAAGTGCAGAAAACATTTTATTTTTCTGTACAATTTTATTCATTCCGTCAAATGTCAAATCAATAAAGTCGCAATAGTTTTTTACTGTTTCCAAAAGTTTATATGGTTCAATCCATTTTTTTATAATTAAATTTTTCATATCCTATGCAATTTCTTCATAAGCTTGCGGATTATTCAGCAAATCATAATTGATTTCATTTTCATTATCGGCAATAGTAGCTGCAACAACAGCATCAGAAACAACGTTAAGAGTGGTTCTGAGCATATCTGTCAGTCTTTCAATTGTAAACAGGAATGCAAACCCTGCAACGAGTTGTTCAGGAGTCAAACCTAAGCCGTTAAGTATTAGTGCAATAGTAATCAAGCCGCCACCGGGAATACCTGCACATGTACTTGATGCAACAATAGCCAAAATCGCAATTGAAATCACCATATAAGGTGTTAAATGTATTCCGTAAGCCTGTGTTAAGAATATAACCGCAACAACCTGCAAAAGAGCTGTCCCATCAAAGTTTAATGTCGCACCTAACGGCAAAACAAAACTTGAAATTTTATGTGAAATACCTCTTTTTTCGCAACATGCTATTGTCAAAGGCAAAGTGGCAGAAGAACTTGCTGTTCCAAATGCAACCATAGTCGCTTCTGCAATTGCAGAAAATAACATAGGAGCAGAAACCTTTGAAAAACATCTTAAAAATACAGGATAAACAATAAACATTTGAATAGCAAAACCTAATAGCAATACTAACAAGTATTTTGAAATAGGTCCGAAAATATTTATACCAAAACTTGCTATAGCACTTGCAGTTAAAGCAAACACACCCGGAGCAGCAAACAACATAATCCAGTCTGTAACTTTCATAGTTGCGGCAAACACCGATTCAAAAAACGAAACAATTGGTCTGTTTACATCTCCAACCTTAGCAAGAGCAAGTGCAAATAATACCACAAACAATATAATTGAAACCATATTGCCATGTGCAAATGCTTCCATAGGATTATTAGGTATAAATCCTAAAAACATATCAAGGATTTTGCCCTGTTGCTGCTGCATTGCTGTTGCAACATGAGATTGGACATCTGCAGCAATATTTGCAGCAATGTAATGCTTTGCGCCTGCACCGGGTTTGAAGATTAAAGCTAAAGCACTTCCGATTGTAACTGCTATAGTTGTCAAAATGCCGAAATAAATTATCATTTTTGCCCCGAATTTACCAAGTTGTTTGTTATCCCCGACACTTGTTATACCGATAATAATTGCGGAAACTACAAGAGGAATAACTACCATCTGGATAAGTCTTATAAATACCTGACCGATGAAGGTCAGAAAATTTAATACCGAAGCCCCTACATTGCCCGAGTGAGAATATAAAAATATTCCGACAAATATCCCGGCTATAATACCGAAAAATATGTGCCAGTTTCTCTTAATTCCAAGACCTAACGCAATAAGTATCTGCATGTGGAGTTTCATATATTAAATCCTCTCTTGTAACAAATGTAGTATAACTTTGCCATTATACAACTTTAAACCAAAAATTTCAATAAATATTGACTAAAATGGTACAAACAGTGGGAATTTAAACAAAAAAAAGCAATGTACATGAGGTGCATTGCTGTTGATTAGGGATATGTGTATCTTAGTCTCTAAGGAGTATATTGTTATGTTATCATTTTATTTTTTTTTGAAATCATACAAACTGATGAGATTTTAAAATTTTGCAAAGAAAATCAAATTTGATATAATAATGGTATATAAATGAAAGAGGAACAAATGAAAAAAGTATTAGCGATAACATTGGCTTTATTAATTGCAGGAACGACTGTTTTGGCATCCGAGTACACTAAATTTTCAAGAAAATTTATAAGACACATAAGAGATTGCGATGCTTATCAAGAAACAATTAATTCTCAATATGAAGATATGGAATTTAAAACAATCAGAAAAATTCATGGCTGGAAAAACGGTTTTTGCAAATACTCGGAAACAATAACATCTGCACAGGGTGCATATAAACTGGACTGCGGATTTACAGATGTTCAGCTGGATGATTTGTATGAAGCAATGAAAGATCGTTCAAAAAAAGCTGATAAATATACGCTTGATATTTATGCTGAGAAAACCAACCCCAAAACAGGAGAAGTTGAATACGTTAAGAATGGCTCAACAGAAATTAAAGGCAACAGAGCTTATGTAGTCTGGGCAAAGTATCAGAACAATCCGTTTATTTGCAAACCGTCTGAAATTACAGTCAAAGCAAGTGATGTCGGTAAAGATAATAAATAAATTTTATTTTGTAACAACTGACAAAATATAGTTATCGTCAAAATACTTATTTGCGACTTCAATTATGTCTGTATCTGTTACACTGTTTATCAGGTCAATATACGTATCTTTAAATTCATAGCCTAAGCCCATTGTTTCGTATTTGCCTATCATTGCGGCTTTTTCAAGATTCGTTTCAAGCCCTATGACATAGTTACCTATGAGTTTTTCTTTTGCATCTCTAAGCTCTTTATCCCCGACATATTCGGTTTTTAATCTGTTAATTTCTTCAAACAGACCTTTTTTTGCTTTTTCTAAAGTCGCAGGATTTGTGCCTATATAAAGTACAAAACTGCCTCTTAAAACATGCTGGGATAATCCGGAACCCAACTGATAAGCCAGCCCCTCTTTTTCTCTCAGGTCTTTAAACAATCTTGAACTCATACCGCCGCCTAATATTGAGTCCATAATCTGCAAAACTGCATAATCTTTAGGATTGTCGATTCCGTCGGTTTGCCACCCTAACATTATCCACGCAGTTTCCGTATCCGCATGTTGTGTTGCAATTCTTGGTGCGGTTGGTTTTGAAATCAGTTTGTCAAAACCTTTATATTCAAATTTTTTACCTGTGTTTGGTTTATCAAATATTTTACCAAAATCATTTACAATTCGGTCTTTATCAACATTTCCGTTGACCGAAATTATAATATTTTGGGGTTCAAAAATCTTGTTATAGTAGCTGATTACATCATCTCTTGATATATCAGGCAGATTTTTTTCAAGTACATTAGACGAAATTGTGTATGGACTGTTTTGGAATATCAATTCTCTGTATTTTTCAAGCACAACTTTTAGCGGAATATCTTTATTTGCCTTAATTTGATTAAGATTATCCGATTTTATTTTTCCGATTTCCACTTCGTCAAATGCAGGATTATTTATTATTTCATTAAGCATTTCTATTGTTTTTTCATATTCGTCTTTTGTTGTAAGGACTGAAATTGAAAACGCATCAGCACTAACTGACGGAACAATTTTTATCCCGTTATCTTCAAGTATCAGAGACAGTTCAACAGGAGAATAAGTCTTTGTTCCTTTAATCAGTGAGTTCCCTGTAACAAGTGCTACTCCGGCCTTATTCTCAAGAAGCTGACCTCCTTTTGCACTTATGCTGATTGCAATTATGTCGTTAAAATCATTCTTTGTGTATAAAAGAGTTGAACCATTTGAAAGATTATATTTCTGTGTTTGAGAATTTTCACTGACAAAATTTGCCGAAGTATTATTTTCAATCTTTTTATTCGCAACCGGAATATCTTTTTTATCATCAGGTAAAAGTATTGAAAGGGCACTTTTATTCACACCCAAATATTTATTTGCAACACGTTTGACTTCTTCTGCCGAAACATTTTTTATATTTTGCAGATAGTTATCATAAAATTTTATATCCCCGGTTAATGCAACGGTATAACCGATTTCATTTGATATATTCGAAACAGATTCTCTTGAATAATATGTTGTTCTTTCAATCAAATTTTTGGCAAGACTTAACTGTTCATTTGTTACTCCTTTATCCTGAATTTTTTTTATTTCATCAAATATTACATCCTGAACCGATTTGCATTTATCCGGCTCAAAATTTGCACTGATATAAAAAATCCCGTCATCCTTATATGTTAAATTACCTGCATCTACAGAAAATGCAAGACGTTTCTTTTCTTTCAAAACCTGATTTAAAACTGATGAACGTCCTTCTCCCAGTATCGTTGCCAAAATATCCATTGCATAGGAATCTTTGTCTGAAATTGATGTACCTCTAAAGCCGATAAGCATATACCCTGATTGCTCGCTACCGTATTCAACATGTTTTTTTTGTTCGGTTAATTGTTTTTCTTTCGGGTAAACATTCTTTTCCGATTTTTTTACATCACCTTTAAAAACCTCTTTGATTTTACTCAGAGCACAGTTTGTATCAACATCCCCGACAACAAGCGTAACCATATTTGATGGAGAATAATGTGCATTATAAAATTCTAAAACTTTTTCTCTTGTAATTGTTTCAATCACGTCGCTTCTGCCGATTACACGCCTTTTGTAAGGATGATTAGTATAAAGCATTGAATCAATGCTTTCATATAATTTTTTTTGCGGAGAATTTGAATCTTTGTTAATTTCCTCTAATACGACCTTACGCTCTTTTTCCATTTCGTTTCGCGGTATCATTGGATTTAAAAGCATATCTGCATGGAGTTCCATGGCCAAATCGAAATCTTTTGACGGAATTGTAATGTAATAGTGTGTAAAATCTTTACTCGTCGCAGCATTCGTAATTGCTCCTTTAGTTTCAAGAATTTTGTCAAATTCTCCAGGAGCATGATTTTTTGTACCTTTGAAAAACAGATGTTCAAGGAAATGTGCGACCCCGTTATTAGAATCATCTTCATCAATTGAACCGGTTTTTATCCAGGTATCAATAGTAACAATAGGATTATTTCTTACTTCCTGGATAATAACGGTTTGACCGTTATCAAGTTTAAAAACCTTTGCTCCGGCACCCCAAACCATATTTGCACATAATAAAATGGCTGTTATAAGTAAAGTTTTTTTCATTTTCGCACCCACTTTCCTCCTCGCCAATCTTCGCTATTTTTGAAAGGGAACAGTTCTTGAATTTTAAATTCTTCGGAATACTGGTGAGGGTTATTTTTATAAAAATTATATATGAACCAAATTAATAAGTCTATAACGCACCAGGGCAATAAGTAAGCAAAATTTTTTTTGAGCGGATTTAATACAAATATGGAAATTCAATCGTCATATTCAACTACATTTACGGGGTATAAATCCGCATTTGGTAAAAAACTTGAAAAAGCACTATCGACAAGGCGGACAACCCGTCAGAGCGCAAGCAGACTTTTAGATGATTTTGCTGAAATGTATGGGCAAAAAGTATGTTTAAATTCCAAAATCGGTTCAGGTTTTTATGGTTCGGTTTATAAAATTGATGACTGCTATGTCCTCAAAAGGGGGAATGAGTATTTAGAGCCTGAATTTGGCGGAATTGAACTTGTGCGCAGGAGAAAATTTGGGCATTTAAAACATTATTTCGGAGAAGCAATTGCAAAAATTTACAATAATATTGGTGAAGATATGGCAATCTTAAAAAATGTATATTCAAAGGGAAAATCCATTCCTGTCGGAGTACCTGTTGAATTTTCAAAAACGCATACAAAAGAAGAATGTTATGAATATTACAGTAAAATCTATTTACCCAAATTTGCAAAACTTCCGCAAAGAAGTTTCGACGGAATAGCAAAAGATTTTGCTCAACTCAACAAAATGTGCACAAAAAATAAATCTTACTTTTTTGATTTTTTGAATCCTAATAATTTTGTTCTTTGCGGAAAAACTTTGCGTATTCTTGACGATGTTAACGAGTATGAAAAACCTACAAGAAATTGTGTTACTGATATGCTTGAAGTTTTTTTAAATAAAATGGATTTAGATAATGATTCTGTATTTGATGAAAAATTACTTACTTTAAGAAAGGAACTGACAAAAAAACTTATCCTTGCAGGTGCAAGACACAAAGTTCCGATGTGTTATAATGGCTTGGATTTGGTAACGTGGTCAAAAACATTTCAAGATGTTTTGGGAATGAATGAAATTGATGTTGGAGTTGTGACATCCGATATAGATAAAATTGTTCGCTTATACGGCAAACCTAAGCAACGTGTCGAGATTGTAAAACAGTACCTTGAAGAATTTGTCGGTTTATAAATTATTTTTTGGTTTTATAGGGAATATTATACTTGTATGTTGCCAATACATTGAATAAATTTTCTTTTTCACCCGAATAATCGTATTTTGAAATGCCGGCACTTAATTCAAGAGCGGAATGTCTGAATTGTTTTTCTGCACTTAAATTGGCATATTTAAGAGAAATATCTCCTGATTTAATCATCCCTGCATCAACAGCCGCACTGAATTTTGCTTTTGAATTATTATAGTAGGCGTTTGCGCGTATATATGTTGTATCATAAGGATCAGAACCTTTTTTAACCATTCTGTCAGCCATTGCAGTAACTGTACCTGTGAATGTTTGCCCCTTAGAAGATTTGTTCCCGAACTGCGTGATAACACCTGCTGTCATTTCAAAAGATTCATTATTATTGTCAAGTGTCGGGTCAGTGTATTCGTGCAATCCAACTACAGGTGCAATTGACAAAAATCTGTTGTTCTTCTTGATAACATTATGATTGAATTCAAATGTAGCACCGCATTGATTGTTATTATATTCAAAATCCACATCAGGACCATTTTTTCTTTCAGGTTTTATATAAACTGACGCCAAATCTTGTGCTTTTGTGTTTACTTCTTCAACTTCCGAAGGCAGTGCACTTGTTCTTGTTTCAAATTTAATCTGCTGATTTGAAGAGTCATCATTTTTCGGATTATCGTTTTTGTTACTTATAATGTCAATTTTTAACTTCATGTCATTTTTAACATTTTTGCCGCCTGTTTCTTCATCTCTTGTGATTGTAGTACGTCTTGTCAAATCGGCACCTATGCCTAATCGTTTTTCTCTTGCTGATATATTGAAATCTAATGTTTCGACATCTGTATCCGAATAATAATTAGCACCTGCTCCATATTTAAAGTTTCCCTTGTCTAATCTTGCGTTAAACGAAACATTACCGACAACTTTTTTTGTTTTTTCTTCTGAATCTGTCCTTGTTTCATTATTGTAGCCTGCGGCAGCATTAAATTCAGTATAAATATTTTTCTTTTTATTTTGCCAAGAGTTCTTTACTTCTCCAAAAAGTGTTGTTTGACTGCTATTTGAGCCATTTTCATAATAACAATTTAATGAACCTGAGATATTCCCGCCTTCAGATACGGATTTATCCAAGAATTTCAAATTCTGTTTTTGACGGTTATCTATTGTTTCCATTGCGTAAGTAAGTCTGCCTGAATTCATTATGGTATTACGCATACTGTCTGAACGGCTTATGCTCCTATTGCCTTTTTTCAAAAAATGTGTATACGCATTGTTCGCAGGATTACTTATTTGTGTAAACGAGTTACGTTGTTTGTTATTTACATAATTTTCATTGTCTGTTGTTTCAGTTTTTTGTTCCGGTTCATCTGATTTTTTATCTTTTTCATTTTGCCATATTGAAATATTCAAACTTTGTAATCTGTGGCGACATTGTTCAAGTGTTCTTTCCCCAAATTGTCTGTACTGCTCAGCATAATCATTCCCATTAATACTTATAAAGTCTTTACTCATAAATTCCCCTAAAAATTAATCCCCGTATAATTTTATAAAGTTTTTTCAAATTATAAAATTGATTAGTAATGAACAAATATTAAATATATTTAACATCCCTTAACATTTTTCTAATGCTATAATTTATATATGCGTAAATTTTTAATAATATTTTTATTACTTATTCAGATATTTCTCACCGGTACAAATGCGGAAGAAATAAATTATTCTGCACCAAAAATAAATAATCAAGTTGAATATATTTCTTCGAAAACAGCTCCGCAAAAACAGATAAGTATAGATTTTAAAAGTTATGAAAACGCCTTAATATCTGTAAATTCTAAATCGCAAGAAATATCAGCACAAAGAAATTCTCATGATATTGACGGATATTTTATCGGCTTTTTGAATTGCGATTTTAAAAATAATTTTGATAAAAACGTCATAAAAACTTCCGATTTAACGAAATATAACAGCATTTCTTATTTAAAGAATTTAATTTTTACCCGAGCTCCGTAATTTTAGGCATGTAATATGCCTACACCTGTATATATTCCAACCTAACCTCCTCCATAGGGAGGAATGTAGAGTTGTTTAGTTTAGCAAAGGAGAAAATAATGAGTAAAAATGATAAAAACAGAAAAGAAATCCATACATCCGAAGGAAATGATGCTATATTCCCGTTAATGTTCGGAATAATCGCTACAATTTTAATGGCAATAATATCTCACTTTTTCGGTAATTAGCAGTATAAAAGCCCGCCGTGAAACGGCGGGCTTTTATTTAATAAATATTTTTTACTGCTGAGCTTCTGCCGGAATTTCAGATGTACAATGCGGACATTTTGTTGCACGAATATCGATTTGTGTAAAGCAGTATGGGCAAGCTTTTTGAGTCGCCGCAGATTCTGTTGCTTCTTCTTTTTTTGCGGCTGCCTGTAATTTGTTGATACCCTTGATTAATAAAAATACTGCAAATGCAACTAATAAGAAACTAATCAAGGTATTAATAAATACTCCATAATTAATTGTTACCGCACCTGCTGCTTTTGCAGCTGATAATGAATCATAATGTGGCATATTGCCTAAATCATCCAATTTTGTAGGCATAGTTAAATAAAGATTTGTAAAATCAACTTTGCCCATTAACCAACCTAACGGAGGCATAATAACATCGTTTACCATTGAATCAACAATTTTACCGAATGCAGCACCTATAATGATACCTACTGCCATGTCGATTACGTTGCCTCTGACTGCGAATGCTTTAAATTCGTTCAGTTGTCTTTTCATAAACTCTAACATATAAATTTCTCCTTTTCTTTACTGCTCCATTCTAACACAAATATTCTGTATGTTTATAAATAAATTCACTAATCTATATAAAGACCGAACATTTAATTGTTCGGTCTTTTTTCTTTATGTATCAATATTTGTTGCATATACTGCATTTGACTGAATGAAATCCCTTCGGGGTTCAACTCTGTCACCCATCAGTATATCAAACAGCTGGTCACAAATCATTGCATCTTCAATATTAACCTTTAACAATGTTCTTGTCGCAGGATCCATTGTTGTTTCCCAAAGCTGTTGCGGCATCATTTCACCCAACCCTTTGAAACGCTGAATTTGCAATCCTCTTTGCCCTCTGTCATCAATTGTTTTTTGGAGTTTTTCAAACGAATTTATTTCCACTTTTTCTGTATCTGTTTCCAAAATCAAACCGTCTGTTTCTTCAATCAAGAAATCTCTGATTAACGGATAAGATTCACGAAGTTTCTTAAATTCGGTACTTTTGATTATATTTTGATTTAATACAACGTGTTCTTCGTTATTCAAATGCAGGATGAATGAATATTTAGCATTTTCTGCATTATATTTAACTTCAACTTTGTAATTTTCAGCTTCTGCAATATTGTAGTTCTTTGCATGGTCTTGCAGATAGTGGTTTAAGTATTCGCAATGCTTATTCATAAGTTCTTGAGAATCAAAATCCGCAAGTTGTACATTTGAACGTACCAAGCCTCTTAAAAATACGGCAGGGAAAAGATTCAAAATCGGATTGTTGTACGATTTGTAGAACTCTGTCATATTTTTAATAAGTTCTAAAAGTTCATCACCTGTCTTGACGTGTTTCTTTTCTTTATCTGAAAGGCTGAGATTTTTAATCCCCCTTTCTTTAAGCATTTTATCAAGAACGTGTTCGTTGAACAGATATTCTGAAGCTTTGCCTTGTGTAACTTTGAATAGTGGCGGTTGTGCAATATAAACATACCCGTTTTCTATCAAAGGTCTTGCATAACGGAAGAAGAATGTAAGCATCAAAGTTCTGATATGTGCACCGTCAACATCCGCATCCGTCATAATGATAATTTTATGATAACGAAGCTTTTCAAGTTCAACTTCGTCCGGGTTGCGGCTGATTTTTATACCGAAAGCCTGAACCATTGACTGAATTTCATTATTAGCATAAATTCTGTCTAATCTTGCTTTTTCAACGTTAAGGATTTTCCCTCTCAAAGGTAAAATAGCCTGAAACATTCTGTTTCTTCCCTGTTTTGCAGAGCCGCCTGCACTGTCTCCCTCAACGATGAAGATTTCGCACTGAGAAGGATCTCTGTTTGAGCAATCTGCGAGTTTACCCGGCAAAGTGGAGTTTTCAAGAACGGTTTTGCGTCTTGTTAGTTCCCTTGCTTTTCTTGCTGCTTCTCTTGCTCGTTGAGCCTGAAGTGTTTTTTCCAAAATAGCTTTGCCCATTTTAGGATTAAATTCAAGCCATTCCTGCAATTTATCTCTGACCGCATCCTGTACTGCACTCAAAGCCTCAATAGAACCTAATTTCTCTTTTGTCTGTCCTTCAAATTCAGGGTTTGGAATTTTAACGGAAACTATAGCCGTTAATCCTTCTCTGACGTCATCACCTGAAAGATTTTGGTCGGAATCTTTTAAGATTTTATTTTTTCTTGCGTAGTCATTTAATACACGGGTAATAGCATTTCTGAACCCTGTCATGTGAGTACCGCCCGAATGAGTATTGATGTTGTTTGCAAATGACAATACATTTTCGGTATAAGAATCTGTATATTGCATTGCAACTTCAACCTGAATATCACCGACGACTTTTTCGATATAGATTGGTTTGTCGTGTAATACGGTTTTGTTCTTATTCAAAAACTCAACATAACTCCCGATGCCGCCTTCGTAGTGGAAAATTTCAGGTTCATCCATTCCTGCGTGCTTGAAAATAATTTTTAAACCTTTGTTTAAGAATGCCATTTCACGAAGTCTTGTTCCGATTACTTCAACATCAATTTCAGTTGTTTCGGTAAAGATTTCAGGATCCGGCCAGAATGTCGTTTTTGTCCCTGTTTTATCCGTCGGTTCACCTTTTTCAACCGGTGCAAGAGGTTCCCCTCTCATATATTCCTGACGCCATACATATCCCTGACGTGAAACTTCTACAATATATTTTTCTGACAGTGCGTTTACAACAGATGCGCCGACACCGTGCAGACCGCCTGATACCTTATAGCCGCCGTCCCCGAATTTACCGCCTGCGTGAAGTACGGTGTGTACGATTTCAAGTGCGGATTTGCCCGTTTCAGGTTTGATATCAACAGGAATACCACGACCGTTATCCTCAACCGTTATGCTGTTATCTTTGTTGATAGTAACGTAAATATCGGTACAATATCCTGCCAGTGATTCGTCAATAGAGTTATCAACGATTTCATAAATGCAGTGGTGCAAACCACGTTGAGATGTTGATCCGATGTACATACCCGGCCTAACACGAACCGCTTCAAGTCCTTCTAACACCCTGATATTATCAGCTCCGTATTCACTTGAGGTCTGTGTTTCAAAATCATCATAAATGCCGCCTGACGGATCGACAAATTCCTCGTTTATTTGTTTTCTCAACTCCTCTTTAGCAATATTTTCAGTCGCAGTTTCCATTGCTTCTATGGCTGTATCGTTAGTCACATTCTCTGACATGTATTTCTCCCCTAATCTTAAATTCTTTTCTATATCTTAGCACAAAAATAAGCAATATAACAAAAAACTTTACTGTAGGTAAAGTTTTTTGTTACACTTTTTTATATGTTTGAGCTTTTCTTATAAAAATCTTCTGAAAAATATCATCATTTTATCAAATGTTGTATATTTTTTGCTTTTTTCAACATAATCAAGTACAACTCTTTTATTATCTACAATGTATTCTCTTGCATATTTTGTTTTTGAATATAATTTATCTATATCATTTTTTAAACTCTTTTTTAAGGTATCTATTTCCGGTTGTCTTTCTAAATACCTAAGATTACGTCTTGCATATGTCGGGTAGTTCATAGGTTTTCCTGTTATGTATTTTTTCCCGGCAAGCAGTCCGACTGTCGGATTTTCTCTGCAATCCTGCAGATGAGCTTTGTATGTCTTTATATCGTCTTCATCTACTCTTAATCTTGTATCAATATGTGCTCTTGTCCAGAACGCATTGTATCTTACATCTTCATATTTCGGGAATGGCCCTAATTCTATTTCCATATGATATTCTCCATGATTTCAATAATAATGTTTTAATACTTGTAAAAATAAAATTTGCTATAAAAAAACAGAAAGTTAAAAATTTTCTTTCTGTTTTTATTTTGTATATGCTCCCCTGAATCGGGTTCAGGATGATAATTCGAGTTATTTCAGTTCTCTGTCTATTGCTGCAAGAACTTTTTCAACGGTTGCTTCTTTTATTACTTCGTCATTGACTTTTACATAAGGAGCTTTTGAAAATTCCCAGTCAATTGAACATAAACCTAAACAAGGGGAACCTGCAACATCTACATCGTCACCGTATTTTTTAGGCACCAAATCCAGTAATTCCTGTAAATTTGATGAACCCATTACAAAACAAGTTGTCCCCAAACACACTTTCACATTAACTTTAGCCATTTTCTGCACTCCTATATATACTGTACACTAACTTTCTTATAGTATTTATCCTGCAAAACATTTTTCATTTTTTTGATTATGTTTTTACGGATTTCGATTTCAATCGGCATATTCGGATTGTAATGCGCCTGATTGAGTTTTGCCCCGACCATGAAATATATACAATCGCTATCCAGTAAAAATTTTACCAACTTCCCTGCCGCATTGTCAATATCCCAATCTCCGTTTTCTAAATATTCAAGGGTCTGGGTTAGAGTTAAAATTCCTTCTGTAACCAAATCAACCCCATCCATATATGAGCAGGACGGAAGTTTCCCGATACTGATTGTTGTATCCATTGCAATCGGAATATTAAGTTCCCTCGATAAAAGATTTGCCGTTGTTCCTCCTGCAATAGCCTTTTTACCTTTAAAATCCATAAAGATTTGGGCATATTGTGCATCATTTTTCTGATTAAACGGAGGTCCTGTAAATACGAGTGATTTTCTCGGTTCCCTGCAATACAGAACAAGTGCTGACATATCGTCTTTCGGGTTCCGGTCTGTTTCAATATTTCTTGCCTGTTTTACAAGGTATGAAGAAAGTTCCGAACTCGAAATTTCAGGGTCTTGTTTAAGTTTATCAAAAACTAAATTTATCAGTCCGCTTCTTCGCAGACCGAGTTTTAATTTTTCGTTTCCCAAACCGCACTGAGTAATTCCGTCGGAACAAAATATCAGTCTGTCTCCAAGTTCAAGTTTAATTTTATAACTTTTCATACAACGGTTTTTATGATTTTTTGACGGAATTGATTCAAATTGAGGTTTCATAACTTCGCCGTTGTGAATCCATATAAAATCAGGATTACCTTCTTCGACGATTTTTGCGTGACCTTCATCATTAACATCAATAATTGAAAACGTTGAATAACTTATCTTTCTTACCTGACATACAGGAAGTGAATTCATAACGATTTCCGCGGCATCCCTAATTGGTATTTGATCTCCCTCAACAAATCGCAAAAGCATTGTTGCTGTCATGCAAGACAGAATGTTTGCTTTAATACCGGAGCCCAAACCGTCGGATAAAACTGCAACAAGCCGTGCTTCATCAGGATATCTTTTTGATACAAAATAATCTCCGAATGCGTTTTGGTTATACTTTTTTATCTGATGGCAGTCAATATCGATAAACATTATTTTTCGCCCTCAGATTTATCGTCGTAATCATTTGCAATGGAGTTAAGAAGTGTTTCGGTTTCAACCATATGTTCCCCTAAGAGACAGGCGATTTCCTGAACTATTGAAATGTTCTTGGAAATAACTTCCCTTGCTTTTTCCGAAATTTTTTCTCTTGTAGTTTCAGTCTGAGTTACATCGGTTATGACCGCACCGACAATTTCATTTTCTTCAATTGTAAATGCACTTATATCATATAGTCTGTCTTTGACCGGATAATGTTCTTTATGCAGGTCTTTGCCTGTTTTTAGAATAGTAGAGAAAATATCCGAAAAATCAACAATTCTGTCTATGGATGCTCCTGTCATTCCGTCAGGACGGGAATGAAAGACATCGTACATCTCTCCGGCAAACATTTTCATAAAACTGTCGTTTGCTTCTAATATTCTCATGTTATTATCAACCATAACTATAGCTGATGGCATACAACGCAACATTGCTGCCGCTTTTCGCATTGCGATTTTCCTCATATATGAAACGCACATTGAAGTTTCTGCAACTCCGTCTAAAAGTGCCACGGCAAGTTCTCTGCAGGAAGAATATCCGCATCCGCCGCAGTTTAATTCGTCTTCTTCGGTGTGTTTACCTATCTTTTTCAGGGCAGACTGGATTGCATCCAAAGAATATTTTGATGAACTGACAGCTTTCGGGCTGTAATCACATTTTACAACAGTAGTTGCTTTTTGCGGAATTTCATTGCGTACTTTAACCTTATTCATAACATCGGAAATAGAACTGATACTTGCCTTGTTTGATGCAATACAAGGACCCGTTATGCATCCTGATTCACAGGCTAAAGCCTCAACAAATACGGGTGAAGAAAGTTTATCCGGATTGAGATTTTCAAGTGCTTTTTCAAATGCTGAAATTGTGCAGATTTCCATTAATTGAATTTCAGGTTTTATTCCTACTTTTCGGATAGTTTCGTTCATTCCGCCATTTATCGGATATAGTGTTCCTTCGTGTGCACTATATGGTACAAATTCGTAGTCATTTTCTTTTTTAATTTCCGAAATATCTCCGATTTCATCAGCTATCCAGTATTTTAATTCTTCAAAAGTTATTGATACATCTATCAATCCGTCATCTTCATCTGCTTCATTTTTCTTGCCTATGCAAGGTCCGATAAATACAACGGCAATATCATTTCCATAAGTATTTTTGAGCATTCTTGCATGTGTTTTTGCAGGAGAGCCTATAGGTGTAATGTATTTTGAAAACTCAGGTTTATAAAGTCTTATATAATCTACAATTACCGGACATGCGCTGGAAATTAAAAGGCCTTTATTCATGTTGTTTAAAATTTCTGCATCGTGAATAGAAACTTCCTGCGCCCCGAGAGCTGTTTCCGAGACTTCTTTAAATCCTAACTTTTTTAATACTGCAATCATTTTTTTTGCGGAATTTTCAAAGACAGAACGCCACGATGGTGCAAGAGATACATAAATATCCTTCTTGGCTATAAAAAGATTTTTTATCTTTTCAATATCAGTCCTTACACATTTTGCATTTGTCGGACAAACCTGAACGCAGCGTCCGCAGGAAATGCATTTTTCCGGAATGACGGATGCGTGGTCGTTTTCTATTTTAATCGCTTTAACAGGACAATGTCTGACACACTTATAGCAGTCTTTACATTCATTTGTCAGCGTATAAACCGGATGCTGTATTTGTTTTGTCATAATTTCCCCTAAATTCTAAATAATATTTGTGATTCTTCGGCTTGTACATCATTCCGAGATTTAGCGAAGAATCCACTTTTGTCGCCTCGGAATGACGGAATAATTATTTTATTTTATCCAATATCTCTTTTAATTTATCTTCATCTATTTCGTCGTAATCCGTTCCGTCGATGAATATATGCGGTCCGTTTTCGCATTTATTCCGGCAATGTGAGCCGACTAAATCTAATGTTGCTTCGAGATGATTCTCGTTTATGTAATTTTCTATAAACTCAAGGTTATTCATGTTTCCTCTTGCGAAACATGAGCTTCCCATACATACTTTTATTTCGTGTTGCATATTTTCCTCTGTTTTTCTTTAGATTATATCTTTAATTTCAGGGCTTTGTTCTACGTAAGCCCCTAATTGTTTTGTAGCCTGTTTATATGAGTTAATGGTGTTTGAACCTCCCAAACATCCACCCGGACAGGCCATAACTTCAATAAGATTCCCAAGTTCGCATTTCCCGTTTTTGGCGAATTTTTTCAAATCTCTTATGCTTGCTTTATCAAGTCCGTTAATTACATAAGGTGTTGCTTTGTGTTTATCATCTAATAGTGAATTTACAGCTTGTGCCACTCCGCCTGTTACTGCAAAGTTTCTTGCCTGAGCTGATGATTCGGTTTTAAAGTTTGAACCTTTGCATTCCGCTACCTGTATGTTGCGTGCTACAAACCACGCTCCGAGTTCTTCAAAGCTCAATACATAATCAATATTCGGGTTTTTGCTTGCTTCAGTTCTTTTTGCAACGCAAGGGCTGAAAAATACGGTTAAATAATCCGGATGTTCTTTTTTAACTATTTCTGCAGCGTAATATGCAGGAGTTTTGGTTGTCGAACGATATTTATCAATTTCCGGTATATGCTTATCAACAAGTTCGTTATAAGCGGCGCAGCAGGAAGTAGTCATAAACGGAGCTTTGCCGTCAACTACTCTTTCTTTAAATTCCTCAGATTCATTTTTAGTTGTGATATCCGCACCTTGCGCAACCTCTATAACGTCTGTAAAACCAAGTTCCATAATTGCCTGTTTCAATTGTTCAGGGGTGCAGGGTAATTGCCCCATAATTGCAGGTGCAAGCATCGCAACAACTTTTTTACCACTTTTAATATTTTTTAAAATATCAATAATTTGGCTTTTTTTATGAACTGCACCAAAAGGACACGCACTTACACATTTTCCGCATGATATACATTTATTAAAATCAATTTTTGTTAAACCGTCTTCGTCTTTCGCAATAGCACCGACCGGACAGGCATTTTCGCAGGGTACAATAATTTTTGTAATAGCCTGAAAAGGACAAACCTGAGCGCAAAGCCCGCAACTTTTACACTTTGATTGATCAATTTTTGATTTCCCGTCAACAACTTTTATAGCTCCGAACTTACAAGCGCTTTCGCAAGGCCTTGCCACGCAACCCTGGCACAAATCAGTAACGTGAATTCTTGCAGGAACGCATTCATTACATGCCGTTTGTAAAAGTGTCAGCGGATTTTTTTCAGGTTTTTCTCTTGTGGTTGCTTTATCCGCCAAATTTGACAACAGTTCATAATCTTTCACTTCTTCAATATCAAACCCTAAACCGGCGATAACTCTGTCTCTTAATATTGCCCGTTCCTTGTGAATACAGCATCTAAATAGAACATCACTTCCTTGCGGACGCATATTATATGGTATTAAGCGAACATCTTCAGCATAATTTTCACCTAAATATGCTCTTATAAGTCTGACAAGAATTTCACGTTTTAAATGTGAAGTCTGTTTGTTCGGGGTGTTTATGCTCATATTTATATCCTTTTGCTACTCTTACACTATTTCAATTATCACATGAAAATTTTTTTTGGCAATTTATGGTTGAAATAGTATTTTATAAGTACTTGAAAATATCTAAAAATGCACTTTTAAACAATCGTTAATAAATGTAAAAACATTGACTTACGTATAATATTTTAATTGACATAGGGCATGGTCTGATGGTATAATTAATATACGTACGTATGACTAAAATTTAAGAATCGCGAGGAAAAAAAACTAATGCCGCATAAAAAGGGGTTATTTCCGCTTATGGGTGGATTTTTAACTGCATTGAGCAATAAACTGAAGGGGAACAAACACGGTTTTACAATTACGGAAGTATTAATTGCATTGGGAGTAGTCGCTGTCATTGCGGTTTTGATATTGCCTGTAATTACAACAAGAGCCCAAAATAAATCTTTTGCACTGTCCTATGAATCAGAAGTCAAACAGATGTTAAATTCATTGGAAGGCTTGCCTTTAAACGAGAATAAAGAAGACATAGCCGGTACAATGATGTATGTTGAAAGTGATAACGGAAATTATGCAAATAATGCCGGGGCATATATTAATAAATATATGAAAGTTGTAAAATACTGCGGAAATGAACCGGGAGATTGTTTTGGCAGAAAGTATTATGAATACAAAGATAATGACAGAGTAGAATTTGATATAAAGGATGTAAAAGGTGCTTGTGCGCTTCTTAAAAACGGTGTAAGTATCTGCTTAAAACCCCAGGTAAAAAATTCCGGCGGGCAGGAAGAAATCCAGGGATGGATTGATTTAAACGGCCCTAAGGGACCAAATATATACGGACGTGATTTAAGAACTTTTGCGATTAATTTAAAACAAAAAGCGGTATTTACTGAAGAAGAGCCTACAAAAGTCATCATTGTTGACCCGAAACCACCTTGTGAGGGAGAGAATTGTGGTGAAATAGAAAAAGATCCTTGTAAAGTTAATCCTCGAGGCGAAGAATGTTGTAAACGTGACGGCTTTGTTGCATCTGGTCCGGATGATATGTGTTGTCCGTGGTATAGAGATGGCTCTACGGGAGCAAACCATAATATTTGTTATCCTTTATCTCCGGGTTGTGATCCTGAAACAGATCCGAATTGTAAGATAGATGAATGTTCAAATCATGCAATAACCGGTCCGGCAGATGAATGTTGTGCTATCTTAGCATCACAGGGCAAGAATGATCCGATGTGTTGTGCTCCGAATGATACGAGTGATTATTGTTGTTCTGTTCACCCTGAAACTGAGGGTTGTTGTAAGAAAAATATTGACAGCGGTAAATTAAAATTAACTGCAGACAGTAACTGTTGTACGAAATATCCTGCAATTTATCAGGAATATTCTGCTTGTAAACCTGCCTGTGAACAAAATAATAACAGCGAACAATGTTGTAATACCGTTTCAAGAAGAAACGAAATAAGAAACCCTGATGATGCTTGTTGTATGTACGAAGCCGTTAACGGGTTGGATGCACAGGGCGAAAACAACGCATATAACAAATACTGTTGTCGTTTACCTAAAAATAACTCTGATCAATGTTGTAAATGGAAATATGAACACATCAATACCACGCTTGATTATTATGCGAAACACGACTATAATGTCGATTCCGGAACATTCGACGGTTGTTGTCACGGTAATGTCAGAGGTATTAAATATGCAAAAGGTAAGACGGATGCAAAAAGTTTAGAAGTTTTAAAACGTTGTTGTACTATTAATGCAGAGCAATCTGATGCAACTGAAGATGAGGCTTGTTGTGAATACTTAATCGAGCAGGCAAAAGTCGGGAAAGATAAACTTCTTCATGGCCAAGCTTTAAGAAGATGTTGTAAATATACTATTTTTAAGAAAGATTCAGTAAAATATCCTCAATGCTGCAGTAATTCAACGGATGGTGTTTTTGCGTACGATACTACATATTCATCTGTATGTTGTATGCCAAACAGCATATATAATAAAAATGTAACTCCTGATATAAAATGTTGTTTTGATGTGCCGAGTGCTACAGGAGAAAATAATGCATTTTGGAATAACAAACGTTGGGAAGGTTGTTGTTCATACGGTGATAATACCTATAACGGGCATAAGGCAAATACGGAAGGTCAATGGCAGAAAAACTGCTGTAGTTTGACCAGAGCAAAATATCCTTCAGATGCAACATATAACGCAGCATGTTGTAATTCGAATGCGGCTGCGAAAGGTGCGAACAGAGATTCATGGCAGTATTTCAATCAAACAAAGAATGAATGCTGTGAAACAATAGATAATCAGTACAATAAGAGCCGTGACGATTTTTGGCAGTCACATTGTTGTTATGGTTTCAAAGGCGGTAATTTAGCAACAAATCATAAATATTATGAAGAAGAATCAAAATGTTGTAAACTTAACGGAAACTGGACTGAAGGATGTTGTACAAAATCCGGTCTTGATACTACTGATGAAAAATGGAAAAAGAATTGTTGTAGTTTGCCTAAACAGTATTCTAATAACGTAGAATACAGAAAATTCTGCTGTTATGATGACAATACTTCTAACAGCAAAGCAAAGAATACTGATACGGATTATACAAGAAACAGTGATAATGCCGATAATCCTAACTCAAAAAATGCTGCTAACGTAAATAACAGTTCAAATCAGCAATACTGCTGTGACCCTGATATGGCAGACAATCCTTCTATAACCGATAATAATAACAAATTCACATGGGGTTCAACAAATACTCCGAAAAAAGAATGTTGTGATTATTTCATGGGCAGGGAGTGGAAGAACAACGATGGAGGTGCGCTTTCTAAATATTATAAAGCGGCTTGTTGTCAGGCGTATGGTAACAAAGACGGTTTGAACTGCGAAGAATTATGGATGTGCGGTGCAAGATACGGTTACGGTGTAACTCCATCAAAATTGAGTTCCGAAATAGCAAACGGATGTTGTATAAATTGGTCGCTTATAAAAGCGAATGAAGATATTCCTACTTCAGCTTGGAAAAACGGATGTTGTGATAATCCTGCATATTATCAGTCAAATGTAACAGGTAAAAATGCTGCGTACCGTCAATTCTGTTGCCAGGGTGCAGCTTCTGACAGGCAAAGAAAAGGTGAAGGTGATACTTCAACAAATGTTGAATACTGTTGTTTCCCTAATTCTACAAATCCTAATACAGAATGTTGTAAATTATTCCGTTCAAAAGGAAATGTAAATACATGGAAAGATTGGGACGGAAACACTTTAAGCAATGATTATATGACATACTGCTGCAACAAGAGTACTGCTGCCGGTTCAAATACTGCAACAAACTATTGCCCTGATACTTGTGCAATCAGATGGAATACTCCGGAATCTAAGGCAAGTATTAACTATGATTTCTCAAGATGTTGTACAGACAGAGCGCTTGCAACAAACAGCAGTCCTGTTAATTCAAGTACTGCAGTAAACAGAACAAAAGCAATTTGGAAAGATAATTGTTGTGCATACTCTCCTGTAAATCCTGCAGGTAATAATACCGCCGGATATGCAAGTTATGCTGATTACAGAAGCGGTTGTTGTAATCCGTCAACCGACCAAACTTTCAAATCCGGTAACAGCGGTTCATCTCAGAATAATATTAATTGTTGTATTCCAAACCAGGCAACAGTATCTTCGTCCGGTGCGGTATCAGGTATTGCCCCGACTGCGGCATGTTGTGATGCATTTAATGCTCATGCAGGAACTAAGTCAGGTGATGGTACTCAGGATTGGAAAGACCATGACGGTAATACAATAAATGAAGCTTATAAACTTGCTTGTTGTATTTTACGAGATAAATGTTATGACAGTTGTCCTATTCGTTGGAGAACCGGACTTGCGGCTTCAGATGTCAGCGCAAATCATGCATCCGCAGGTAATAATGGTAAATATAACTTCTCAAGTTGTTGTAAACGACTTGCAAACGGCAATGATTCCAAATACGGTAAGACAAAAGATTTCTGGAAAGCTCACTGTTGTCGTTATACAGGCATAAGAACATCAGATGGATATGCAAGTTATGCTGATTACAGAAGCGGTTGTTGTAAACCGAATACAGAACAAACATTTAAGGATACAAACGATGGTGCAAATCAAAATAGTATCAGTTGTTGTATTCCAAATGCCGTCAGTGTAAATACTTCAACAGGTGCAGTATCAGGTATTGCTCCGTCCAAAGCTTGTTGCGAAGCGTTCAAGGCTTATGATACATCAAAGACAGGTGCGTGGAAGAGCCATGATGGCGAAACTATAAACGATGCCTATAAGACTGCTTGTTGTAAATTACACGGTGTATGTCCTGAAGGTGCAGATGCCTGCAGAATAAGAAGTAATACTTGGAACTCTTCAATGTATAACTTGCCGACTTGTTGTAAAGACTCAACAATGCAAACTCAACACTACAAAGATTCCGATAAAGTATGGCGCAGTGCTTGTTGTGACGGCGGTACAGGAGGAACCTCAAGTTTGAATACATTAAGTATTTCTGATTACAGAAATTACTGTTGTTCAAGTGCCGGCACATCTGATGCTACATTAAAATCAGGAACGCAGGATAAACGTTGTTGTAAGAGTGCTGATGGCGGAACTAAATTAAACAATCAATATTGCTGTTCTTATGAGCCGTCCGGTAGAAGTGATTTAACAAATATCGGATATCACTGTAACTGTACTACTGGTGCAAATACATGGCAGGTTGTCAACCAGAATTATGGTGATTGTTGTGTAAATTCGGATGTATTAACCAATGCCTCAAAGAGTATTACAAAGGATGCAACCACACGTGCGGATTGGCAGTCAAAATGCTGTACCAGATCGAATGTTCACACATCCCCTGCAAATAATACCGTAAGAGACAGACATTATACATATTGTTGTAATAATGGCGGAGCTTATGTTGATAAAGCAACTTGGTTAAATTCTACTTGTTGTAAAACAAACTCCAGTTCTTCCGCAAGCAAGTCAACTGAAGGTGTTGACTGGGGCGGTGTAACAACTGTAACACAGTGTTGTTATTATTTAGAAAGTTATCCGACAGAAACCTGTTGTAATGCTAAAATGAGTTCTGCAGGCTGGAATAATACAACTGCTACAAGAGATACCGGTTACAAAAAATCTTGTTGTGATCAGATAAATAATGACAAATATTGTTCTTGCGGTTCAAAACTTGACAAGAATATGGCAACCAGTGATGCTTGCTGTAATGCGATGAAAGGAACTGATAACGGTAAAGCTCGTTGGCAGTCTGATTGTTGTAAATACAGAACAAATTATCCTTCAAACGCTGCATATCGTTCTTCTACTGCAGGATGTTGTAATGGTGATGGTGTAAATGCGACTAAAAACCCGTCTTCACAAAACGATGTTAAATTCTGTTGTAATCCGGATGCATCAGCTCCGACTTCTGCATGTTGTACCGCATTTAAAGCAAACGGATGGAAAAACTGGGATGGCGATTCAATCAGTGAAGCGTACAGAATATACTGTTGTAAGCAATACAATATATGTGACGGTAATCCTACCGATGAAGAAAACTGCCGTATCAGAAGTTTAACGGATTCTTCTTCAAGATATAATCTTCCGACTTGTTGTAACAAGGGCGGAATGCAGGCTCGTCACAAGAGTGAATCCGCTTGGCAGACAAACTGCTGTGACGGTTCAACAAGCGGCAGCTCATCAAGAAACTCCCTGAGCACTGCAGGGGTCAGAGTGATAAACGTTGTTGTACAAAAGGCGGCAACTGGCAAACTGATTATTGTTGTTTGAATATGGGCACCGCAAATAAAGATACTCATTGTACGTGTGTAAATGCGGCAACCACATATAATTATGTCAGAGGAGTCGGATGTTGTACAAATTCAACGGTATTATCAAGAATTGCAAGCAATTCTGCGACCTTGAGTGATTGGAAAGGCAAATGCTGCAGCCAGTCAAGTGTAATGGATTCCACGACAGATACTTCATCTCAGCCTATAAGAAGCAGATACAAATCATATTGTTGTCCTGATAAGAACTATACATATTGGGTACAAAAGACTTGTTGTGCAGATTATTCTACTGCAAATGACGGTGTAGCATACCCGTCAGGGGCTGACAGCAGATGTTGTACATTTACTGTTGCGAATGCGACTTGTTGTGCGGCATATAAGAATAACGGATGGAAAAATAACGGTGGTACTGCTCCATCTGAATCCTTCAAGATTGCTTGTTGTAATTTGAGTGCTGATTACTGCGAAAGTTGTGCAATCAGGGCAAAATCCGATTCATCAAGATGGAATTTACCGACTTGTTGTACTGATTCTACAATGCAGTCAACCAATAAAGGCACAAATTTATGGCAGACAAACTGCTGTGACGGTTCGACAAGGGTCAGAGTGATAAACGTTGTTGTACAAAAGGCGGCAACTGGCAAACTGATTATTGTTGTTTGAATATGGGCACCGCAAATAAAGATACTCATTGTACCTGTGTAAATGCAGCAACCACATATAATTATGTCAGAGGTGTCGGATGTTGTACAAATTCAACGGTATTATCAAGAATTGCAAGCAATTCTGCTACACAGTCAAGTTTTGTAAGTGTTTGTTGTAAGGGAGCCAATCCTGGTGGAGTTGCCAGAGATACATTCAGAACTTATTGTTGTTCAAATCCCAAAACAGGTTATGTAAAAGATGGCGGATGGAACACTCATTGTTGCAGCGGTTCGACATCTGACAGAGTAGCAGATAACGATAATTATTGTTGTAAGAATTACTCAAGCAATCAATGTACTTGTGCATACAGATTAGCAAATTCAATGGCAATGCGCAGCCCTGTAGAGTGTTGTGCTGAAACCAAAGCATCATACACAAATGGTCACTGGAAATCTCAATGTTGTGCATCAACTAACCCCGGTGGTTTATCAAGAGATCAGTTCAGGGCATCTTGTTGTGTAAACGGCAAAGACGGCAGTGCAACAGGCGGCGGTACAACCACATATTGTTGTACTGGTTCATCTTCAGACAGATTGTCTGATAATGACAATTTCTGTTGTAAAAACTATTCAAATAATCAATGTACCTGTGCATACAGATTGAGCAACTCAATGACATTGACTTCGCCGGTAAATTGTTGCGGAGAAACCAAAGCCTCATATAAAAATGCTCACTGGAAATCACAGTGTTGTGCCGGTACAAACCCGGGTGGTTTATCAAGAGATGAATTTAGAACGTCTTGTTGTACAAACGGCACAAACGGCAGTGCAACAGGCGGAGGTACAAATACACATTGTTGTACAGGTTCTACTTCAGACAGAACAGCAGATAATGACAACTATTGTTGTAAAAATTATTCAAATAATCAATGTACCTGTGCATACAGGTTAGCAAATTCAATGACAATGCGCAGCCCTGTAGAGTGTTGTGCTGAAACCAAAAGCTCATATACAAATGCTCACTGGAAATCTCAATGTTGTGCAAGCGGTAACCCGGGTGGTTTAACAAGAGACCAGTTTAGAACATCTTGTTGTACAAACGGTAAGAACGGCAGTGCAACAGGCGGAGGTACCACAACGCATTGTTGTGACGGCTCTACAATAACAAGAGATAATACTGATTATTGTTGTAAGAGTTATGATAAAAATCAGTGTGCTTGTGTTGATGGTAAAGATGGAAGCGCTATTAACAGCAACTGGTTCAACAGATGTTGTGACAGTTCTACAGTTACCACAGCCGGCAATCATTATTGTTGTAAGAATGTAAATAAAAATCAGTGTGCTTGTGTAAACAGTAAGGATGGCAGCGCATACAACAGCAACTGGTTCACAAGATGTTGTGACGGTTCGACTATTACAACCGCAGGTGACCACTATTGTTGTAAAAACAAGAGCTCCGCTCAGTGTGCTTGTGTAAACAGTAAGGATGGCAGCGCATATAACGGCAACTGGTTCAACAGATGCTGCGACAGTTCTACAGTTACCACAGCCGGCGATCATTATTGTTGTAAGAATGTAAATAAAAATCAGTGTGCTTGTGTAAACAGTAAGGATGGCAGCGCATATAACGGCAACTGGTTCAACAGATGTTGTGACGGTTCTACAGTTACCACAGCCGGCAATCATTATTGTTGTAAGAATGTAAATAAAAATCAGTGTGCTTGTGTTGATGGTAAAGATGGCAGCGCATACAACAGCAACTGGTTCACAAGATGTTGTAACGGTACTACGGTAACCACTGCCGGAGATCACTATTGTTGTAAGAATAAGAGTGCAGATCAGTGCGCTTGTGTAAACGGCAAAGACGGCAGTGCATACAACAGCAACTGGTTCACAAGATGTTGTGACGGCTCCACTGTTACAACCGCAAATGACCATTATTGTTGTAAGTATAAGAGTTCTAATCAGTGCGCTTGTGTAAACGGCAAAGACGGCAGCGCATTCAATGGCAACTGGTTCACCAGATGTTGTAACGGTTCTACTGTTACAACCGCAAATGACCATTATTGTTGTAAATATAAGAGTGCAGATCAGTGTGCTTGTGTAAACGGCAAAGACGGCAGTGCATACAACAACAACTGGTTCACAAGATGTTGTGACGGCTCCACTGTTACAACCGCAAATGACCATTATTGTTGTAAATATAAGAGTTCATCTCAGTGCGCTTGTATAAACAGTTATGATGGCAGCGCATATAACGGTAACTGGTTCACCAGATGTTGTAACGGTTCTACTGTTACAACCGCAAATGACCATTATTGTTGTAAATATAAGAGTTCCGCTCAGTGTGCCTGTGTAAACAGTAAGGATGGCAGTGCATATAACGGTAACTGGTTCACCAGATGTTGTGACGGCTCTACTGTCACAAGTGCGGGCAGCAACTATTGTTGTAACAATTATTCTACTGCACAATGTACCTGTTCTGAAAATTTGAGAAAACAAATCCCGCTGTCTGCTTCTTGCTGTCAAGAAACCAAAGCTTCAAGAACAAGCAGTACGGCTTGTAATCCTGTAAGATCAGATGCTTACGGTATGAATCCTGCAAACAATACACAGGGTGCTTGGTGGCAGCGCAACTGTTGTTCAAGTCCTTCTACCGGCGGTTTAACTGATGCTCAATTTAAATCTGATTGTTGTTCTAATACAACTGGTTCAACAAAGTCAGGCGGTTCATCTCCGTTGTGTTGTGACAATGTACTTGGCAACTGGTCAGATTACTGTTGTACTCAGGGCTATACAAATCAGTGCCGTTGTTTGGATAGCTATGGTAATGCATATGGCAGTCATCAATATACAAGATGTTGTAACGGCTCTGCAATAGACGGCACGAAATCCGACTGGTGCTGTAAACAGGGTTATACTGATCAGTGTCGTTGTATAAACGGTCAGGATGGCAGTTCATACAACAGTAATTGGACAACCAGATGTTGTAACGGCTCTACAGTAACCACTGCAGGTGACCACTATTGTTGTAAAAACAAGAGTTCAAATCAGTGCGCTTGTATAAACAGTCAGGATGGCAGTGCATATAACGGCAACTGGTTCACCAGATGTTGTAACGGTTCTACTGTTACAACCGCAAATGACCATTATTGTTGTAAATATAAGAGTTCCGCTCAGTGTGCCTGTGTAAACGGCAAAGACGGCAGTGCATACAACGGCAACTGGTTCCCCAGATGTTGTAACGGCTCTACTGTTACAAGTGCGGGCAGCAACTATTGTTGTAACAATTACTCTACTGCACAATGTACCTGTTCTGAGCAATTGAGAAAACAAATGCCGCTGTCTGCTGCTTGCTGTAAAGAAACCAATGGTTCAAGATCCAGTGGTACGGCTTGTAGTCCTGTAACTTCAAATGCTTACGGTATGAGCCCTGCAAACAATACACAGGGTGCTTGGTGGCGTCGCAATTGTTGCGGCAGTCCAAGTACGGGCAACTTAAATAACAGTACCTTTGCTTCGGTTTGTTGTGCCGATGGTGTCGGGACAACATATTCCGCAGGTACTTCAACACTGTGTTGTACCGGTTCAAGTCCGACAAACGCAAACAGCAATTATTGTTGTGTAACAGGCAATAGAGACAGTCAGTGTACCTGTGCCAACGGTAACGGTAAATTGACCAACGGTAATTATAACTCAAGATGTTGTACGGGTGGTGCAACAAGTGAAAACAACAATTACTGCTGTGCTTACCCTGTCTATCGTGATGCTTCGTGTTATTGTGCTACCGGCTATGGTGCATTGATTAATGGTCATAATTCATCAAGTTGTTGTTCAAATAATTCACCGTTAAATACATCAGCCGGATCTACCAATTTCTGTTGTACATATAATACCAATCAATGTAACTGTACCGAAAAATGGAAAGATTCCTGCTGTTCTACAAGCGGTGTATACTTAGCAAGCGGTGATAATAAAAAAGCTTGTTGTAACAGCTTGTATAATAACAAACCGTCAGGATGGGGTAACTTATTCGGAACTCCGACTGCATATTGCTGCTCGGCTCTGACAGGCGGTCGTGAAGACGGTTATTCATCCTACAGAGGCGGATATATAGAAGAATGTAAAGGGGCTTGTAACAAGACAAGTACTTTTTCTACGAGTAAAATGGAGTCAAGTAAGACTACAGCTGGTTCTGCTGCCTATTGTTGTGCTAACAACTTAGGAATTGTTGCATCAGATTCTGAATGGCCAAAATACTGCTGCAGAACATATAGTGGTTCATCATGGAACTTCACGGGATCTTCTTACTCAGGATGCTGCAGTTATATTCTTGATAATGGCGCATACAGATATAAGCCAAGCAATTTTGGAGTCTCAGGTAATTCTTGCCCTGCAAGTGGTACCGACAGTACTTGTTCGGATTATAAATGTTCAAGTAAGGGATTCTATTGCGGAAGTAATACTTGTAAGGAATGGAGATGGTGCAACGGAAGTACTCCGTCATCATCGGAAATGAATTCTTGTTGCACTAATCTCAAGTCCTGGGGTGTATTAACTGGCACTTATTTAACTAATTGTTGTACTCCCACTATATATGACTCTACATTCAAATCTAACAATCTGGCAACTTGTTGCGGCAAGTCAGGTCATACAGATACCACTTGTTGTAATTACTATAATTCAAGCAGTTGCAGTGGTTGTTCAAGCGGGTTAAGTTCTTGTTGCGGAACTTCTTGGAAAAACTCTCATAAATCTGCTTGTTGCGGGTCTTCAGGTAAATCTGATAACGTTTGTTGTGAATACTATAAATCACAAGGTTATACTTCAAATAAAACAACCTGCTGTGGTAACTCTACCTTCAAAGCAAACCACTCCGGTTCCGGCGACTGGTGCTATACCAATACGGGTTCAGATCCGTATTATGGCGGAGGAGGGTGTAGTAAGTGTACTGTGTCTTGTACAAAGTCCAGATGTACAGTTTCCGGTTCAGGATGCCCAAGCTATGTAACTGTCAATGTACGTGTTTATTCATTCCAAATGGGTTGTAATCCTAATGATTATCCTGGTGGCGGCTCACGTTATACCAACGCTTACACTTCTTCCGGTCAGTGGTCATCACAAGTCGGGTGGAACTGTGGTTGTGCCAGCCACTCGGAACTTGGTTGTGCTGCTGGGGCTTCAATTCAGGCACCCGGATATTTAGAAGTCGTTGGATTGGATTCTATATCATCATGTTCTATATCGGAGTCTAATGGAACTACACACTCAGGTACAATAAGTTCCGGATCGTGTACAGCATGCTGGTAAACTTGTAGGATTGTAGGTCAGGCTAAAGCTTGTAGGTCAGGCTTTAGCCTGGTACCTGATAAAATTCTGACAGGGTGCAATTCTTGCACCCTGCATTTTTGTCATTGCGAGCTTCTTTATTTTCATATCATTACGACCCTCCTTTTACCTCATGTCATTGCGAGCCCGTCAGGGCGTGGCAATCCCATCATTAATGCCATTATGAGTTCATTGTCATTACGAGGCACGAAGTGCCGTAGCATGTAGGGTAGACTTTAGTCTACCTTACAGTGTTTCGGAATCTGTCAGCGTGTAGGGTGCAATTATTTGCACCTTCTTATTGCCATCATGTCATTGCGAGCTTGTAGGATGCAATTCTTTGCACCAAAAAATTCTTGCAGGTCAGACTTTAGCAAACTCTGAATATTGACACAATTAGCGTAAAAAATACACTAATTGTACATAGCGTAAAGTGGCTCTGCGTAAGGGTTTTGGCAATGTACACAACGGGCAGTTTACAAAAAAGACTTGAAATTTTAAATTTTTGTAATATAATAGTTGCATAACTTATTCAAAAAGAGTGAAAAGTTTATTGATTTAGACACAAAAAGTAGCTCTTGGAGAATTTTCAATTTACAACTTTGAGGATTTTATTTTGACTTTAAAAAAATTATTACTCTTAGCCGTAGCATTGGTTATGATGTTATTTTCTCAGGCAAATGCAGCCAGTGTGGATACGGTGAAAGCGGCAATAGTCAAGTATTCTGTCGAAATGGGAGTTGATCCCGCAATTACACTCAGCATCGCAAAAACAGAATCAGGTTTCAGACACGAAGCCAGAAGTGCTCACGGTGCAGTCGGAGTGTTTCAGCTTTTGCCGTCAACGGCAAGAAGAATGGGTTTGAATCCCTACTCGCTTGATGACAACATCAAGGCAGGGATTATGTATTACAAATCCATGTATAAAATGTTCGGTTCAATGGAACTGGCAATCGCCGCTTACAATGCAGGGCCTGCAAATGTAAAAAAATATAACGCAGTCCCTCCGTACAGAGAAACAAAAAGATTTGTATCTCAAATAATGTCTGATTATTACTACCTTAAGGCTCATACAGATCCTGCTGTAGTCGCATACAACAAGTTACAAAAGACAAAGGCTAAGGTACAGGCTCAAAAACCTGCGCCGGCACAAACTACACATGTTGCACAGGTGCCACAGAGCGCTCCTGCTGCAGAAATACCTAAAATTGATATAGTACCGCAATTTGTGGCAACGGCTCCTGCAAACAAAAAAGCACCTGTTCCGATGGAAAGTGCCAAAAATGTAGGGCAAAGCGATATTTTAGATGCCGCTATGGATGCGGATATTTAACAGACATTTAAAATTCAGTTTAATAAGGTGCGAAATTTCGCACCTTATTTTTTGTGTGTCACCCGTGAGTAAGGTGCAAAGAATTGCACACTGCATGTTCATAATGCTATTATCTGTTCTTTAATGCATAAAAACTCTGTTTAATTTTATACTTTTTGTCATTCGTGTCATAAGAATAAATTTTGTATTCATTCCCATCCGAAGTAATTTTGATTGAATTGAGCAAATCTGTTCTTAAAATTTCAGTTTTGCGCAAAACATCAAGAGTCCCTTTATTCGGATGCCCGAAAGTATTTATCCCTGTTGAAATAAGAGAAATTTTATTATTAAGATGTTCGGTCATTTTCTGATTCACAACATTCGGTCCGCCGTGATGTCCGACTTTTAATACCTCAATATTGTGCGCAAGATTTTGTTTGACCTGCTCAAAAGCATCAATTCCTGCATCGCCCATAAAAAGCATATCAAAATTCTTGTAGGATAATAGTGTGATAATTGAACAACCGTTGCTTTCATCTTTTCCTTTGATATTTGCTTTATATGTATAGATTTTCAAATCAGGTTCTTTGTATATCAGTTTATTATTTTGGGCAATTTTCCATTTCTGATTATTTTCTTTTGCAGTTTTGAATATATTAACGGCGGTTTGAGTTTCTGTTTTTGTGCTGTTAAGATACAGAGTTTTTATCTTTGTGTTTTGGATAAATTCCGTTGTTCCGCCCGAGTGATCATTATCAAAGTGTGTTACGATGACTCCTTCAAGGTCTTTAATGCCGTGGTCTTTGAGGTATTTGAGCATAATAATTTTTGCCTGAGAATTTCCGCTTTGATACGGCATTTTACCCGTATCAATGAAAAAATATTTGTTTTGCGGTGTTTTAATCATAAAACTGTCAGCATTTCCGACATCAAAAGCGATTATTTCAAGATTTTTATCAGGGATATTTATTGTTGATAAAAGCAAAATAAAAGAAACTGAAACGATTGTTATAAAAGCCTTTTTGTATTCATTGTATTTAATAAGAACAGATGTGCAAATGAGCATAAGATAATAAACGGAAATTTGAATGATATTTGGGTGTGTGGTCTGAATAAGACTGTGTGGAAGAGAGCCGAAGAAATCAGAAATTATAACAAGGACATTTATAAGGTGATTGTTTATAAAATCGGAACCCGTGCAGACAAAATCTGCAATCGGCTGAAAAATTGCAAGAACTGAACTTATAAATCCCGTAAAACTTATTACAATTAAAAGTACCGAAGATGCTATATTAGCAAGAATTGAATACAGGCTGAAAGTGTTAAAATAAAACATTTGAACCGGTGCAACCCAGATTTGTGCAACAACCGGAATGAGTATGATTGCGGTTAGTTTATCCGGAATTTTATCAGTTTTTTTCATAATAATATTTGCGGTTGTCAAAAGTCCGAAAGTGACCAGAAAAGAAAGCTGGAATCCGACATCATTAATATATGCGGGATTGTACAACAGCATAAGCACCGCAACAAAAGATAAAAGCGAAATGGAATGTGTATCTCTGTTAATGAGTTTTCCTGCAAGAACGAATAATAGCATTAGTGATGCTCGTACAACCGAAGCTCCGAGCCCTGTCATTAAAGTATATACGATAACAAGCAACATGCCTGTTATCACTCTCGGTTTATACGGCATCCGCAAAAACGTCATTATGAAAAACCAGAAAGAAAATATAAACCCGACATTCATTCCTGATGCGGCAAGAATATGCAGTAATCCGGAATTTATAAAAGAATTTTTTATATAATCGGGAGGGGCAACCGCATCATCGCCAAATACAATTCCGCCTAAAATTTCAAGATTCGGGCTTTTTAAATATTTAGAATGTGTTTTGAGTACGGAATTTCTTACATTGTTTAGTTTATACAGAAATTCCCATTTCGGACTCATTTTACTGTTATGAATTTTAAATTTATTATCCTGAGAGTATATAACGGTAAATACTCCGAAATTTTTAAGATAATTACTGTAATCAAATTGTGACGGATTTGTTGACCTGAATGGTTGTCTTAAATTCCCGTGGATTGTAATTTTTTGTCCGATATTAAGTTTTGCAATTTCTTTTTCTTCTGCGCTGACTGTTAAAAGTGTTTTCCCTTTAACTTCTTTATTTCCGGCTTTTTCGACTTCAAAGAAAAATTTTGCCTTCCCTTTTTCTGCACTGTTAGGAATACTTACAATCTGACCGTAAAAATCAGTATTAACAGGCGCAAGACTGACAAGTTCGTCTGAATTTTTTACTTTGAAAAATGTCAAAATAAATCCGAAATAAAATACAAAAGCAAGAATCAGTACACGTTTGATATCAAAAATTTTTGTTATTAACAGGACAGAAAGAATTATTGTAACGGCAATTGCACTGATAAATTCTTTCCCTGAAAAGCAGGACAAAATTCCGCACATAAAAAACAGCGAAGTTATGCACATTACAAAATTTCTGTTTTGCAGATAATCTCTTATTTTATCCCTGTCTAACATAATTCCGACAAATGAATAATATCATAAAATAATCTTGTATAAAATCGAAAAAAATGTTATAAATATATTAAATATAAATTTAATAGGAGAGGATTTAGTGGCTGATACACCTTTTTTTATAGATGATTTTTTAAGACAGGCTGTTACTGTCGGAGCTTCAGATATTCACTTGGGTGTAGGTGAACGCCCGGCTATCAGAGTTGCAGGGCAGATTATGAGAATTAATCTTCCGCCTTTGACTGAAGAAGATTTAGATTTAACAATAAAAACAATTGCTCCGGAACATTTGAAAGACAGAATTTCAAGGTTTTTTGATATAGATTTTTCTTACGAAATTCCTCAATTTTCGAGATTCAGGGTAAATTTAAGCCATCAGCTTGCCAAAAGTGCGATAGTTTTCAGGGTTATTCCTTATTATATAAAATCGTTTGAGGAACTTAATTTACCCAAAACAATAGAGGATTTTGCAGATTTTAATAACGGTATAGTTTTGATTACAGGTCCGACGGGTTCGGGAAAATCGACTACCATTGCGTCCTTGATAGATTTTATAAATGAAAAATATGCAAAACATATTGTAACTATTGAAGATCCTGTAGAGTTTATTTATACAAATAAAAAATCTATAGTATCTCAAAGACAATTGCTTATAGATACTCCGTCTTTTACAGATGGTATTAAATATGCATTAAGACAGGACCCTGATGTTATATTTATAGGAGAAATCAGGGACAGAGAAACTGTCGAGGCGGCACTAAATGCTGCAGAAACAGGTCATATGGTAGTATCAACAATTCACACAAATGATGCGGTTCAGACGGTTAACAGAATTGTAAACTTCTTTGAGCCGAATGAAAGGAGTTTCGTTAGGCAGCAATTGTCAAATACATTAAGAGGGACGATAGCTCAAAAACTTGTTCCGACTGTTGACGGAGATTCAAGGCTCCCTGCTCCTGAAGTTCTTGTTGTTACTCCTCCTGTAATTGATTTTATTGCAAAAGACGAACTTGAAAGAGTATATGAGCTTGTAAAACAGGGCTCTTACAATAACATGGTTACAATGAATATGTCATTGTACCGCTTGTATGAAGAAGGCAAAATTACAAAAGAAACAGCCCTTTATTATTCTGACTCAAAATCTGAACTTGAACAGATGATAAGAGGGGTGTATCATGGTACGGGGGTTAATAATTAAACTTAATCTCCGCTAAACTTGGGAAGATAATGGATAATAGTTATGTTACGGATGCTATTAATTTAAAGTCTTACAATTTGAGTGAATCAGACAAAATTATTGTTATGTATTCAAAAGAAAAAGGGCTTATAAAAGGAATAGCAAAAGGTGTTAAAAAACCAAAAAGCAAATTGGGTGCAAGGATGGATTGTCTTGTCGCAAATACTGTGATGCTGCGAAAAGGCAGAAATTTCAGCACAATTTGTCAGGCAGAATGCTTAAATACTTTTAAGCAGACAAGAACTGATTTGGATAAAATATTTTATTCTATGTATATAGCTGAAGTCGTAAATAATTTTGGACTTGAAGATGATCCGTCATCAAATGAAGTTTATAATCTTCTTTATAAAGCTTTAGGTAAAATTTCAGAGGCACAAACAAAAGTTGAGATTTTTATTGCTGTTATAAAATTTCAGTTAAAAATGATGTCTGAATCAGGGTTTTCGCTGGAATTTGATACCTGTCTGAACTGCAGGCATGATACAAAAAATCAAACGGTATATTTTGTTCCCGAACTCGGTGGAATTATATGCTCTGATTGTGCAAATTCTGTCCCTTATTCAAAGAAAAAAATGCATCCCAAATTGTGCGAATTTTTTAAGCAAATGGCGGTAAATGACTTTGATTGCACCGGGGAATTTGAACAGAAGGCAAATGATAAGGTTTGCGAAGTGACTTTTGGTGTTTTAAAAGAATATATTGAAAAAAAATGCCCTAAAAGAATAAAAACCTCTCAGGTTTTGTCAGAGCTCCCCGCATAATTATTAAAATTATCTTAATAATTGTCTATTTGGCTGTCTTTGTAATATAATTATCATGTATTATTTTAAAGACGAGGGACAAAGGATGACAAGATTTGATTGCGGTGAAGTTATAACGGCTATGGTTACTCCTATGAATGCAAAGGGAGAAATTGATTATGACGGAGTCGAAAAACTTGCCAAATATTTAGTTGAAAACGGCAGTGATGCCATACTTGTGGCAGGAACTACGGGTGAATCTCCAACACTTACAAATGAAGAAGAAAGAGAGCTTGTCAGTACCGTAAAACATGCAGTCGCAAATAAAGCAAAAATTATTTTAAGCGCAGGTTCAAACTCGACAAAAACAGCGGTTGAGTTTTCCAAAAATGCTCAAAAAGAAGAAGCGGATGCAATTTTATCGGTCGTCCCTTATTACAATAAACCAAACCAGTTAGGCTTGTTAAATCATTTTGAAACAATTGCAAAATCAACTGATTTGCCGATAATTCTTTATAATATTCCGTCAAGAACAGGTATTAGTATTGAGCCGTCAACGGTTGCTTATCTTGCTTCAACTTATGAAAATATTGTCGGTATAAAGCAAAGTCTTGGTGATATGGACAAAGTAACCGAAATCAGAAGTTTTTGCCCTGACAGTTTTGCAATTTATTCAGGCGATGACAGTCTGACACTGCCGATGCTTTCATTGGGGGCAAGAGGGGTAATTTCCGTAGCTTCTCACTTGTTCGGAACGGAAATTAAATCAATGATTAGGAATTTTAAATCAGGTGATATTCTTGTTGCAAGAAATATGCACAAAAAGCTTTATCCTGTATTCAGACAGTTATTTATGGCTCCTAATCCGATTCCTGTCAAAGCAGCTTTGAAATACAAAGGGCTGATTGAGGAATATGTCAGAAGTCCGTTAGTTACACTGAACGATGACGAAAAAATCGTTCTTTTCAGGGTAATTGATCAGGTTAAACAAGAGCTTGAAAACGGAGAATAAGTTTAAACGTAATTTAATATAGTAAATACATATAAGAGGGTAGAAAATTGAAAAACAAACTAATTATGTTCTGGGTAATTGTTGCAATTGTAATTGCTTCAATAATTACTGTTTGCAAGATGCCTACAAAACTCGGACTTGATTTGGTCGGCGGTTCAAGAATCGTTCTTGAAGCACAGACAACAAATTCAATCAGAAAAATTACACCCGATACAATGAATCGTTTACAAACTGCTATTGAAAAGCGTGTAAACAAACTCGGGGTATCGGAAACAAGTGTTGCTCAGGTTGGGGACAAAAGATTATTAATTGAAATTCCGGGTGTTATGAATTCTAAAGAAGCGGAAAAAATTCTTGGTAAAACCGCACAATTAGAATTTAAACAGCCTGTAATGGATGGAAATATTCAGGCTCGTGATCCGAAAACGCATGCACCGGTATGGGAAAGTGCAAAAACAAGCGAAGGTGACAGTTTGACCGGTGAAGATTTAAAAGATGCGAATATCGGTACAAATCAGGCAGGTCAATGGACTGTATCATTGGAATTTAACGCTAAAGGTGCGCAAAAATTCGGTGAATTAACGGAAAAATGGGTTGGCAAACCTATGGCAATATATTTTGACGGTGAAGAAATATCAGCTCCTGTTATTAATGAGCCTATCTACGGCGGTAAAGCTGAAATTTCAGGTGGGGGTGAATCAGGTTTTTCTCCTGAAGAAGCAAAAGAAATGGTTGATTTGTTAAAAGCTGGTGCATTACCTGTTCCTTCACAAATCATTCAAGAAAACACTGTCGGACCTACATTAGGTGCTGTCAGTATCGAAAAATCAAAAACGGCAAGTATAATTGGCATTGCGCTCGTTATGATATTTATGCTTTTGATGTACCGTTTACCCGGTGTTATTGCTGATATAGCGTTAATAATTTACGGTCTAATCCTGTTTGCACTGTTTAAGGCGTTCGGGGTTGTGCTTACGCTTGCCGGCATAGCAGGTTTTGTATTGAGTATAGGTATGGCGGTTGATGCCAATATTCTTATATTTGAACGAACGAAAGAAGAATTGAGAGCGGGCAGAAACCTGTTTACTGCTATAAATTCAGGTTTTGACAGAGCCTGGACAAGTATTATCGATTCAAACATGACAACAATGTTGACATGTGTCATCTTGTATTTCTTGGGTACAAGCGTTGTTAAAGGTTTTGCTCTGACACTGTTTATCGGTATTATTGTTTCACTGTTTACTGCAATTACGGTTACCAGAAACTTTATGCACCTGATATTTGGTACCGGTGAACTCAAGTATCCGGGCTTATTCGGTTTGAAGAAAGAAGAAATTGGTCAGGCTGCGGTGTTTGAGGAAACAAAAAGAGAAAAAGCACGTTTTGGTATATTAGATTAAGAGTAAGAGGTAGATAAAAATGTTTAATTTTAATAAGAACGGAATACATGTTGTCAAGTACAGAGTTCTATGGATGTGTTTATCAGCCGTATTACTCTTGCCGGGCATTGTTGCAATGATTTATTCAATGATGAATTATCCGACCCATTCACCTGTAAGAGTCGGTATTGATTATACCGGCGGTTCAATTTTGCAGTATGAAACAAGTGCAAATGTTGACCATAAAGATGTCGGTACTATTCAGACTAATTTAACAAAAGCCGGAGTTCCGAGTGCTTATGTGCAGGTATTAAAAGGTACATCAAAAGACGAGAAAGCACAAGAAACTTCTATGATTTCAGTCAGAACCAAGTTTATTGATGAAGGTTCTGATATGGCAGATAAAATTGCAGATGTAATCAAAAAAGACTATAAAGATGCTAATATGGTGCAGTTTACATCTGTTGGTCCGACGTTGAGTTCTGAACTTTTCAGAATGTCATTTATCGCACTATTGGTTGCAATACTTGGGATTGTTGCATACATTTCATTCAGATTTGAATTTAAGTATGCTGTATCTGCAATCTTAGGTTTAATCCATGATGTTTGCTTTGTAATGGGTGCATTTTCACTTTTGGGTTTGTTCTTTAACGTAGAAGTTGACGGATTGTTCTTGACCGCAATGCTTACGGTTATAGGTTATTCTGTCAACGACACAATTGTAACCTACGACCGTATCAGAGAGAACCTGCGCTATAACGGAAAGAAAATGTCATTCGGCGAAATTGTTGATGCTTCTGTACAACAGACAATCACAAGAAGTATAAATACATCAATGACTACATTCTTGGCTCTTGGTGCATTGTATTTCTTTGGTGGTGTTACGACAAAAGATTTTGTTTTGGCTATGATGCTTGGTGTACTAATTGGTACATATTCAAGTATTTTCTTCTGTTCAATGCTTGTTGATTTCTGGACGGAAAGAGCAAACGCGCCGAAAAAACCTGCTATTACGGATTAATTAACCAAAAATAAAAAAAGGAGAGATAATAAATCTCTCCTTTTTTTGTATAAATTATTTATTACTTTGTCTTAATTATCTAATTTTGCACGTCTGCTAATCTCTGCTTGAATTTTTTCTATTTGCTCTGAATCTCCTAAACTTTGTGCTCCTTCAAGTGCATTTTGTAAATATTGATCAGACACTTTTGACAAGTCTTTCATTTTTCCTGTGACTTTTACTTCTTTAATTGCTCCGCCGTTTATCGGTTCATCCTGACCTTTTACTATCGGTGCACTATTGGTCGAATGTGAATCTGTTAAGATATTTGCTTCAGGTTTTATTGTTCCGCCTCCGGATGTTTCTGTTGGTTGATTTGAAAGCATGTTGTTTGCTTTTTCAAGATTTTTAATTGTATAAGATTGATTTTTGCTATTTTTAAATGTAGTTTCTCCTGCACTTGACAATGAAGATACCAATTGCCCTAATTGAGTATATAATCCTGTACGCTTTGCCATTAGTCCGCTCAATTTATTTGCACGCTTTTCATCTTTTTTGTCAAATTTATCAGGACTCTTGTCAGATTGCATTAATTCATTTATTTCTTTGTTCAATTTCTCAAGTTTTTGCATAGTCTTGCCTAATTCTTCATCTTGAGATTTTGCCAAATCATATTTTTTATCTTTCATGCCGTCTTCGGCTTTTTTCATATCCTCAATTTCAGTTTTCTTAGCTTTCAAACTATCAATTGTATTTTGTGCTTCTGTTGATATTTGTTCAACTGCTTTTTCAGCTGATTCTATTTGTTTTTTCTGATTTTCTAATTCTTTAACTTCTTTTTCAAGTTTTTCGATTTTTCCTTTTAATTCGTTGATTTGTGATGTTTTGCTACCATCACTATTTGTACTTTCTAATGTACTTAATTCTGCTTTAGATCTCTCTAAATCACCTTTTTTAACTGTAAGAGTACCTGATATTTGACCGGATTTTTCTGAAATTTTTGCTTTTGCCTGTACTAAATCTTTTGTTTTAAAATCTCCTAATTTTTGGATATCTTGTTCGATTGTTTTTGAACTGCCTTCTAAATCTTCAGGATTTAATTCTGATAAAGTAAAGGCAGATTTATCTATTTCAACTCCGGCAAGTTTCATGCCATCAGAAACACCTTCTCCGCCGAGAATTTCATCAACATTTGCAGTTGCTTTTGTCCCGACTTCTTTATAATCAGTATTAAGGGTTGCTTTCTTTTGCTTTATTTCATTTTCAATTTTATTGACTTCTGCAAATGATTTTGCTCCCGAAAGAGAACTTGTAAAGTTGCCGCTTGTTATTGTTGTTGCAGTATTACTTAAATTTGTTTTATCTAATAACTTATCGCCTGCACCTTGTGGTGTTACATCTTTCTTACCTCCGATGATTCCCATATCGCTTAACTGCTTCAATGCAGATAAACCAAGGTTTATCATGCTTCCGACACCCATGCCTGCATTGTATGCATTAGAGGTGCCCATGTTAACGTTTTGTTTATAACTTACACCCGAAGAAGTCGGTATTCCGCCTCCACTTACAAATCTCATGTTCTGACGGTTCATTGCTCTGCTGAGTTGTGAAGCGTTCATATATTTTGGCGTTCCACCCATACGCCTTGCCGGAGTGAACAGAGAGTTAGTCCCAAAAGTATTATTGCCTTTGACCATGGCAGCAGCAGCCCCTCTGTTAGCCGTAATATTTGCAGCCACAGATTTAGCACTGAAGTTAGACTGTAACTTCAGACCGCCACTATTCAGTTGTCGTATGGCGTTCATACTCATAATTAGCTCTCTTTATTTTTGCTCTCATGAATATAAAAAAAATCGGAAAGCCTTAATTTCACATGCTTTCCGATTTGTTACAATTGTTTACAATTAAAAAACAAAAATAAAATTTATGTAATTATATATATTTCAAAACTTCATTCAAATCTTTATTATTAATAATAATATTTGCGTTTTCTTTTAAAATTGGTTTTGCACAAAATGCAATTCTTGTCCCCGCATATTTAAACATACTTAAATCATTTGCACCGTCGCCGACAGCAATAGTATTTCCCGGAGTTACATCAAGAATTTTTTGCAGTCTTTGTAACATTTGCCCTTTAGAATCGTTAAACATCATCTCCCCGCCGACAAGACCTGTCAAAACTCCGTCTTTTGAGTGCAGGATATTTGCAAATTCTCCGTCCAAACCGAGTTTATCGGCAAATAATGTTGTGGCATTTCTAAATCCGCCCGAAAAACAAATAACCTTATAACCCTTTTCTTTTAAACCTGAAACAACTTCATAAGCTCCGTTCATAACAGGTAAATTTGCACAGATTTCATTTATACGGTTTACAGAGAAACCTTTTAAGAATGACACACGTTCAGTCAAGCTTTCAAAAAAATCGAGTTCGCCCTGCATGGCTCTGTCGGTTATCGCTTTAATTTTTTCGCCGATGCCTATTTCACGGGCGAAGAACTCCAACGTTTCCCCGTCCATTAGTGTTGAGTCAAAATCGAATACTGCAAGTTTGTTCATTTTACACCGTTAAATTAACATACTTAGGGTTGTTAACGCCATCTATTTTGGCGATTTCTTTTAACACGTCATCACTGACACTTGAATCAATGTTAATAACCATTATTGATTCTGTTTCATGTCTGTCATTTTTTTGTACAACGTTCATTGAGCCAATGTTGATACCCTTTTCACCGATAACCTGTGCAACTTTTGCAATCATCGACGGTTTATTAACATGCGGAACAATAAGAACATGTTTTTCAGGTCTGATGCTTGTCTGGTAATAATTTATTTTAACGATTCTCGGCACGTCTTTTGTAATCAATGCTCCTGCAACAACGGTGGTTTCTTTATCAGTTGTCAGTCGGACAGTAATTCTTCCGGCAAAACTGCTTGTTACTTTAGAATGTGTTGATATAATACTAATTCCTCGTTTTTTAGCGATTAACGGAGCATTAACGTAATTTACCCCCTCAAGTCTTGAAGATAAAATCCCTTTTAATACTGCAACTTCTAACGGTTGAATATCTAAGTCGGCTAAATCTCCGTCAGCGCTAATTTCAATTGTTTGAACAGCACCACTTGATAATTGAACGGCAAGTTCGCCTGTGTTTTCCGCTATCTGCATATAGTCTTTTACAGGCTCTAATTTATCAGGTCTTAATGAAGGAATGTTAACCGCAGACGATGCACTGCCTCCGGATAAAACTTCTTTAATTTGTTCTGCAACATCAATTGCAACATTCATTTGCGCTTCCTGAGTGCTTGCACCAAGATGCGGAGTCAAAACGATATTGCCTTTGCAATTAATGAGCGGACATTCTGCTATATTTGGTTCGTTTTCGTAAACGTCAATGGCTGCTGATGCAACTTTTCCGCTATCGATGGCTTCTTTTAAATCGTTTTCGTTTATAATTCCGCCTCTTGCACAGTTTACAAGTCTTACACCATCTTTCATTTTTGCGATAGTGCTTTTGTTAATCATATTAACAGTATCTTTTGTTTTTGGCACATGAACGGTAATAAAATCGCATTTGCCCCAAAATTCGTCTAAATCTTCAACGTATTCTCCTCCAAATTTTTCAACAACTGCTTTTGATGTGAACGGGTCATAAACAACAACTTTCATACCGAGAGCCAATGCAACTTCACCAACATGAGAACCGATTTTACCAAATCCGATAATCCCAAGGGTCTTTTTGTAAAGTTCTGTTCCGGTAAATTTACTCCTGTCCCATTTCCCTTCTTTTGTAGAGGTTGCAGCAGGTGCGATATTTCTTGCCATAGCAAGCATCAGAGCTAAAGTATGTTCAGCTGCAGCCATAGTGTTGCCATCAGGCGAATTAACTACAATTATCCCATGCTGAGTTGCGCTGTCTAAGTCAATATTATCAACACCAACTCCCGCTCTGCCGATAATCTTTAGATTTTTCCCTGCCTCAATGACTTTCGGGGTTACTTTTGTCTGACTTCTTACCATTAAAGCATCGTATTCGCCAATTATTTTAATAAGTTCATCTTCGCTCATTGTCGGCAGAAAATCTACCTGTGCTGCTTTTTCAATAATTCTCCCAGCTGATTCGTTTATTTTATCCGTTACTAATACTTTCATTTATTTCACCTCATTATTTAGCAAGTTCTCTAATTACCGCTGCTACGCCTGAGCCGAGTTCAAATTTGTAGCCGAGTTTGTATAATGTTGCTTCTAACGCTCCGACTGCACTGATTAGATCTCTGTCGCAGACAAACCCTAATGTACCCATTCTGAAAATCTTGTCTTTGAGTGCGTTTTGACCGTTTGCTACAACGATATCAAAATCCTGTGTGATAGTTTTTCTGATATCGGGAACACTTATCCCTTCAGGCGGATAAATCGAAGTGATTGAATGACTTGCATTCTTATCTTCTTTTACAACAAGTTCTAACCCGATTGCTCTGATAGCATTTCTTAAAGCAATGCAATGACGGGCATGACGGGAATTCATATTTTCAATCCCTTCCTCTTTAATCATTTCAAGTGCTTTATCCAATCCTACAAAAAGATTTACCGCAGGAGTGAATGGTGTTGAGTTTGCCTGTGTCGATTTTCTGTATGCAGCCCAATCCCAATAGAATGACGGGTGTTTGCATTGTTCGTAAACTTTCCACGCTCTTTCATTTGCAACCAAAAAAGCAAGCCCCGGCGGAATCATAAATCCTTTTTGAGAACCGGAAACCAAAACATCAATGCCCCATTCATCAGGTTTACATTCCATTGCACAAACTGATGTAACACCGTCAACAACTGACAAAGCCCCGTGCTCTCTGATTATTGAGCAAAGAGTTTTAATATCGTTTGCTGCTCCTGTAGAAGTTTCACTATGAGTTAAAGTTACGATTTTGATTTCTTTATTAACATCCTGTGCTAAGCGTGTGCGCAAAACTTCAGGGTCAATAACTTCTCCTGTTTCAACTTCTATTTTTTCAACTTCTGCTCCGCAGCTTTGAGCAATCTTTGCCCAGCGGTTACCGAAATTCCCTAAAACTAAAGATAAAACTTTATCTCCTTCATTGATAAGGTTTTCTAATGCTGCGCACATTGCCCCTGTTCCTGATGAGGTATAAACAAATACATCATTTTTGGTTCTGAATACGTATTTTAAATTAGCGTAAACTCTCTCCAATATTTTTGAAAATTCACTGCTTCTGTGTCCTATCGGGTGCTTTGCAATTTCTAACATTACACTTTCGGGTACGGGTGTCGGTCCCGGAATCATTAAAAAAGTTTTATCTTTCATTTACACATCTCCCCATTTAAACTAAAACTCTGCGTTTATTTTATCACGAGTTAAGCTTACATTCAATAAATATGCTAAATAATTGTAATAAATCTAAATTCATGATAAACTTCATTTTATGAAAGAGGAAGTAAAATATACACCGGCGGAAGAATTTGCAAACGCCTTTACACACTCAATAGGTGCATTGATTTCAATTTATGCTATAGTTATGCTTGCTGTCAGTTCGCATAATGCGCTTGAGGTTGCTTCGACAGCAATATTTGGTTCAACTTTATTCATACTTTTTCAGTCTTCTGCTTTGTATCATGCAATGGTTAATCAAACTGCAAAAAAAGTTTTTCAGAAAATTGACCATAGTGCGATATTTATGCTGATTGCAGGAACTTACACTCCTATTTTGTTAATTGTTGTTCCGTTTCCTCTGTCTGTCGCTTTGCTTGCAATGACATGGTATCTTGCAATAACGGGGATTATTTATTCATGTTTGACATTAAAATTTAAGTATCTTTCAACCGGCTTGTATCTTGTAATGGGCTGGTTGTCGTTATTTTTAGCTTATGCTATTTGGAATAACACAAGTCATAGTGCTCTGTGGTGGCTATTAGGCGGGGGATTATTTTATTCAATAGGTTGTATTTTTTATTTATTAAAAAAGAAATTTATGCACAGCATTTGGCACCTGTTTGTAATTGCAGGTGCAGTTGCTCATTATTTAGCTATTATGGAAATCTTAAAAGCGGTCGGAGATTAATCTTCAGCCTCTTTTTTGAATAGGTGTTTTAATTTGTATTTAACAGTTTTCTTTTCTGCTTCAAGTGCTGCCTGTTTTGCTTCTTCTGCGGCTTTTGCTTCCGCAATAACTTCAGCAATTGTTGTGGCGGTACTTCCTTCAACTTGTGGAGGTATGGAATCTATAAAGTCCTGAGCATTTTCAACATCAGATTTTGTAGCAAGCCATTTAAAAGATTTTATAAGTTTTAAAGGCTTTGCGGCATCTCCTCTTACTCCAAGCTGAAATTTTGTTGCCGAATTATCAACATATTTGTTTGAAAATTCAGGTAAAACCTTAAATTCGTTTTCCGGCACGGTTTCACAGAACAAAGAGAAAGCCTTTGCCGTAACCACATTCATGCTTGCGGCGCTGTTTACAAGGTTAACAGGGTTAATTGCACTTATAGGTCCTAAAAGATTTGAAATTATTGAAGTTATTTTTACACGAACTTTCATATCCGCATAATTTTTAATGACATCAAACTTGCCTAAAATATGCAAATTCATTACATTTCCTTTTGAGGTTATATGTTCAATATTGCAAATCCCGTCTTTTAGGAACAACTTACCTTTAAGTTCTTCAAAGTGGGCAGTATCAATTGTGGATATTTTATTTATTACTCCCCCGAGTGCACTCTGGAAGAATTGAGATTCCCGTATGTTTTCTGCAAGAATCATGTTTTCAAGTTTTCCAAATGGTCCGAAGTGTCCGTTTTTAGCAATAAAAGATATTTCACCTTCAATTCCTTTTATTTGCTCTGTCTGGGTCTTTGCATTCCCATCAATTCTGAGCTTGGCGATAAATTCTGCTGTTCCTGACAATGCATCTTTCATTCCTGCTGCATCAAGCAGAGCTTTTTCGATATTAATATTTTGTCCGCTTAAATCAACATCAATAAGCATTTTGATTAAATCGATATTAATTTTTCCTGCAACATTACCTTTGAAAATATTTGTCAAAAGGTTATCAATATGTAAAATGTTTTGTCTTAATACCATTTGAGATGTTGTGTTGTTAAGTTCAATATTACCTGTTACAATTTTTCTGAAATCAATTCTTCCGTCAGGGATAATAACAGGGATATTTGTGCTTGCATTCGTAGATTTAGCCGGTGTAGAGGCAGGCATGTGACGATTAAGGGCATCCAAAACAGAAGTTAAATCATCAACATTAGTATATTTTGAATTAACTCTCAAATGGTTTATTTCTATATTTTCATTCGGTTCAAGCAAATATCTGCCGGTTGCACTTATATCTGAATTTTTGAGCATTAAATCTTTTATATTAAAAGTTAATTCTCTTCCGCCGATTTTTATATTGAAATTGTCTAATGCCGTATAAATTTCAGGAATAAATAATTTATTTATATTTAAATCCCCCCGGATTAACGGTTTAATCATTCCTCCGAATGCAAAAATTTTACCCTTTTGCAATACAAAATTTGAACGTGGGAACAAGTGGATTTTTCCTTCTAAATCTTGTTCAATATCAAATTTCATGAGGTTTATACGATTATTTTCTACTGTTCCGTCAAGATTAAAAATCTTGCCGAGGATAATTTTCTTATTACCTTCTTCATCTTGGGATATTGTTCTTGTAAACAAACCCGTGTCTTTAATCTTAATTCTGTTTGGTTTAAATACTGCAGTAGCCTGCAATGAAGTATTTTTATTCTGAAGTCGGACAAAATCAACAGGGGTTATAAAATTATTCCCGTCAGCAAGTGCCTGTGCAAACAAAGTTTTCTTTTTGAAATCTCCGTTAAAAGACATTTCTACAGGAAGTTTTCCCTGAGAGTGCAAATACGGCTTTAAGTCGTTTCCTAAAAATTTTATTAAATCTGAGGTGTCAACAGAACCTTTTGCTTTAAAATCAATATTTTGAAGTAATTCATAGTCTGTAATTTCACCGGAGTATTTTATTATTGAATTGTTATTAAAAAGCAAATTATTTTGTGCAATAGCTATATTTTTATCTGCAACTTTTATTGCAAGTTTTGGTATTGCTACAACGGAAGATGTTTTGGGAAATATAAATTTAAAATCGTTATTGTTAATATCACCTGTAAGATTTTGATTTTTGGAATAGTATGTAAATTCCGATTTCAATTCTCCGTTTTTGATATCAAAAGTATTTTTTCTGTCACTAAAATCAAAATTATTGAGTTTTAAATTAGCATTTGCAACAGCCTCTTTCATTTTTCCTTTGATATTAAATGATGAAGATAAGTCTCCGGATTTCAGATTAAACGCATTCCTCAATTCTTTAGGTGCAAAAGCATTGAAAAGTTTTGACAAAGGAATAGAGTCTGTCTCGATATCGACATTTGTATAAGATTTTTCGTCTATTGCCCCGCTGATTTTTACAGGTGAATTTTCAACCAATAACCCTGAATCAACGATATCTAAAATATTGTTATCTAAAATTATATTAAGATTTACTTTAGAAAGAACCTGATTTATTTCTCTGACTGAAAGCGAACCGTCTTTAATGTTTATAAATCCGCTTGATTTTAATTTTCTGAAATTTGTTTTTATGTAACAATCTGCAAGTAAAGTCCCGGATGCCTTGTATTGATGGAGTTCGTTTGGAATCTGAAGTGAATCCAAAAATGCCTTGCCTAAAGTAAGAAGGTTTTGGAATTTTATATCGGAAGTTTTGATATTCATATCAAGTCCGGGGTGTTTTGAGTAGTTTAATCTCCCTAAAAGATTAATATTTTCGTCTTTTGTTGTGTAGATATTTGTATCAATATCAGCATCCGAACCGTAAGCTTTTATTCTTAAATAGCTTTTTGGAAGTTGAATTTGAGAAAGTCTCAAAGTCAGATCTTCAATATTAAAATGACCAAATGCAGTAAATCCGCCGTCTCTGCCTTTTCTTATTTTTATTTTAGTATCAATATCGGTTTTTAAATCATAATTCTGATAAGTTTTGACAGGATTAATAAACGGAATATCAATTTTTTCCGCAGGATCGTCTTCTTCGTCAAGTTCGGGGGATGGAGGAGGAAGAAACGTATCAAAATCAATATTTAGTGAAACATTTTTATTTTTGTCGCTGTATAAGTCCGCAATTGTTCTTACTCTTATGTTTTTGCGGTTGAAGTAGCCAAAAATAAGTTTATCGCCATGCAAATCAAGATAATGATTTGTCCCTAAATCGGAAACCAAAACTTTGTAGTTGTGAAGTCTTATATTAGGAATAACAATTTTTATCCATTCAGGATTAAATTGGAAACCTTCTTTTTCTTCAACTACAGGTTTTTGACCGAATGTTGCTTCTTTGCGTGCATTAAGCAAATCTTCAATATGTTTGACGATTTTATAATCTTCTCCGTTTTTCATTATTTCAACATTAAAAAACGGATTTTGAACATCAATTGCTGATACTCTGACAGTTAAAAATAACAGATGCGGTAAAGATACCGTTGCTTTAATATTATCTGAAGAAAAGACGGTTGTTTTGTCGGGCAGATTTACTGTTATATCATCAGCTTTGAAGCCTATTCCCAAAATAGGAGTCGTTACGACTTGCTCGTTTTTGTAGTCAATATCAAGATTTGTTTGCTCTTTAACAATTTGTCTTATTTGTTCTTTATATTGGGTAATATCAACAATTCTTGGTACTACCAACAAAAAACATATATAAAGACCGACTAATATAATTGCAAAAATTATTCCTAAAATCTTAAAAAATTTCTTCATAATATCCCTTCTTATCTGTTATATGCTCTAATTTAATCAAAAAAAAGATTAAATAACAATAAGAAAGAAATATAAAATTTAAAGATTTTAGCCGATTAGCAAAAGTCCTACTCTGTAAATCAGATCTTTAGCAGGAAATTTCAATTCAATTCCAAATTTTTTTAATGTTTCAACAACATCAACACCTGTTGATTCTAAAGGTATTCTTGACATCGCAGTGTTTCTGCATGAACCTTCCGCACAACCGTTCGGACAGAGTTTGCATGAACCGCCTATAAATGAAGTCGTAAAATGGTTATCCTGACTGAAGGCTACTTTTTCTAATTGTAGTAGTATTTTATGCAATTTATTTGTAGATTCAAGTCTTGCTTTTGCAAAATCTATACTGCTGTCAAATTTTACAAGTACAAGCAGTCCTTTTTTGTATTTTTTTATCATTTTTTCAAAATCTACGTCCATAATATGCGGAGGACAGGTATGTTTCACCCCGAAATTTTTACAATTAAAACATTGCAAAATTACACGATCATCAAAAACAAGTTCTTGAGGGAGTATTATATATGCATCATCAGCCCCAAATTCAAAGGCTTTCGCTTTTAAATTTTCTGTGTCTCCAAATATTTTCTTTGCTTTTTCAAATTCGGTTATGGTATCAATTTCAAACCAGTTATATTTTCTTGAATTGAAAATATTTACCGTTTCTGTTTTAAGTAATTCGTTTATGGCATCTTCATAAATTGTTTTTAATTTATTTTCGTTTATAAATATTTGAATTTGAGTTAGTAATTTATTAGCAAAATCCTTACTGAATTTACTTATTCCTAAAAATCTTGCAAAATTTTCGTCATCAAGTTTTTTTATATGTTTGCCTATTTCAACAATTTTGCTATTATTTAAAATTTTTGAAACAACGATATTTTCTTTATTCTGATCAGAAAAATCCACGGCCATAACATTTTCCTGCGGATATTTAATCATTTCGGCGATAAAATCTTCTTCTACAATCATATCGCCATCCATCAATAAAAACGGCTCGTTTGTTTCTTCTTTGGCAAGAAACAGGGAGTATAAAACATTAGTAGATTGATATTTTTCGTTGATTATGTATTTTATATCAATATTTTTATATTTATCCCCGATTTTTTCTTTTATTACTTCATATTTGTGCCCGACTATCAAAACAACTTTTTCAATTCCGCAATTTGAAAGATGTGAAAGTGATTTTTCCAAAACGGTTTCATTACCTATCTTAAACATGCACTGATGCATTTGATCAGTATAGGGTGACAAATTAGGTTCATAACCTGCAACGAGTATAATTGCTTTTTTAATTTCCATATTTATTTCATTCCTTCAAGAGTTGCTTTAAGACATTTTAAAAAGTAATCAATTTCTTCTTTCCCTACGGCTCCGAAATTGCCGACTCTTATAAGTTTTGTTTTCATATCACCGCCTGATGGTGCAATTTCAACGTTATATTTTTCCCGCATAATTCTCACGATTTCCGATGCATCATATGGTGCGGTAAATATTCCTGTTACGCAGTTTACTGTATTTTTTGCAACGGGATGAAAATTAACTTCCGCTAAACCCTTTCTTAAATACTGAGTCAAATCACAGTATTTTTTTTGAATATTATCCAGCCCTTCTTGCTTAATTTTTTCAAGTCTCCGTTCTAACTGGAATAATAATCCGACTGCAGGTGTAAACGGAGTCTGGTTGCGTTTCCAGTTTGCGATGTAATCAAATATGTCGAAATAAAAAGTCCTTAAATCAGCATTCTTTGCAAATTCCAATGCTCTGTCATTAATTGCCATAAAACCGAGCCCCGGCGGAAGCGCAAGTGCTTTTTGGGAACTTGAAATTACGACATCAATTCCCCATTCATCCATTTTAAGTTCTTCCGTTAATAATGCTGATACAGCATCTACAACAAAAATTGTATCAGGATAATTTTTAAGAATTTCACCAATGGCTTTAATATCTGTTTTTGCCCCTGAAGATGTTTCATCATAGGTTGCAAATACCGCTTTAATACCACTGTTTTTATCAAGTTCTTCTCGGATTCTTTCCGGATTTATGCTGTCACCGAAAGGAACTTCTAATCCTTTGGCTTCAACACCATGTTTTGAACATATATCTCCCCACCTGTGACCGAATGAGCCGCCGTTTATGTATAAAACTTTATCTCCTCTTGAAAGTACGTTTGTAACTGCTGCTTCCATGGCTCCGGTTCCTGATGATGCAAAAAATACAACAGGATATTTTGTCTGGAACAAATATTGCAGATTTTTATAAATTCCTTCCAATTTTGCCGAAAAATCTGCGGTTCTCATATAAACCTGCGGTTTTTTGCCTATTTCTAAAATATCTTCTTCAATTTCAGTTGGTCCGAGGACAAACATTAATCTACTTTCCGAACTTAGTTCTCGCATATTCTAACTCCTCTATATTATCTATTTCATACCACTTTTCGTTATCAACATCAGTTGAAGTTGCACTGTTGCCGTTTTTTATTAATTCAACAACCATATCTTCAAACCAGATGTTGAACTGTTGCTGCGAGAGTAATTTCTCGCACTGATTTTTTAGTTTGTTCATAACATCTTTTTTTATAAATATGAGTCCTGCATATTCTCCGCCGACTTTGTCAAGCGTAATATCCATTCCCATGTCTACTACTTTCCCTGAGGTAATTTGAGCTTTATACCCCCGTTCTTCCGACCAGATTTTTGAAACGGCAATATTTATATTGTCATTACAAGCTATCATTCGTTTTATCAGGTCTTCGTCAAAAATGACATCCGAATTTGTGATAAGAATATCATCTTCAATATTTAACGTTGCAAGCCACAGAGAAACTATACTGTTTGTTGTATCGTAAAACGGGTTATAAACATATTGTACGGAATCTTTAAGGTGTTCTTTTATCATATCTGACTTATAACCGGTAACAACAATAATATCGTTTATGCCGCAATCTTTGAATACTTTTATTTGCCTGTCAATAAAACACGATCCTGAGATATCAATAAGACATTTTGGTTTTTCAAGTGTCAGCGGGCGCATTCTTGTTCCTTTTCCTGCCGCTAAAATTACAGCTTTCATCAAGATGCCTCACTTTCCGTACTTGCTGTGTATTCAGCAACTTTGTCTCCGTCAGAAGAAAATGATTTTGGGAAATGCATATAGTTTTTGCTGAATAAACTTGCCAAAAATTCTTCTGTTTTATTCGGGCATGAATATTCTCCACCTTCAAACTTAATTGTTTTAAGCGGGAATATAACATCGTAATTTTTTATTTTTATTGTATCCGGAACGGGGTAGTCTATAGCGTAAAATAATGCCGGTTTATCTTCTAATGGTTTATTATTTTTCAAGATGTATTTATTCGTAATTTTTTTAATTTCTTTTCTTGAAAGTTCGGCATTATAACGGTATTTTCTGATATGAGTGCATTTATTCTTCATAATCAGTGCCGCTTGGGAAATTTCTTCACTAATATTTTTTATTTCTTCTTCCGTTAAGTCCGATTTGTAATATTTGTCAATCGGGAAAATATCGACTCCGTATGTATCGTTATCTTTTGACTGAATACGAACCTGAAAATGATTGTTATAACCAAATTCCCTTACCTCAATTTCGGAATTTGTATATTTTTCTTTCAGCAGAGGAATAATTTTATAGAAGTCTTCTCTCAGCATGGAAATATCTATATCGCTGTCCCACGGAATATATCCTCCGTGTCTTACAGCCCCGAGCAATGTTCCGAAATCAAGCCAGTATGTGAGATTATTTCCATCACAAATTCCTTTTATATCATTCAAAAGTCTTATGCTTAACAATTGCCCTTGTCTGAGTTCTCCTTTTGCAGGAGGAAGATCGGAAGGATTTGCAGCAAAGTCAAGCAACTTGTGTAAAGACTGAATGTTGTAATTCATTCTTGCAAGTTTTTGATTTAACAAATATTTTGAAAGATACGAAAATTTTATCCCAAAGATTCTGATAACCCTGTGATATCCGCTTTTGTCTATTGAAAATAATTTTTTTCTTAAATCCATTAATATTCTCCGATTATATAATATTTAAATTTAACTGCGTATTTCGGTATTTGCAGGTAAGTGATTATCAACTTTTTCCTGTAATTTTTTATAATTGTTATAAATTTTCTTCTTCAAACTTGATGAGCTAATTCCTGCTCCGTAAGGGAAGTATACTACATCTACTCCCATATCTTTCAGGTAATCATATTTGCCTGCCCAATCGTCACCTACAACAAATATATCAAAATTAAGTTTTTTGACCTTATCTGTATGGTCTAAAGAACGCTGGGGAATAACGATATCAGGACCTTTTATTGCTTTCATTAGTGCGATTCTTTCTTCGAACGGAATAATCGGCGTAGATTTATAACTTGCAACAAGCTCATCTGTATTTACCCCGACAATCAAAATATCTCCTAATGCTCTTGCATATTCAATCATTTTTAGATGATTAATATGAAGCATATCAAATGTGCCTGAAGTATAAACTACTGTCTTATTTCCTATCATACTTTATCCCTTTCTCTGTTCTTGCTGTTTTTCTTTATAAAATTTTTCTAAATATTTTCCATAAGGCGCTCCCCATCTGATATTGTGTTTCATTATCTTGGCAGGAGTTCCGCCTATCAAAAGATTTTCTTCATTAAATTTTTTATTAACAAGTGAATTTGCGGCAACAGCGCAACCGTCAGGCAGATGTGTCCCTTTTAGTATTATGCATCTGGACATTATCCAGACATGATTCCCGATAATTACATCTTCAGGCGGGTTTGTTGGTAGCATGGTTTCAGGGTCAATTAAAGATTGCCCGTCTGAGGTCCTTATAATTACATCCCTTGCAATGTGAGTATTATCTCCGATTACCATTTTATGCTTTTCTATATAATCTCCTGCTACCGCAAGTTCTAATCCCCCGTTGTTTAATTCACAATCTTTTCCGATGAGCATTGAGCCACCATAACTAACATATATATAAGCTTTTACAATCGGACAATCCTGTTCTTTGATTTCCAGTTTATTATCATTTCTGTACATTTCTATAAATGTATCTTTAAAAGTAGTTTTATAAATGTTAATGATATTATTTGAACCGTTTATAGTTAAATTTAAACCTCTCGGTATGGATGTAGTTTTAAAATGAAAATTTATGATGTTATTATCACCTTTTATCAAAAAATTCGAATCTGTATGTTTTGTTTTGATACTACACCATTTTCCTTTTATGTTTGTCTGTATTTTATTGTTATGACCGGTTATTCTTTTATATAATAGACGGTTTTCCATAAATGGAATTTTGATATTTTTCACTATATTTTTCCTTTGTATGATTATTTTTTTAGTACTATTTCCTTTGTTTGTTCATTTTTTATAAACAATTCTTTGGGCTTTGTATATGTTTTAGTTCTTATTTTTATGCCACAGATTTTAATTTGTTTTTTAATAAAATCAATGTTATATAACCCGTTATAAAAAGGATGTATGAATGTTCCAAAGCATTTTTTAAAATCATTTAATCCTTTATATTTTCCTTTCCTTAAATACGGATATGCACGTCCTGTTTCAAAATAGCCGGAATTCCCAAATTTTTCTCTTACAGCACAAATAACTTTGTATAACAGATATTTATTTATTCCGACATCTTTTTCATTTTTTGAGCATCCCCACCAGTAATATGCCGTGTCTTTGTAAATAAGAGTTATAACAGATGCTACATATTCTCCAGAATCATTTTCTTTGAGAAAGAATATTCTGCAGTGACCTTCTGTAATGAGTTTTGAAAATATATGATTGTGATAATCATCATCAATTATGTCATCAGCTGCTCCTGTTCTTGTATATGTTTCTTTATGCAGTTTTATATATTTTTCACAATCTTGTTTTGAACCATCCGATTCTATAACTGAATATTTGCCGGAACTTTCTGTTTTTCTGATTGCCTGACGGGTTGTTTCTTCACAATCCGCCAGTATTCTGTCATCAGGTTTTGACAAATCTACAACATATGTATAAAATACTCCAGGGTCAAACCCAAAAAACATTGCAGGATTAACCATGTTATGTACTTCGGGTTTATTTGCTTCTGTTAAAGCTGAAAATTCTATTTCAAATTTTTTTACTCTATGTTTTTCAATATAAAAATCCATGTAATCAATAAAAAAATTTTGTAATTTTTTTAGTAATTTAGGCGCCAAATTATCTTTTACACAAAAACCTCTCGATGAGATTAATTTCCTTTCTGGGGTAAGGTGAAGTTGTATAATAAATAATATTTCATTTTTATCATTCAATATCGCAAAAGATTCATTTTTATAGTAACTATATCTATGAATGCATATTACATCATGCAAAAAATATGCCCAACCCATTGAGTTCGAATATACAAATTCATCCCATTGCTCTTTTGAAATATCAAGAAAATGTTTTATTTTAAATGACATTTTTAAGTCCTTTATTTTTCTTCACCGACTGTGCTTTTGTAATTCTCAAAATAGTGCTCACAATTCATCGTGGTAGCCGGCATGTCTTTCCAGTTTTTCCAAAGTGTTGCGGCGTATTCCTCCGGTTTATTCGGAATTAAAAAATTGCAACCCTCAAATTCGGCTTCTTTAAGCGGAAAAATTAAATCCGAATTTATAACATATTCACTTTTCAGATAAGGATAATCTATGCCATGAATTAAAATGTTTGAACTCTCGCAATCAACAGGTGCAATAAGTTCATTGTGCAGGCGGCAAATATCTTTCTGAGCCTGTTTGATTTCTTCTTCGGTCATAAACTTTGTTTTGTGGTTATCATCGAAAACTTTGCGTGCATTTATAATTTTATTGGTAAGATTATTTTTAAATTCAGGTGTAAATTCGTTGTGCGGGTAATTGTAAACCTGAAAGATATCAAGACCCATGTTGTAATCTTTGTGTCTTATCCTGATCTGAAAATTGTTCATTGTAACAGCACGTTCTCTGACTATAAAATCGCTGTTTTTAAAGTGCTCTTTCAGGATTGGAAGTATTTTTTCAGAATCTGATTTCATCATGCTCGTATCAATATCATCATCCCACGGTATAAAACCTTTATGGCGTATTGCACCAAGCAATGTGCCAAATTCCAGCCAGTATTGAACATTGTTATCCCGACAAACTTTGTCAAATTCTTTCATCAAATCAAGAAGTTCTAACTGCCATTGTCTGAGCTCTCCTGATGCCGGCGGGATTTTATCCGTACCAATGTAATTTATTACACTGCGCAGATAATTATTTTCTTCCTGTGCAATGGCAAGTTTGTCTTTTTTTGATATTTTAAAGCCGAAGATATGATATGTAATATGTTTATTTTTTTCGTTATATTCTTTTCCAAATAATTTCATATTTATTCCTTTAACAATTCTTTTATTGTGTTGTTTTCTTCTGTTGACAAATTCAGATACATAGAGTGTCCCATCCCAAATTTTGGCGGATATGCCATGTAATCTCCGAAAGTTCGTTCTAAATATGTGATATAGTCATTAAATACAGGGAATTTATATCCCTCAAATTCAAGTTCTTTAAGCGGAAAAATTATGCTATTTGAATAAAACCAATTTGTATATTGATGGCAGTATTCAAGTCCGTAAGCAATTGCTGTTTTATCGCTTGTGTAAAGCTGCACAGTTGCTTCTTTGACTTTGTTTTCAATTTCTTCAAATGTATTTGCGCCCGCAATATCATTTCGGTCAAGTTTTCGGATATTTTGCGTAGTTTTCAAGGCTTCATCCGTTTCTAAATCCGGGGCATAATCATATGGGAAAATATCCACAAAAAGATGGGAACATTTTTTATGACATACTTTTAACAATGTGTTATTTTTGTTATCGGTAAGAATTTTTATTGTTATATCCCGGTTTCTTGTTGTTTTATCAAAAACTTCAAAAAGTTTTTCATAATCCGGTCTTAACATACCGGTATCAATATCGTCATCCCAGGGTATAAATCCTTTGTGTCTTACTGCCCCAAGAAGTGTTCCAAAATCAATCCAGTATGTCAGATTATTTTGTTTGCAAACATAGTCAAGTTCCTTTAACAGCTCAAAATTTGCAAGCTGTATATCCCGGATTTGTCCGGTTGCAGGCGGGATTTGAGTTATATCAATATTATTTTTTTTATAATATTCATAAGGATTTGCTTTTTGTTTTTTTGCATATTCCGATTTCGGGAATTTAATTTTTAATCCCAAAATATAAATAATTTTGTGTGTTTCATTATAATCATTAATCGAAAAAATCTTTGAAAATACACTCTTACTCATAAATATCCCGCTACTTCAGGACAGATTTATATCTGCCGAAAAAATAACCTTAACTTACTTCTAACGGATAAATTTATCCTCGTAATCATGATATCATGAACAAATTTTTTGAGTACTTATATGTTAATTTTTATGTTGTTTTAATTGTTTGGTATCAAAAATTGTTATTTTCTGTTTTAATAAATTGTATGATATTTGTATAAGCGGAATAATTTAAATGAATAGTATAAATGTGGAACATTATCCTTTCGGGCACAATAAATTCCCCGAACAATTTTCCAATTCAAAGACCCCAAATAAATATTTGTGGCTAAAAGACCCATTCGCACAATTGCAGGATAAGCCGTCAAAGACTTCCGCTGCAGGACTTATTATTGCGGCAGCTTCTCTTATGATGCTTTCAAAAGGAGTTCAGAAAAATTCAAAAATAATTCTTGTAAAATTAAAAAAATATATTGATAAGAAATTTGACAAGTCATTTCTTGATGATAAACCAAAGAAAAAAATTCATGCATTTACTGCAAGAAAGATAGATTCTTTTATCAGGAAATCCGAAAGTTTAAATAATATTATTTCACTGAAAGATATTTTGTTTATGAAATTAATGTATAAAACAGGATTTACACGCTGGGTACATTCTTCGGTGTCAAAATTATTTGAAAATATTTCAATGCATTCGGTTACAAAATCATACAAAAAAACTCAAAAACAATTCGACAAAATGTATGAAGTGTTTGACAAATTTGACGAATATCTTTTGAAAAATCCTGCAAATAAGACATATATTTTTAAAGATAAAGAATATACTTTTAATCAAATGATTGAAAAGGCAAAAAGTTGCAGGGAAAATATAAAACTTGTGGTCAGTTCTTTCATTGCACAACCTACACAGCAGGCACATTACGATATTATTAAAGGCTCAACTTCGTCATTATATTCAAATTTCTGGGATGTATCATTTAAGGGCTTCTGTACAAAAGAAAATAAATTTAAACGTAAGGAGATGTGGCAAACTTTCATTGCAGCCGAACAGATAAAATCTAATAAAACGGATCTTGCAAAAAATGTGGCATTTGCCAGAAATATGCTTTCTTATACTCCGGCTGAAAAATCGGGATATATTTCAGGGTATTTGAAAAACATAGACAGTATGATTCCAGCCAAGGATATTGAGGGTGTAAATATTTTAAAAAGGCTGAATTGGTATATTCAGGATTCTTCAGCATTAACTTCAAACAAAGAAAATTTTATGGAAGAACTTGAAAAACTTGATAAATATTCCAAAACATTGTCATCGGATAGTGATATATCCAAAAACAGATTAAAAGATATCGATACAAATATCAGTATGATTCGCAATATGATAAACGATGAGGATAAAGGTGAACTTGGGGATATGTTGAATATCTACCGTCAATTAGCACCGTTTGAACTTTCAAAATCAGGTGCTTTGGATATTGCTCAAAAATCGGTAGAAAGTTTTGATAAATCCGTCAAACTTGAAACGGATGTATTGTTTGATAAGCTGCGTGATTTGGACCTTGGCTCTGCTCCGACAGATGTTTTAACGTTAATTTTTTCTTCTTTAATGATTTCACTCGGGCTCAGTAAAGCAAAAAATTCGGATGAAAGAAAATCGGTAATTTTAAAATCCGGGATTCCGATAATCGGTGCTGTTGCAACTACAACAATTTCTGCAACAAAACTCATACCTAACGGCAGATCTCTTATGTTAGGTTTTATATCCGGTATAATTTTAAATCGAATTGGCGTAGTAGCTGATAATTTCCGAAAAAGTCTGAAAACTTCTAAAACGCCATAGCTTAAATTTATACGTTATCTTCAGCATTCAAACGTACGATTCCCGCTTCAGGATTCAGAGCTTCAATTACTATTGTATTTTTACCTTCTACAACGCAATCTTGTCCGTTCATAGTTAACACACCCGATTGTCCGAGTCTGAATACGACAGGATTATCCTCACTGACTTCTGTTCCTGCGTATTCTTTCCCGTTTGTGGTAAATGTAACATTCTCTTGTGTAAAAGTTACATCATTTATTTTTACATAATTAAATCCGCTGATAAGCCCGGGACCGAGGATATTTTTAAGACCGATACTTGCCCCGTTTTCAAGTTTTTTTAAAGAGCCTTTTTGGTAAATTCTTTTGATTAAAAATTCAGGAACAATAGCCATTTCATACCTCGTTATTTAAAAATTTCATAAATTTTCTGAGTGCCTATTAATATTTTAACATTTTTTATATCGGATTTAAACCCCCACGGAGATTTTATATTCCTGTCTTTTTCCCAAACGATGACATCAAGAGTATTATGTGGTTTTAAAAATTCATTAATGAGGTAAAATTTATCCTGCACGTGAGTTCTTTTGATGTATCTGCCGATTTTTACCCCATTTAAAAATATTGTTGCCCGTCTGCAATAAAAATCTTCAAATGATATGTATTTTGCAAAAAATTCGTTTTCATTTATGTCACAGTTAAAGTGTGCCGTAATTTTTGTAAGATACGGATTATCGCTTTCGTGTTTTTCTAAGCGTTGAAGCGAAAGTTTTTCGCAAACAGAAAATTCAATGTCCGTATGCGGAGTTGTTTCAAAACTGACAAGCCCTCTGGGGTTATTTGTATCTCCTGAAAAACCTTTATCAAATCCTAAATTTTGAACAAGAATGGTCAGTTCATTTTTAGATTTATTAAGAATGTTTTTATCAAGCGGAATTGAGATTGTTTCAGGAATATCCTGCAATTTTTCTATTTTATAACTGTTGCGATTTAAAACTTCTTTGCCGTTTATATATACAGCAAAAAGATGCCTTGCGCTCAAAGTTATATCAGTTAAATTGTCGGGAATCTGCGCCTTGTACCATACAAATTCGTCATAAAGACCGCAAGACAATGAATCCGTTTTACCTGTGATTTTCTGCCAAGATGAATAATCATAACCGTAATCTATTTCGGGGGAACAAAATTCAACATTGTCAATTTGGGCAATTACAGGTTTGTAATTTACGTGTTTATTTACAACATAAGTTTTTTTTGAAAAACCGTGTTTGAGGTCAAAATATGCAATTTCAGCACTATTTTCAAGTGCAATAGCTCCGTTTGGCAATACAAAGTCCGCATTAAAAATAATTTTATCTTTTAAAAACCAAGTTCTGTCAGACAGTTGTTTTGTCAAAAATACAAATTGAGTTCTGTATCCGTCCTTTTCAAAAGTTATATGCTCATAATCTTTTTTATTTCCTGAAATTATTCGCCCGTCTGAAAGATAAATATTGGCATCTTTATCTGCGATAAAGAATATGGCTTCTTCTTTATCGCTTCGGAGTCTTGCAAAGATTCCGACATCACAAAATTCAATTTCACAGCCTTTGAGTTTCAGTTTAACAGGACAAATTTTCATATCATATGGCTTAATTTTGACATTTTTACCGTTCGGGAGTTCAAGTTCAGTTGTTTCAGGGTTCATATTTCTAAAAAATAGCCAGTCACATTTATTTGTCAGGTCGTGACGCAATTTTGAATAAATATTTTCCTGATAAAAATCAAAATCTTTTGGTTCGGTCATTGTGAAATCAAAAGAGTCAAGAAAATAATTTATTTCTTTGGCTTTAAAATAATTACTTTGCATCAACCCGAATTCATCTATCGGTGCGCAAAATTCGTAGCTTGTATAAACCTCATCACACGCTAAATCCGCCCAGTTTGTGCCTCCGCAGGTCATGTAATGATTAAACAGAGTTATGCCTTGTGAGAGTGCGGTTTTTGTCATAATATTTATATGCTCATCGCTTAATGCTTCTCTCATTTTTGCATAACCCGATCCGTCCCATTTATCGAACCAGCCTGACTGCATTTCTGCTATAAATGCAGGAGAATCTTCTTTTGCACCTCTGAAAATTTCTTCGACATTATCTAAAGTATCAAAGCAGTAACTATCCTGTTTCCAGTTTTGATTAGGGTTTATATAAGGGTATAAATCAAGTGCATAGATATCAACACAATCAGCCCACAATCCTGCAAAATAGGCATCATTGTGAAAAATCGGACATTTTACCCCACGTTCTCTTGCCATTTTGTAAAGCTCACGCATGTAATCTTCTTCCATAGTGTCTGTTGCGTATTCGTTTTCTATCTGAAATAGGATTACATTATCAAATTCGTTTATTATCGGAATAATTTGGTCATACCACTGCGCAATGTATTTCATATATTCATTGGAATATTTATATTCTGTCCCGATACGGTTTCTGGGTATAACATCTTTTTTTCGCAAAAGCCAAAACGGCAGGCCGCCTGCGTTTACTTCGGCATTGATAAAAGGCCCGGGGCGTGCAATTACAAATAAACCTGCATCTTTTGCGGCCTGCAAAACTTTCCTGACATCTTTTATTCCGCTAAAATCGTACTCCCCTTCTTTTATGCTGTGATAATTCCAGTTAAAATAGATATCGACGGTATTGTAACCGCCTGCTTTCATTTTTAAAAAACGGTCACGTGCTATTTTTTCACCTGGGCAGCGAAAATAATGAAATGCACCGCTTTTTATAAAAAAGCGCTTTCCGTCAACCATTAAGGAATATTTGTCAAAAGAAATCTCCATTGTTTCTATTGTACAATTTTTTCTTCTTTGGTCAAAATTGTTAAACAAATAATATCAAATAATATAGTTTTGGATTTAATAAATTACATAAACTATATTATTGGTATGTTCATTCTTTCTCTTTTCTTGCGATGAAAAGAGAAAGAACGAACCAAGAAAGAGAAAATACGCTGAATTACTGCAATGCCTGACGGCATCGCTCCGCCCGCCAATTATACGTCTATAGCGTTCATACGTTTTTGTCCGTCAGGACAAAAATCAATCAGGCGCCTAAAAAACGGCGCCTTTGATAATAATCTTACAAGCGCACGGCGTAGTTTTTAGCGTGAGCGAGCAGAGGCAGGGGTGGTAGCGACAGTTGAGCAATTATGGCAGTAATGAATATTCTGCCTAATTGCGAACGGTGCCGCTTAATGTGAGAGAACAAGAGCGCTAAGAGATTTTTGCCTTTCAGGCAAAACACATATTACCGCGTCAGTGGTCTTATAGCGCCAAAGGCGGTATTGTACCTCGACGTGTTTTTCTGCTTGGTTGCTCGCCTTAAACGTGATGTCGTGCCCTGCTTGTCTTGTTCCCGCAAGCCCACAGCGGCACTCCGCACTCGGCTTGCAATCCGCTTTTGGTTTACTTTTCTTTTTGCATTGCAATCAAAAAGAAAAGTGAACAAGAAGAAAATATCTCTGTGAGATATTCACATAATATAGTTTATGTAAATAATATTGATTTTGCTTTTTTATTTTTATGGTAACATTGTTATATTAAAACTTTTATTTTTCTAAAGGATACCAAATGACACTTGATAACCGGAAAATAAAAAAAATAGGAATCCCAAGAGCGATTTCATATTATACAAACTACCCTTTCTACTACGGATTTTTTAATGCGTTGGGTGTGGAAGTTGTATTGTCTGATAAAACGACCGCAGAAATTATAAAAAACGGCAACAAATATGTCGCATCTGAGACCTGCCTGCCTATAAAAGTTTTTGTAGGACATGTTGTAAATTTGCTTGAAAAAGGAATCACAGATATTTTTATTCCGTCAATTCAATCTACAGGATACAAAATTAATAATTGCAGTAAAATAAGAGGATTACCCGAAATCATCCGAAATGTTATAGACAAACCGTTTAATATGATAGAACCGACATTTGACAAAACCGAAAAAATAGGATTTAAAGATTTTTGGCTTGATACTGCTAATTCATTGGGCATTACAGACAAAAAACTTATTAAGCAGGCAATCGAAACGGGCTGGGAATGTTATGATAATTTCAGGGAAATGACTGAAAACGGAATCGGCTATACCACAGCATTGAACAATGCAATTAACGGGATTTGCGAAAAGAAAAATATGCAGCTTGTCAAACCGATATCTGTTGCTATTATGGCTCATGGGTACAACCTTTTTGATGAAAGAATTTCTTTAAATCTGATTAAAAAATTAGAAAAAATGGATATTAAAGTCTATACATCTTTAAATGTTTCAAGACAAGACTCAATTGATGCGCTTAATGAACTTGATGAAACTCAATATTGGGCAAATGAGCTTGATTTAACCGGAGTTGCGGCGCATTATTTAATTAAACAGAAAATTGATGGTATAGTTGCACTTTCAGCTTTTGGTTGCGGCCCTGATTCATTGATGATAGACGAAATCGAACATCACGCAAAAGATTGCAATGTTCCTTTGCTTCACCTTAATATAGACGAACATACAGGGGAAGCAGGCTTTATAACAAGACTTGAAGCATTTGCAGATATGCTTTTAAGAAAGAAAAGGCAAAAACTCAAATATATTGAATCTGAAGAACAAGTTAATTCTCAACCCCAAAAGCAAAAAGTTTTGCTTACGGTAAAATAAATGATGGAAAATAATACAGATAAATGCAAATACCTTGGAGCAATACATGCTCATACTTTGCACTCAGATGGCACAGGGGATATTAACTCCATATCAAAAACGGCAAAAAAAGCCGGTTTATCCTGGGTTATAATTACTGACCATAATAATTTTGATGTGCAAGAGGGAATTATAAATGGAATATATGTTATTAAAGGAGAAGAAATTTCTCCTGACTACGGAAATCATTATATTGCTCTTGGTATAAATGAATTAATAGACCATTCGGATAATTGTCAGGACAATATTTATGCAGTAAAATCGAAAGGTGGGTTCGGGTTTGCAGCGCATCCTGACGAATCAGAGATTCGTAATAACTCATTCAGCCCTCTTAAATGGACTGATAAGAATGTCATTCCTGACGGTGTGGAAATATGGAATTTGTTTTCGCAATGGGGCGATAATTACAACGATAGTAATATTTTTACAATTGCATATTCGTACTTGTTTAAACAAAATCTTATTACTAAACCATACAAAAAGACGCTGGATTGGTGGGATGAGCTTAATAACAAAAACTCAAAAATTGTTCCCGCAATAGCAGGAAGCGATGCCCACGAATTAAAAATTACAAAATATATAATTCCCGTAAAAATTCTGTCTTATGCATATTCTTTTAAAACCATACTAAATCAAATTCATTTAAATAAACCATTAAGTAAAGATTTTAAACAGGCAAAAGAACAGATATTGAATGCGGTAAAAAACGGAAATAACATTATTGTAAATCTGTCCCTGTGCAAAAAAATCCCAAATATTTACATTTTGAATAATAATTCAAAAGTACAATGCGGAGAAACTTTAAAATTGGACAATGATACATATATTAATGTAGAATGTAAAAGAAAAATAAAAATAACAGTAGTTAAAGACGGTACAAAAATAAACACGACAAATTCCAAAAATTTGAAACTTAAACTCTCCGAAAGCGGGAAGTACAGAGTTGAAACGGAATTAAACGGCAAAGGTTTTGCCTATTCAAACCCGATAATAGTGGAAGATTAAACATTGAAGAATTCAAAAGAAAAACAATTTTATAAAGAGCGTTATGCTCAACAAGACCACTCTATAGCGACAAAAGACAGAGTTGTAGCCTGGCCGAGAATGGGCAATATCGATTTGTCTATGGGCGCATTAGTCAGTTCTTTGGGGGCAAAAATTGTTATGCCTCCGCAAAACACAAACAAAGCGCTTGAAATCGGAGTTAAAAACAGTATTGAAGGAATTTGTTTACCGTATAAACTTAATCTTGCCAACTACATAATGGCGCTTGAAAATGGTGCAAATACTCTGATGATGTTTCAGGCTCCGGGGTCTTGCAGGTTTGGCAATTATACCAAAATGGCTCAAAAAACTCTAAAAAAACTCGGTTACAAATTTGATATGTGCGTATTTGATATGTACCAGAGTAAAATGAAACAAACACTTGAAGCATTTTGGCATGTTACAAGATGCCTAAATCCTTACAGATATTACAAGGGCTTTAGTACGGGATTTAACAAGGCATTTGCAATAGATAAAGCCGAAAAACTGATGTTCTATACAAGACCGAGAGAACTGAATAAAGGCGATGCCGAAAAATGCTATAAAAAATGGTACGAAATCATAAGAGAAACAACATCCGTTCGAGAATGTAAAAAACTGAAACAACGGGTAATTGAAGATTTTGCAAAAATTCCGATAGATAAAGATAAAATTGTACCGACAGTGTATCTTTTGGGAGAATTTTTTGTCTTATTAGACCCTTATACCAATCAGGAAATAGAAAAAACATTGGGCGAACTCGGAATAGAAGTCCAAAGGCAAATATTTTTCTCCGATTGGTTAGAACATGTATTACAGCCATCAATATTTTATAAAAAAGAATCTCATCGTCAACGCTGCGTACGCTTTGCAAAAGATTATATGAAACGCGCAATAGGCGGGGAATGCTTGGAAACAGTAGGCGACAGCGTATTTGCTGCAAAAAACGGTATTGATGGTATAATACATATAATGCCATTTTCCTGTATGCCGGAAATCGTGGCTCAAAATATTTTGCCGAAAGTCAGCAGACAGGAAAACATCCCCATACTTGAACTTGTGCTTGATGAACAAACGGGTAAAGCCGGGAACATCACAAGAATTGAAGCCTTTGCAGACTTAATTAAGAGAAGAAAAATTGTAAATTCCAAATTATAATTTGATTTTAATTCCCACATATTACATTTTATACCCCAAACTTTACCCACATAGGTATAATGTTATATTTCTGTAATATATACATTACAGAAAAAATAGTTTTATATGTCAGAATTTTTTTATGGGTATTGGCGAACTAAAAGAAAGCATAGGAGAGAAAATTCGTACACTTCGTTCTCAAAAGGGCTTGTCGCAAGAAAAACTTGCCGAGTACGTTAATTTATCCCGAGAACACATTTCTTGCATTGAAAGAGGGAAATACCTGCCCTCAATAGAAACCTTGCTTAATTTTGCCAAATACTTCGAAATTAGCATAAAGGATTTTTTTGATTAAAAAATCTCGAAAAGTAATTGGAGAATTAAAATGACAGTAAAATCTAGAAATGAAATGACATTAGAACGAATTAAATATTACAGACACTTATTTGGCGGAGCTTTAGAGTGTATCCAGAGCAGACTGTCAAAGAACCCTAAACCGTTATGTTTTTCATTAATGGTTACGAGCGCCTGCAATTGTGACTGCGATTTTTGCTATTGGAAATCTAAAAAAGGACAGGACGATTTGCCAACCGAAGAAATCGTAAGATTATTAACAGAAGCAGGACAAATCGGATATATGGACAGTATTCTTTGGGGTGGAGAACCATTATTGAGAAAAGATTTTACAGAGATCTGCAAAGCATCTCACGATGCAGGTTTATACACAAAAATTGCGACAAACGGCTGGTTTTTGGAAGAAAACCCCGGATTTGGACAATATACGGATTTGATGTTTGTATCGTTAGATGCCGTCGGAAAGGCGCACGATGATATTCGGCATATGCCCGGCATTTGCGACAGAGTAATGAGCGGAGTTGAATATCACAAAGTTCATTCCCCGAAAATGAGAATATATGTTTGCTGTACTGTTTCGACCCAAACAAATTTTGAACAGATAAAAGAAGTTGCGCAGTACTGTAAAGATGCCGATATTTTGCTTTATTTTACGGTAAATAAGGCTGATTCTGTACCGGATGAAGCAGAAAATGTCATAAATACAGAACTCGAAAACGAACAATTATCGGAAATGTTTATAAAAATAAAAGAACTCAAAAAACAAGGTTATCCGATAAGAAACTCTTATTACTTTATGGATTACATTATTGCAAAGAAAAACTACTATGAATGTCATTGGCCAAGAATTGCAACCGTAATCTATTCTAACGGTGATATGCTTCGCTGCTACGACAGAAAACCGTTTATTAGCGTAAAAGGTCGTTCTTTAAAAGATGTTATCAGTGATCCTGTATTTATAGAAACTGTTAACAAATGTAAAGATTGTAAACTTGCATGTGTAGGCAACTATGCGCTTGATGCATCTGGTTTATGGAAATTAGAGTGGCCTGCGATAAAATCATTAATGGAAATTGCTATTACTTAATATAGCAAATAATATTTTTTTTGAATATTATTGCTATGTGTATATAGTAAAAGATATAATAAAGGATATATAAAATGAAAATCATTAGAAAGATATTGGCATTATTACTTGTTTTGGTATTTTGCAATATGCAGATAGCATTTGCGGTAACAGAATCAGATGCTTTGAGACTCGGAGATGTATTTGAAGATAATCATCAAAGTATTGACGAGGCTCACTTTGTCTCGGGAAGTCAGATAGAAGAAATGTTTAACGGTAAAGAAAATGCAGTATCCGGAACAATACTTCGTCAAAAAGGTTATGACAAAATCAATAATCCTGTTGATTCATCAGCTGCAACCGGCAAATATGACGGAAGTTACAGATTAACTATCGGGACAAGGCTGAATGTTAATTCATACGGAGAATCTGTTGATATGATGGGGATGACAGGGGCAAATATTGTTTCCCCAACAAGCCAGACAGAAGTATCTTCAAACGGCGCCATATTTATCGCAGGTATTGGTTTTATAAAAGCAGAAAACAGAACATTAAGTGAAGTTGAAAGAGATGTTAATTCTATTGCTCAGAGCAAATACAACAATATGCGTATTAGTTTAACTGTTGTGTCAGGAAGTCAATTCCCTATATATGTTTATGGTGAAGTTGGCCGACCGGGTAAAGTTTTAATCGGAAATAATTCTACACTTTTAGATGCTTTAGGAGCCGCAGGCGGAATTAAAAAATCAGGGACATTAAGAAACGTAATGTATAATAAAAAGAGTACTGACCTTTATTATCCTATTTTCTTAGGCCAAAATACGGGCATGATGGTAAAACCTAACGATACAATTTTTGTAGGAAAAATTGGAAGTGTTGCGGCGCTTAAAAACGGAGTAAAAGAACCCGGTATTTATGAATTAAAAACCGGAGAAACACTTAAAGATTTGATTAAGTATGCAGGCGGATTGCTTCTTACTACCCGTCAGGAAGATGTAATTATGGTCGGTTTTGACAAAAATGCAAACCAAAAAATTGCAAGAACGGTTAAATGGGAAAATGCACAAAATACAAAACTTGTAAACGGCGAATCCGTTGAATTTAAAGAAACATATAATAACTACGAAAATACCATTGCAATTCAGGGTAATATTAAACATCCTGCTACTTATGTATATCACGAGGGTATGCGCCTTTCAGAAATTCTGAAAAATGAAGATGAATTTCTGGAAGAAACATTTACTAATCAGGCTGTAATAAGAAGAATTTCAGGTGATGGGAAAAATGTTGAAATTATTCCTGTATTTTTAAGAGAGTTTTTCTCGGGAATGAATGACCCGCTTTTACAGCCCCGAGATGTTATAACAATTTACAAAAGCACAAATTCTTCATTTGTTGATGTATACGGATGCATTAACACTCCCAAGCATATGCCTTATATGAGTGGAATGAACCTTGCTGATGTTTTATCGGATCTGAAATTTATGGAATCTGACATAAAGACTGACGATAATGAATATAAAACATCAAAAAATGACGGCAATTTAAGGCTTAAAGTCGGAACAGAAAACTCTAATCAATTGATTCCTACCGAAAATGTTGCCGTTGAAATTACGCCTCCCGGGGGACATACAAGTATTTATTATATGTATGATTTAATGGTAAGTTATGACAGAATTAAATCAATCAGTATTGCTCCTGAGTCAAAAGTATTTTTCAGAACTTTGCGAGGAAATGAAGTAATTAAAACCGTTAAAGTTTCAGGATTCGTAAAAGAACCTGGGGTGTTTTCATTTGTTAAGGGGCAAAAACTTAAAGATGTAATTGAAATGGCCGGTGGATTGACAGAAGATGCAAATTTAAGAGGGATAGTATTCAAGAGAACAAACTTGAAGGCTAAACAGACTGATATTGCGGAAAAGAACAACGAACGTGATATCCAGTTGATTCAAGGAAAACTTGCAAGCGGATATAAACAATCCGAACAAGACCAACAAACTAAATTAGAAACAATAGCGCAATTGCAAATTTCCCAAGGAAAATTATCCGAAAGATATACCGGTCAAATTGCTCTTAATATCAAAACTGATGATATAAATAAAATCGATAAAGTTGACAATATAGAAATTCAGGACGGAGATGATATTTATATTCCAAGAATGTCTAATCATGTCAGCGTTATAGGTGAAGTTTATAATGAACAGTCATTCATTTATAAAAACGGAACAAGAGTCAGAGATTACATAAGAGAAGTTGGCGGATATACTCCTAATGCAAACAGATTCAGGGTATATAAAGTCGGAGTAAACGGCAGAGCAGTAAAAGCACACAAAAGTACAAAAGTTTATGCCGGAGATACAATTGTTGTGCCAAGAAGAATTGCAGGAAATGATTGGATTACACCGATTTCAGCAGCCCTTCAGGCATTCAGCCAGGTATTCTTGATGGCATTTGCCGTTCATAAATGGTAATACCAAAGGATAATTTAGACCAAACGATTATACTACAAAAGTTTTTAAATATTTTTGTAGTATAATTTTTTATAGCGAGAAAATAAAAGGAGATACAATGAGAGTACAAAAACAATCAACAGTTTGGCAATCCAATTCAATGGGTGCATTTGACAGAATAAAGTTACAATTAAGCAATTTAGCAATAGATTCGGCAATAAATTATCTTGGGCACAATTTTAGCAAAGAAAAACTTATAAACCTTGCAAAAATATTTGAAAAAATATCCGGTTCAAAAGGTGGAATCAATCATGCCAAAAGAATGCAATGGCTTTTTGAAAGTGAACATGCGCATCTTTTCTGGTGGAAAAGAATTTTAACAGAACTTCACCCCAATTGCAGAAACAAATGGATAAAAAACTTTTTTGTGAATGGATACTATGGAGATAATTTAAGAAAACGTTCAGAATTTAATGAGAAAAATGGATTTTTCCCGCCAACAGTTTTGCTTGCAAGCATTACAAAAAGATGCAATTTCAACTGTAAAGGGTGTTGGGCTCACGAATATGATGTAAAAGAAGATTTAACAAAAGATAAATGGAGAGAAATATTTACCGAAGCAAGAGATGTGATGGGTATTCATATTTTCCCAATCGTAGGTGGAGAACCTTTTGCAAGAAAAGAATTTTTGGAATTGTGTGAAGAATTTAACGATTGTACATTTATAACTTTTACAAACGGTTCTTTGATTACCGAGAAAACAGTCAAAGAACTTCAAAGACTTGGTAATGTTCAGCCTATGTTCTCTTTGGGCGGTTTAAAAGAAAATACGGACGCTATAAGAGGTGAAGGTTGTTTTGATATGGTTATGCAGAAAATGGATATGCTTCGTGATGCAGGAGTTTTCTTTGGTGCTTCGGTTACTGCAACAAGTCAAAACTGCGATGAAGTTACATCTGATGATTTTATGAAGATGTTATCGGATAAAGGCTGCCTGTGGACTTGGTTTTTCCACTATGTACCGGTCGGCGACAGTCCTGATGTAAGTATGACTCCAAACGCTCAGCAAAGACGTCAAATATTAAAAGCCGTCTATAATGCAAGAAACACTCTGCCTATGATGACTGTTGATTTCTGGGGTGACGGACCGGAAATGATGGGATGTATTGCGGGTGGACGTCAATATATTCACGTTAATCCGAGAGGGGATGTTGAACCTTGTACATTTGTTCATTTGGCGACGCATAATTTAAATGATTGCACATTAACGGAAGCTTTAGCTTCGCCGTTTATGACTGCTATCAGAAACGGTATTCCTTATGAAGACGGCAATATGCTCAGACCTTGTATGATAGTTGACAGACCTGATGTGCTAAGAAAATACTATGAAGAATTTAAGCCTTATGAAACTCATAAGGGCGCTGCTGATTATTTAACCAATCCGCAAATTAAAGCTGAAATAGACAAATATTCCTCAGAAGTTAAAGAAATTCTCGACAAAGACTGGAGAGAAAATCTATGGATGACAATATTCCCGCTTGAAGGCGAATACTACATTGACAGAGATAATTTCTGTTCAACAACAAAACCGGAACATTCATGTGACGGTCATTGTGCCGGTTGCGGATGTCATTAAGGATTAAAATGTGAAAAAAATAATCTTTCTGATTATATTATTTATAATTTACACAATTATTGTAAACACTTGTCCCATTGTAACCCAATGGGACAGTAGTGTTGTTTTGGCTGTTCAGCATATGCTGAAAGATGTTCCTGTCACAATTCCTGATATTGCAGGGACATGGCTTTACACCTTAGGAATTTATGTACCAATTATAATAGGCATTGTTTATTTTTTCAGAAAATATCTGCTTATTGATATTGTACTTTTTTCATCTGCTCCTGCAATTGCATATATCTTTAATAAAATATTAAAAAATATAGTTCAAAGACCTCGCCCGCCGATTGAGATGCAGCTGATTGTTCATAAACCGACATTCAGTTTTGTGTCAAATCATACGGTTATAACCTCTACATTGTGGGGGCTTGTTATATATTACCTGATAAAATATTGTAAAAATAAAGCTCTTAAAGTTTGCGGAATAATTTTTGCAGGTTCTTGGATTATTTTTGAAGGTTTCAGCCGAATTTGGTTAGGTGTTCATAATCCGACTGATGTTATAGGCGGATATTTTCTTGCACTGATATTTATTTTGGTGTATATAAAACTGATAAGACTTATCGGAGGTAAGTGCTAAATGAGAAATGCCTTAGTTGTTTTTAATTACAATGCCGGCAGAAAACAAGCAATTATCCATAAAAAAAACATCCACCGGTTTCTATTCAGACGTTGCTCTAAATTCAAATTTGTATCAATAGACGAATTTGAACAGACTGATTTGACGGAATATGATACGATTTTTGCTGTTGGCGGGGATGGCACGGTTAATAAAGTTGCAAAATACATTGCCGGACAAAATAAAACACTTGCAATTATTCCAACAGGAACAGCAAACCTCCTTGCTGCAAAACTCGGAATCCCGGCTAATCTTAAAAAGGCACTTGAAGTTATTGATAAAAATAATGTAATAAGTATTGATGCTTTAAATATAAACAATATGCCTTGTTTTTTACGCTGCGGAATAGGATATGATTCAGATATAATTTGTAAAACCCCGCAATCTTTAAAAAATAAGTTCGGATATTTTGCATATTTTGTAGCGGGAATAATTTTTGCGTTAAGATTGTCTCCCAAGACTTATGAAATGGTTACGGAAAGCAAAAGGATTAAAACAAAAGCTACCTGCATAATTATTGCGAATGCATCTAATATGTACCAAAACTTTATATCAGTCGGGCAAGATTCACAAATTAATGACGGATATTTTGATATTTTTATACTCAAGGCAAAAAATCCAATTACGTTTTTTTATGAATTTTTACGAATTATTTTTGGGATTAAAATGAATAATTCACGAACATATTATCTCAAAGCTAAGAAGCTGAGGATGGTAAATAACTGGACTGCTTGTCATATAGATGGCGAAAAGACAAAATTAAAAGATGAAATAGTTATTAATATAGTCCCTGAAATTTTGAAAGTTTATGCAAAATAGATTTTATATGTAATCACTGAATTAATCCCTGAATTATTTTAATCCTGCAATAATCAGGAATATTAGTGCTATTGGAACAATAAATTTTAATCCGATGTCAAATAAACTTTCTGAAAATTTGTTTTTCAGAATTTTATATCCTTTAATTTTAAGGTACCAGCCTGATATTAAACATAAAATCAATGTATTTGAAGGGAGCATCAGGTTTGAGGTCAGATAATCCAGAAAATCAAACAAGGTTTTGCCAAATACTTTAAAATCTCCTAAAATTCCGAATGATAATGTTGTAGGAATTGCAATCAGTGAAATTATGACAAACAACAACGCACAGGCTTTTTGTCTTGACATATTAAATCTTTCGGTAAGTGTAGCACAAGGTCCTTCAACAATGCTTATACCTGAAGTTACTGCTGCACAGAAGAGCAGTACAAAAAATGCAAAAGATATTAAATCCCCAAACGGGATTTGAGAAAATATTTTCGGTAATGTGACAAATACAAGTCCTGCCCCTGAATTTGGTTCCATCCCGAACGAAAATACTGCAGGAAAAATCATAATTCCGGCAAGAAGTGCAAATGTAGTGTCTGATAAAATTATTGTATAAACAGATTTTACAAGAGTTTTATCTTCTTTTATATAGCTCCCGTAGGTTAAAAGTGCCCCCATACCGATACTCAACGTAAAAAATGCCTGTCCTAAAGCTGCTAAAACCATATGAAAATTTAGTTTTGAAAAATCCGGCTTAAACATGTATTCCAAACCTTTTTGAGCATCAGGCAGATTTAATGAAATTATGACAAGAAAAATTAAAAGAATGGCAAGCATCGGCATAAAAATTTTATTTGCCTTTTCAATACCGTTTTTCAATCCTCTTGCAGTAAAATATACGCATATAAAAATGAATAGAAGCGTTAAAAGACACGGATAAACCGGTTCTGCAATAAACTTGGAAAAATATTCCCCGTAATCACTTATTTGGGATAAAAGTTTCCATTTGCAAATATAATTTATTATCCACCCTCCGACAATAAAGTAAAATGCAGAAATAAGGATTCCCGTAATCGGGTTTAATGCTCCAAAATATTTAAATTTTGGATTAATTGCTTCATATGCACCGACACATTCTTTCTTGGTGAGTTTACCGACATAAAGTTCATTTAAAAGTGGTATAAAACATATTGTACAGATTAGCAGAATGTATGTAACCAAAAATATTGCTCCGCCGTTTTGTCCCATAACATACGGGAAACGCCAGATGTTCCCTAAGCCGACGGCAGAACCTATTGCGGTTATAATAAACGCATATTTTGATGTCCAGACAGGTCTGTTATTTTCCACTTTTATTTCTCAAATTTTACTTCCAATGTGATTATACATAATTATTGAGATTTTACATCAATTGTTAAGTGGAATTTTATTCTTTGACCAAGGTACTAAATGGAGTATATTCAAATCTTTCATATTTTTCAAATACGGACTTTCTTTCATTGAATGTTGAAAGCGGAACATTCTCCCAAACATTTTTTGTAAAATTATAGGATAAGAAATACGGATTTTTAGGATTTTCGTATCCGTCGTATTTAAATCCGACCTGAGGGTACAGCTCTGTAGAATTTTCAACCAATATATAAACAAGTGTTCCGCTTTCATTTGCCCCGCCGGAATATTCGTTACATATAAATGCATTGTCGCAGGCAAAATATCTGTCTCTTGCACCTCCGCTTACAACATGGACAGGTTTTCTGTCAACCATTGTATAAATGTCGTAAGCTACTCCTTTCCATTGTCCCTGAGCTATTTCACCGATGAAAAGTTCTTCTATTCCGTCACCGTTAGAATCATAATAGGCATAGCCAATTTTATCCAAAATATTCTCATTACTTTGTGCCAAAACATTGTACATATAACTCATGTTTTCCTGCTCAAGTTTTTCGGAAGCCCATTTTTCTTTTATGGCTTTAATATGTTTATCCAAAACTTTTTTGTATAAATCATTACCTTTCATTCCTCTGGCATTATAGTATTTAGCATTTTTTGTACCACTTATGGTTTTATTTATCGTTTCTCCCGCATTATAAAGTATGCCGTAAGATTCGGACATCCCGTTTACATAGTCATACTGCACATCTGTTGGCTGTATGAGAACCATATCATATATTGTTCCTTTTTTATCAACAAGCTCGCCGATTTTTCTCCCTCCCGGCATCATTGAGTGTTCTGAAGGTTTTTCATAAGGTTTTACCCCGAAGGCGAATCCGCCGAATCCTGCTTTTGCAGATGTTTTATCGTATATAAAAATACCGTTTTTTTTCTTTTTTACGCTAAATTCTTTTTTTACATTGCTTGGTAATGATATCGAAAAATATTTATTTGAAATGATTATTGTGTTATTTGAGGCTTGTTCGGATGCGAATGATACTGATATAAATGTTCCCATTATCAATAGAATCAATCCTGTAATTATTCCCTTTTTCATAATTTCCCTTTCTTATTTAATAAACCATTATGATTATTTTAATATCAAAACATAAAAATACAATTTAAATTTTATAATTATCAACTATTATCCTGTCGGCTAATAGTTTTTGCAGTGTTAAGTTATACATTAGAAGTAAGTCGTTAAACGTATAAGATACACTAATTATTTTAAGGGAGAAAGACATGATGATTAAAGAAAAATGTATTAAAGTAGTTATTGTTGAAGATTTTAAATTAACAAGAGTGGGACTACGCTGTGCTCTTAATTCAAACGAGGATATTGATGTTGTCGCTGAAGCCGAAGATGCATTAGTTGGTTTAAAACAAATTGAAAAAATAAATCCTGATGTAGTTCTTATGGATTTGGGATTACCCGGGATGAATGGTATTGAAGCGATATTAAAAATCAGAGAGTTTAACAAAGATGTAAAAATCATAGCTCTTACTTCTCATGACAGGCAGCAGGAAGTAACCGGAGCCTTAAGTTCCGGCGCAAATGCGTATTGCCTTAAAGATATTGACCCTGACAAACTTGCAAATGTCATCCGTGACGTATATGAAGGTGTTTGCTGGATAGATCCTGTAGTTGCTCAAATCGCATTAAAATCGATGCCTAAAATTGATGATACTTCAATTATTGGAGAAAGTATGGCTTCACAGGTTAAAGTTCCCTTAACTGAGAGAGAACAAGAAGTTCTGAAACACCTTGTCGATGGTAAAAGTAATACAGAAATTGCAAAAGAACTTATTGTAAGTGTTCATACGGCAAAAGCACATGTTTGCTCAATTCTGCAAAAAATGTGTGTAAATGACAGAGTACAGGCTGCTGTTAAAGCAGTAAAAGAAGGTATGGTCTGATACTGCATCTATATAAAAAAGAACTTTGGTACAGGTTTATTTACTCCTGTGCCAAAAGTTCTTCTACAACTTTCGACGGCAAACCGATTACATTATCGATTTGCCCGTCAACCGATTTTACATACCCCTCAGGCAATTCCTGAATACCATAACTGCCCGCTTTGTCAAATGGTTTAAAGTTATCAAGATAAAATTTTATTTGCGTTTCGGTTAAATCTTCAAAAGTTACATAAGTTGTGTCAGACTTAATTTTATATTCTAAGGTCGCAGAATTTACAACCGCAACTGCGGTTACGACAAAATGAGTTCTCCCTGAGAGCATTTTTAAAGTGACAAATGCATCTTGGTAATCTTTTGGTTTTCCTAATATTTTATCATCAATAACAACAATGGTATCTGCGCCTAAAACGGGATAATTTAGCCCTTTTTCGTGAAGTTTTTTGGCAACATCAAGCGCCTTGTTATAAGCAAGATTTTCGACAAATGCGTAAGAGAAAACCGTCTGGTTATGAGGTTCATCATATTCAGACGGTATTACGTCAAAATCCAATTTCATTGTTTTCAAAATGCCTGCCCTTCTTGGAGATGAAGAGCCAAGGATGATTTTTCCCATTTGTTTCTCCTTAAATTTTTTAATAAATTCATTTTATCAAAAAATTTAAAGAGAGGAAACTTTTATCTCTGCCCTAAAGATCTCTGATATCTTGCTGTTCTTGCGTTAATTGCGTAACAGGCAATATTGAGTCTTTGTCTTAGTTCAACCATATTTCTTAATGTCGATGCATAATCATTCATTGCACCGAGCATTTTTTCAGGATCAACCATTGATTCGACATTATCGTGATTGTCAACTTTTTCTTCCTGATATTTTTGTACCAACATCCTATCGATGTAATCTTCTGCGCCTATACCCATATAGAGCATCCTCCCTTAGATTTTGACTGTTATCCTATTGTATTTTGAATCATCCTATCCCTGAAAATTAATATCCCAGGTATTTCCTATATATATAAAAAGTATTTCATTAATAAAAAATTGCCTTTTTTATTTAGAATATTAAGAAATGTTAAAATAGATTTTATAAAAACCGTTTAAAAGATATAATTTATCTATGATTAAAATTATTTCGCCTGTTAAACAACCTGAAGATATTCCGGTTTTCTGCAAAAATACTCATTGCCGAAGGTTTTATTGCTATTATGACAGATTTATGAATGGTAATTTTGAGCTTGTGAATGTATTTTTGCAGACTGCGAAAAGTTGCGGGGCGAAATTCTTTATTAATTTTAAACACGATATAACAGAAGAAGAACTGCCGGAGATTAAAAAATTTCTCAGGTTTTTGAAAACTACCGATATAACAGGAATTTATATCAATAGTTTTGCGGTGCTCGAAGCCATAAAGGTTTTCAATCTGCCCTTTAAAGTCATGGCAGATTCCTATTTTGACATCCATAATCTTGCAGGAATTGACTTTATAAACAGTTTCCACAAAGTCCACGGCATAATCATCACCGAAGAAATTTATCTTAAAAATATTCAGAAAATTAAAAAATTCACCGACCTTTCGCTTGCGATTGATTCTGATAATCTGCCTTGGTGCGCCGAAGATATAATCAAACTCAATGCGATAGATTATGTTGTCATTAAAGGTAAATTCAAAGAATCTGAAGATATTTTAGAGGGCATTGAACTTATCGAAAAAATTCTTGAAAAGCCAAAAATGTTCAAAAAACAAAAATTACCGTTTAAGCACACAAGACAATGTATATACCAGACAAATCATTTTTCGGGTGATGTTGTGAGTGCTGAAGGTAAAGATTTCAAATTCAGTCGCAATATCAAAAACTTTGACTGGGATGTTAAGCGTGTTCAGACTCCCAAAGACTTAAAATTCACAAGCAAATACCGTTTAAATTTGCGCCTGACAGGCTTAGCGCAGATTAAAGAACTTGAAAATTATATCAAAAAAATCGGGCATAATCCGATTTACTCAATTGAATACGGTGAAATTGTTTCGACCTGTGACCTTTCGAAAAACAGTTTTCCGCAGGTCATTACAAAGGTTAAAAAATTCTGTTCAAAATACGGAATAATATTCCAGCTTTCTACTCCAAAAATCCTTATAGAACGTGATTTTGACAGGACTTATGAGTATGAAAAAGAACTTTTGCTGACAAATCCTCATCCTGATTCGCTGATTATCAATAACATCGGGTATTTCTGGTCGTTTATAAATGATAGTGATATAAATGATATCCCGTTTGAAATAGGTCAGGGTATAAATTTGTTAAACAGTATGTCAATTAAGTGCCTTAATAACCTCGCAAGGATTGAAACGGTTGATTTTTCGTCATTCCCGGATGTACAGTCTGCAATCAGAACACTTAAAAAGATTAAAAATGAAATTCCAAATAAAAAATATACAATTGGGGGTAATAAAAGAGTCTCAAGTATGGGTTTGTGCCCGTTAAATAACGATAGCGCAGTTGTTTCAAGACTTTCGTGCAAAGCACCTTGCCACAACGGAACATATGCACTCAAAGATCCTTCTTTAGACAAGGTTTTCCCATTCACCTGTGACGGCTTCTGCCGTATGCACATGTTTGAAGATACTGTTTTGCAGGACTTTGATAATATCGAAGATCTTTATAATGCGGGAATAAATGAATTTGTATTTGATTTTTCGGCACTCCCGCCAAAATATATTCCGCTTTTATTAAATAATTTTTTCCTTGCCGTAGCAAAGTGATTAGTATTTATTCTTTGTTAAACGTTCAATATCACGTTTTTGTTCTTTTTTGACCATATCTTCACGTTTGTCATAAAGTTTTTTACCTTTAGCCAAACCGATTTCAACCTTTGCAAGACCTTTCACAAAAAACACTTCAAGCGGAATGACGGTGTAACCGTCTTTTTTTATTTTCTGGCTGATTTTTAAAATTTCTTTTTTGGTTAAAAGCAGTTTTCGTGTGCGTTTCTCTTCGTGGTTATATCGGTTTCCTTTGTCGTAATGAGAAATGTGGCAGTTGTACAAAAACAGTTCACCTTCATCAATTTTACAAAAACTGTCTTTTAAATTGATTGCATTGTTACGAATAGATTTTATTTCCGTTCCGGTCAGTACAATTCCGGCTACAAACTTTTCAAAAATATTGTAGTCGTGAAAGGCTTTTCGGTTTGTTGTAACAATTTTTCTGTCCATAAAACGATTATATCACGGATAAAGAAAACATTTGCAGGTGTGGAAATCGGAAAATATTTTTTCTTCAGGCACCTGAGTTTTGCACTTATCCATCGCATAAGGACATCTGGTATGAAATTTGCAGCCCTGAGGCAGATTTTGAGGTGATGGTAATTCTCCGTTTAATTTTATCTGCGTAATTTTATTTTCTTGATTTAATTGAGGGACTGAACTTAATAGCGCTGCCGTATAAGGATGTTTGGGATTTTGGAAAATTTCTTCGGTCAAGCCAAGTTCAACGATTTCGCCAAGATACATAACTGCAATTCTATCGGAAATATAACGAATAACACTCAAATCGTGCGAGATAAATAAAAAGGTCAGATTAAAATTGTCTTTTAAGTATTTAATCAAGTTAATAATCTGCGCCTGAATACTCACATCAAGTGCGCTGACAGGCTCATCAGCTATAATCAGTTCGGGCTCAAGCACCAAAGCCCTTGCTATTGCAATTCTCTGCCTTTGTCCGCCGGAAAACTCATGAGGGTAAAGATTTAGTGCAGATTTATCCAAACCCACCTGAGATATTTTTTCTTCTACAATTCTTTCTATTTCTTTTTTTGAATAATTGGTGTTTATTTCAAGCGGTTCAGACAAAATCTGACCGATTTTCATTTTGGGGTTTAGCGAGGAATACGGATTTTGAAAAATCATCTGGATTTTTTTGTAGAAGTCTTGAAGTTCGTTTTTACTTTTCAGAGTAATAACATTTTTACCCCCAAAAAATATTTCACCACTTTTGACTTCTGTCAGTTTCATTATGGCTTTTGCAAGCGTAGATTTCCCGCAGCCTGATTCCCCTGCGATTGAAAGAACTTCACCCCGTCTGATATCGAGATTAACCCCGTTTACGGCACGTACGATTTCTTCGCGCCCCGTCAAACCTTTTTGGGTTTTGTATTCCACATATAATTCATCTGTTTCTAATAGTGACATATGATTATTTTAAAAGATTTTCATATAAGGGGCAATTATACAAAAAGTGGATATTTTATAATATGACTTATATCTCGTGTCTGCCTTCTATGGCTTTTGCGATAGTAATTTCATCTGCGTACTCTAAATCCGCACCGACAGGCAGACCAAAAGCTATTCTTGAAACCTTTATCCCGAAAGGTTTGATAAGTTTTGTCAGATATAAACTTGTTGCTTCACCTTCAACAGACGGACTTAATGCAAGAATAACCTCTTTTACGCCTTCATCGGTTAAACGATTTAATAATTCTTTTATTCTGATATCTTCAGCTCCAATTCCGTCCATAGGCGAAATCAATCCCTGCAAAACATGATACATTCCTTTGTATTCGTTTGTTTTTTCGATTGCAATAAGATCTTTTGATTCTGATACGACACAAATTGTTGATTTATCTCTGGAAGTCGATGAACAAATCTCACATGGACTTGAGGTTGATAAATTATAACAAACTTCACAGGTTTTGGTGTTTTCTTTTGCTTCAATAACTGTCTTTGCAAAATTTTCCACATCACCCTTAGGCATTCTTAACAAAAAGAATGCCATTCTCTGTGCAGATTTTGGTCCGACAGACGGAAACTTCTGAAACTGCTCTATTAATGCTGCAATAGATTTAGGGTAAATCATTTTTTAAAAATTTAACCCCGGAATTTTCATTCCGCCGGTAACATCTTTCATTGATGCTTCCATTTCTTTTGCTGCTTTTTCCGTTGCATCTCTCATTGCGGCAGAAATAACATCTTCAAGCATTTCAACTGTGTCAGCATCAATTGCTGACGGATTTTCAGGATTAATTACTTCTGCTGAAAGCTTAATAGATTTGAATTTCCCTTGTCCGTCTAAAGTTACTTTAACTCCCCCGTTTGCGCTTTCTCCGACAAGCTCCATAGATGCAAGTCTTGCTTGTGCTTCAGATGCTTTTTTCTGAACATTTTGAACCTGTTTCATAAGGTTGCCTAAATTTAAACCCATATTTTCTCTCCTTAAAGTCTGTTTTACTTTTATATGATTTCTATTATACTATAAAGGTATGCAAAAGAAAACATATTTACAAGAATCAATAAAAGGCGGGCGTTTGATGCGCTGGAATACGATGCCTTTAAAAGTGTTTATTGAACCGATGAAATTTTATTCAAAACAGGGGCAGGATTTGAAGTATCGCCAAATGGTAAGGCAGGCGCTTGATGAATGGCACAGGGTTTCTAATGGTAAGGTTTCTTTTGTTATTGTTGATAATTTACTTAGCTCTAATGTCAATATTGAATGGAAAAGGGTGCAAAGGCAGGCCTTAGGACATTGCATTTTTCAGTATGACAGAAATAACAGATTATACAGCGCAGAAGTTACAATCGGTTTAACAGAAGGTCTTGTTCACGCTGATTACAATGACGAAGGCGAAACTTATCACACTATACTACATGAAATTGGTCACGCAATAGGACTTGGGCATAGTCCGTTTAAAAACGATATAATGTATACCCCGCATCAAAAAGGTGTTATTCATGTAGGCCCTGGGGACAGGCTTTCAGTCAATTGGCTTTATACTTTCCCGCAAGGTAAAACTGTAAATGAAATTGCATCAAAATATTCAACAGGCGGAAGTGATTTAGACGAAGTTGTGGCAAATATTATTGCCAAAAAAGCAAAAACAGATTTTGAAAAAGTAAAAGGCTCTGTGGAAATTTTGCCCGAAAAGAATCTGCTTGATGAAACTCAAAACATCGGAGATTTAAAAAAATACAATATGTCGCTTCAAAATGTGCAAATTTCAGCAGATTTGCAGGAACAAATCAAAAAACACTACCGTGACAGCTCTATGAAAAGGGATTAACCTAATTTCTTCAATAATTTATTAAACCAAGAGTCTGATTCAGGCAATTCAAAATTGTCCTCCGGTAATTTTGATGATAATTCAAAAGTATCGGGTTTTGAAGAAAACAGGCTACCCTGATGTTCTTTTTTGTTTTGACCTCCCCCGCTCATCATATAGCCGAGATTACCACCGCTTCCGCCATCGTTATTGGTGTTAGCTGCTGCTTTGATAACCGGTTTTGCACTTCCGATATTTACATCAAAACTCATTGTTTTAATCCCCTTGGTTGTTCCCTTACATTTATATAAAGTATTTTTTTAGTAAATTTTTGTTACAAATACAGTTATTGTTAAGAAAAATTTACAATTAATTTGGTGTATTCTCGGTACTAAATCATTATTCTCCGGTTTATTAATTATTGTAACAATTATCTTAATTTGTTAAATTTGAGGCAAAAAATACCGTTATATATAATAAGGATACTCATGAGGTTTTTAAATGTCTTTATCAATTGATGCTACACAAGAATATTTGCGTTCAAAACTCGGTCTTAGTCTTGCTAAGATACTTGAGTATGAAAACAAAAGCATCAAAGAGATAATTGATGCCGAGGCGGCGCAGGGAAATCAGGCAGCAATACAGCTTGCTGCAGATATGTTTTCTAATCCTACAATTCTTATTGAACTGTTTCAGTTAGCAGATCCGAAGAATAAGCTTATTATTATGCAGCAAATGACTTCTGCCCAGCTTGAAAAAGTTTTACCAATGCTTGAAAAAGATGATTTAGTACAGGGATTGAGGTACTTTACCATGGACAGTCTTATGAAGATGCTTGAAAAAGTGCCAAAAGAAGAACTGTTAAAAGTGGTATTTCAGTTGTTTTCAGAGCGTCAGGTTATTGAGCGTATGCCGGAAAAACAACTTGATAAAGTTTTGACAGGTGTCGATATGGATAAAGGTCTTGTACTAAAAAATCTTAAATCAATTCCTGAAACTTATCTGCGCCAAATGATTGAAAGTATTACAGGGCAGGAGACAGAAGAAAATAATGCGGCTGAACTTGTTAATACTATTGCTCAGTTTGGTGATTTGGATTACAAAAACGCATTGAGAAATCTTGATGTTACGCAGAAAAGAAAATTAACCTTACTTATTACAAGTACGGATAACAAATATTATCTGAATTTTGATGCGGATGCCTATACTCACATGATAGCAAGAGACAGAGAAAAAGAGGATACCGTCAAGGCAATGGGTGTTATGAAGCCTGAATATCTTGAAAAAATGCTCACTCAGCTGCCGCCTGATTTGTTGCAGGTCGTATGCACCCAAATTGATACCGAAAAACTTGCGGATTCACTTGTTACAAAATTCCCTGAATTGCTTGCAAAATTAATCGCAGGTTAGTTTTTAGTTGTGTGGGTTGTTGCTTTAACCAACAAAATTTGTCGGATTAGTGAAACCGACCTACAAGCGGTTATAAAATAGCACAAATATTTTGATATTTTGTTAGAATTCTAACTATGTATAAATCATTATCAATAATTGTATATACAATTAAATAATTCGTCATAACAGGCAAAAATAAAATTTTATCATTCCCTGAAAATTCAGGTCGATTTTTGCCAAGCCGAGGATAAAGGGATAAATTAATAAAAGATTTTTTCAGTTTAATAACAAAATCTTTTGCGGCATTTACATTATCTTGAACAATATATTCTTCAATATTACGAATATCATTTTCAGCTTCAACAGTTATTATAATTTTGCGATTAGTCATATTTTGCAATTAATCCGTCCATAAATTCGATGCAATCATGTGTTCTGCCGTTTTTAATATCATCCAAACCTTTGGCAATATCTTTTCTTAAATTCGTTATGTTTTCAGGAGATATTTCAACTTGAGATATAGCAATACTTATTGTTGCATTTATTGCCTCATTTATTGAATTATAAATTCCTGCCGCAATTTGACTTTGTAAAAATTTTTCGTTATCAGGTGATAAAGATATATCCATAATATACTCCTTTATTACCCTCATTATACAAGATGCGTTGCAAAACTTCAATTGTAATTTTTTATTTTTGTAACAAAAGGGCAATTTTTGAAAGTTTGTAGGGTAGACTTTAGTCTACCGAAATATGTAAGTTGTACTTCTAACCCAACAAATAAAATGTTGGGGTAGAAACCCCAACTTACTTATTGATTACAAAATTCCCGGAATTACTTGCAAAATTAATTGCCGGTTAAAATTTAAGCAATACGGTTATCTTTTAAGACCGACAAAGCAAGTTTTAGCGCTTCGTCAGAGAATTTTTGTTTTATTTCAATTCGGGGTAAATCTGGGGGCAAATGTATTTCTTTTACTGTCGTAATTCCGTTATATCTGACAGACGTAAACATCAAACCGACGGGTTTGTCCTTGGTACCTCCTGTCGGGCCTGCAATTCCTGTGGTGCAGAGTGCAACATCACAGTTTGTTACTCTGTTTAGACCGTTTGCCATTTCTTTTGCGCATTGTTCGCTTACCGCACCGTAATTATTTAAAATATCCCAACTTACACCCAAAACTTTATTTTTGGCTTCATTTGCATAGGTTACAAAATTTAGCATAACGTAATCGGAACTGCCTGAAATATCAGTCAGCCTTGAACTTACAAGCCCGCCCGTGCAGGATTCGGCGGTTGCTATTGTCAATTTCTTCTCTCTTAAAATCTGTCCTAATTCTTCTTCTAATGTCATTATTTATTCCCTTCGGGACTGATACACGCACCAATAGCATCAATTAATCGTTTGACAGGAACCGTTTTGATTTTCGGATGCGTTATATCTTTATTTGCATATGGAATAATCGCCTTTTTAAACCCTGTCATTGAGGCTTCATTGAGCATTTTTTCAAGATTATTGACGGGGTGAATTTCGCCTGACAGCCCGATTTCACCGATGATAACCGTTTGAGAGTCCACAACAACATCTCTTGCACAGGTTGCAATAGCAAGCGCAATTCCTAAATCAGCACTCGGTTCATCAACCTCAATTCCGCCCATAACGTTGACATAAACATCCTGTTTAGATAAATTCAACCCAACTCTTTTTTCGAGTACTGCAAGGATTTGAAGCAGTCTGCCAAAATCAACACCGTTTGCAACACGTCTTGGTGACGGGTATGGAGTAGCACCGACAAGTGCCTGAATTTCCACAAGCAAAGGTCTTGTGCCTTCATTTGTAACAATTATTGCCGTTCCCGGAATGTTTTCCTGCGAACGCTCATTCAAAAACAACTGATTCGGGTTAATAACTTCCTTTAATCCGTTTGAACCCATTTCAAAAATCCCGACTTCACTTGTGTTGCCGAAACGGTTTTTCATTGAGCGTAACATTCTGTAGGATTTATATTTATCCCCTTCAAAAGATATAACGGTGTCAACCATATGCTCCAAAACCTTCGGGCCTGCGATATTGCCGTCTTTTGTAACGTGCCCGATAACAAGCACTGTTATATTTTTTGTTTTTGCTATCTGCATAAGAATATTACAGCACTCACGAATTTGAGAAACACTTCCCGCACTGCTTTGGATAGTCTGCGAATAAATAGCCTGAATACTGTCTATAACAACCATATCTGGCGAAAGTTCTTCAATCTGCGATTTTATGCTTTCAAGATTTGTTTGGGGGTAAATATAGATAGAGTCACTTTTTACCCCTAATCTGTCTGCCCTTAATTTCAACTGTCCTGCAGACTCTTCTGCTGAAACATACAGAACTTTTTTGCCTAAATTTGCAAGTCCTCCGCTTGTCTGCAAAAGTATTGTGGATTTCCCTATACCCGGGTCACCTGCTATTAGAACAATGGAACCCTGAACAAGTCCTCCGCCCAAAATTCTGTCAAATTCCGATATGCCCGTGCTTACTCTGATTTCTTTCCCTACATGAATATCATTTATTAGTGACGGTTTGCAGTCGTTTACAATTCCCTGCGGTGAAATATTAATGGGTCGTTCGCTTTGGACTTCTTCGACAAAACTTCCCCAGGATGAACACTCAGGGCACTTGCCCAAATATCCTGCGCTTTCATACCCGCAATTTTGACATACCCATTTTGATTTAACTTTTGCCATAGAAGTATTGTAAAGTGAATAAACCAATTACGCAATAGTTAAATTGTAGGGGGCAATTTTTTGCACTGCCGAGGTTTGACGGTACGGTTTCGCTCAAAGTTTTTTCTTTGTCAATATTGCACCGAAACCGAAACCACTCGGAGATATAGAGTTCGTTATCTTCTCTTAAAAGAACTTTGCCCTCATACAAGGAAACCGTCAAAGGTTCAAGTTTGACGACTTTGGCAATATTTATTGCCTTTAAATCCGTTGGATTGTTCCGAGATTTTAGTGCACCTTTAAGAACATTTGTTAAATCAATTCCATTTTGCATAATTTTAATATTTCTTCATGTTTATACGATAGAATGAACAATTTCTGTTCAATATGCGTTATAATATGTGTAAGGAGTTTTTTATGAAACGCATATTGATTACATCTTTAATAGTTTTATTAACTGCAAATGTTGCCTTTTCTGCTCCGAATTATACAGGTAAAAAACCGACAGTTTACGATACATCTTATAATATTCAACTAAGAAAACAACTTGAGGATAATTACCATAAAAAATGTAATAAAAAAATTGATGATACTCATTACATTGATATATGCCCTATGAACGCATATTATTATGAAGTGACAGTCCCTTATGATTTAAACAGTAAATCTTACGACGAATTACCTATAGTGAGTAATTAGCGTTCATATTTTGTTACTGTCATTTTTACAACTTCTTTTTTCTCATTTATTGTATGAGAGTCAGTCAGTAGGGTAGACTTTAGTCTACCATATTAAGGCTTTTGTGTTATTATTATTCTATGTCAAATTTCAAAAGATATTATTCCGAAAACAATATTGTATTTTTGACTATTGTCACATATAATCGTAATCCTATTTTGATTAAATATATTAAATTATTGAGGGAGTCTTTAAAATTTGTTAAATATAAATTTAAAATTATTGCAGGTATTGTTATGCCTGACCATTTACATTTACTTATAAATGCCGAAAATTCAAGTGAATATCCTAAAATTGTTGCATCTTTTAAATCACATTTTTCAAGGAATCTACCCAAAAATTATAATCAAACATTGGCTCAAATAAAAAGAGGTGAAAAAGGAATTTGGCAAAGGAAGTATTATGACCATATAATCAGGGATGAAAATGATTTTAACAGGCACGTTGATTATATCCATTACAATTCTGTGAAACACCAAAATATTAATCCTTGTGATTGGGAATATTCAACATTCAAATTATTTGTAAAAAACGGATATTACGAAATGAATTGGTGTAATTTCGGTGATAAAAATAATATAATCGGTTTAGATTTAGAATAAAAAACAGATAATGGTAGACTAAAGTCTACCCTACAATCTACCCTACAATCTACAATCTAATGGTAGACTAAAGTCCACCCTACAGTCTACCCTACTATAGTATCAAAATATTATCCACAAAATATGAAATAATATATAAGATTATTTTACAATTCCCAAACCAATGAGGAACGAGCAAACAATAAAGATTGCACAGAAAATTCCGGTGATTTTATTCAAACCTTTTTCTGCACTCTTTTGGGATGCAAAAATGTGTGAAGCTCCGCCGATTCCGCCGATGCCGTCACCTTTTGGGGAATGCATTAAAATTAACAAAATTAAAAATACTGCGCAACCGGTTGCTATATACCATAATGTATTTGCCATTTATTTTTTGTCTCCTTTTTTAATGAAGTGAGCTCTTTTTGAATTGAGTTCAATTCTTTCGAAAGTGTAAAGTCTTGCAGGACGTTTTGAAGATGATTTTGTATATTCTTCAAGTTCAACAAGCCCGTCTGTTGAAAGCGCTTTCTTTCTGAAATTACGTTTGTCCAGTTTTTTCTGCATAATAAGCTCATATGCTTTTTGCATTTCGGTTAATGTAAATTTTTCAGGTAATAACTGATATGCAACAGGACAAATTTCAAGTCTTTCTCTTGTACGTTTGAGTGAGTATTGGATAATTTCTTTGTGGTCAAATGCCAAAGGCGGAAGGTCTATAACCTTATGCCAGCCAAGCTCTGCTGTCGGGACAATTTTCATATCCTCAGACCTTACAAGTGCAAAATATGCACAGGTAATTACACGTCCGTCAGGGTGTCTTAAAGGATCCCCGAATGTATATAACTGCTCAAGATAAATATTATCTACCGCTGTTTTTTCTTTCAAAATTCTCAGTGCCGCATCGTCAAGATTTTCCGACAATCTGACATAACCTCCCGGAATTGCCCATTTGTCTTTAAACGGTTCATTTGTACGTTTTACAAGCAATACCTGCAACGCATTGTTTTTAATAGTTAAGATAACGACATCGACAGTAATTTCGTGTGTTTTTGTTTCGTTTACCATTACTAAATCTATCCTCTACCACTATAAATAATATAATAAACATGGAATTTAAAATTAATCAATTTGTAAACTGACTTAACATTTATTTACATAAATATAAAATTTAGGCAATTATTTCATGCGAATATACTTTATATATATACAAGGGGATTATACGGGATGTTTATGATGAGTTTTCAACAGAATATCAGATTTGGCGGATGCAATCCGTTTATGATGGGTTGTTTTAATCCACGCATGAATTTCTTTATGGGTTTAGCTGCTCAAACTGCCGGATTACAACCATTTATGCCAATGATGCCGGTAATGCCGATGTGCACTTGCTCAATTTTTAATTCTTATATGCCGATGATTTATGCGAATCCTTATGCTATGGGTGGTTTTGGTGGATATTCTTATCAGGCTCCGCAAACCTTCACATACAATCCGCAGGCTACATCAAATCCGTTTGCAACAGCTGCACCTGCAACTGCTGCAAATAAAACTTCTGCTGCTTCAACTTCTGCAACTCCTTCAAAAGAAGTTACAGAAGATGAAGCAAGTGATTCAGAATCCCGTCCGCAGGGTATGACTTTAAAAGGTAAAGGCAGAGGAACTCAATATGGCCCTGAATTTTTAAAAAGAGTAAAACAAATTGCTAAAAATCTTAACTGCAACTACAGAGATTTACTTGCCGTAATGAATTCAGAATCAAGCCTCAATGCACAAGTCGTCGGAAGAAATGGTGCAAGTGGATTAATCTGCTTCATGCCACAATTTTTTGATGTCGCAAAAATCAGAAAAATGTCTCCGATGGAACAGCTTGATTTGGTTGAAAAAACGCTTAAAGAATCAAAGGTTACAAGAGGCTTCGCTGCTGATGCAAAATTAAGCAAAGGTGATTTATATGCGTTGGTATTTTTACCTGCAAGAGCTAACAGTGAAGTTCTTTGTACAAAAGGTGAAAAAGGCAGAGACGGAAAACTTTTAAAATATTACGAAAGCAATTCTGCATTGGATTATAACCACGATGGTAAAATAACAAAAGCTGAAATGGCTACAAGAATTGATAAAAAATATGTATCTGATAATACATTCTTGGCTTAAAAATCAATAACTTAATTTTTGTTCATAATTTTGTTAAATTTCTTGTACTTTTAATCTTTTTAAAATAGTATATTGTTAAGATTACGCTTATTGTGTAATTAAATGTTTTAGGATTAAGGTATAAGAGGTAAATAAAAGTGGAAAATATCGTAGCAGACTTATTTGCGGCAAAAGAAAGTACAAGTCCGAGTGACGGAACAAATTTCAGATCAAATGTAAACCCTGCGAATATCAAGGTCGTTGGTGTCGGCGGTGGCGGCGGCAATGCTGTTAACCGTATGATTAGAGCTGGATTATCCGGTGTGGAATTTTGGTTGTTGAATACTGATTTGCAGGCGTTGACTCAGGGTCAAACCAAAAACAGAATTCAACTCGGTTCATCCTCAACTCAGGGTCTTGGTGCCGGAAATGATCCGTCTGTTGGTGAAAGAGCTGCAGAAGAAGCACATCAGGAAATTACTCAGGCTCTTGATGGTGCAGATATGGTATTTATCACTGCAGGCATGGGCGGCGGAACCGGTACCGGTGCGGCTCCTGTTGTTGCAAAAATCGCAAAAGAACTTGGGATTTTAACTGTCGGTGTTGTTACCAAACCTTTTACCTGGGAAGGCAAAAAAAGACAAAATCAAGCTAATGCCGGTCTTGACAAATTAAAAGAATATGTCGATTCTGTTATTGTTATACCGAACGATAAATTGCTTCAGGTTGTTGACAGACAATGTGCACTTATGGAATCATTCGGAATTGTTGACGATGTTTTACTGAAAGGTGTTCAGGGTTTAACTGATATTATTACTATCCCGGGCATCATTAACGTTGACTTTGCCGATGTCAAATCTGTAATGTTATCTTCCGGCTCAGCATTAATGGGTATCGGAAGATCTCAGGGTGAAGGCAGAGCGGTAAAAGCTGCTCAGATGGCTATTAATTCCCAATTGCTGGAATCTGATATTAATGGAGCTTCAGGTGTTATCGTTAACATCACAGGCGGACCGGATATCGGTATTCACGAAATCAGTGATGCAGCATCTATTATCCACGATGCTGTTTTAGAAGACGCAACAGTTATTATCGGTACTGCAATCAGTGACACAATAAAAGACGGTTCTATCCAAATTACGGTTATTGCAACCGGTTTTGAATTGAGAAACAATTCTTCAGCTTTGAATATTACAACTTTTGGTTCTTCAAATAAGACATTTGATGGTGATATTTCAAAATTAAACGCAGCTGATTATTTTTCAGGTGCATTCAATACTCAGCCAAAATCAGTTATGGATAGCGGAAGTTCAAATAAAAACTTCACTAATATTGAAATTCCGGATTTCTTGAAAAGATAATAATCACATAAAATAAATTTAGTGGGCAGAATTATAATTCTGCCCTTTTTTATTCGCTCAAAATGGAGATATTCATCATTTCAATATCGTCATAATCAAGGTGGTTACTTGCGTAGGTGTTATGTCCGGTTTTTATGGTAATTTGATTTTTTGAATCAGCCTTTATGAGAGAATTTGGGATTTTTATTCTTTGACCGTCGCCGTTGATTTTAATTTCCCCGATTTTTTGATTATTGAAAAAGACTTCAGTCGGAGTTGAGTAGGCAGATGTACGGATTTTATTTTGTCCCATTTTTTTTGCAAGCAATGTATCAAGACCGCAGATTGAACCGATACAAAGATAATTTGTGCTTTTCTTTGCATTTTCTGTCATAATAAAATCCTTAGAATAGCTTGCCCCGGAGGATTTGAGTTTAAAATCATTTGCGGAAGCGGAGTTTTTGGAAAAACTGTTATCCCCGAGGTGAATTATTTCTGAATCAAGGTTTATGTCAAAGGGCTCAGAACGTGCAATTTCAATCTGCATAGGGGTATTCAGGCTTTGGTTATTGTTTATTGTGAGTGAAAATGGTCTGTAACCTTCTTTTTCGACATTAATGATAGTCGGCTGTTTAATTTGAATATCAGGGAGTTCAAAATTGCCGTTCATATCCGAATATGTACGAAATTTTTGCTGAGGAACAGATATTTTTGCAAATTCAACAGGCTGTTTTGTTTTGGAATCAATAATTTTGTTGCTTTCCTGCTGCCCGATTTTTGTAACCCCGCCCGAATAAGTTGTAGCGCTGACAGGCAATGATAAATATATTAAAAACAGAATTAAAATTTTTAGTTTACGCATAGTAAAGTTATGAATAAAATAATCAATAAAAAATATTCCCATAGAGGAAATTCAAAAGAGTAATTATAATTTCTTGTTGAAAAATAATATTTTTTTGATAATATTGATATACGGATACCACACGCCGGTGTGATGGAATTGGTAGACGTGCCAGACTCAAAATCTGGTGGGGTTCACGCCCCGTGTCGGTTCGACCCCGACCACCGGCATATAAAAAAACAGACTTCAGACGAAGTCTGTTTTTTATAAGTGGTTATGGGGAGAACCGACCTTTTGTCGGTTCACGAGGAGCGAGCAGAGGCTGGAGCAGATTTTGGCTTGTGCCAATAGGCACAAAAGACAAAATGCGAAATGCCGTTTACTGCGAGCGACTCAAGACAGACCCCGACCACCGGCATACTAAAAAACAGACTTCTTTTGAGGTCTGTTTTTTAGTGTAGTGGTCAAGCTGGGAGAACAGAACTCTCGGTTCGGCGAGCGCCGAGCAGAGGCTGGAGCAGATTTTAGCTGTGCCTTGTGGCGCAAAAGCCAAAATGCGGAATGCCGTTTATTGCGAGCAACTCAAGACAGTCCCCGACCACCGGCAAAATGCACAAATTATAATCGAAATAGCAAAAAAAAATATTTACAGGTATTATAAGATTATGCGTATATACGGATTAAACAGTTATCAGCCTGTATTTAAAGCTCATTCTTATGAAGTTGAGCATAAAAACACCCATATTGTTATCCGGACTGATAATGAAAAGAATTTAGGACAAGAACCTTATCTTATTTATCATCAACCTTGGGGTGAAGAAAAGCATGCGAAAATGAGAAAAGAGGGTGATTTTTATACTGCATCGGTTTATACGATAGTACCTGATTTTAAATATCATATTTTATATAAGGATACCGGGAATGTTGATTTAAATAATGGCAAGGAATATGAAATTAATCCGAAAAAAATGATACAAAAGCTTGCACACGACTGTCATGTTATGCACAGACAACATACGATTTGTGGAATAAAAGAAGGTAAAGCAATAGGGAAAATAATGTATGATAGTGACGGATTAGGTGTTTTCAGCGAAAAGCCATTAAATGTTTCAGAGCCGACAATACTTATAACTCCAAAATTTGAACAAACTGCAAAAGATCCGAATATTGTCGGGATAATATACACAGCATATGATTGCGGGGCTTTTTCTCATATAACAACCCAACTTCGCCAGGCAACAAATGTTTGCGGGGCAATATTTGAACCTGAAATTATTGATAAACTTATTTCTCTTAACGGCAAAAATGTCGAACTCGAAATTAAAGACGGAAATATAAGATTTAATGAAACTGATAAAGCAGGACAACCAATGCTTTACCCTACAATTCGTGTGCCAAAGCTAAGATTTTGTAATAAAATTTTGACTTCCAAAGAATACAATTCCGATATTATAGGAGCGAAAGCAGTTAATTTAAGGCGTTTGGAAAAACTTAAAGAGCAGGGTAAAATTGATATAAATATACCTGAATCTTTAGCACTTCCACATGGTTATATTTTGGATATGTTTGATGAAAATCCGTTACAGGAACAAAATTACAATAAGCTTGATCGTTATTATATTTGTAAAGAGCAAGCTGATATTCCATATAAAGAAGAATTTTGTAAGGAAAGAATGGACAATTTGACCCAAAAATTATTGGATAACGATATTATCAAAAATGAAGATGAGGATATAATGGTGCGCTCATCATTTAATGGTGAAGATTTACCCAACTATTCGGCTGCAGGAATTTACGTTTCTACAGCTGCAATGCCCGAGAACAGGAAAGACTTATATAAGGCAATAATGCAGGTTGTCAGGTCAAAATGGAGTTCTGATGCACGGTTTTCAAGAGAAATGCACAGTGTACCGGATGAAAATATTCAGTATGGGGTATTATTACAGCGTAGAATACAACCTGATTATAAGTTTACTTTATATACAGATGATGAAAAAGGAAATCTGAAAATAGATTTATATTCCAATTTTTTATACGATAATACTGTTAATCCGCATGTATTCACATACAATAAAGATAGCGGAATTTTAACTTATGATTCAATACAATTGGAAAATCCTGTCGGGGAATTTAATGAAAATCAGGAATTAGAAAAAATCGAACCAATTGAAAATGATTTGTCCGATAATACGCAATTATTTGAACAGTTAAAAAAAGTCGCACAAAATGCGCTCATTGTAGAAAAAGAATTTGGTGCCCCACAGGATATTGAAGGCGGGATAAAAGGAAATGATATATATTTCTGGCAAAGCAGAAATATAGTATAATAATTTGTTTTATTTTCGTTGTGAATTTGCACCGCTTATAACTTCAATAATTTCATTGGTTATCGCAGCCTGACGGAGTTTGTTATATTGAATGGATAAATCGTGAATAATTTTTTCGGCATTAGATGTTGCCGCTGACATAGCGGTCATACGGGAAGCAAGTTCGCTTGCTTTAGCTTCTAAAAGTGCCTGATAAATTATATCCGTAATATACATCGGGACAACTTTTTGCAAAATATGGTGCTTGTCCGGGGTAAATTCCATTAGCGGTTCAATAATGTTATCAGTTATTTTTTCGTGATTATCTTTTATCCCATCAAGTGGCAAAATTGGCCATTTGTCAACACTGTAACTAACCATGTTGCGAAATCTTGTTGTTATAATCTCAATTTTATCAATACGACCGTCAACATAGTATTCCGCCATATCTTCAGCTATCTCTCTTGCTCCCATAGCATCAGGGGTATCAACAACAGAAAAATACTTTTTCTCCAGTGAACAATTCAGTGTGGCTAAACGTCTTTGCAGCATAGAAACACCTTTTTGCCCAGCAACAAAAACTTTAACCCCGATACCTTGTTCTTTTAACTCTTTTATTCGTTTAACGGTCGCTTTTACAACATTTGAACTGTAAGCCCCTGCAAGTCCTTTGTTGGAAGTGATAGCAAACAAACCGACTGTTTTAAATTCTCTTTTTTCAAGAAGTTTTGGGTAATTATCAACGGCACGTTTAATTTTGAGTGTATCAGAGCTGAATGTCCCGACAGAGTTTAAAAGTCTTTCAAACATGTGGTAAAGCTCCATAGCATAAGGACGTGAAGCCTTTACGGCAGTTTCAGATGCCCGCACTTTTGCAGAAGCAACCATTTTCATTGCCCTTGTAATCTTTTTTGTGCTTTGAACGCTGTTTATTCTCTTTTTTATGCTTTTTAAACTTGCCATATTGTTCCTTTAAACTTTCTGCCCTTTTAGAGGGAAGTACCCGCAGCGAATGACCGATATTGATTAGAATGTTGCCTTAAATGATTCCAACGCCGCTTTGAGGGCGATTTTATCTTCATCAGACAATGCAGCGCCGGCATTCAGTCTTTCAGACAATTCAGACATATTGGCATCAAAATAAATGAACCAGTCTTTTTTGAATTTCTGGATTCTTGAATTTTCAATATCATCTAAAATACCTTCATTTGCGGCAAACAGAATAGAAATCTGCTGAGCGACACTCAAAGGGTTATATTGCAGTTGTTTAAGAACTTCTGTCAGTTTCTCACCTCTTAATAATTGTTTTTTGGTAGAAGCATCAAGGTCTGATGCAAACTGAGCAAATGCTTCAAGTTCACGATACTGAGCAAGTGCAAGTCTTAAAGTTCCTGCAACCTGTTTGATGCCTTTTGTCTGTGCCGCACCGCCGACACGGGAAACAGAGATACCTGCGTTGATAGCAGGTCTTTGACCTGCATTAAATGTATCTGTTTCAAGGAAAATCTGCCCGTCAGTGATAGAAATTACGTTTGTCGGAATGTATGCGGAAACATCGCCCGCCTGTGTTTCAATGATAGGCAGAGCCGTAATACTTCCGCCGCCGAGTTCGTCATTGAGTTTAACGGCACGTTCCAATAATCTTGAATGAAGATAAAATACATCCCCGGGGTACGCTTCACGTCCCGGCGGTCTTTTAAGAAGCAAACTCATTGCACGGTATGCCTGAGCATGTTTTGAAAGGTCATCATAGACTATCAAAACATCTTTACCCTGTTCCATAAATTCTTCACCGATAGTAACACCCGCAAACGGTGCAATATATTGTAACGGTGCCGATTCATCTGCGGTTGAAGATACAATAATTGTATAAGCCATGGCGCCGTATTCTTCTAACGTCTTTGCTAAATGTGCAACGGTAGAAGCTTTTTGCCCGATAGCTACATAGATGCAAATTACATCTTTACCCTTTTGGTTGATAATTGTATCAATCGCAATAGCGGTTTTACCCGTCTGACGGTCCCCGATAATAAGTTCTCTTTGCCCTCTGCCGATAGGAGTCAGAGCATCAATAGCTGTCAAGCCTGTCTGTAAAGGCTGACAAACAGAACGTCTTGTAACGATACCGGGGGCAACCCTTTCAATCGGTCTTGTTTTTTCGTAAGGATAATCTCCTTTACCATCAAGAACAGCACCAGTCGGGTCAATAATTCGTCCTATTAAACCGTCACCGACAGGAACTGATGCAATTCTGCCTGTTGTCTTAACTATTGTTCCTTCTTTAATATCCGTGTATTCACCTAATATTACGACCCCGACATTATCTTCTTCAAGATTCATTGCCATTCCCAAAGTACCGTGTCCGTCTTCAAATTGAACAAGTTCGTTTGCCATAACATTACGTAATCCGTAAACTCTTGAAATTCCGTCGCCGACTTCCAAAACCGTACCGGTGTTTGAAACTTCGGTTTGTAATTCGTAATTTTCTATTTTGCTTTTAATAATTGAACTGATTTCATCAGGTTGTATTAGTGCCATTATCTGCTCCTATTTCATTACTTTGCTAAAATTTTCTATCTTGTTTTTTAAACTCGTGTCAATTACCGTATCACCTATTTTGAAAATCAGACCTCCGATTATTTCGGGTTCAATGTCCCATACAGGTTCTACTTTTTTACTTAACTTCGCCTCAAGTTTTTGAATAATTCTTTGTTTATAACTTTCGTTTAATTCTATTGCCGAAATTATTTCAACAACACTTATACCGGAGTTTTCCGCAGATACCTGCTCAAATGATTCAAGAATTTGAGCAAGCAGGTTGATTTTATTTTTTTCTGTTAGAATAAACAGAAAATTTACAATTTTTTCATCAATTTTCCCGCTAAAGATTTCCGATAAAATCTCTTTTTTCTTGCCAAAATTAACAGAAGAATTTGAAAGTATTGACCTTAAATCCTCTGATTGTCCAAATACTTCAAGCACCTGCGACAAATCATTAATGATGACATTTTTATCAATATCAAGACCGACAAGTGCACTTGCATAAATTTTTGATGCCTGTGATATAAATTCCGTCATAGTACCACCTCATCAAGTTTTGCAATACTTTCTTCTATAAATTTGTTGTGTAATTGCGGGTTCTTTGTAAGTTCTTCAATAATACTATATTTCGCAAATTCCACAGATTTAACTCCGAGTTTTGAAATCAGCGCAGATGTAAGATTTTTTTGCTCAGCACTTAAAATATTTTCTGCATTTTTCTCTATGTTTGCGATTTTTTGCTTGGTATCAAGTGCAACTTGTTTTGACAGGGAGTCTGCTTTGAGTTTTGCCATATCAGATATATTTTTAAGTTCCTCTGATAGTTTTGAATACTCGTTTTTAGCATCAGCCAAACTTGTTAAAGAATTGTCTTTTTCCGTTCTTGAATTATTGATTTCCGAAACTACTTTGTCCTTCATTTTGCATAGAGCTGCGTTGATATCAACTTTTGCGCAAATTACAATAATTATGAGCAAAAAGATTGTAAAATTAAAAAGATTTGAGTGTAAAATCAGATTAAAAACATCAGCCATTTGCCTGTCCTCCAAATAACTTGTCTTTAATCATCTGTGCATATTGTTTAATATTTTCGCTTAAATTAGCTTCTGTCATTTCACTTTCATTTCTGAGTTTTTCTTTCTGCTCGGATATGTATTGAACACTTTTGATTTTTTCATCACGCAGTTTTTGTGAACTCTCATCAGAATCATTTTTCAGTTTTGAAGTTACGGAATCTTTTGCCTCAGCTTTTGCCTGAGCAAGCTCCTGCGCTTTTTTCTCTAAAATGGATTTTGTTTCAAGCTTTGCTTTTTCGCTATCTGAATAATTTTTTTCTATTAGTTCTTTTCTTTCTTCAACGATTTTTTCCAGCGGACGATAAAGTATAGCATTCATTAAAATGGTGAATGTTATAAAACTTATTGCCGTTATAAGAAAAGTTGCGTTGAATTCCATTTGGTTATCCCATCATACCTGCTAATTTTAATGCAATAATCAATGCGTATATTGCGCAGGCTTCAGCCATTGCAGCACCGATTAAGAAAAAGACTAAAGCTTTTGTTGCCACTTCCGGCTGTCTTGACATTGCTTCCATTAAACCTTTTGTTGCTACACCGATACCTAAACCTGCACCGACTGCGCCAAAACCTATTGCAATACCTGCTCCTAATTGTGCTAATTCTGCTACCATAATTTTTCTCCTTTTTATTACCTTAATTTTATTCTTCCTGTACAGCCGTTGATACATAAACCATCGTCAGCATTGCAAATACCAGTGCCTGAACACATGCAACCAAAACCTCAAAAAACATAAACGGCAGCGGCAAAAAGTATGCACAAAGCCCGAGCATAGCGGAAATAAGTATTTCGCCAGCAAGTATGTTCCCGAAAAGTCGAAGTGCAAGTGTCAATGGTCTTGTAAACATTTCTAATATATCAATAAGACATGTAAATATGCTTATTGGCGACAAGTTACTTAATAAGAATTTAAGTTTTTTCTTCTTTAAACCTGCTGCAATATAGTAAATTAAAACTATAATTGCAAGTGCAGCCGTGACATTTATATCGTTTGTCGGAGATGCAAGCTCTCCGCTTTTTAATTCCATAACTCGGAAAGGTATTTGCCCCATAAGATTTGCTACAATAATAAAGAAAAACAAAGATGCGATAAGAGGAATATGTTTTCTGCCCTCTTTCCCCATTAAAGAATCTGACATTCCCCAGAAGAATCCGAGAATATTTTCAAAAGCAACCTGTAATTTTGACGGGAAAACAGAAATTTTCCTGGTTGCAAAAAATGCAAGAAGAAGTAATACAGCCATTGCAAGCCACATTGTTATAACGGTATCAACATTGAACGAAAAACCGTGTCCGAATAATGATGCTTTGCAAACCCAGTGTTCCATATTACTCCCTTCGTTTTTATAATACCATTGAAACAAATATTTAGCAAACTGTAAATTTAATATGGTTTATTAAGTATTGTTAAACTATATATTCGCAAAAAGCAATTCAGTCCTACAAAAATACTTTATTAAAATATGGGGAAATAATTTCAGAAAGTATGAAAGGGGAAAATTATGGGAATTGGTAAAATTGCGTTTAGCGGATTGAGGTACTTATTCGGGAAAGGGGCAAAAACAGTTGTAAAAGCAGGAGAAAAAGCTGCCCAAAAAGTTGCACCAAAAGTAGTAAAAAAGGCAAATATTCCAATACAAAATCACGCAGAATTTATTAAACAGACAAGTATTTACGATCCGAATAATCCGTTCTATCTTCACAGATTATTCTAAATAATGAAAAACTTAACCCCGAAACTTTTAAAAGTTTCGGGGTTTTAATATATTTATTTTGTTTGTTGTATAATTATACTAATTGGAAACTTCTGATTAGAGGATTTTATGAGAGTTATAAAACTTGAGGAGACCAAATCTACAAATACTTACTCAAAAGAGCATCTTACCCTGCTTGAGGACAAGACAGTTGTGCATGCTCTGCGGCAGACGAGCGGCAGAGGGAGACTAAACCGTACCTGGGTTGATTTAGGAGATAATAATTTGTTCTTCTCTATAGTCTTAAAACCGTCAGGTGCGTTTTGTCCTGTTTATTCAAATCTAACTCAGTACGCATCAGTTATTTTATGCAAAATTTTTGAAAATTACGGTCTAAACCCGAAAGTCAAATGGCCAAATGATGTTATGATTGACGGATTGCGTAAGATTTGCGGAATTTTATGTGAAACAGTTATAGAAAATAACGAACTCAAAGGAATAATTTTGGGAATAGGTATTAATCTAAATGCCTCAAAAGAAGATGTTGAAAATATACCTGACAGAGTTGTTACCTCTCTTAACCTCGAAATAGGTAAAAGCGTTAATTCTGAAGCATTTTTAGATGAATTTTTAACAGAATTTTTCAAATCTTATGATGAATTTTTATCAAAAGGTTTTGAATATATAATGAACGATTACCTTAAAAGAAATTGTTTTCTTGAAAAAGATTTGAATGTTCAGGTGCTAAACAGCGTAAAATCCGGCTATGCAAAAGGAATAAATAATAACGGCGAACTTATTTTGCAGACCGAAGATAATAAAGATTTGATATTAAACATAGGAGATATATTATGAACAATTTTGAAAACGGGTTGGCATTATTGCTTATCGGAATGGGTACTGTTTTGGCATTCCTTACGGTGCTTATATTTGCGATGGGTATAATGTCAAAAATTGTGGGATGGTTGAATAAAATTTTCCCTGAAGCAGTTGAAGAAATAAAATCAACAGCAAAAAAAGTTTCTTCAAATATTGATGAAGCAATTGCCGTTGCTATTGCGGCGATTATGGCCAAAAGAAGTTAATTTTAATTTATAATGAAAGGATATATATATGAGTAAAAAACTTATTAAAGTAATGGATACGTCATTCAGAGACGGGTTCCAGTCTGTTTACGGAGCAAGAGTTTTTGTCGATGACTTTATTCCTGCTCTGCAGTCTGCCGTAAAAGCGGGCTTAAAACACTTTGAAGTTGCGGGCGGGGCAAGATTTCAGTCACCGATTTTCTATTGTAACGAAAACGCATTTGAAACAATGGACAAAATCAGAGCTGCTGTCGGTCCTGATATTAACTTACAATCTCTTTCAAGAGGGGTTAATGTTGTAGGGCTTGATTCTCAGCCGCGAGATGTCATTGATTTGCATGCAAAAATGTTTGCAAAACACGGTGTTACAACAGTCAGAAACTTTGATGCCCTCAACGATGTAAACAACTTATTATATTCAAGCCAATGTATTAAAAAACACGGTTTGAAACATGAAGTTACAATTACAATGATGGAACTTCCTATCGGTTGTCAGGGTGCGCATGATGTAAAATTTTATGAACGAGTCTTACGTTCAATTTTGGATGCGGGTATTGAATTTGATTCATTAGCATTTAAAGATGCCTCAGGTACATCTGCTCCGAGAAAAGTATTTGAAACAGTAAAAAGAACAAGAGAAATTTTAGGTGAAGGAGCAGATATTCGTTTCCATTCACACGAAACAGCAGGGACAGGCTTGGCTGCATATCTGGCAGCATTAGAAGGCGGTGCAAATTGCATCGACTTATCAATGAAACCTGTTTCAGGCGGTACTGCTCAGCCTGATATCGTTTCTATGTGGCACGCACTAAAAGGCACAGAATACGATTTGGGTATTGATGTAGAAAAGATTTTGGAAACAGAAGAAATCTTTAAAGAATGTATGAAAGATTACTTTTTACCTCCTGAAGCAATGGCAGTCAATCCAATGATTATTCAATCACCATTGCCGGGTGGTGCTTTGACCGCAAATACTCAAATGCTTCGTGATAACAACCTGATGGATAAATATCCTGAAGTTGTTGCGGCAATGAAAGAAGTTGTAGAAAAAGGCGGTTTCGGTACATCTGTTACTCCTGTTTCTCAATTTTATTTCCAACAGGCATTTAATAATGTAATGTTCGGAGCGTGGAAGAAAATTGCCGAAGGTTACGGCAAAATGGTTTTGGGATATTTTGGTAAGACACCTTGCACTCCGGATCCTGAAGTTGTAAAAATTGCTCACGAACAATTAGGGCTTGAACCGACAACTGAAACTGTTGTTGATTTGAACGACAAAGACCCGAATAAAGGTTTGGAAGTTGCTAAAAAGCGTCTTGAAGATGCAGGATTGGAAGTTAATGACGAAAACTTATTTATCTCTGCCGCTTGTAAAGAAAAAGGTATTTTGTTCTTGCAGGGCAAAGGTACAATCGGTGTTCGTAAGAATGAAAAATCATCAGAACCTAAATCAGATGCAGGCAACGATACAAATGGTTATACCGTTACCGTAAACGGTAAAAAATATGCAGTCGCTTTGGAAGGCGATAAGGCTACTGTTAACGGCAAATTGTATGATTTTAGCGTAAAAGAAGGTATTGAGGCTAAGGCAAATGTTGGCGGTGAAGGTACTCCTGTTAAGGCTGCACTTCCGGGGAATGTATTAAAAGTTCTTGTATCGGAAGGCGACAGCATTTCAGAAGGTGATGTAATTGCAGTAGTTGAAGCAATGAAGATGGAAACAGAAATCAAATCACCTGTATCAGGTACTGTTAAATCGGTCGAAATTGAAGTAGGTAATAAAGTCCAAAACGGACAAGTATTGGTAACAATCGGTTAGGGGGTTTTGGATGGAAATTACAGATGGTTTAATAAATCTGTGGCAAAATACGGGGATTTACAACCTGATATTGTCACCTGACCCAAAACTGCACGGTGCAGAACAATTTTTGCATGTTTTCGGTCACCCGATAATGCTTTTGATATGCTTATTCCTTTTATGGTTAGGCATCAAAAAGCAGTATGAACCGCTATTGATGGTTCCTATCGCTTTTGGCGGTATTTTATCAAACATTGCGTTTTTAGACCCGAATGAAGCAATCGCAGGTCCTAACGGATTTTTGGGTATAATATTTAATTTTGGGATTGATAAAGGCTTATTCCCGTTGATTATCTTTATGGGTGTTGGCGCAATGACAGATTTCGGTCCGTTAATTGCGAATCCTAAAACTGCGCTTTTAGGTGGTGCGGCTCAGTTTGGTATATTCGGGGCTTTGCTTATGGCATTGTGTCTGTTTGGATTTACTTTGCCGCAGGCGGGAGCTATCGGTATCATCGGTGGTGCCGACGGTCCGACATCAATTTATGTTACCCGTTCTTTAGCTCCTGAGCTTTTGGGTGCAATTGCAGTTGCGGCTTATTCATATATGGCGCTTGTTCCTGTTATTCAACCGCCTATTATGAAATTATTTACCACAAAAGAGGAACGTGTTATTCAAATGGAGCAGTTAAGACCTGTTTCAAAGCGCGAAAAAATCGTATTCCCTCTCATAGTTTTGTTTATGTGTATAATTCTTTTACCATCGGCTTGTCCTTTGGTTGGGGCGTTCACTTTCGGAAACTTATGTAAAGAATGCGGGGTTGTCGAAAGACTTTCTGATACTATGCAAAACGCTTTGATTAACATTGTTACAATCTTTTTAGGTTTAACTGTCGGTTCAAAATTATCTGCGGATCATTTCTTAACGGTTCAGACATTATTTATTCTTGTACTTGGTATTTTGGCATTCTCATTTGCAACCGGAGCAGGAGTTTTAATGGCAAAACTTATGAACTTGTGCGAAATTATAGCGGCTAAAATCAGCAGACGTGAGCCAAAATTGATTAACCCATTAATCGGTTCGGCAGGCGTATCTGCTGTCCCAATGGCAGCAAGAGTATCGAATAAAGTGGGTTTGGAATATAATTCACAAAACTACTTATTGATGCATGCAATGGGACCGAACGTATCGGGCGTAATCGGCTCAGCTGTTGCTGCAGGTATTTTGCTTGCTTTATGTAAATAATAATAGGAAATAAAACAACCGTTTGAATTTTCAGACGGTTGTTTTTATATTAATTTTAACTCTTATTTTTAGGCCAAAAGGACTTTTTTTTCATCACATTTTTTATCAGATCAATGAATGCGGTTTGGTCTTCAAGTTTTACGGAATTGGTATCGTGCAAAAATTTCTTTTCCATAACTCCTGATACTCCGTTTTTTGCAATAAGATAATCGTTTCCATTAATATTTTTAATTCCTATTGATATAATCGTATCCGGATATATGGCGGTAAATTTATCTAATGTTGCGAATGTATCTTTTGACCCGGACATGAAAGAGGATTTAACGAATTTTTGAATCCTGTCATCTCCTAATATGATTTTTGCCTGAAAGTTCGGATTATATGAAATTTTATTTAATTCCATTTTATATTCTCCTTTTAAATTTGTTTATAATAAACTCAAAAATAATATTTTTTGCTACATAAATTTATTGAAAATAAAAAGTGTTCATGGTACAATTATCATGTTATGAAAATTTATAAAATACTTACTCCATTGGAAAAAGCAGCGAATGCTCTTTTTAAAAACACAATTGGGAATGATTTGGGAAAAACGAAAATTTATTTGACTAAAAATTCACAAACTGATATATTTGTTCGTGAAAAAAAATGTGTAAAATCTGTTAACAGAAGAAAATGGTAAATGACTAAAAGAGTTGCAATATCTTATCCTGAAATTTTTGAAAGCGTAAAACAATATTTTGCGGATAGGGATGTTGAAATTTCTATGACAGACAAAAATGAACCAAATTCTGATTATGATTTGATAGTTGTTTATGATGACTATGATTTCATCTTGTCACAGGATAATGTAATTAACATTCATCCATCGCTTTTGCCTGCCTATAACGAAAAGGATGCAGTTATAAAAGCATTTAATGATGGAGTGAAAGTAAGCGGTATAACTATTCATTCAAAAGATAGAATTATTGCTCAGTATCCTGTTTTAATCGGTGTTGAAACACATATTGACGAATTTATGAATGAAATGCTTGAAGTGGAAAAAAAACTTGTACCTCCTGTTATTGATGCGTTATTAAATGACAGAGTTTTTGATTTTTCTTATCTGTTTTCAAATCCTTGCCATAAAAACGGCTGTAACGGTTGTGGCGGGTGTCATTAAGTAATGTAAATATCAGTTTTTTTAAAGCAAAAAATATTTTTACAATTTTTAGAATAATATCAGACATTTAAGAGACGGAATATGAGAATATCAAAATTAGAAAATTGTCAGTCTTTCGAGGCAAGAATAAAAATTAATAAAACAAAACTTGAAAGTAAAATACTAAAAAATGCAGGCAGTTCTTCTGTTGCAGGAGGCAGTTCAACTGCTCTGTCAGGAACCGCATCAGGAGCGGATATGATTGTTCATAATTCAAATTCTGCGGTACCGTTTATGCAGCAAAGTTTTTCTTTATTTGATCAGTTTGCTCAGTTTGGTCATAAAATGGCTGATGAATTTCTCAAAAATTTTCATATGCATGACGGGTATGATGCATCATTCTTTTCTACCTCTTTGTCCGGCAGTGGTACGATTACATACGCTCAGGGCATGAATACGATTATTAAAGGAATAGAAAAAAATTATAAAAGCAAAATCCCTACATAATAACCATTAAACATATAGCAAAAAATAAAATTACCGTTTTTATAAATAGTACATTTATTTTAAAGAAACGGTGATTTTAGTGAATATAAGCAAACTTTCCATTTCAAATATAACCTGCAAAAGATATACGAATAATATTACCCCCGCAAGGGAAATTCTTCCCCAAACAGCAAAAGAAGAAGCAAAAATCAGAGCTAATCTTGCGAAGACTGAAAAAAGATATCAAAAAATTGAATATTTGATGAGAGTAATTGCAAATCGTTTTATGGATTTGTTTGAAACAAAAAAACAAAAAGAATTAACAAAAAACATATCTGAAATTAAACCTGAATCAAGTGATACATATTTATTACAAAGCGAAGTAATCAGTCGTATTTTTTGCAAAGATAAAGTTATTGACGTTAATATAGAAGATAGAATATTAGAAAAAGCCGCACAAAACGGCAACTCACATATTTTTATAATGAATCACTCCAATCAAAGACGTGATCCTTCTATGTTAGCTGTCGTAAGTACATTGCTTTCAAAGGCATACAGACAGGAAGGTAAAGCTAACAATTTCCCTATTCCAAAAATTATTCTTAATCAGGATATTTTAAAAACAATGAATCCGATAAAAAGAAAGGCTTTTGAAGCGTGCGGTGCTGTCGGAATAGATGCAAGTATTTTTTGTGCCGATAAAAAGGTTAATGCGCAGGCATTATTCCCCGTAATAAAAGATTTTATTAAAGACAAAGTTAATATCTTTATTTTTCCCGAAGGTAAACTCTCTGTATTTAAAGACATGGAATTTGATAATCGTTTTCAGATAGGTATAGCAGAGCTTATAAATAAAGCATTAAATATCAAAAAGGAAATAAAAGTTATTCCTCTCGGTTTTGCTTACGGAAAAGGGAAAAATAAGTTAACAGGAATCCAAATAGGAGCCCCTGTAATATTTAAAAGAAACGGTGACAGTACAACCTCAACTTCAGGCTCTATATTAAAATCAGAATTTGGAAAGGATGCTTTTAAAAGTTTCTTTGAAAAACACAAAAACGAAACAGATGTTGTTATTACGGAAAACGGTGTTCCTGTAAAATCTGATGATGCACCGGCTTTTATAAAAGGAATTTTGGCAGAAAATCTTGATATATGTTCAAAAGAAGCCGAGAGACGAATTCAAACACCATTTAGTCCGGATGAAGTTTTAACAGTATAAAAGACCGACAAAATGCCGGTCTTTTATAATAAATTTATAAATTACAAATTAATTGTATTTTCTTTTTCCGCCGTTAATCCAAGGAGCGGATTCCAAATCGTCAATGTTATATTTCAAAATATATTCATTACCAGATGCTCTTTTGTATACTTTTGAATTTTTTTCCGCATATTGAACTTTTTTACCCGGAACAACATTGTTTTGAGCATAGTATGGTGCATAATAATTTACTTTTTGCTGGTCTGCAGCCGCAACAAGCGGAGTTACCATTAAAATCGTTAAAACAAGTGCTAATTTTTTCATCTATATATCTCCTAAGTTATATATTTATTAGTATTGTAGCATGGAAACAATTTTTCCGCAATCTTGTAATTTTTTTCTTCCGCCAAGCTCATTTAATTCAATTAGAAAGCAGGCACCTATCAGGTTGCCTCCGACTTTGCGGACGAGATTGCAAGCCGCAACCGCAGTGCCGCCTGTCGCAAGTAAATCGTCAACGACCAAAACATTTGCACCTTCTTCAATTGAATCTTTGTGAATTTCAATCGTGTCAGTGCCATATTCAAGTCCGTAAGACTCGCTGATTGTTTCAGCCGGAAGTTTATTTGGTTTCCTGATTGGTATAAACCCGCAACCGAGTTTATATGCCATAGGCATTCCAAAAATGAAACCTCTGCTCTCAATTCCTGCAATATAATCGATTTTGAATTCTTTATACTGTTCGCAAAGATAATCAATCATATATCTCATGGTTTCGCCGTCTTTAATACCTGTTGTTATATCACGAAAGACAATCCCTTTTTTAGGAAAATCTTGTACAGCTCTGATTTTTTCTTTTACATCTTCTATTGATAATGTTGTTGTCATTTATATTTCTCCTTACATTTTTAATAATTTTTTCAATTCTTCTTTTGCCTGTCTTATTTTTTCTTTTGCTTTTTGTATTGCGTGTTCATGAGCAACAAGTCCGTGAGTGGTTTTACCCCATTTCATATCTTTTTTCATAAATAAAATTTTTACTCCGATAAATAATACCAACGGGAACCAAATCATCAAGAGATATGCTGCTGTAATGACTGCCTGGGTGAATGCATCCGCACGGTTCATATTGTCATATTTTCTCAACGAATATCTGCACGAAAGCATAAATCCGATACCTATTATGCATCCCATAATAACCGATGACATTAATGTATTAACAGGGGCATCTTTTATAATTATTTTTGAAATAAGAATGAATAATTCAATAATAAACCATGCAGGCATAATAAATTCGGAGATATATGCGATGGTATCGAGTCTTACCCGAAGCGACATCTTTTTTGAGGTCATAATATCCCAGAAATATTCAAGATAACGTCTTATTGTTCCTTCAAGCCATCTCCTGCGCTGACGGTATAATGGCATAAGATACATAATTCCTTCTTCATAGACAACCGTATCTTTGCAGAATCTTACGTCCCAGCCTTTTATATGTAGTCTGGTTGACATATCAAGGTCATCCGTAATTGTGTAATTATTCCATCCCCCAATATCTTCTAATGCTTCTCTTTTAATGAGCTCTCCGTTACCCCTTAGTTCAACTGCGCCTTTAACCGCATCTCTTGCAACCTGACACGAGGTATCAATTGTCATTTCGTTGTTCTGACATTTTGTCAGGAGATTTATGTCTTTATTTTTAACAACTTTTCTTGCCTGAACAGCTCCTACATCTTTAGGCTGAAGTTCATATACAAGATTTGTCAAAAAATCTTTGTCCATTTGTGCATCTGCATCAAAGACCAAAATAGCTTCGCCTTTCGCAAGTACAAGGGCATCGTTTAAAACGGCAGATTTCCCGGGGAACGCATCTTTAGAACGAATAAGAGTTTTTAGTCTGCCGTTATACTGTTTTTCCAGATTTTTTATAACGGATGCCGTATTATCAGAACTTCTGTCATCAATAACGATTACTTCATAGTTCGGATAATCCATTTCAAATACTCTTTCTATGGTTTCCGATATGACAGATTCTTCATTATGGGCAGGAATCATAACAGATACAAAAGGTTTGTATGAATCGTCTTTGATTTTTGGTTGTTTTAATTCTTGTCTTGTTTTTAATTTTGTTGCAACGGATGCAGTTATAAAATATGCTCCCATAAAGCAGACAAGCAGTGCAAGCCCCCAAGTGGTATAATTCTGAAACACATAAATAAATGTGGTCAGCCCTATAATAATTAAAAATAATAAAATTCTTTCTTTCATAACTTATCCCAACTAAGAAATATTTTAGCAGAAAATAAGCATATTTTTTAAAATTATAAATTTATTGTTACAAGTTCATATTTTCAATAAATTCTTCAGCCTCTTTGGCAATTGAATTATTCATAAGCTGCACGGATTCCCTTGTTTTTGGACTTAAGTCGAAGAATTTCAAAATATCTCTTGTTACACGTGCCATGAATGAATAAAGCGGAAGTACATTCCGGTGAACAAGCGGAACACTTTGTCCGTTGAGCATAAAGCTTGCCTGATTTACATCCCCGAGATTATCAGGTGCGTGATAATGTTTCATGATAATTTCAACCTGATCCTGATTTTCTATTCCCAATATTTTTTGTGCGAGGACAAAATGTTTCATTTTTTGCAGAGCTTCAAAATAATGGGTAATGTGAGGCTGAAAACCAGGAGCTTTAGTATTTTCCCCTTTTATCACCGTGCCGTCAAGATCTGCTTTTAACGAAACTATTGTATAGAATTTATCCCCCTGTTCAATATGATTTGCATTATTCAGATAAAATCCGTAGCCATCGGCTTTAAACGTTTTTATATCAAGATTTTTTATACCTGTAAAATTTATGCTCATATATTTTACAAAACCGCTGAAAAAATAATTTGCCATGCTGAAAATTTATTGTTGCAAAATGCGATTGCGTTTTGTAAAATGTCTTTATACAAGGAGTATTTTTATATGGTTGAGAGTCAGAAAAGGATTTTAATTGTTGATGATGATGATGAAATCAGAGAACTTTTAGAGTTTGATATTCGTTCAAGCGGGTATTTTGTCGACAGTGCAAAAGATGGTCTTGAAGGCTTGAATAAAGCATTAAATAATTCTTATGATTTAATTCTGCTGGATGTTATGATGCCAAAAATGAATGGTTTTGATGTATGTAAAAATATAAGAAATGCAAAACTGTCAATCCCGATTCTTATGCTGACCGCAAAAGGTACAATTGAGGATAAAACAAGCGGATTTGATTGCGGAGCTGATGATTATCTTGTAAAACCTTTTGATGTTCAGGAAGTCCTTTTAAGAATAAGGGTTTTGCTGCGCAGAAATAATGTTGAATTAAATGAATCACCTTTGTCAGATGAAGTTTTAAGAAGCGGGGATATAGAAATATTTCCTGAATCTTTGGAAGCGGTTATTGTTAATAAAAAAGTCAAATTAACTCCTACCGAATTTGAAATTTTATACTGCCTTATACAGCACTTTAACAACCCGGTTACGCTTGCAACTTTACTTGATGAAGTTTGGGGATATGACAGCAACGAGGATGTTAGAATGCTCAGGGTACATGTGGGCGGTCTGAGAAATAAAATTGAGCCCGATGCAAAGAATCCAAAGTATCTTCATACCGTAACAAATGTAGGTTATAAATTAACACCGTTTGGTTAAAAATGCATTAAGGTTAGAGGTGAATAGGGCGATAAGACCGTTACATAAAGATGATTAAATTCAAATTTCAAAGATTAAAAATAATTGAACAAATCGCAATAGTATTTTTCTTTGCGGTTGTAATCCCAATGTCTATAAGCGGATTTATAATTAACAACATCAGTCAGCAGTCTGTAAGGCACCAGTTAAGGGAAACTGCGACTCTTGTTGCTTCTATGGTTTCTGATGAAATGGATTTTATAATTCGTTCAAATAATACAACGCTAAATCAAATTGCCGATGCACTTGATTTTTTACCAACTAATGCGCAAAAACAAGCCTTTATAAAAGAATTTACAAAAAAGTATCCCCACTGCGAAAAAATCAATACCGTAAAGACACAAAGCGAACTTGATAAAATAGTTCAGGACTCAAAGGCAAATGAAAAATTTGTTATGACAACCAAACTTAAAGACGGTTCTTTTCTCGCAGTTACTTATAATACAAATGATATTGATATTAACCTTTTTAAATCATTAGAAAATGATAAACGACAAATTTATATTTTGCGAGATAATAAGCATCTGGTTGCTTCTCATAATTATACTTCTGAAGTTTTTAAAGAAACAATGGCAATGCTTCCTGAAAATACAGGTGAAATTGAAAAGGATAAGCCTATAATTTTCGGGGATGAAAAAAATCAGCCTATTGCGTATCTGAAATTTAAAGATCCAAAATATTCAATTATTGTTACAACAACAGAAAAAATGGCAAAAAATTCCATTATTGAAAACAGAATTAAAATAATTCTGTCTGTTTTGGTTGCCATTCTTTCAACAATGGTTGTTATAGGATTTTATATTTTTTATTTGTATATCAATATCAGACAGTTATTTAAAGCTATCATAGCCCTTTCAAAGGGTAATTATGAGCATCAGATAAGGTTGTATAAAACTTCGTTTACGCCGTTTGAAATTGTATTTTTGGTAAATGAATTCAATGAAATGGCATCAGAAATTCATAAATCATACACGGAACTTGCTTATAAGAATAAGGAACTTAAAGAGTTAAATGAATTTCGTTCAAATCTCATAGATACGGTATCTCACGAACTCCGAACTCCGCTCACAAGTATTCAGGGATATACGTCAAGACTTATGAGAAATGATATTGTTATTGACGAGGAAACAAAGCAAAAGTCTCTGCGTATAATAAAAGAACAGTCTGAAAGATTAAAACGCCTGATTGATGATCTTTTGACCATTCCTGATATTGAGGGGATGAGATTAAGAACAGTGAATACGGAAGTTGAATTATCTCAGGTTTTTGAGCAGGCAGAGTTGTTGTTAAGAAAGCATGACGGGCATGAGATTATTGTACATCTTAATTCTGATTTCCCGCAGGTTATTGCAGACAAAGGCCGGTTAGAACAGGTTGTTGTAAATTTGTATGAAAATGCAATAAAATATTCGTATCCTGAATCTCAAATAATTGTTGATACGGAAGTAAACAATAAAAATGCCATAATTACCATAAAAAACAAATGTGACAAAATTTCAAAAGAAAAACTCGATACTTTATTTGAAAAGTTTATTCGTCTTGATGATGAAATGACAAGAACTACAAGGGGCACGGGTTTGGGTTTGTTTATTGTCAAGGGGCTTGTTGAAGCAATGAATGGAAAGATTGAACTTGATTCAAGCGATGAATACGGGTTTATAGCAAGGATTACTCTAAATACGGTTAATGCTAATGAATAGTACATTTATGCAATTGGCAATAGAACAGGCAAAACAAGTACAAAATGATGTACCTGTTGGTGCTGTAATTGTCAAAGACGGTGAAATAATCTCAACAGGTTTTAACACAAAAGAAAAGGATAATAACATTACATCTCACGCCGAAATTATTGCACTCAAAAAGGCTTCTGTAGTTTTAAATAATTGGCGGCTTGACGAATGTGATATGTATGTAACATTAGAACCCTGTCCTATGTGCGGGTGGGCAGTTTTGCAGTCCAGGATTAAAAATATTTATTTCGGGAGCTATGATAATAAATACGGGGCATATACAGTCGCTCATTTAGAAAAATTGTCGGAAACAAAACCGAATATATATGGTGGTATTTGTGAGCAGGAATGTGAAGATTTGCTTAAAAATTTTTTTAAAAATCTGAGGAAATAATGCATCAGTCAGACATTTACGAACCCGCAAAAATATGTTATAATTTACTCGTTAACAGCGGTTAAAAAAGGAGAGAAAATGAGCAATTACGATTTGAATTTGTCTTTGGACGAATTAAAAAAGCGCACACATAAAGACTACCTTGTGACTAAAAAATTCTTAAAAGCTGATGCGCCTGAATATTTAGAACTTGCTGATGGTGATAAGGAAGCGCTAAAACATCTGGTTAAAGCTGCTGCAATATTAGAAAATATTCACATGCAAATTGACTGTAAACACAATTTGCCGTTCAAAAAATACTTGGAAGAAGAGATTAAAAAGGGTAATGAACAGGCTAAACTTACAAAGATTTTATTTGATGCCCAAAAAGGTATAAATGCAATTGACTCTATGACCACTCCTATAAGACTTGCTAAAGGTGTTGATGAAAAACTTGGCAAAGGTGTTTATCCTGAAGATTTATCTAAAGAGGAATTTCATTCTGTTTTAACTCGTATGTTAAATGACGGAGAAGATGAAGAAGTAAAAAGAATCCTCAATCAGCGTTCAATGGTCATTCGTGAAGGTGACAAGTTAAAAGGAATTGATTATATAGATTATTTCAAAGAAGATTTTTCTAAAATGGCAGATGAACTTGAATTTGCTGCAAAAACTTCCACAAATGAGGATTTCAATGAGTATTTGCTTTTGCAGGCTAAAGCTTTAAAAACGGCTGACCCTATGCTTGATGCTTATGCTGATAAAAAATGGGCTACCTTGCAGGATACTCCGCTTGAGTTTACCATTACAAGAGAAAATTACGAAGATGAAATGACAGGAACTATCGTAGAAAATGAGGAATTGTCCAATTTACTCAATAAACACGGTATTTCTCCAATTCCTAAAGATTTTTTGGGAGGCAGAGTAGGTATTGTTAATAAAAAGGGAACGGAAGCTTTGATGGCGATTAAACAATTTTTGCCTGTACTTGCAAATAATATGCCGTATAATAATGAATATGAACAGACAATTTCTTCAGATGAAGATGCAAAACAAACAATGGTTGATGTTGATATGGTAATGGCATCAGGCGATGTCGGTGCATATCGAGGAGGTATTACGCTTGCTGAAAATCTGCCTAACTCTGATAAATTATCTTTGACCATCGGAGGAGGCAGAAGAAATGTCTATCACAGACAAATTCGTTTTGTCAGCGATATGAAAAAATTTCAGGAACGCCTTGATGCAATTTTAGACAAAGAACAGCAAAAATTTTATAACAACGAAGCAGACCACTGGTTTACCATCGGGCATGAAAATGCACATTCTCTCGGGCCAAAGGAAGGAAGTGAAAAATTAGGTAAATACAGGAATATTATTGAAGAAAACAAAGCTGATATGGGAGCATTAGCATTTGTTGATTTGCTGACCGAACTTGGTATGTACACAAAAGAACAACGAGACCAGATTCTTTTGACAGCAGTTGTTGATATGTTTGCGAAATCAAAACCGACAATGTCGCAGGCTCACAGAGTCAGAACGGTTATGCAGAATAAATATTTCTTTGACAGAGGAGTTTATCAAATTACTCCTGAAGGCAAAATTCACGTTGATATAGAAAAAGTTGTTCCGACAGCAAAAGAAATGCTTTCTGAAATTGTCAGAATTCAGATTGACGGGGATTTTGAAAAAGCGGAAAGATATGTACAGGATAATTTTATCTGGACTCCGGAAATGAATTTAATTGCCGAAAAACTGCAAAAAGTCAATAAAACCCTAAATGGAACCCTTGAAACCGAACTTGCAGATAAACTGTTAACGGAATAGAACAACAGGAATTAAAATTTTTCAAAATAAAAGGTGGGCAAAATTAAATATGTCCACCTTAATATTTTTTCTTCTTATCTTCTGCTGTTTAATTTTGCCAGTAATTTAAGGATTTCGATGTACAACCAGACGATTGTAACCATCAGAGAGAATGCTCCGTACCATTCCATGTAGTCAGGAGCTTGTCCCTTGAATCGTTCAATAAAATCAAAATCAACGATTAAATTAAATGCTGCAATGGCACATACAATCACACTAAATCCTATTCCTATCGGGCTGTTAGAGAATATTTGCGGGATTGATGCATGGAAAAATGATAGGATCCATTGCAGAATATAAATTCCTGCAACTGCAAAAGTTGCGATAAAAATAGTTTTCCTGAATGTATCTGTCATCCTGATAAGTTTTGTCGAATATGCTATGTACATGCCAAAAATTGTAAGCATTGTACCAATCATAGCCTGGGTAACAATTCCCGGATATGCAGCATTAAACATTGCAGAAATTCCGCCTAAGAATAAACCTTCAAAAAGTGCATAAATTGAAGTTGTTAATGCAAGGAATTTATTTTTTGGTGCAAAGCAAACGACTAAAACCGTAATAAATCCGCCAATTGCACCTGTTCCCATAAGTAGATTTGCTTTATCGGCAAAACCCGAGCCTACAAGATACCATGTATAAAACGCGCTCAAAGTGAGCAAAGCCCCGAGTACGAGTGTTTTTAAAAGCGTTCCTGTTTCAGTCATGGATTTTTCGATTCCGAGTGAATCGGGTCGATTATCAAGATTATTAAAAACTTCTTCTCTCAGTGTAGGATTTGGCATAATATAATCTCCTTTTGTCAGATATTTCCGCTGATATTATAGCATATAAGTAAAATTAACTCAATTGGACTATAAAAAGATAAAAAGTACTTTACAAGATTTTTTTTTTACGATATAATAACAAAGCAAGCCGAGATATTCGGTTATGAGTAATCCTCAGTAGCTCAATGGCGGAGCATTCGACTGTTAATCGAAGGGTTGCTGGTTCGAGTCCAGCCTGGGGAGTTTTTATTACAATAAAAGTTGCAATAATTATTGCAACTTTTATTTTTTGTTTTCCATATGTCTATAAAGAAATCATTAAAATTAAACAAATCGAACAATTAAATTAGAAGAGTTTAATTAATGCATTCGCTTATAGTTTCTTCTATTTTGTTTCTGTTAGTATTTAATTTTTTGATATCCGTGGCTATTGCATCCGCTACTTGTTCGTATGACCAAGTTTCATTTATAGGTCTATATTTGTACCTATATATAATACTTGGTTTATATCCACAGAAGCCTTTATCTTTATAATTTTTGGCATTAGGGTATTTCTCTTTACATTCGATAAACCAAAGATTATTTTCTGCCAGTTTGCTTGCAATAGATACCCTTAATTTATCATCGTTTTCATTTCCATAAATAATGCTGTATCGGTATTGTCTACCCTGAATTTGAATTCTAAATAGCAGTGCTTTTTCTCCTAATTGGAATTTTTTGCATGCTATAACATTTAAAATTGCTGTTTTTCGGCTAAAATCAGTAGCAATTTCATCTCCTTCTTTTAAGTCAATGCCTTGTGATTTGAGTTTTTGTTTGACGAATTCTTTTAATTTTGACATTCTGTATTTTTTATAAATATCTTTAAAGTCATCAGGAATTTTGATATCTCCGTTATTGAAATCGTATTTTTCACTATCTATTTTTGGAAAACTTCCTGCAAGAGATTCAATGACACTGATATAGTCTTTTATCAAATATTCATTATATTTTTCTTCTGTACTAAAATTTTTATTATCAAATTTTTTATGCATCCTTTTTGCCAATTCATCATAAGTCAACTTGCACTCTTCGGGTAAATTTATATTATCTGCAGGTACTAATGATAAAAGAATTAATGGCACTTTTTTATTGGCTTCTTGATATTTTTTAATTTGTTCTTCTGTCGGATATGATTTTATTTTATTTTCGATAATTAAAATTTTTTCTCCGTTATCTTTTATTGCACATAAATCATATCGGTTGTCGTTTTCTTTTTCTTGGTCTTTAAATTTTATATTTTCTTCATTGATATTGTTTAAAAACAATTCCATAGTTTCTTTGGGATAAACATTTCCAAGCCATTTTAAAAAACAAGTGTGAAAGTTTTCTAATGAACACATTGACATGTTATAAATAGGTGATTTTTCAATATCTTTTGTTTTCATTTACTTGCTCCTTTTACCAATGCTACTACAAAACACTCTTAAGTTGAATTAGACATAAAAATTTATAGTATAATAATACTAACAGTAATAATTTGCCATTATAAAATATTCTGTTGATGTATAATATTATTAGGAAGGATTTCGAATGGAAAATAAAAATGAATTTATAAAAAAAATTAAGAAAATCATTGAAGAAAATCTTCCAGATACTATATTAAACATTACTAGTAATGTGTCAAATACACCCTTAATAAACATTGACAGAAAAAAGTTTCTAAAGAGAGAACTAAGAAAATATTATTCGGATGAAATTATTAAAAAGGCTATAGAAACAAACCCTTATTCCGCAGGTATTCCGATTGATATAATTAATAAAATTGCGGACAATTGCATAAAATATGAAAGAAGCATTACAACCGCAACCGCAGCAGTCTTAGGAGCACCAGGAATAGTGTCTGCACCTGTTTTTGCAGGAATATTAATTGCTGATATAAGTCAATATTATGGTTTTCTATTACGTATTATGCAAAAATTACTATATTTATATGGTTTTCCTGAAATTAAAAATGTGGAAGATGAAGTTGATGATGAAACAAAATTCAAATTACTTCAATTTATGTGTGTAATGTTAAGTGTAAATAATGGTGCGAATAATATAGGGAATTTAGCAAAAGATGCTTTACAAAAACAGGCTAAAAATATAGTAAGACAAAGTTTAACAAAAACAACAACTTGGTATCCATTACTTAAAGATTTAGCAAAAAAACTTGGTAAAAATTTGACAAAAAAAGGACTTGAAAAAAGCGCTAATAAGGTTATTCCTTTTGTGGGTGCGGTTATTAACGGCGGTGCAACTTATATCGTTTTTAAGCAACAAGCAAATAATTTAAAAAATTACCTTATTAACTTCTATGGTAAAGATTTTTAACGATGGATACCATATTAAAATATAATTTGGTCTATTTTAATAAGTAAATTAGATTTATCAATCTGACAATGATATTAAGCAACCATTTTAAAATTTTCAAGTAATCTAAAGGTTTTCAGGTTATTAATATCAATAATTTTTTCGTATAAATCAATCAAATTTGTTTCTAGTTTTGTCCCGAATGGGGAGTTTTTTCTTAAATAAGGGGTTGAATTAGTTTCAATCCCTTTTATAATGCCATTTTTCAGAGTTCGATTGTTGACAAATTTATGGGTCAAATTATTGTAGATTATCAGAGAGATTGAAAAAAGTACCCCCGGAAGTTTGAGAGAATTTTCAAACTTTTTAAGTTCTGAGGGAAATATTTCAAAACTCCCTGATACAAACTCTCAAATTCTCTGATAATTCATTCTTAAAGTTACTGATACTTTTTGAGATGTTTTGTGTTTAACATTTATCCTAATTTTCTTTTAAATGTTCTGCTTGCAAGTGTTAATGTTATTGTGGCAATTATTATTAGCGGGATTATATTTGCAATTACATCACTTATTCCCATTCCTTTTAAGAATATTCCACGTGATAGCACCATGAAGAATCTTACAGGGTCTAAGTATGTTATATATTGCAAACCAATCGGCATATCTTCAATAGGCGAAATAAATCCTGATAACAAAACCGCAGGCATCATAAAAGTCATAGCAGATAGAATTGCTTGCTGCTGCGTATTGCTAATAGCTGAAATATATAAGCCCACACCGACAATTGCAAGTAATGATATTGTCATAGAAAGGAGGAATAAAGATACTGAACCTACAAAAGGAATTTTAAAAAAGACTATAATTATCCCTGTCATAATCATTGTTAAAGCCATAGCTATATGTAGATTATCAGAGAGATTGAGAAAAGTACCCCCGGAAGTTTGAGAGAATTCTCAAACTTTTTAAGTTTTGAGGGAAATCTTTCAAAACTAACTGATAAAAATTCTTAAACTCCCTGATAATTCACTCTCAAACTAACTGATACTTTTTTGATAAGTTTTATGTTCTTTAAAGAATATTATACAAATTATCAATATCTAATTTTTGTAAGATAAGGGCAATAAAGACTTTTGATAAACACTGTGTAAGTGTATCAATTGCATAAATATCTAAATCATCACCGCTTGCAAATGGTTTAATTATCTTGTCATCTGCAGGAGTTTTTAATTTTCCTGATTTATATGGATGAATAGAATGGTTACGCAGATTCATTATTTGTTCACTTAAAATGGAAATTTGTTGTTCTGAGGTATTGCCCAATTCGTTTATATCAAAATCAAACTTGATTTCGCTCTGTTGAAAAATCTTATTAAAAGTATTTGTATTTAATTGAGATAATGCAACTTTAATATCACTTCTGGTACTTGCTCCTTTATTAATTATATTCCCAAAAGTTTCGAGTAACTGTGCTTTTTTGGAAATTTCATATGATAATACATTTGATGTTTCGTAACTACATATTGAATCTATGACCATTTCATATTCATCATATATTTCAAACCATTTTTGTAATATAGATCCTAAATTTTGACTTACAGCCTCATAGTCAATATTAAAATAGGGGACAAAGATATCGGATTTATGATTGGGCCGTAAAATATCATACTTTATAAAATAATCAAACTTTTTTACTTCAGATATTGAGGTTAAATTAGCAACTTGATTAAAAAATAAAGAGAACAGTTTTTGTATTTTCAAAATCATACGATATAAATATAGTACAGGAAGTTCTTTTTCAGATGAAAGTTTTAAATAACAACTCGGATAAAGATTTACATCCGGATACTTCAAAAAATTACTCTGAAATTCATCAATTATTGATAATATAAATTTATTGTCTTGATATGTAAACTCATATTCATTGGATTTATTTCCAACTTTTATTTTTATAAAATCAGCATCTTGCCTTGATTTAACCTTATTCCCATGATTATCAACATAGCTCCACAAATTATCATATATATTTCTAGTTCTTGGATATAGCCAGAGTTTTATATTTTCTATCCTAAAACAGAGTTCTTTGCGTTTTGAGCGTAGATCAATATACTGCGTATTATTAGGATTCCCAAAATCCCAATATTCAATGTGATGACTAAATTCAATTTCGTATTGTTGTGGGTGATGATTATTACAGTTTAAAAATGTGATATTGAGACTGTCCCCATTTATTTCAAAGTGACCTTTTAAATCTCCGTGAAAATGGTTTATGTTGCTTGGTTTATCTAAAATCTCTAATTTTAGTTTGTTGTTTTCATCTTCTCTAAGTCTTACTTTTATTTGTGTATCATTATTTAATTTAATTATTCCATCTGCAGGTATATCTGTACTTTTCATTATTATTCCTTTCGTAGCATATATAAGTCGTGCTACACGCTTATTTTAACACAATTATAGTAATATGATTGTATTTGGTTCGTTTTTAGCCCATGTTAAAAAATGTGTCTGAAATATGCGTTATTATTGCTTGATAGACTTGACTTGTTGCAAAAACGAGTTAAGATGAATAGTGACATAGCAAGCGTTTTAAGACTCAACAGGTTCGGGTCCAACCCAGGCAGTTTTAAGAGTTTGTGTATATAGATGCTCATATGACTGTAGATTATCAGTGTAGATTATTATTGTATATTTTTATTTTAATGGGACATTTGAAAAAATATTTTTCTGCCGACTTTCGGTATAAATAGACTGTAGATTATCAGAGAGTTTGAGAAAAGTACCCCCGGAAGTTTGAGAGAATTCTCAAACTTTTTAAGTTTTCGGGGAAGAATTTCAAAACTCTCTGATACAAATTCCAAAACTCTCTGATAATTCATTCTCAAAGTTACTGATACTTTTTCGATATGTTTTGTGTTGAAATATGTTTAATTATTAAATTCCAAAATCTCATTATCTTCAGGCACAACAACATTATTTAGTTTTAGAGATTTTATATCTTCTCTTGTAACTGTTAAGTGGCTTACAGCGTCCATATGGCTTGCAATAATAGTTGAATTTTTAGCATATTTTGATATTGCTTTTGTATCCTCAATATCCATAATCAACCTTTCACCCTTGCCAACCAATACAGTAGCTCCGCAAGCATTTATAATTATTATTTCAGGATTGAATTTATCAATAGCTTGTTTTACTTCTTCACACCAAATTGTATCGCCTGCAACATATAATGTTTTTTCTTTGTTAGATTTAAATGCTATTCCCATAGCGTCATAAGGCATTCCGATTTGCTCACACATCGGTTTTACAACTTCACGTCTGCCGTGCTGACATTGTGTTTTGAATAGTTTTACACCCTCAAAATCTGTTCCGTTTTCAGAAACAATACGAACATCATTAAACCCAAAATTTTTAATTATATTCAAATCTGTTTCATTCTGAACAAAGAACGGAATATTTTTATCCAATGCATTTACTGCAAATTCATCAAAATGGTCAGGATGAAAATGGGTTAGAATAACCGCATCCAGGGGTAAATGATTTATATCGAAATCCTTTGGTAAATCCACTCTTGGCTGCCTAACCTCACTATTCATTGCACCCTCAAACCCCGGCATAAAGTCCTTCGGCATTAGCCATGGGTCAATTAAAAATCTTTTATCGTTATAAATTACAATTATTGTTGCGTTTCTGATTTGATGAATTTTCATAATATAACTCCTTAATGGTTGCAATGATGTCCTTCGCCATGGTGGTGGCAGTGCGCGTGATCATGACCTTCGCCGCCGCATGCGTTTACTCCAGTCTCAAGAGAATTTGCCATATATTTTTCTAAAACTTCTCTAATCGGCAATTCAGGACATCCTGCAACAACTTCAACTCCGTTTTGTGCAAACATCATCATAGGACGTCCGCCCATTCCGCCTGCCAAAACTTTGCTTACTCCCTGTTCTGAAATCCAGGCAGCACTCTGGCAAGAAATTCCTTCTTCTGGTATTTTTTCTTCTATAGTTAAAATTTCTTTTGTTTCAGGATTAATTTCAGCAAAAGTGAAAGAATCACAATGCCCGAAATGTCCGCATAATTTTCCCTCACTTGTCGGAATACAAATTTTCATAACCATATCTCCTCTTAATTTTTCTATGTTACTCTGTAATAAAATTGCACTTTCAAGAGCTTGCGTATCTGTAAGATTATGCCTTTTTGCGTAATCTCGCAGAATATTTAAAATGTTTTCGTTTATTCTTCTATTAAACGGCACTTTTATAAGACAGGTTTTCTTTCTTCCTGCCATCTCGCGTTTCCCGCCCCAATTAGATTTTTGACAACATTTCATAATAAAAAAATAACACGCTATCTTGATTATGTCAATACATAATCAAGATAGTTTTTGTCATCGGTTCGTTTTCAGCTCATGTTAAAAAATATGTCTGAAATATGCGGTATTATTGGTTGATAGACTTGACTTGTTGCAAAAACGAGTTAAGATGAATAGTGACATAGCAAGCGTTTTAAGACTTCACAGGTTCGGGTCCAACCCAGGCAGTTTTAAGAGTTTGTGTATATAGATACCCATGATACTTCCTGGGTGGGTGTAAATTATCAGAGAGATTGTGAAAAGTACCCCCGGAAGTTTGAGAGAATTCTCAAACTTTTTATGTAAATTATCAGAGAGATTGAGAAAAGTACCCCCGGAAGTTTGAGAGAATTCTCAAACTTTTTAAGTTTTGAGGGAAATACTTCAAAACTCTCTGATACAAATTCTAAAACTTACTGATAATTCATTCTCAGAGTTTGTGATAATTCTAAATATATTTTGATATTTATTTCCATCTTAATTCATCATCATTATGTGCATAATAATATAATGAAGCATATGAACAATATGGACTATATTTTTTTCTTAATTGCTCAAATCGTTGTTTTGTAAGACTTTTGTAACCCTTTGCTTTTATAATCCCATTGCGTAAAGCAACATCATCATAGCTAATTATATTTTCACGTCCAAATGAAAAAAGAGCAAGCATTTCGGCTGTCCATTTACCAACACCCTTTATTTTGCATAATTCTTTTATCAAATCATCATCATTTAGTTTATCTAAATTATTAAAGTTATAATTATTATTTAAAATATTCTCTGACAATTCCTTAATATAACTAATTTTAGAATAAGATATTCCACACTGTCTAATTAATTCAGTATCAATATTTAAAATGCTTTCAGGTGTTACAGTTTTTACCAAATTTAAAAATCTATTATAGATCACTTGTTTGACTTTATTAGACAACTGCTGGCCGATTATATTTGAAACAATTGATTCAAATATATCAGATTCTCTTTCAAGGCGAGCATATCCATATTTATCAAATAACATTTCAAAAACAGAATCTTTGCTTTTTAGATATTCAATAATTTGATCATTCGCAATAAGTTTAACTTTGTATGTACTCAATTGTGTCAAAATATGTTGCTCCTTTTGTTACATTCTTGAACTTACAGCACTTTTATTTTAGCATGAAAAGCATAAAGGAAGGTTGCTAATGAAGAAGAAATATAATGTTGGAAGTTTATTTGCTGGTGTTGGCGGAATTTGTTTAGGTTTTCAAAATGCTAAATTAGAAGACAAAGAATATGAAATAAAATTTGCTAATGAAATTGATGAATATGCTTGCGAAACGTACCGAAAAAATTTCAATCACCCATTGTTAGAAGGAGATATACACAAATTCTTAAATCCATCATTATGTACTTCTGAAGAAGAAAAAGAATATTATGAAAGTCAGCGTCACTATTTCTTTGATTCAAAAATTGATGTTCTAAACGGAGGCTTTCCCTGCCAAGCTTTTAGTATTGCCGGGGAGAGAAGAGGCTTTGCTGATGAACGAGGAAATTTGTTCTTACAAATTGTTGAACTTATTAATCAAATGGATAAATATTCACAAAAACCGAGAATATTATTCTTGGAAAATGTTAAAAACTTATTGTCGCATGATTCAGGCAGAACTTATCAAATTATAAAATCCAAATTGGAAGATTGTGGATATACAATAAAAGAAAAAGTCCTAAATACAATGGATTTTACAGAATTACCTCAAAACAGGGAAAGAATATATATTGTAGGGTTTTTAAATAAAAAAGATGCTGATAAATTTACCTTTTTTGATAATTCTGATAATTATAAAACTAAAAAGTCAGCAAAAGAAAGAGCTAAAGAAGTAGAAAAAGTAATTAACTACAATGTGAATTATCAAGATAACAAAGAATTTTATTATACAAAAGAAAAATATCCGCACTACTTTTTAGAAGATGGTATTAATTTAGCAAAAGAAGTTAATGAGAAATATCAATTTTATCAATGCCGCAGAGGAATGTATGTTAGAAAAAATCAGAGCAATGTTTGTCCTACATTAACAGCAAATATGGGAACTGGAGGGCACAATGTACCATTAATAAAAGTTGCAGACGGAGTAAGAAAATTAACTCCAGCAGAAACCTTTAGACTCCAGGGGTTCCCAGTTGGTCACGGCTATACACTTCCAATATCGTTCAAAGGTAGACCATATTCAAACGCACACCTGTACAAACAGGCTGGAAATGCTGTGTCCGTTGATGTTATCCAATTGTTAGCAGAAGAAATTTTAAAAATATTAGATTAGAGGTTTGCGTAAAACTTTTTGAAAGTTTCTTGTGAATTATCCAACAGTGCAGAAAATGTAAAATATTTATTTTTGACACTTTGGTTTAAACAGGGTATTGTTTTCTTTTCATCGCCAATTTTAAACATATCATCCTTATTGATAATACCGCTAATATATACAGGTAAATCTTTCCAAACAGTTTCTTTTAATAATTTATTATATTCATTCTCGTCATTTTTATAATCTTGCAAGTATTCAATAGAGTTTGAAATATCTTGTTTTAGTATTTTCAAATTTAGATAATTCAATAGATGCGTTTTAGGTAACGTAAGCTTTGCTTGTACTAAGCAATCAAAATTATGGTGTTCTTCTTCATGAGTTTTATACATAGGAACATCTTGCATACTGCTTCTATATTTAGTTGATTTAATTTCAATATTTTTTTGTGGAATATGTCCATTAACTAAACGTATATCTTTTTCATATTGATAGTAAGAAAAATCGTGTTTTTCTAAATCCCATAAATCAAATGCTAAACCAATTTCACAGCCATATTGCTTTGCATGCTTCATTACCGCGATTTCAGCTAATTTGCCTAGAACATCATTAGATAATCTTTGATTCATATCCCTATCCATTCCTGCTAAACCATGCGGGGATTGTCCCATTTTAATATAACAGGCTATTGAAAATTTTAATGCAAATAAATAATCTTGCTCTGTAACTAAAACCGTATTAGGCAATATTGAAGCATTGTACCAATTTAATAAATCTTTTTCTGTAATTTTGTATCCGTCTTTTCGCCCTACTTTTACTTGCTCAAAAGGAATTGAATTATAATTTACATCCTCATACCAATCACTTCTTTTACTTGCTTCTTTATTTCTTTCTTTATAGTAACATATTAAACCTCTAAATTCGCCAGAAAATAACTGAGAAAATTGTTCTAATGTATAAATATTCTCATCATTAAAATCTATGACATTTTTTAAATCATCTTCTACCTGATTCGGTTTTCCTATATTTTCATTTAATACGATTATTTCACTCATTATAGATTCCTCATTTTAAAATACTTTTAATTTGGGCAATATCAATTAAATCCCCTGCTTGTATGTAATAATTTTCTGCATCCATTCTTGTTGTACCGTTTAGATAGCTATTTTGCGGAAGTATAAAATCATTGTTTATAATTTCTTTCAGCATTTTTATTGTTAAAAATCCCGGAATATCACACAGCCATTTTTCACTTTTTATTATCGATTCTAACTGTTCTTTTGGGCAAGTATCTGTGTATAATAACCTGCTTTTCTTTAATAAATTTTCTCCGTCAGGCTTAATTCTTACCAAAATAGTTATATCGTAAGAGCTGTCATTTGGTTTATATTTACCTTCTTCATCCCAATCTTTTGTTTCAAGAAGAATCAAGTTACCGAAGTGCTTGGTTGATTTAATAGAAATTTTCTTATTATTGCAGGAAAAATCCGCTTCGTCCCACTTTCCCAGTCCCCATTTTTCTAAGTCTGGACGCCCCAAATCAACAATATTGTTTTTTCTTAGGTAATAATATACACCGAATTCAGACAGTTTTCCTTGGAATGTGTTTATAAAAATTTCACCATTTCTTCTTTTATGCTGTCCCCCGCTTCTGTGGTCTCTATGTTCACCCTCTTTGCCGTAGGTCATATCGTAAGCAAAATCAAAAACAGCACTTATGATTTCTTCAGAAAAGACAGGAAGTGGTAAAAAATCCTTTTTTTTCGTAATAAAATATTTATCTTCGTCTGCTTTTTTTAATTTTTCCATAGATTTTTTATATCACAAAAAATTGTGATACACTAATATTATCTTTCCCATTAAATACAAGGAGTTATGTCATGAGAAAAATGGAAGTTAAGCTAAAAGACGGAACAAAAGTTATAGGTGATGCTTTTGACCAAGAGGACTTTATAAAGTTAAAAAATATATTTAAAAAGTGGCAAGATATTAATACAGACTTAAAATCTTTGGAAGGGAGAACATTAAATGTTCCTGATGTTTTTAGTGAAGCTCTTTTTTGTATATTCTTTAATGCAGTAAGAACAAATGGGACGGCTCATTCCTATGACTGTGTAGACATAAGTACAGGCGCAGGAATTCAAATTAAATCTGCATCTATACCAAATGATTGTACTTCCTTTGGGCCGAAATCAACTTGGGATGAACTATGGTTTGTGGATTTTGCACCTAATGGTAGCGTTGATGGTATTGTCGATTTTTATCACATTACCCGTGATGTGTATTCGCTTGTATTAAATCAAGCAAAAAAAGAAACATTTAAAATGCAGCAAGAACAAGGAAGAAGACCACGTTTTTCAATGAAGTCATGTATAATTGTTCCAGATCATTTACAGCCTGTAAAAAGAATATCATTGGTGGATTAAAATGGAAAATATTAACGATTTGCAAAATGAAGTAAAAAAATTTAGAGATGAAAGAGATTGGAAACAGTTTCATACACCAAAGAATTTAGCAATGGCCCTTTCGGTTGAGGTCTCAGAATTAGCTGAATTATTTCTTTGGGATGACAACAAAAGTTCTTTCGATACAGCAATAAATAAACGGGAGCATCTTCAGGAAGAAATGGCGGATATTTTAATATATCTGCTATCAATGGCGGATGTTTTAAATATTGATTTATCTAATGCTGTAATTGATAAATTAAGTAAAAATAGAAGAAAATATCCAATAGAAAAATCCAAAGGGACCTGTAAGAAATACACCGAATTATAGTTTATTTAATTCAATAAAATTTTTAATCTTTTCAATTGTATTTTGAAAATTTGTTTTCTTAATTTCGTGTTCCCAGATTCTTAATATATGCCAATTATTGTCTTTATAATATTGGTTGATTTCAGCATCTCTTTCAATATTTCTTTTTATTTTCGGCTCCCAATACTCTAAATTAGACTTTGGTTTTTTGAAGTGTTCAGGACATTTATGCCAAAAGCAAGAATCTAAAAATATAACAATTTTATACTTTTGTATTGCAATATCAGGTTTGCCTGGTAGAGTTTTTACATTCTTACGAAAGCGATAACCAAGATTCCACAATGCTTTTGTAACATCTTTCTCTATCCGTGTATTCGTACTTCTAATATGTGTCATATTCTTATGACGTTGTTCTTTTGTTAGATTGTCTGTCATAAATATATTCTAATATTAAAATACTATGTGTAAAACTTGACTTCCGTACACATAAGAGTTATGAATGCGACACGATAAAGGAGGTCGTATGGAAAAAGTCGGATTGAATATTACACCAAAGGAATTTAAGCAATTAAGTAAGTGGTCGGAAAATATTTATAACACAGCGGTTGTTATTGATTATTTTGTTGCAAATCAACCTGAGATTGAAGAATGCTATAATCTCGCGCCAGTCGTTAAACATTTACGAAATGATGCAGATGTGCTAAACGCATTCTTTATCGACCATGAAAAAGATGTCGAAGTTTAAAGGCCGTTTAAAAGGTGTTTAATCGGCGTTCAAATCGTGTTCACAAAATTCTTCATGAGTTATGCCGAGAATTCGTTCTTCTATTTCTCTTATAACATCAGGCGTTAAACCTTTCGGCTTTTCCTCTTGGAGCTTTTGTTTTTCACTTATCACTTCATCCTCATAAGATTTAACCGGCCCAATCAATTTCAGCATTTTAGTAACGGCATAATACCTTGCAGGCTCGACTTTATCGTTATTCTCCATATCCTTCTCGATAGAATTTATTAAACTGCGGGTAAAATCATATAAATCCGAATGTAACGTTGTTTTAGTCCGAAGATATTCAGCTCTTTTGGTTTCCCAGTTATCAGACTTTTTCCACCGGCGAAGCGTTCTTTCGTTCAAATGAAGCTGCCTTGCGATATCTTCTAACGACATAAATTTTTCAGCATAGAGTTTAAAGGCATCTTGTGCCAGTGCGAGTTTTTTCATAATTAATCTCCTTTTAAAAATAATAAAATAGGGTGCATACACAGAATAACTCTGGTTCGCAGAAACATCAAGTCCCAAATGTGTCCGAATGATACGTTTTCGAGATTTTGAGTTGAAATTTCCCATTGAAAGAGCGATGAATGGTGTAGCTTGAAAGGAGCATACTATGATTGAAATCGGCAAAAAGTACAGATTAAAAAAGCTAAAAGGTTGGTTTGAAAAAGATAGCGAAGAGTTTATAGTTGTTTGTTTTGGCGAACACAATATTGTCGGCTGTGTCGCACCGGATGGTGAAAGATATGTATTTGATAAAGATTTTTTAATTGATCCTGATAAGCCGAATGAAATATACGCTGATATTACAATAACGAAAGGTTAAACTATGGTTGAAAAAAATTACAAGCTATATGGGAGAAAGATTTTAAACTTAAAAACACAAGAAATCGGTTTGCTGATTTGCTTATGGGAGAACAAGTTTGCCGATAAAACCGTTGATTTCGCCACCTGTGTTGATAAAACAGGCAAAAGATACAACATTGAACTCGATAATATAAGAGGATTTGAAGATGATTTTGAAAAATAAATTGACTAAAGAAACACTTGATATTCCGTATTCTGAATTTAGAAAAAAGTTTGCAAAAGAGATTCAAGATGCATTTGAAAGTTACCGTAAAACACAATTAAATAAATACTCTTGGAACTTCAAAGATGACAACTCTTTGGAGTTTAATTTTTATTTTGAACTTCATTGGAATTTTAATCATTTTGGGATTTCTAATTGGTATATTGAACGCATGTGATTATTATTTATACATTTCAATTAATGCTTCTATATCAATATTAATACCATTGTCTTTTAATATCTTTTTACGCTTGCTGAACAACGCAGAAATTATTTTTTTCTTGCAGTCTTTTGTTCCATGGTGAATTGCTCTGTGACAATTTGGACAAAGAGCTACGATATTTTCAGGGATATCAAGAGAATACTCAAATTGATCTTGATATTTTATCGGTATTAGATGGTGTGCTTCAACATATTGCTTGCCGGAAATATCAGAAATAAAAGTTTTATGTTCGTTATTAAATTCGCATTTATATCCAGCTTGTTGTTTTACATATGCCGCAGCCTGAGGATCTCTAATATAATTGATTGATGTCCTTTGTTGTTTTTTTACAGCAGTATTTTTCTTTTTATAGATAATACCTATATCTTTAATCGTTTTTTCAATAGTTATTTGATAATTTTCTTCGTCTGTTTGATTTTCTTTATTTTCTGTTCTTCCATTTGATTTATCAGACAATGTCTTATCTACATTATTACTATTTTTTAGCCAAACATAAGGATTATCATATTCAAAAATATCCGAACCTTGATATCTGTTTGTAACGACTTCTCGCAGGTATCTTTTACCTGTTTTTCCTGTGTTTTTTATTGAAGATATATATTCATATAATTCGTCTATTGTTGTTTTACCATGATTTTCTAAATATGAAATTATTAATTGTTCATATGAATTCATAGACGAACTTAAAAATTTATTAGTTAAATTTTCTACTCCTGAATAGTGTTCATTTATAAAACTTCTAAAACTATTTAGAGCTCTTTTGTACGGAGCAATTGTTGAAGAACTTTTTCCTTCTTGCTTAAAGTTGTCGTTAAGAACAGAAATCATATATTCAAAATTTTCATTATTTTTAAATGATTCCCAATAATCAATGCCTAATTCTTTTGCATGTTTCCTTGGATAATCTGCATCAGAATATTGAGTATCTACATCTTTTTTGCTTAACCCTTTAAGTCTTGCTTGTTCCTTTAAATAATTTCTAAATTCTTTTCGGATCTTTTCTATCTCTTCCATAGACCATTCCTTTTTTCTTTAGGGTATCACAAACATGGGTTTGAACGTATTTTGAACAGTTATAACATGGAGTTTGAATTAATTTGGCGGTTTATCAATTACATAATTATAAAAACACAGTATTCTTATTCAATTTTGGTTATTTTATTTTTTTATAATCACTATTTTTAATTATATATAAATTGCCTTTTGTTCTGGTTAAGGCTACATATAATTGATTTATAGTTTGTTGAGATATTCCACGACAAGAAAAATCATCATTAAATATTTTTTCAAAATTATTTGTAAGAATAACACAAACGTTATCAAAAGTATCCCCTTTTGAATATGACCAATTCAAAGCTCGAAAATTACATTTTCTTGCATCATTATAAACAAGTTTCACAATATTATTATCTTCAAGAATGGTTTCTATATTTTCACTTAAAAAAATAACATCCCCATTATTATCATTATTATGAGAAAAAACAATATTTAATTTTTCTTGTACAAACTTACATATATTTTCTGGACACCGCCTAGATGCTTGTAAAGTTGTTTCATCAACTTCAAATCCTAAATCTGATATTGTGTTTTTAAAATCTTCATATGAGACATCTGTTCCTCTTTTTTTAAATGGTTTTCCGGAATTATTTTTTGCTGATACGGAATGTTGATTGTAGTCTCCAACCAATGTTATATTATCGATTTCTTTTGCTAAAGCAGTAATTAAATCAAAATCATGCTCTCTAAAATCTTGAAATTCATCTATTAGAATTTCGTTGTAAAATTTATTCAAACTATTTGCAATTCTTTTTATTAAACTATTTCTACCATTTTTTATATACATAACAAGTTCTGATAAATTGGCACAATAATATAATCCACTTTGGGTAATGTAATGTCCTATTTTGCTCTTTCTTCTATATTTAGGATTAGGTCTATTATCAATTGTTTGAGACTCAGGTTCTTTTACTGTAATACCCTTTGTTTTAAAGTTATCTTTTTGAAAGAACCTTAGTATACTCGGTTCATATGGCAAAATTAAATATCGATATACAAACGCATCAAATGTTATAACTGTTGTTAATTCAGGAATACATCCAAATGCGTTAATAAGTTCTTTTCTTATATTTTTAATATTCTCGTGAGTGTATGCTAATATAAGATTCTTTTTATCTTTATCTATATTGTGACATATATGGTATGTTTTTCCTGCTCCTGCAACTGCCAATATTACTCGTTTAGCCATTTGATTGCATCCTGTATGTATTGAGGAATTACAAAATCAATTCCCGAATTTAACATTGCATAAGCAGTATCAACTTTATTATTAAGCATTTTACCTAAAACTTTGCCATAATCTTTTTCATGGAATAAATAATTAGCATTTTCATCAATTTTAATTAAACTGTTTAAAACTTCTTGATTTAATGTATAAAAACATTTCTCCCAAGTCCAATTATCCGTATTGTTATCTAAAAATATATGCTGATGTTGGTGCTCATTATTATAATTTATAGATTCCTCAATTTTTGTGTTCTTATTGTCGTTATCGGTTAAAACCACAATTTTTTTATTTGCATCATTAACAGCATTTAAATATCTAGAGTAAGAGATTCCATTACAAGATATTATGTTAATTTCATCATCTTCAATCGTTCTTCCTGTTATTTGTTGATAGATTTTGGGAAGCAACAAAAATTCTGTTGCACCTTCAACTAAAATAGCCTTCTTAGATAATAGTATTTGTAAAAAGTTATTATTGTCTGCTTTTATAAAGAAATTTGCATCTTCTTCAGAAATATTATCTAAAGACTTCGCTTCATTATCAGTTATCCAAATAACATTTTTTAAATTTAATCTGCTAGCAATAAGATTATTGTGAGTAGTAATGATGATTTGTGAATCTGATTGCCGTTTTTCTATTTCTGACAACATTTTTAGTAAAGTTGTATGGCATAAATGATTTTCTGGTTCTTCTATTAAAACAATATCTAAATTATTTTTAGACTTATCAAGTGCAATTTGAGTTTTTATTAAACTACTCATTCCACTACCTTTATTTTCTAACGCTATTGAATCTTCATATACAGCCAAAACTGATTCTAGAATAACTTTTTTATCATTAATTCCAAATTTCCTATGTTCATCTATGTCCTCAAGATCTATTGATTTAAACATTTTATTCAATTCATTACGGAATTTATTTTTAGATGCAATTTTTTCTTTTTCACTATATCTACTATTAAATAATGTTTTATTGAAATAATTAAAAGAACTATTAGTATCATTTTCAGAAGTATCAATAGATATGAAATTTAGAGGTCGTTTTATTAAATAATATTGTTGTTGTGAATATGTTTTCCAAACCAAATTATAGTATTCATAGGGTATTTCACCACTATTAATTACATCTACCAGATTAGCTCCGATATCTTCATTAAAAGCACATTCAAACTTTATTCCAAAAGTTGCTTCAGTATTTCTACTATTTTCTCCGAAAAAATATTCAGTATTTTTTTCTGTTGGGTCTAATACCAAATCTAGTTCAATTTCAACTTTGGGCAATGTTTCTATGGAAGGATTGGCTTTAAAAGTATCCATTTGAGTTTTATTAAATAAATCTTTTAAAATTGATTTATCAGTATTTTTGTACATTTGATTTAGTACAATTTTTATAGCTTCTAAAATTGTACTTTTGCCTGCCTCATTTTCCCCCACTATAATATTCATGTGTTCATTAAATTGAACAGTAATTTCATCAAATTTTTTAAATCCACTTATGTATAAAGACTTTATATACCCCAAATTTAATTCTCCGTTAATAGTTTCCCCTTTTAGATTATCACAAACATGAATTTGAACATGTTTTGAACGGTTATAAAACAGGGTTTGAATTAATTTGGCGGTTTATCCATTCCATAATTACTGAAACAAGGTATTCTTGTTCGGTTGCAGTTAGTTCTCTGCCTTTGGGAAAGTGATGCCATTTTTCGATGCAGCCGCGGCAGCAAGTGGCGGTTGCGTGTTGAGCAATAAAAACCGGATGCCCTTGCATTGGAGTTTGTTTGCCGTCGTTCACAGGTTCAGCCGGCGCAACTCTATCTTGAATGAAATCGCAGGCATGAGAATAGATTGTATCAAGTCCTTTGTCTTTAATATATTCAAGTTCTTTCGCTCGCAGTTTAAATCTGCTCCTGAATTTTGATTTTGCAAGTCTATCTATAATATCCATACTATTTCCCTTTGTGTGCAGGTTCAAATTCTTCTTTTTCGCTTACAAAACCATAATTTGCGTTTCCTAATGCACAATCAATTTCTCCAACGAGCTTCATAACTGTTTGAATTGCATCAATCATCTCTGGTTCACTGTGAACAGGAATTCTTTTGTAATTAAGCAAATAAAATAATAATTTTTTATAGCTTTCTCTATCTTTGCTGTTCAGAAGAAAGAAAAAGTTACTTGCATTAGCACTTAACCAATTCATAACCTCTGTTGCTTCATTATTAGAACCCAAGAATATTGTTATAATTTGATCTAATTTGTTTGCAAGTTCAAGCCTGCGCATTTTTATATTTTGCATATTTTGTTGGTATGTAAGGATGCATTGTACTGCTGTAAATATAACAATCGCAATAGCGCACATCCATTCCGCATTTTCTTGTAAAACTTTTAATATAGTCATACATTCTCCTTATATGGTCCAACAGGACAATTTGCTGGACGCGTTTCGTTCCACGCTTCAATTAATTTTTGTTTGCCATTAAATTTATTATACCAATATTTTACTTTGGCTATATTTTCTTTTGATATTTTGCCCTCAATTAATTCACAATTATTAATTCGGAAACAAGCATTAATATCGGCATTTTTCACATGAAAATGGCAGGGTGCATGCTCATTTGCATATATCTCAATTTTTAAATCACCAATATTATCAACTCTCTTGCGGGTTTCAATAACAACACCATCATAAATTTGTGTTGATTTTATTATATAGGATAATATCATTTCGAGAAATTTTAAGGTATTCATGAATGTTTCCTTTTTCAAATAATATCATAAACGAGAGCTATGTCAGAAACGGACATAGTGAAACTACTTGTTCAATATTTCTTTTTATTCTTGCAAAATTTTTATTTTTCTTACCCTTATCCTCATCCATGTATAAAGAACGATTTATCTCAAGCATAACCGAATTTACGTTTTTATTTTTTCTATAAAACTTCAAAGGAACAATTGTTCCGCAAAATGGATTATTTATACCGACTTTATAACCAAAATCAGAAAATGCATTATAAAAATAATTAGTTATTTTATATGGGGTATGAAAATTATCTGTTCCAACACAGATATCTGGACGGAAAGTTTGTGCATGGAGTTCATAAGGTAGTGGCTTAGAAGAAAACGAGTGTGAATCAATAATTAAACATTGACCTTGTTTGAGCATTTGTGATACTTGTTTTTCAAAATTGAGGTGGTGTTTATCATAGTATTTTTGCAAAATTTCTAGTTTATGCTCATTATTAACTCTTTTCAAAGGCTTACAATTAGATGTTTTGGTATAACAAACCCACATTCCCTGCTTTGACATTTCTTCATCTTCTTCATTTCTAAACCTTTCTACATCACAAACAAGTCTGCTTATAGGGAATATAAGTTTTTGAATTCCCTCAACGTCAAACAGTTCGTCTGTATAACTGTCTGACATTTTGATTTGTTCCTGTAAAAGCTCATTATCCACTAAATAAAATAAATCTTTGTATTCATCTGGAATAACGTAGCTACTATGTGGAATGTGAATTAAAATATTGTTCATTTGTGTCCCCTTTCAACCTAAAAGAGTACACAAACAAAAATACCCATCGGTTATGATGAGTATTATTTCAACCCATCATACAAGCTTTAGCACCTAACTTAAAAGGTTGCTGTGTGGTCAACGGGCTTGTCCCTCGCACACTCTTTATAGGTTATAAATTATTAACTTTTCTATAATACTAACATTATAATTTTATTTTATCAACATTCGCTCCTTGATTTTGATTTTGCTAATCTATCTAAAATATCCATAAATTTATGATAGCATAATGATAATGAGTAAAAATGATATAAAAGAAACTGAAGAAAAAGAACAAGTTGAAAAGTTTTTCAAAACCAAAATTGGACAAAAGTGGTTTGAAGAACTCGATATTGTTGACTGTATAAAATCAGAGTCTCCGGATTTTGTATTAAAAACAAAAAATGGTGAATCAATAGCATTGGAATTAACAAACTTTATAGCAGAAAATAAAAATCTTAAATTTTCTCAAGCTTTAACCACTATTGGTAATAAAATTTGTAGGGAAGCGGAAAAAGAATATAACCTTCATATGCATATACTTATTAATAAGTATGATGACAGAGAATTTAGCATCCATTGGAAAGACCATTTTGATTATGCTTATAACCCTGGCTTTTCACAAATTCCTGATGCAAAAAAGTTGAAACAAAAATTGCAAAATATTTTAAAAAACAATATAGAAAAATTAAGAAGAGGATTACTTGTTCAAGAATGGATTCAAGTTGATGATGAACATTTTAAAATATCAATGGACCCCATTGCGTGCCCTTGGACTGGAAAATATGATTGCCACGTCAATAATGCAGGCATGGTCAAGCAAAATCCTATTGATGAATTGCAAACTTGCATTGATAAAAAGAATAATAAAACCAGCTTGTATAGCGAAAGTTGTGACAAATGCTATTTATTAATATATGTCCCAAACGCTTATAATGCTAATTACTGTTCATTTGACAACATACTATTTGAACACAAGTTTGATTCAAAATTTGAAAAAATATTTTTGTATGATGACGATACAAAAGACTCATGTATCTTAAATCAATAATTTTATATATGTATCAACTCATAAATCAAATTCAGCTGATCTTCAAAGTTGGGGTTGCGTTCTTTCCATAAAAGCACTGCTAAGTGGTGGTCAAGGTATTTTCGCATACTTGCCATAAATTTTTTGCGGTAAAGAATGTTATACATTCTGCGTGCTTCTTTGACTTCATTAGGCTGTTGACGGCGTTGGGGCAACTTCGATTTTAATGGTTTGTGCGTAATAAAAACTTTATCATTATAGCAATACAAGCATATTGAAACATCGTTCATAAAAATCCTCACCTGCGGAATTTGAGGGTCTGTGTCAAAACGTTCAACTAGTTCCTGATATTGTTTATCAAAGATTTTCGCCCTAATAAATTGATAAAAAGTCTCCGTTGTTGTGTTCCCCATATTTGCAATTTTTGCTGTTTGAGATGCGGGAATCCCAAAGCAGAAGCATTTATAAATAATCTCGATTTGCTCTGTTGTCGCTAAGTTATAGACTTTAGGCAGACGATTAAGATTCCTGCGAACTTTGGGTTCTTCGTTTTTATTATCCGGCATGAAATATTTGGGGAATATCCCAAGCATTCCCTCTGTTTGATATTTTTTTCGTTTTGAATGAAATGCGGAATATGAAACTTTAAGTTTTGGATTCTTTAACGGAATTAATTCCAAAAAGTTCCGCAGTTCTCTGCAATTCATTCCTTCTGTCAATTTAAAAAGTTTCAAGTATCTGTAAATAAATTCTTTGCCTCTGTCTGATGCCACAACATACAAGCGTTCTTCCTCTTTATTATGGAAAAGTTTCTTGACTTCTTTATCCATCGCACGCCGTTCGGAATCTTCTAAAAAATCGTAGAGTTTTAGGGACGAGCGTTTGATTAAATATTTCCCCTCTAAGTCAGGCTCTTTATTTGGTTTAACAACATAATTTCCTTTAAGACAATTCCTTTTAACGGTTTCTTCCTGAATATTAAGTAAACGAGCAACTTCGGATATCGTAAGCCAAATATCTGAATCGTCACTTTGGCTTGTGGGGAGAGGTTTATTCACACGTTTTTTAAAATTCGTATATAGGTATTCTGTATTTGATATCTTTTTAATTTGGTTTAAAGACTCTAAATCGTTAAGTGCTTTTTGAATTGTTTTTTCATTTTCTTCAAGCATTGGCAGAATGTCAGGCAGAGTAAATTTATTAAGCCCCTTTGCTATTTTAAGAATTTTCATTTGTAAGTTCAATTTCTTCTGCGTCAGCATCGTCATTTTTCAACACCTCCTTCAATGTTATTTCGTCAATTTCTTTTATCCCGTTTGATTTTGCGACCTGTTCCGCTTTACTGATGGTTTTTACCAATTGCCTGAATCGATTTGTGCGTGTGTATAAAAGTTTTTTGGCACAGTCTGTAAACGGAACTTCTGATAATTGGTCGATTATTGAAGTTATATCTTGTTTTGAGAACGGTTCAAATTTTATAATCTCCAATAATCTGTCATATAAATGTTTGTGCCTTTGGAGCCTTTTATTAGCCGTACCCATTCCGACTAAAACAATAGGAACATTCGTTTTATCATGAATGTCCCTTAAAGTTTCAACTGCCCGAGAATCAATAGTCAAATAGTCCGTTTCATCTATAATAATGGTTCTTGGGGTTTTGATTAATTGTGCTATTACTTGATTGAAGATATCGGAAAATTTATTGTATGGAATCTCTCCTAATTCTTCAACCATTTCTTCTAATAGCCACCTCGCAGACATAAGATTTGCACTCCTGATTAATATTGCATCATTTTGTGCCGCCCACCAAGTTATTGCGTAAGTTTTGCCAAGCCCCGGTTCGCCATAAACAAGCCCCATTCCTGGGACTCCATCTTCTCTTTCTCGCAGGCGATTCATCATCGAGATTAGTTGTTTTACATTCTTTGTTTTTACGAAAACTTTTTTCATTACTGCTCCTTTCCGTATATTTCTTTGTATTCGTCTGATTTAATATAATTTGTTAGCCACGTCCTGTCCTCTTGGCAGATACAGCCATTCTGCATATGCCATTCATAACGCTCGTATGCACTTTTAAATATCGGTCTTGCAACTATTGAAGTCTTAACCTTTGGCTCAAAATCCTGTTTCGGCTTTGGTTCAGATAGAACTGTTATTTCCTTAATTGGCTCGGGTTCAGGTAATCGGATATTTTGCATCAATTCTTTTTCAAGATAATCCATATCCTCTAAGTTAAAATGTTCCCGAACAGCTTTAATCGTCTTTCTGCGGAGCTTTTGCTGTTTTTCAATCTTCTGTTTGTAGTCCTCGATATCTTTGATATCGCCCATTTGATAAGCAAGCGGGTGGGTTTCTGTTATGCGGTTTGCCTTACATATAAATTCGCCCTTCATCGAATAAACCTTAATATATGAAAGGTCGAACAGACTGTACTTTATGACGGTTTTCTCTTTGATACCATATAGTGCCTCGTCAAAATAGTCAGCTTTCAAAAATCTGATTCCGTTCCTGCCGATTGACTTTATCTCTTGCGCCATCATCAAATCGTCAAGCGAGTTTTCGTCAATATTTTGTTTTTCAATTTCATTTAAAACTTCTTGAATCGTTTTATCTTTTGCGTTCGGACAGGGCTGAGAATGTTTAAATTCAAGCCATTTTTCTATCATTTTAAGAGCTTGTTCAATGGTTGGGGTGAAACCGAATTTTTCGTGAATGTTTTTGTGCAACTTCTCATTTCGCATTAAATATGCCGGCTTATTTTCAATACTTGTACCAATGTAACTTGGAATCAGTTTTTCAAAGCTTTCCTGAAAGTCTAAAAAGAAACGCTCGATGACTTTTGCTCGAGCGTTGTAAGGAGTGGCATAGACTGGCGTTATTCCGAGTTTATTGTAAACTCCTGTAAAACCAAGTTCCTCAAACTTTTTGTCCCCATTAAAGAACTTGCTTTTGAAGGCTCTTCCGTTATCTTGGTAAACGAATTCTGGAATATGATCCATTTTTAAAATCGCGTTACGAAGAGCTGATGCAATATTTTGCGTACATTCTTCAAGCATAATGTCGTATCCGACAAGCCCGCCGGATTTCCAATCCAAGAACCCAAGCAAAGTCGCTCGGCAGGGTTTGCCTGTAAACGGGTTTATCACTTGGAAGTTAAGTGTATGCCCGTCGGCAACAAGCACTTGCCCAGGTTTTAAAAGTGCTGCGTTTCTGACTATAAAGGGGCTTACTTTATCCTTTAATGCTTTTTCACCGTCACGTGCAAGAGTCCATTTGTCATAATTGTTATCCCTGAACCATTCTGCATATCTTCTAAATGTAATATCTTTTGGTAAAATCTCTTGACCGCGTTCTTTTAATATATGTTTAGTCAGTGAAATAGCTTTACCTATTGAAAAAGCACTTGGGGACAATAGTATTTGTATAAATATTTTTATATGTTCTTCGTTTAAGGTTGTTCTATATTCTTTTCTTGTTGAATATTTATATTGCCCTACTAACGCAGTCCAATCCTTGTTATAATCTAATAACGCCCGCCAGCGATAAAGGGAACCTATTGAGACTTTGCCTAAGATTTTGAAAATTTCTTCCTGAAACATTCCTGTATTATATAGTTGCAAAAATTCCTTATCGGGTATATTGCCGTTAGTTTTGAGCTTATCTCTTTTATATTCTTTCCTAAAATCAAGCCATGCATAAATCAAATCATACTTTGCAAGTGCAATTTTTCTCTGGTTTTCGGATATCAGTTTTTCTTGTTTAATATTGAGATTTGATAGTTCAATAACCTCATTATCACAAGTTTTATAATCGTCATAATATTCTTGAAAATATTTAAGCTGAAGCTCTTCTTCCAAAGTTGATAACTTAATTTTGTATGTTTTTCCGCCACGAATATTTTCAACCTTGTATTCATATTTGTTTTGATTCAACGCAAGCCGAACTGCTCTTCGAGTAATGTTTTTCAATTTCGCGAGTGTTTCAACATCAATCCAAATATCATTATTATTAATGTCTGCCATACCGTATCCTTATTTAATTTACAGCTACTGTATGTTAGACTGCTTTCTCTCAAAATGGAAGTGTTTGAGGGGGAAATGTGTCTGAATGTGTTGCAATTTTTCTTAATAATATATGTCCTATTCTGACAGTTTTAGATTTTATAATTGTTTGTATTATAAATCGTGAGAAAAATAAATTTATTTTTAATGTAATATAAAAAGCAAAGGAGTGTGATATGGCTATTTATAGATTAAAACTGTTTACATCGGAATCAGGTCATGAGAAGAAAGATAGAAATTATTGTATTGATAATAATATTATGGCTATTGGTTGGCCTATAAACGGAGTTGCGGATATCAATACTTATCGAAAGCAAGCAAAAAATCATAAAGATTATTCTAATAATGAAAACTTAAGCGGAGGATTGAAGGTTTCTTTAAACGCTATTGAAAATATTAAAAAGGGAGATTTGGTTTGGACACAAATTGACGGCCTTGATTATAGATTAGGACAAGTAGTGGGTGATTGCGAAATTATTGATGATATTGGACCATCGAGAAAATGTGTTTGGAAAGAAATTAAGTTTGATTACATCCCAGGTGATATCATAAGCAGATTTGTCGGACGTGGATATGTTCTTTGTAAAGTTCATTGTTCTGAGGATCTTGAAGAATATTGTCGCCAACTATATGAAAATAAGGAAAAAGATATTCATATTAATAGTATTAAAAACTTACTGCACTATGATGATTTAGAAGATTTAGCGGGGCTATATCTACAAGAAGAAAAAAAATATTATATTATTCCATCAACAAATAAACAGGGTGCAAAGCTCATAGAATATGAGATGAGAGACAAATATGGCAATAAAGCTTGTATTCAATGTAAAATCGGGAATAGTAGCGTTGAAGTTGATAAAATATGTAACAAATTTGCTGATTATAAGATTTTTATATGTGTATTAGATGAAAGACAAAAAAATAATTATACAGATAAAAAAAGAAATATTGAAGAAATTACTTTTGATGAATTATTTAAGTGGGCTCGAAAACACAAAAAAATATTACCGCAAAGAATTCAAAACTATTTATCACTATTAAGCGATTGATTATTTGAAACTTATTATAATTAAATAATAGATTTTGGAGAAGATATGATTGAAAAAGAAACTAAATTATCCCAAGATAAACGGATAATATGTGAATATATAGGAAAAGAAAATATAAGAAATTGTTCGGATTTACGTAACAAATGCTTAAGCGATGAACAGATATATAAACAAACACATAGTAATTCCTATAGCAAAAGCGATATCAGTATAAATAGGCTAAATAAATTTTATGATCAACATCTGTTCCGTTTATCTTTAAAATGTCAAATTGATAATAAAAAAGGCAAAACAATGAACGTAATTCTTATGAATCCTTCATACGCCAGTCACATGGGTTTGGATGATACATTATTAAATGTTAAAGATTATTTATGTAAATTAAATGCAAAATGTGATTCAGATTTTCATTACTCGTATTTTATTATACTAAATGTATTTCCAATCAGGACCGCAAATAGCAAATTTTTAGAGTGTCTACTCAATAAATATGACCATAATTGTGAGTATAGGAATGAAAATTTAAATTATATCAAAACAAAAATAAATGAAGGAGGCGACTTTATATTAGCTTGGGGTGCAGATTATCACAAAACAGATGAAGCACAGAAAATTCTTGAAGAACTAAACAACTCAAAAAAAACTAGAAAATTAGTATATCGTTTAAATAATAGCAAAGGAAGAGAAGGTACACCTTCTCACTTTACGTCAAGGATTTATAACAAAGTAAAAAAAGAACTCCAACTTATAGAAGTAAATATTGATTCTATTGATGATAAATTATTTTTAAAAAAATCAGGAATTTTACTAAAAGCATAAAATTTCCTTGTCGATATTCTCAATTTAAAACCAATAATAAAGGAAATGTGTTGTTTTGTGTCTGATTATATCTGAATTTTAAGCAGAAAATTTTATAAAACACCCATAAAACTATTTTAAAACGCAATTTAAACAGGGTTTGAATTTATTCTTTGACAAAAACCTGCTATTTTCTCTCAATTCTGCTTCCAGCTTTGAGGGGTAAAATTAATCCGATATTTTTTAAACTTGGTTTTAGAAAACTCATCTTAAAGTTTTGAAATTTATTTCGATAAAATCTTTATAAAATAAAGTCAGGGAAGCATTTCCCCCTTAAAAATTTTACTTCCGACTTAGGGGTAAATATCATAGAATTATGCGAAACAATTAAAATTCTAAAAGGCACAATTTGCGGGTTTTTTCCGAGTTTAATATAAATTTTGAATAGCAAATTACACAAAATGTCCGCTTTTTGCACTCGGCTGTAATTCAAATATAATAGGGAAACACGGCGATTTTATAAAATTTTATGGAAAAATACCGGACATTTTAGTCCTAATAACCGGACATTTCGGACTTTTCAAAACCCCGACTCTCAGACTTGGGGAAGCGGGTACAACTCAAACACCAAGCCAAACACAGCGATTAAACATCTCAAAAACAGATTTCAAAAGTGTCCGAAAAACCATATTTTAACTTCCGGGGGAAGAATTTCAAAACTAACTGATAAAAATTCTTAAACTCCCTGATAATTCACTCTCAAAGTTACTGATATTGTTGGCTAGAATTAAAACCCAATACTGTTTTTTAGCTCATTTGATTTTTTGACTTTAACTTCGTCATTGAGCATTTTTGTTATTTCGTCTAAATCCTTTATCCCTAAAAAATCAATTTTCTTCTTGACAGTTGCAAAATCACCTGCCGTTAAACCTTTAATATTAACATTTGCGCCTTGTATTCCAAAAAAGTGTTCTATCGCGTGATTAACCTGTTCATTTGTCATAAAGTCAAAACGAATTTTGAAAGTGAATCGGCGTAGGCTTGCTTCATCCAAACTCTCAAGCAAATTTGTAGTGCAAACAAACGGATATTCATGAGATTCCATCCAGGTAAGCATCTCATTTACCTGAGAGATTTCCCAGCTGCGTTGCGCATTATTTCTGTTCTGCAAAAAAGTGTCTGCTTCATCAAAAATCAGCATTGCTTTTTTAGATTTTGCTTCCTCAAAAGCTGCGGCAATATTTTGTTCAGTTTCACCGACCCATTTACTTATAAGATCTGATGCCCGTTTAAATACAACTTCAATCCCTAAGGTGTCTGCTAAATATCTTGCATAAAGACTTTTTCCGGTTCCGGGCTCCCCGTACATGCAAAGTGAAAAATTTAATTTCCTTGATTTTTGTATTTTTTTAGTCAAATCGTCCATATCAATGTCGGTATTTACAAGATTTATGTCGTAATTTTTAACATCAAATTCCTTTTTGTTTTTTACATTCTTTTTCTTTGTCACTACCTTGGCAACATTTTCTATAAAACCTTCAAAATCATCTTCATTCCCGCCAATCATTTTGGTTGTTTGCACAGCATTTGAAATCAATGACGGCGGAATATCGTAATTTTTATTTAGTTCTTCAATTTTTTTGTTATCAACCTTAAATTGATTTTTTTTCAGAATTTTATGCCAGACAGAAAGTCGGTTTTGCTCTGATAACTTTTCAAATTCAACACAATATGTCATTCTGCGCAAAAACGCCGGATCAACATCATAGATATTATTTGTTGTCCAGATTACAGGAACAGAAACCTTATCAAGCAAATCATTCAGATACCCTTTTGAGGCCTCACCATTATTCCCAAATCCTCTGTTCATAACGTCTTCAGCTTCGTCAAATAATATGCAGGATTTTCTTGTATTTGCCAAAACATATTGTTTTGAATACAAATCGACTAACCTTTCTCTTCTAGTGGTTTCCTCAAAATCTGAATCAACTGTTTTAACTTCATATACAGGTATTTTCGCACTGTTGCAGACAAGCTTTGCAAACTCGGTTTTACCTGTTCCGACTCCACCATAAAGCAAAATATTAATGCCGGTTTTATTTTGTTCAACTGCAGAAGACAGGATTTTAGCAACTGTTTCAAAATCTTTTTGCTTATGTGAATAATCTTTTTTACACAATTTGGATTTTTGTGTTTTACCTAAAATTGTATTCATAACTTTGGTTGAACTGTTGCAGTTCGGATTGTCAAAAATTTTTAATAAATCCTCATTAATTTCAACATTCCCACGATTGTGAGTAATTATATTCTTCATATAAAGTTTATTTGTAATTCGCTCTTTTTTCCCTACCCTGATTTTCAAATACTCCTTGGCAAACGTAGCAAAAGTATTTCCGTTTATACAATCAAAATACATATTAAAGATGTTGTTAATTTCCTTTATCCCGCTGTATAAAAATACTTTATATTCGTCATTATTCAGATTATAAATATCTTTAATCATCAAAAATTGTTTTTCTAACAGAGTGTTTTGTGGTTTAATTTTTTCAGATAAATTTTTAACAACTTTATTCATTGTTTTTAAAAATTTATCTCTTTCTTTATATGATACAATCGCCAAATCCTCATTTTCTTCAAGTCCAAAAGTTTTTTTAGGAATATTAAATTCCTGAAGGAAAAATTCAAATATCTGATCAAAGTTGTAATGTTTAAAATCTGTTTCAGGTAATAATTTGCTTAAATAATCCAAAAACAAACGCTTTTCAAAATTGTTCATAATTTTTTACTCCTACTTTTTCTGATTACAAATTCATAATACATGCCAAATACGACAAAACAGGTTGTATTTAAAAATAATTTTGCACGACCTAATTTGTCGTGTTTTATTTATATAAATAAAAATATTAAGGAGGTAATTTATGGACAACACAAGAAAAATTTATTTAGACAAGTTAAAAAAAACGCTAAAAGATTATAAGCCGCAATTTGAAGATTTGGAAAAACGCAGAGCAATTTCACCGGCATTTAATTACTGCGAAAATGATTTTCAGGGTGAAATATGGAAAACATTTCCGCTAGATGAGAATTATACCGTAAGCAATTTAGGCAGGATAAAATATAAAGGACAAATTCAGAAACAAAAAGATGAAAAAACCGGTTATGTAACTCTTGCTGATGAAAATTTGCGAAAAGATTATATTTACAATTTTGTAGCATATACATTTTTGGGTAAAATAGAGGGTGACGGGATGCACGTTCATCACATCACAAATGACGGTTATTATAATACGACAGACAATCTTGTATTATTAACCAAAGACGAACATTCTTATGTGCATGGGTTTGAAATCGGAGGTGGCAATGCTTAATATAGCAAAAGTAAAATGTGTTTTACTCAAAGCTCTATATGATGTTATTTGTAATAAACTTAGTAATAATGATTTTAAATTACTTTTAAAATATTTTTACACTCACGATGATTTAAAAGACAATGCTAAAGACTGGATAAAACAGATTGAAAAAACGCAGGCCAACGATTTAGAAAGCATTATCATTCATAATAATGCAAAGAAGTTTTATTATGCTTGGTCATGTAGTAAAAATTATCAATATTATGTAAATAAGTTGGGTATTGTTATACTTGTTAAAACAACAGGCCAAAATAATTATGAGTATGCAATTAAGGATAAAAATAATAAATGTTGGTTTATTGAAATTGATGATGATGGAAATATTAAGGGGGAAAAATTTAATCAAAAATATAAAGATTTTCCGAAATTACAAAATGATGCAATATATAAGCTTATTCGTAGCGGTTATTTTAATCCGTATGAAAAAGAAAAAACAGAACTTTTAAATATTATGAAAAAAAATGGTAAACATTTTTTTGGAATAGCCTTACATCACATTGTCAATATACCAGGTAATGATGCCAGAGATAATAGAATAGATAATATCATTTGCTTACCAACTTTTTTGCATTGTGGTCGTCATTCAACTAATATATCAGGACAAGAGAAAAAATATGCTCAAGAAATTTATAAAAAATATATGTAGTAATGTAGGTCGGATTTACTAATCCGACAATAAATATTTTTCAATGCAATTTCTTCTGTCACATTCGTTGGAGGTTGTTTTATCGCAATAAGTATTGATTTTTAAAATAATTGCATGGTCTGATTTACTACGTTCATAAATATAGTAAAGTACACAATTTTCAAATGCTCCGTTTTGGGCAATATTTTGTGTTTTACAATAATCAATACCATTTTTAAAATTTATTTTTAATGATTTTGGGATATTAGTATTTAAAGATTCAACAAAAACTTCATTCGGCTCTTTAACATTTTCAACATAATTTTTAATATCAGATTGCGGCTTTCTGTATCCAAAAAGAAAACCAATTATCGTTAATATTAAAATTAGAAAAATATTTTTCTTCATCCTGATTTTACCAAAATAATTATAGACACAAATCATGTCAAAACAGGTCATGCAAATTCTAAAATTACTTTTTCTTATACGACCTGTTCTGACGATAGTAAATGCTAATGTGTTATTAAAAGGAGAAATAACATGTTAGACGAAAAATTATTACAAGATGTTTGGGACGATTTGGAAAATCAGAACAAAACCCTTTTTGAAACAGGGTTTGAAGATTTGGATTCGGTTTTAGGGATTCAGGAGAAAAAGGGAGCCGTTATCACAATCGGGGCAAGACCTGCAATGGGTAAAACTACTTTTATGCTCTCGGTTATGGAAAATATTTTGTTGAAAAATAAAAAGTGCATTTATTTTTCACTAGAAATGTCAAAGGAACAACTTGTAAAACGGATTTTATTTCAAAGGGCTGAGGTTAGTTTTATAAAATCGAAGCTGAATAATTATGTTGCAAAAGATTGGGAAAAATTAGCTGATGCGATGAATAATCTTTCTAAATGGGATTTTTTTGTTGAAGATAATACAGATACTAAAACAGAAGAAATCGAACTTACAATAAAAGAGCTAAAACCGGATGTTGTATTTATTGATTATTTTCAGTTGCTTGGCGGCAAACCAAAGCAAGACAGATTGACGCAAATCGAAGAAAATATGAAGGTACTAAAACAGATTGCAAAAGAATACGGGGTTGTAATTTTCATTGCTTCGCAGTTATCAAGAGCAGTTGAAAGCAGATGTGATAAAAGACCCTTACTGTCGGATTTGAGGGAATCCGGTGCAATCGAAAATATTTCAGATGTGGTGATTTTTCTCTACCGACCTGAATATTACAATTTTATGGAAGAAGATGATGAATTAAGAAAAAAAGGAGAAGCCGAAGTTATAGTTGCCAAAAATAAGTTCGGCACGTGTGGAATTATTCATATTACGTTTCGGGCAAATATCCCAAAATTTTATCCGGATTTAAGGAGTAAATATTTTGACGTATTTTAATCAAAACAAGATATATTTAACACAAGAACTTTATTACACGATTTTCCGAATCGGCAAGCGTGTAATCTTAGCACCGTGCGATGAATTAAAAAAAGTTCAAAGGTATTTTAAAACGGCACTGAATTGGACATATCCGCTAAAAATAAACACTTTTAAATCTGCAAAAATTCATTGCGGTAAAAAGTGGGTTTTAAAAATGGATATAAAAGATTTTTATAACTCTGTGCCGCATGAATATATTGAAAAAGTCGTAAAAAATACCTGCAAAAAAATTAAAAATGCGGATGTGAATTATTATCTGATGATTACAACCCTGAACGGTAAACTTCCGACAGGTGCACCAACATCAGCTCATATCGCAAATGCCTGTTTTTCGCCTGTGGATAAAAGAATAAGAGCATACTGCAATGCATTTTGTGTTGATTATTCTCGCTATATGGACGATATGATTTTTTCATCAGAGGATAAATATTTACTTAATATGATTGAAAAATTTGTGCAAAAAACTTTGGAAAATTTCGGTTACAAATTGAATGATAGAAAGACAAAATATATTTCTGATAACAAACAGCAAAATGTATTAGGTGTTGTTGTGAATAATAAAGATGTCAGGTTACCAAAAACTTTGCGAAAAAAATTGCGTGCAATGATACATAGTTATTCTGTTTATCAATCAAGCGGAGCAAAAGAAATCGATCTTAAATTCAGAACCTGGGATGAAAAATCTATCGCCAAACTCAAAGGATACCTAGCCTACACAAAACAGGTTGATGAAAAAAGTTATAATAAATTGATGCATTATGCCAAAAGTTTAAATGTTAATCTCTAATGTTCCTCATACTATCCTTTTTATTTACTCTAACCTTTCCGATCAAAAAACCGACCTGTGAAGGTCGGTTTTTGAAAAGGGAAAACGATTTCGACCGAAGGGAGAAATCAGTTTTGCCTCTGTTATTATTCATGGTCGGGCGAACCACCCGCCGATATTTTTATATTATCACTCCACTATGTCAAATTAGGTCATAGGTTTTATTTTTTTGTTTTTTGTCTAAATTCATTTTCCATTCTGCGTTCAACAACATCATCACAACTATGTGAATGTTGCTCTAAAGAACTAATAAAATCTTCGAAATAAATTTTTTGTTTAACAGAAGTTACCTGTTTTGGTTTATTTTCTTTAAAAAATTTATATAAATCTTCATAAGCAATAATATTATATAAATCAATAATCTTACATGATTTATTGATTTCTTTCTCGGGCATATTTTTGGACGATTGTATTATTTCTTTTATTTTTTCCTTATCAATTTTATTATAGTTTGGAGTGAATATAAAATAATATTGTTTTATATTTTTAAAATCCTCATCAACTCCATTTTTTTCATCAGGATTAAAATGCTTATAATAGTTTATAAGTTGATTTGAATATTTACCTGTGTATGGGTCATATTGTTTACCATTTATATCAGATTTTATTTTGTTTTCAATTATAAAAAGACTGTCATCTGTCCTGATTAATATATCAATTCTTCCATTATCGACTTTATATTCTCTTGATATTTCGTATGTTTCATTTATTGTTAATTCATCTTCTTTTATAGTGTCGTTATTTATAATTGATTTTAGATATTTATAAAACTTTTTAAACAACTCTTTATCATTTTCAAAATAATATGCAATCATATTTGAAAAAACAAGTTCATCGTATGGTTTTCTTATTATATCTATAAATGTTTCTTCATCATTTTTATCTGTGGACTCTTGTAATTTTGTAGTGTCTACCCAATTTGCATCATTGTTATATCCGTTTTTACTTGTATCAATTATTTTATTAAAATCCTTTTGTGATAAATAATATAAACAACTCTGATTGCGCAATTTTACATCATTATCTTCAGTGTTATCTTTTTTGACTTGAGCTTTTTTAAGAATATTTTTTATTTTTGTATCACTGTAATCAATAATAATAGAGTTCTTTGCTTTTTTTACACAATCTGCTTTAAATGTTAAATATATTGGTGGAACACTATGAAAATTACCTTCAAACACTTCATTTATGAATTTGTAATTATACTTAACTTCTTTTTGTTCTATATATTCAAGTTGTAAATCATGAATATATTTGGCCTCAAAATATTTGCAAATACGTTTTACGTCATTATATTCTTTTAAAAGTTTCTCTGCTCTTTGTTTTAAATTACCCGAAACGTCTTTTGTTGTCGTATTCAGTTTAAATTTTTCAATACCTTCTTTTTTTGCTTCTTCTTTTACTTTCTTTTGAATTGCCTCTTTAATTATATCAACAATAGATTCTATGTATATCATAGTATCTATGTAAGTATTGGAATATATTTCTTCATACGCACTGAATTTTAACTTATCTATTTCTTTATTGTTATTATTTTCTAAATTACGAATTTTATTAATAAGTTCTTCCGAAATATTAGTAGGGTTATCTTCTGATTTATTTAAAAATCGTTTAAATTCTACATTAATTTTTGTTTTTGACTTATCTTTTATTTTTTTTTGTAATATATTTTCATCAATATTTTTTACTAAATCTTTAACTTCTTGGGTAAATTTTTTATCAAAATCTTCTGGATAACTCAAGTTTTTAAGGTCGTTTTTTATTTTTTGTTTTAATTTTTCATTAATTTTTTCATTTCCCCAATATTTTAAACCAGATGCTTTGCCAATAATTTCTAATTTATTTTTCCCTGCAGCACGGACAAAAATTACTTCTTTTATTTTATTATAATTTTCTTTTGCAACTGTTCCCCAAGGAGAAATATAAATGTAATTTTCGTTTTTGTTAGTTTTATACATGTTTATAATTTCATGCCCGATATTTTCATTTGTATAATCCCCTGTGAATACGGTATTTATCAAAACTTCTTTATCTTCATTTTTTTCTTTTATATCTGACATTCACTTACCCCTTTTGTGCTTCTAATACATTCTCTAACATCTCGACATATACTTTCTTGAGGGAACGGGGAGAGATTATTTTTACTGCATCGCCCCATTTGAATAAGTGCCACAAAATTTCCAGTTCGCCTGATGCCTTAAATTTCACCGTTACCGTTCCGTTTTCATTGCGTTTAACCTTTTGTGTCGGGTGGAAATTATAGTTCAAAACATCTTCCGCAACGTCAGCGCAAAACAATAGTTCAACCTTCATTTCTTCGTTTTGATAAACACCAAACGAACGGTTTGCATATGTTTTTATGTCAAAATCACCATTATCAAAAGTTTGGGAAGTCAGTTCTATATCTGTAATTTTGTGGAATCGATAGACATAAGGATTTTCCCAATTGGATTCAACCCCGATTAAAAATACATTCTCTCCATATACAATTCCGTACGGTGAAAGGATTTTATCCCTGCCGTCATATTTGCATTTTATCCTGCGATTTTCTTTTATCGCCTGCCTTATCAGTTCCAGATTTTTAACATCAATTTTATAATTCGGTCTTTGGCTTACTGCAACGCCTTCGGTTTTTAAAAGCATTTCGACGGCATCTTCAATCTGTGCAGCGTTTTTATTTGATAACGCTCTGAGCTTTTCAATAATATTACCCAAAAGCTCTTTTTGATTTTCGTGCGAAATGGCATTTTTTATATTTTCAAGTTCTGCAATTTCGTCTTTTGAAAACGAAATAATTTCTTTTAAATAGCCGCTGCGCCTAAATCCCCAATGTTTTTCTTTCGAGTGAAAATTATCAAGTTCTTCAATCGGAAGTTCATTTAGCAAAACATCACGAAGTCGTTCTGCCGTGCGTCTTGAAACTTCAACTTCCTGCTGAATATCATTTAGCGTAATCCCATACGACCGCGCCTGCATTGTTGTAATCAGTTTCAAAATGTTTTGCAGTTTTGTATATCTGCCTTGCTCTTCTGCCATTTTCATACCCCTATAATAAAATTTGACCCCGACAAATTAGGACATATAAATAATAGCAAAATTTGAATGTTTTTACAAGTTTAAAATTTCACCATTTTTTAAAATCTTTATCTTTGCATCATAGAGTTGAGAATATTTTTGAGGCATTTCTGTATGAATAGGAATAATAACTTTTGGCTCAATTTTTTGCACAAATTCCTGTAAATCCCTAATATACGCATGACCAGATGTGTGAATATGTTTGATTTGCGGTTTCAAAATAGCAAGATAAGACGGATTATCCAAATATCCACTCCACATTGAATAAATGTACTCGATTTTTGAAATATCATAACGGCTTAAAATCTTTTTACATATTGCTTTTGCAGTTTTTACAACATATTTTTCCGGATTAGATAAAATTTCTTCAGCCGAGATTTTTTTGTTTTTGTAAGTGAAAAGTTTACCACTGTCTGCCAAATTTTTTGTATGTTTACCCCCGCCAAAATAAACTCTGATATTATTCCAATTCCATTGAGGAATATTTTTACTTATATCTTTAAAATTTTCCAAAACAAAACAGGTGTAAGGGTCAATAACAAGAGATTTTTTAGTTCGCAAACACGCTTTGTAAACCGAAATAAATCTGTCTAAATTTTGGGAAGAAAAATTTACAAAACAAAGTTTGTTTGTTGTAAAAGCATTAGTAATTTCATCAAAAACATCATCCTCTGTTTTTAACTTTTGGTTCGGTCTGCCAAGTGTTGAACCTTCCATAATCAAATAATCGACATTCTTTATTTTGGCAAGATTTCTGCTCAAATATGAAGTTCTTCCGTGAAAGCGCAAATCTCCTGTGTATAAAATCTTTTTGCCACTACGAATAATCTCAAACGCTAAGCTCCCTCCGGCACTATGATCAACTTTATGCGGAATTATTGTAAAATCTCCGATATTTACAGGGTTTTCAATTATACTCAAATTCGAATCGGGATAATTATTTTCGCCTTTAATTTTTGAAACATTTTTAATAATATTTGCAGTTGTTTTGCTTGTGTAAACATGTATTTCAGAATTTACAGAACTCAATAACCCGTAATGGTCAGGATGTGAATGGGTGATAAAAATCCCGTCAATTTCCGGCTTATCATTTTTATACAAACCGTTTATATTAAGTTTAATATTTTCTCTGTCGTCAAGCGGTAGGCCTAAATCAAAAAGAAGTCTAGTGCTTTCATCTCTGACTTCAACACAACTCCCGCCAATTTCATGTGTTCCTCTGTGGATGATCAATTGCATTATTATATTCCTAATTTTTCTTTTAATTTCTCTCTTGTTGAAATATCATTATTACGCCAATTTTCGAGTAATAAACATCTCAAATATTCATCCGAGTTTATATCATGTTTATTAATTTCAAACCTCCCATTATCTTCTCTTTTTTTTCCATTATGATATTTGTCTTGTGCATTATTAACTATGTCTTTACCATTTTTGTTAATAAATTTCATTGTAAATAAAACCTTATTTTTTTCATTAAATTTTTCAACAGTTTTATAAAATTCATTTATATTGTTTATTGCATCTTTACCTTTAAAAAAGTGTTCATAATAATCTTTTGGAGCTAATAAACAAAATTCTTCTATATCGAAAATGTGACTTTTTTTTTCAAAATATTTTTTTAATAAACAATAATTTTTAATGGTTTCAATAAGGGCAAAAATAGGGGAATCAGATACATTGTTATTATTTAAAGACTTCAACTCTACCAATGTATATTTTTTATTGTTGTCACATATTACTAAATCAACAGATTCCTGATTCTTTCCTACGCACCACTGATTAGAAACTCTTTTATCTTTTTCGTATATCGTTGCAATTAATTTTTCAATATTCTTTTCGTTATTACATTTATTCACATCTTTGTATTTACTTTTTGCAGTTAAGAATACATTGTGTAAAGGAAGTTCTTTTAAATTATTCCTTGGTGTATCAATTTTATCTTTAAATTTATCTTCAATTTTATTGATTAGGTTTTCTTTTTCCTCATTATGCTTGTAATTTTTCCATCCTGGTTTAGTATCTATCCAACGATTTTTGGATTTTCTTTGATTTGGCTTCTCAACATCATATAAGTACTTAATAATTTTATCTATGTTGCGTTCTTTTTCATTTTCTGGACTATTACTCATATTAAATACCTCCATAAACACTATGTTTTTATATTATCACAAAATTTTAGTTATTTCCGTGATTCCATTTTCTGATAATATTTTCGTGGATTATTATATCATCAGATAATTTTTCATCATCCGGTTCCGAATCATTCCACAAATAATCTGATCTGTATTCCCAAATTTTTATCCCCAAAATTTTGAAAAAATTATGGGTTGTGCAGGTTTGCTTTGACATATCTTACTCCTTTCATTGATTTAATTATTGTATATATGTGTGTCAAAATAGGTCATAGTTATAAGAAGTTTAATGGGGTCCATTTTTGACATACATACCTTTTATACTAAAAATTGAAGGAGTAGGTGTGATATGAATAATAATGAAATAAACAAGCGAATAGGAATTGTCCAGATATTTATGAACGGATTATTTCTTATTTTAACTGGGTATTTATTTTGTGTTCAGATACTGGATTTTGACGATTGCAGAGAAGACGGTATTGCAATAAGAACAACAGACCAGAGGGTATTACGGGGTGATATAAAAGACAGAAACGGTATGATACTTGCAACGGATCAGTACATTTATGAGGTTTATGCCCATCCGACAAAATACACCCTGAAGCACCCTCCAAAAGAAATTGCACATAAACTTGCCCCGATTTTGAAAATGCCTGAAGACGAATTGCTCAAGAAACTGAAAAGCAAAAAAATAAATATTATTGCAGTAAAAAAAGATGCCACAAGAGAGATGGCACAAAAAATCAGAGAAATGAATTACCAGGCGATTAGTGTTGAAACTATAAATAAAAGATTTTATCCGCAGGACAAAGTTGCATCGCATATAGTCGGCTTTTATAACCGAATGGCAGATAGCGCGAACGGAATAGAAAATATCGCAGGTGATAAATTGCAAAAAACCGATAAAAAAATATCTTACCAAAGACGGGCGAACGGTGATGTTATATTTGATTTTAAAACAGATGTAAAATCGCTTACCGAAAAACAAAAAGGGGAAGATGTTACTCTGACGATAGATACTTCCGTTCAGTACGTCTGCGAAAAAGAACTTGAAAATACGGTAAAAGAGAAAAAGGCACAAAGGGGTTCAATTATTGTAATGGATGTCAAAAACGGCGAAATTCTTGCTTATGCGTCTTATCCGGATTTTAACCCGAACAGATACTGGAAATTCTCTCAGGAGCAGATGAAAAACTGGTCGCTAACGGATATTTATCCTCCGGGATCTACCTTTAAAATAATTACTGTTGCAACAGCAATGGAACTCGGTGCAATAAATGAAAATTCTAAAATTCCTGATTCAGGTAAAATTGTAATAGACGGACACAAGATTCAAAACTATGATTATGACCGCCATCCAAACCCCGGGATGATTTCGCTTGAATATCTGTTTGAACATTCAAGTAATGTCGGGAGTGCAAATATTGCCCTTATGCTTGATCCTGTAAAATATTATGCAAAACTGAAAGATTTTGGCTTTGGGCAAAAAACAGGAATCGATTTGACTGCTGAATCAATCGGACTTTTAGCTGAACCTGAGAACTGGTACAAATCAAGACAGGCAAGTATGGGTTACGGCTACGGAGCATCAGTTACTGCAATACAAATGATTAGTGCAGTGAGTGCTATTGCAAACGGCGGAATCTGGAACACCCCTCATGTTATAAAATACAGTCAGGAAGAGTTACCACAACACGTAAAATCAAGGCGTGTAATGTCTGAATACAACGCAAAAACTCTGACCAAAATTCTTGCAAAAAGTATTTCAAACGGCAAAAGTGTATTAAATCTTGATAATTACACGGTTGCAGCCAAAACAGGGACTTCAAGAAAAAATGTAAATAGTGGGCGCGATGTTTTTGCTTCTGCTATCGGGTATTTCCCTGCAACGGATCCGAAAGTCGCAATTTATGTCGTAATAGACAGTCCAAGAACTGCATCGAATTTCGGAAGCACTGTTGCTTCCCCGACCTGGGCAAAAGTTGCAAAAGAAGTAGGAGTTTTACTTAATATTCCTTCAGACCGGAGGGCAAAATAATGGATAAACTAAACACAAATATTGAGTACGCTCCTGTGAAGGTTCCGGCGGATAAAAAACTTTTTGTAACCGTTATGATACTTGTCATTATTGGTTTTATGGCAGTATTTTCCGCAAGTTTGCCTATGTGTATGTCAAAACACATAAATCCGCTTTATTATATCATTCAGCATTTATTCTGGGCGATTCTTGGCGGTTTTGGACTTGTTTTATTTTCTTTTTTTGATTACAGAAAACTAAAAAAAATAACCTTTAAATTCGCAATTTTTGTAATCGTTTTGTTATTGCTTGTAAAATTCACTCCGCTCGGAGTCACAATAAATGGCGCAAGACGCTGGATGAATTTGGGCTTGTTTCAGTTTCAGCCGTCAGAATTTACAAAATTGGCAATAATAATGCTGCTTGCACATTTCTTTTCGCTTGATAAAAAAAATATGTTCAGACAAATTCAAAAATTTGCCTTAACTTTTTGCGTAATGATTTTTATTGTGCTGAAACAGCCAAATTTGAGTATGACTTTGATTCTGCTAGGGATAAGTTTTTTTATGTATATTTGTTCGGGGAAAACATTGAAACCGGTTGTTGCAGGACTATGTATTCTTGTATGTCTTGTTGGTATGATTAAGTTTAATATAATTGATTTATCAAATTTTATTGAACCGTTTCAGATGTCGCGAATAATGAACTGGAACAATTCAGGTAGCGATCTTCAGGGGGAAGGTTATCAGGTCTTTCACTCAAAAATTGCAATATCATCAGGCGGAATTTTTGGTCAGGGCTATGGTGCATCAAAAGAAAAACTAGGCTGGCTGCCTGAATGCCATACGGATTTTATATTTTCTGTGATAGCGGAAGAAATGGGATTTTACGGTTGTTTGATTATTATAATGTTGTTTTTGCATTTGTTTTACAGAGGAACGCACATAGCATCAAAAAGTCCGACACTTTACGGCAGATTACTTGCGTTTGGAATAACAATATCCGTTACTATGCAGGCATTTTTTAATATCTCCGTTGCCACATCATTTTTACCCGCAACCGGAATAACCCTGCCATTCATAAGCTACGGCGGTTCGTCACTGTTTGTGACAATGTGTATGATGGGAATTTTGTTAAATATTTCAAAAACTCAACTAAGACGGGTTGTTAGCAGTACATGAAAAGCGCCTCCATTTTGGAGGCGTTGTGATTATTTGTGAATTTGTATAAATTCTGCACCCATAGGGAGTTTGGTGCATCCGGGGATTTCCTGTTCCTTTTTAAATTCGTGTCTGTGGGCAAGAACATATTTGTAAATTAATCTGAAATATTCAATATGCTCATTTGTCACAAATCTTTCGTGACAGTTTGAGCACCAGAACTTAATCGTATGACAGCCTGAAAGAACAGAACCGACAGTTTTATACGGTATTAAAACTTCTTCTTTTCCGCATATCGGGCATTTTTCTTTCGGGAAAAGATTACTGTCAAGCCAATACCCGCCAAGCCAGATAATACCTGTTTCCATCTGCATACCGACCCTAAATTCTTCCACTTCGTCATTAGAAAAAATTTGCGGGTAAATTGTGCCAACATAATGTGTTTCTTTGTTGTCGGATTTTTGAGAGTCCAACTCACTCTTTGAAATGAATTTAATCATCGTCTTGTCTCCTGTTTTAGTGTGTACTACATCTCATAAAGGCGACAAAGAAAACGGCTCATCGTTGATGATGAGCCGTTTTATAAGTCCTCATCATCCAAGCATTAGCACCCAACTTAAAGGGTTGCTGTGTAGTCAACGGGCTTGTCCCTCGTACACTCTTTATGAGTAATTTTATTTTAAATTATGTTCTGATATTGTCAACCATCGTCATAAAAATCACAATCACTAAATGCGAAATACAAAATCAGACAAACAAGCCAAAAAGGCATAATCTCCTCCTTAACTCATTTTCTTTGGCGAATCCATCAGATAAGAAAAATCAGGGCGTTTTTTAATGATTTCTCTTGCTTCTATACTGTCACGCGCATAGATTGTTTCGCCGCATCTCTGACCGTCTTTTGTACGGTATTCACAATAAAATTCATACATTGACATTTTGTACCTCCTTATATTTTATTTTAAATTGCTATTGTGCCATTATTGAACTCCTGATATTCTATGCTGCGATTGCAGTGCAATTCGCAAGTTTATTAATCAGTTTTTCAAGAACATTGAAATCATTTGCATCAGGTAAAACGGTTTTCACAAATGATACATTGTAATCGGTTACGACTTTAAGATATTTGTTGTTGTAACGAACATAGAAAATTCTTGAAAACTTTTCAAAACTTTCACTGACCTGAATGCATCTGTCAGCCATAATTTCTTTCATAACTTTCAGCGGGTTGAATTCGCTAAGCCCGTATCTTTGTTCTGCTCTGATTTGAGAATGTAATGCCATAATTTTTACTCCTTTACTCTAATTTCTGATCTTCACATTCTCATAATAAAACCCTACAGTGTCAAAAATGGACACCGTAGGGTTGGCATAAATTTATTTATTATTTTAATCAAGGGTTAACACTACTTTTGCACTACATTAGTGCACGATTATTCGATTTTAATATGCTATTTACTTGCTATTTTAGCAGGATTACAAATATTCGTTTTCCTTATATATTTCATCTTTTATCGTATCAATTTTTAACTCAATACTAGCTAACCATATTAAAACTCTGCTATACATATAATTTATTAAATAAATTATTATATATGTTTTTAAGTCGCAAAATAAAGGACATACTAATAAAATAATCCAAGCACTTATAATAAATTTATAATTCATATTGTATTTATATTCATTTTTAAATATTGAAATTTGTGAACGTGGATATTCTGATGTAAATTCGTTTTTTGTATAAGCGTTTTTAGCATCTTCTAACCATTTTTTATGTTTTTTTTCTAAATCAATAGAACTCCAAGTAATCATTACAGTAAAAATTAATAAAATAATGAATGTTATAAACATAAAATTCTCCTTTAAAATTATTACATCTGCTCCAAAACTTCGTTCAGGAGTTTTTTATAAGTATCTTTCAATTCCTGTGGTTCAAGAATTTTAACATCTTTGCCCCAGCGGAAAAGGAACCAGCAAATTTCATAAGCTCCGCCGGCTTCAAATGTTACGGTTGTTGTGCCGTCGTCATTGGGGATAATTTTCTGATTCGGGTGTAAGCTGTAGTTTTCAATAATATCTTTCACATTTTCTGAAAACAATAATTTTATTTTCATCGGCTCTCTGTCCTGGAAAGCACCGAATGCTTTTGACAAATGCTCCTGCAAATTAAAGGTTTCGTCTTTATCAAAATATTCGTTTGTAACTCTTGTGTTTTGCATTTTATATAAAAGGAAGTGTTTATAAATTTCATCCTCATCACCTTTGGCAACAAGATATGTGTATTCCCCATATATCACCGCATAAGGTGCGACTTTTCTGAGCTTTTCTTCGCCTTTTTTATTTTTGTATCTGAAGGTCAGATATTTTTGAGCCAAAAGCGCTTCGGAAATTTTTGAAATTGTTTGAGGGTCAAGTTTAATTTTTGGCGCCTGATGCACTGCATACCCCTGAACCTCCAACAAATCAGAAACGTCATCATTAATTGCCATAGAGTTTGTTGTAATCTTCATTTTTTGTATAATCCCGGGCAGCAGGTCGCATCGGTTTGTATAGTTTTGGCTTTTCATATATGACTGGCAATCTTCAAGCGTTGCGATTTCGTCGGCACTAAAAGCCGTAATTCTGTCTAATGTTCCACGTTTTAATCTCCATTTTTTTATTCGGGAATCGGGATTTTGTACTTCTTCAATTTCAAAAACATCAGAAATAATATCTTTAATACGCATTGCAGTTCTGCGTGAAACACACAATTCATCCTGAATCATCTGAATTGAATAACCTAAAGTCGAATCTCTCATATCTTTTGCAAGATTCAGAATCTTTTTTATATCATCACCTCTTGCCATATGAAAACTCCTTTTTCAAAAGATTTATATCATAAAAAATTAAATATGTCCATTTTTGTCACGGTCATATTTTATGATGATAATGCAGGGATAAATCATTTGACCTTGACAACCTTACATTTGGAAATCTCATAATAAAAATAAAAGGAGTAGGAAAATGAATGAATTTGACTATCTGGCAAAAGCCTGCAAAAAAATGGAAGATGAAAAATACAATGAAGTAATTTCTCTTTGCGAAAAGGCGCTGAAAATAAATGAAAATTTGCCTGATGCCTACGATTACAGCGGGGATGCAAAATTTTATCTCGGCGAATATGATTCAGCAGTTGATTATTATACAAAAGCAATTGATTTAAACCCGAATGATCCTGAGTATTATTATGACAGGAGCTGGGCATACAAACAAATGAATAAATTAGAAGATGCGATTGTAGATGCCAACAAAGCTATCAGACTTGATAAAAGACCTTATTATTACTATCACAAAGCAAGACTTGAACTGGATATGCACAGAAACAAAGAAGCAATTGAGGATTTTACCGCTCAATTAAATTTGGAACAGGATATGTGGGGGTACATTTACCGAGGCAATGCTTATATGAACCTTGAGATGTTTGATTATGCAATGGGTGATTTTAATGCTGCAGTTGAGAAATATACTGACAAATGTGCCCCGTACTACCACAGAGGCTGCCTTGAAATGCAGACTGAAAGATATGATTCCGCAATAAAAGATTTCAAAAAATCGGTTGAAATATGGGAAGAAAACGACGAAGCCTGCATAAAAATCGGTCTATGTATGGTTGAAACCGGAAAAAACGGTGCAATGAAATATTTTAACAAAGCGATAGAAATAAATCCGTGTGTCGAAAATTATATTGCAAGAATTATTGCACGCAGAAAAGTTTTTCAGCGCAGAGAAATGCTGAAAAATCTTTTGCTAAACATTAACTTCGACTGTAGAGATGATAATTTTCAGTGTTTTAATGAAAAACAGGCAAAATCTGATATTAGAGATTTGAAAAAAATGATAGCTCTTGAACCGGAAGAATCTTATCATTATGCCGTTTTAGGCTCAAGGTATGAATACTTACAGGATTACGGAAAAGCTGTTAAGTATTTGTCAAAGTCAATAGTGCTTGAGCCCGAAAATGATATTCTTTATTCAATGCGTGCATTCTGTTATGAAAAACTCGGACAGTATCAGCCGGCTGTTTCGGATTGCGATAAATACTGCGAAATAAATAAAGGCTTTATAAATGACGACGTTTCTAATACATATGGACTTGCAAACTATAAACTTGGGAATTACATTGAGGCGTTAAATTATTTTAGTCAGTCGCTTGAGATAAAATTTAGTGCGGAAATTTGCTATCTCAAGGGACTTGTAAACTGTCAGTTGAGAAATTATTTTGAAGCCTATAATGATTTTGCAAAAGCGATTGAAATTGAACCTGAGATTGAATCAAACATGGATGAGAAAATTCCGTTTTTGCTCTCAATTATACTTGCTTATCACAACAGATCAGATAAAAACTTTCAAATATTTCAAAAACATACTGATTTACCCATAGGATTAAATAGCATTAAATAAAGGACTAATTTATGAAAAAACGGATTTTGACAATTGTATTTATATTATTTTGTTTTTCCCCGAGTGCAAAGGCATGTTACGGGGAGTTTTGTGCAACAGGTGTCGGAATACTTTATGATTATCCGCAAAAATATTATAACAAATATACGCGCCCCGAATACATTGATCCAAGACTAATTCTCAATGACCCTCAAGCATTTTTGGAACAAAATAGGACAAAACTCCCGATAAAAGCCTGTCAAAAAGGTAAGAAAAAATGTTCTGCAGCAATCAGATTATAAAAACCCTTATATATGTCCAATTTTGTCATAGTAAGAATTTATAATAAAAATATAGATAAAACATAGGAGTATTAATTATGGAAAACAAAATTATCGACTTATTAAAAGAATCCTTGCAGGATTTATCACCCAAAGAACGAGATGTAATTATGCTATTGTTTGGTTTAGGCGGTCATCGTTATACCTCTGAAGAAATAGCATGTTTATATAACGTTGATACTGAAATGATTACAAATATTGCAGACCAAGCACTGTCTAAAATTAAAAAGTCTATACCAAAGGAAGAATTAAAATTTGTACTTGACAATATAGGAGAGGGCGAATCAGCACCTTTATTAAAAGAGAATGATGTTTTAGAAGTTTCATTAAGTTATAGTGAAAATGAAAACGAAGAAACAAATTATAGTGTTACATATTCGCTCAACGGAGAATTTTATGCTTCGGCAGATGTAACAATGCCGAAAGATTCGGGGTATTTAGATATTGAAGAATGGATTAGACAGGATATGGATTCATTTCCTGAAATATCTGATTATGAAGTCTTTGATATTACAGATGAAGGCGAATCTCAAACCGCAAAAATCAGAATAAAAGCACTAAAAGAGGTATAAAATATGAAAGAATTTGTATTTATAAATAATTTTGAAGAAAAATTTGATGATTTCAAAAAGTTTATAGGTAATCCTGAAAATGTGAAATCTATTGATATCACTTACAATATTGGGGTAGAAGTTACACTTATGGAAATTTCAAATATTTCAACCTTAATTTCTAATGTTTTAGTTGAAGATACAAACATCAATTTAGTAACTAATGTTAATGAAAATCTAAACAAAAACGACATAATTGTAAAAATAGAAATAAAGGAGAACTAAACTATGGCAATGGACACTTATTATGTGGAGTATTTTACGAAAGACGGCTCCAGAATGGGGATGCAGGTTAGTGCATATTCATCTTATGATGCACAAAGATACGCAGAAAACCTGCCAAATTTTGACCACCACGCTAAATTCCCCGAGAAAATTGCATCGGGCTTTGATCAAAGATAAATGAATATATAAATCAGGCTATATAATATTAACTTAATTAATTTGCCTTATTTATCCATTCCATAATTATGGAAACAAGATATTCTTGTTCGGTTTTGGTCAGTTCTGTGTGTGTGGGGGGGGGGATTTGTGCCGTTTTTCAATGCAGTCGCGGTAGCAGGTAACGGTCGTGTGTTGAGCAATAAATACCGGATGCCCTCGCATTGGGGTTTGTTTGCCGTCGTTTATGGGTTCTGCCAGAGCAACTCTATCCCGAATAAAATCGCAGGCACGAGAATATATTTTATCAAGACAAGAATATTATATCACGTATATATCAGACCCTTGTAAGTTACTCGTATATTTTGTGTTAAAATTATTATATGAAAAATATTTCAAAACAAGATATATTGATGTATCTGTCAATTATATTGTTTTGCATGATAACAATTCCAAAATTAATTAATCATATTCCGTGGCATGATGAGTGTTTGGCTTGGATTTATGCAAGAGAAATGACATTTAATAATGTTGTACAAATATTGGGGAATCAAGGGCACTTTATTGTTTGGTACTTGTTATTGATGCCTTTTGCGAAAAGTAATTTTTATTTTCCGTATTCTATGCTTTTAGTAAACTGGGTATGTTATTTTGCCGCAATACTAATTATGTGGAAAAAGGCACCATTTCATCCTGTTGTAAAGATTATAATTACTTTTTCCTGGCTATCCCTTAATTATTTTTCAATTGTATCAAGATGGCATTCTGCAGAAATATTGGAACTGTTTCTGGTCGTTTCACTATATAAAGATCAAATGAAAAGACCTATATTATACACATTACTACTTGTTTTAACTGCTCATACTCATCTATTTGGAGCTATAGCAGTTACTCCCCTTGCACTCATATTTATACATAATTTAATAAAGAACAAAAATAATTTTTCTACAGCATGCAAGTTATCAATATTCTTGATTTTTACGACGGGGGTTGTTTTATGGTTATATCCGATTTTATGTGGAACATTATTAGGCTATAACAGCGTATTTATAAAAAAAACAATATCCATAAGTGATATTATCCGTTTTTACAGAGGTACACATTATCTTATATTTTTATACTACCTAATAACATCTTTCATTATTTTTATTCTTGCCAATAACAAAACTCGTTTCTTCATATTAACAACAAATATTATTTTTATTATATTTCATGCAACACTATATATTGCAAATAATCATAATATGATATTTTTATATGTATATCTTATACTTGCATATTGGCTAATCGATAAAATACATACAAAGCCGGTATTCAACACTTTGTTTATAATATTTTTTGCTTGTTTATCATTCTATAACTCATATTATCTGGATTATACTACGCATAATATTTTTAAATTAGATTTGATAAAATATTTGAATAATGAAAATGATATTAAAAATATATACATATTTGAAGAAATGTGCGAAATTGAACCTTTTTTAGATTCAAGATTTCAGGTACTAATATTAAATAATAGTGAAAGAAAAAATATTTCAAAAAATGTAATTCCTTCACAAAAAACGAATACATTGATAATTACAAAAGAAAAAATTAATGATACATCAATACCTTTTAAATATGGCGATGAATATGAAACGATAATATGGTATGTAACAAGGGCAAAACTCCTAAATAAAAACACTATTTTAAATTTTTAAATTCCTGATATTCAGAATCAGTGTTAATTCCCCAAAGTATATTTTTGTCAAAATCTTTCATTATTACACGAGATGCAGTAAGTCCGCTTAATACCGAATGGTCCATATTATTATACTTATGCTGACCATTTCGACCTATACAATATAAATTATCAAATGTGTTTATGTAATCCTTTATCTGTTCAAATTTGTCATAACCGCTTCCAAAATATGAAGGATAAGCTTTTTTAATCCTTATAACTTTTGAAGTTTTTATATCGCCGTCATCAATTACAGAAAGTTTTTTCAACTCAGAAACAGCAAAATTTATAATATTTTCATCAGATTCATTCCAAAATTCATCATTTTCATTGCAAAAGTATTCTAAATTAATAACAACATTTTCTTTGTAATTTTTTACAATGTATGGCGAAAAATTATTTATTATATCAAGCCTGCCAGCTTTTATCCCTTTATCCTGAAGGTAAATCCAGCTATCAGGTGCGATATTATTTATTGTTGGGAATTTCGTATTATTTTTTAAATTAATTTTTTTTGTAACAAAATTAACCAAAATAAAATCTCGATACGAAAGGTTTGCCGCAGAATTATATATTTTTTGAGGGACATCATTCATATTTGTAAAAAGCGTTTTTATCGGCATTGAAGATACAAAAATATCCCCAAATAGTTCCATAATTGACCCGTTTTTATTTCGAACTTTTACCGAAACTATTTTATTTCCTTTTTTGTTTACATAAATAACTTCCGAATTTAAAATAATTTTGCCACCACTTTGTTTAATTTTTTCAGCCATTGCATCCCACAATTGCGAACTGCCTAATTTGGGGTAAAAATATTCTTCAGTAAGTGAAATTTCTTTCTTTTGTTTAATTGCAAATATTAAACAAAAAGCATTTAATAAAATTTTTGACAAAGAAATCCCTTTTATTCTTTGTACCCCCCATTCTTTTGATATTTCTGCCGGATGTACACCCCAAACTTTCTGTGTATAATCTTTGAAGAACAACTCATACAAAACTTTACCGAAATGATTAATCATATAGCTTTCAAGATTTGTTTCTGGAATTTTATAAAAACAAGATTTTAAATAACTTAATCCTGCGATAAAAGTTTTGGATATCCCAAGGGCAAACAAATTTTGAAAATTTAGTTTTAATGGATAATCCAAAAAATGATTTGAATAATATATTCTTGAAAATCTTTTTCTTCTAAGAAAAACATTATTTTCTTTTTCTGGATCAGGCCCATTTTTATTTAAAATAATATTCCTGTTAGTCAATATGTCATCACAAGATAAAGCCCCTTGTATCGGCAAAATTTTATCCCACAAGTTCATTATTTTATCGTTTTTTGTGTAGAATCTGTGTGGCCCTATATCAGTACCATTACCGTTTTCATAAATAGTTTTTGCTAATCCGCCGACACTACTATCAGCCTCTATAATAATCGGGGTATAGTCTGTACCGATTAAACTATATGCACAACTCAATCCGGCAGGTCCTGCTCCTATTATAATTACATTTTTTTTGTCCATGAATGCATTATACTTCAAAATATATGCGGCGTAAAAATATACCGGCATATTAATCTGATAAAACACAATAAAATTTTAAACAAATCAGTTTCTCATAAGAATATTTTGGTTTAACAAAAAAGCTCCATAATAATTGAGAAAAATCCTATGTAACAAACTCTTTTGTAAGATGATATTTATTATTTAATACATACATTGCCACTCTTTAAAAATATTAAAAATGTGATATCACAAATGTAAGATAGTAAATATTTAAAATATTACTAAATGCTCTTATAAATAGTATTACGGCAAGAATTGATACATTTGTAAAATAGTGTAATCTTGATTTGATAACCATTAAGTGGCTCCAAATATAAAACGGAGCCATTTTTTACTTAATCTTTATAAATACAATTTTATATGATATTTTAGCAGTTGTAAAAATATTTTATAAATTTTCTAATTTATGAAAAAAAATATGACTGCATATTTATGCTAATATACTTATTATGAATAAAATTTTTGATGGGTTTTACAATTCATTTATAAGTAATTTATATGACGAAGTCGTTAAGTCTCCTGTGAGGATACTTCCTGTTACTTTCTTCATTTTATGCGTTTTAGGCGGAATATTATTATATCTCCCCTGCTGTGGAAAAATGTCTTTTATAGATGCATTATTTACATCTGTGAGCGGAGTATGCGTAACAGGGTTATCCGTTCAAGATATTAGTACAGAATTGAATGTTTTTGGGCAATTTATACTCATGTTTCTAATTCAGGCTGGAGGACTTGGTATAATGAGTATTTCTTCAATAATTTTCCTTTTATTAGGGAAAAAAATGTCTGTTGCTTACGAAAAAAATGCCAGAAGTATGTTTTATGCAGAAAGTAAAGAAGAAATAAAAGAATCATTGTTCTTGATATTTAAATATACGTTTATACTTGAATGTTTAGGTTTTATTATTCTTTCACTAAGGTTTTCTTATCTCAATAAAGATATTTTATTTGGATTAAAACAAGGCTTGTTTCTTGCTGTATCTGCTTTCTGTAATGCAGGATATGCTTTGATTCCTGATAATTTAATCCCTTATAACAGTGATCCTTTAATTATTATGACAGTGTCTTTTTTGATTATTTTTGGTGGAATTGCTCCGGTTATAGCAATAACTTTACCTAAATTTTTAAGAGGGGAAAAACTTTCGCCTCTTGCAACAATAGTTTTTAATACAACGATAACGCTGCTTGTAGTGGGAACATTAATCATTTTAATGTCTTCTTTCGAAGGAGCTCTAAATGGTATGAGTTTCTCAGACAAGCTCTTGAATGCATTCTTTCAATCAGTAAGTGCAAGAACTGCAGGATTTTGTTCTATTGATTTAAGTAATATTTCTTGCGGGAGTTATTTTACTTTAATATTTCTAATGATTGTTGGTGGGTCTCCAGGAGGAACAGCGGGTGGTATTAAGACAACGACTTTTGCCATATTAATAATAACTGCCTATAACACATTTTTAGGAAGAAAAAATATAACAAGAAACAGAGAAATTTCGCATGAAACTGTTTATAAAGCAATTGCATTAATATTTGCTTATTTATTCATACTAATGATTTCGTGTTTTTTGCTATTAACAACTCAAATGTTGTCTCATTCAAAACTCGTCTTTGAAGCCGTATCTGCAATGGGTACAGTCGGGCTTTCTATGGGTGTAACATCTCAACTTGATATATTTGGGAAAATAGTTATAATTCTGACAATGTTTTTTGGCAGAGTATTTCCTGCAATGGTAATTTATTACCTTAACTCAAGGTCAAATGAAATTTATTTAAGCTATCCAAATGCAAAAATATCTTTAACATAGGAGAAAAGTTATGAAAAAGCGCAATAAAGAACAAATTTTAATAATCGGTTTAGGGCAATTTGGTATGGCCTTAACGAAAACTCTTTTTGAAAAAGGGTATGAAGTTATAGCGGTTGATATAGATAAAAAATTGGTAAATGAAGCTTCAAATTATGCAACAGATGCTATTTGTTTGGATGCAATTGATGAAATATCGCTTTCAAAACTTTCACCTAAAAACAGGGATTTAATAATCTGTTCAATCGGTTCAAGAGAACCTTCAATACTGACAGTTGCCCTTTTAAAACAAATGGGGTGCGAAAATATTGTTGCAAGAGCGTCAGAGGCAATTCATGCAAGGATATTAAAGGCTATTGGTGCAAAATGCATTATAAATCCGGAATATGAATACGGGAAAAAATTTGCCCATAAGATTATATTTAAGAGTCTTTTTCTTGATAACAATGCGGATGGGCTCGAATTGTTTGAAATCCCTGTTCAACCTTTTATGATTGATAAAAATCTTAAGGAACTGCAATTACCTGATAAATACAATGTAATTGTCGCTGGAGTTATGAAAGAGAATAAATATTCAAGACCTATACCGGACGAAAAATTTAAACCCGGGGACAGGCTTTTGGTAACAGGTACAAATGATGATATTGAAAATATGATGAAAGGGGATAATTAATGAATCTTTCAGGGAAGATATATTTATATTTTATAATTCTTTTGATATGTTCTGCTATAATTGCTGCTGCCGGTATTTATGGTTTTCAACGACTTGAACCTGCTATAAACTTACTAAACAGCAGTAATACACAATCTTTATATTATGCAGAACAAATGTTATCAAGTATTTCTTCTCGGAAAGACTTAAATAAATTTGAAAAAAATTTAAATTTAGCACAAAAGAATATAACAGAAACTGGAGAAAAGGAGGCATTAGATAAAATTGCCTCAAATTATTTAATAGCATTTAAGGGGAATAAAAAAGTTGAAGAAGAAACAATCAATGAAATAGCTGAATTTGCAAAAATAAATAGACAATCAATGGAACATGCGGGTGTAGCTGCGAAAAAGCAAAGGACAATTGGGATATGGATAATTATGTTTCCATCGATTTTTATTTGGATAATAGGGATGGCTATTTTAAAAAGATTGGATAGAACTTGTATAAAACCTATTCAGGAATTAAATGACGTTATTTTTGAATATAACAATGGGAATCATATGAGAAGATGCCCGTCTGTATCAGTATCTAATGATTTGCAGAAACTATATGATGGCATAAATTCTATTTTGGATAATAAGTAATAATGTATTTGTTTTATTGCCCTTTTATTAACTATTATTTATTATTTTGTGAAAAATTGAAAGATAAAGCAAATTTGTTGATAGTATTTACATATAAATGAATTTATTATAAATTATTTAGGAATAAGTATATTCGGGAGCAGTTTTATTTATGTTTGAAAGATTTATTGGCTTTATAAAAAACAGTTCACTGGTATTCAAACTTAGTGCAAGTATTCTTTTAACTATTTTAGTCGGTTCATTGGCGTTAAGTATTTTTATATCAAATTATTCAAGACCTTTACTGAAAGAGCAAGTTATTTCTGCTGCATACAAAGCATTGGGGGATGTAAATCATAACATTGCTCAGGGCGCTGATATCGCAGAGCAATCCATTGTAAATACTGCGAGAATTTTAGAATTAAAAAATAATGTAAACGAGCAAGACTTGGATTTGTTGGCTCAGGCAGGTTTAAAATCAATTACGGAACAGTATGGGCACTTCTATGAATTTTTTATATATGTCCTACCAAAACACGGAGAATTGGCTAACGGCACCTTTTATTACAGTTACATAAAAAATGGTAAAATGTATACCCTGAGTTGGAAAGAAACAGGTTTTGCCCAAAATCGTGAATGGCTTACTTTTGCGTTAAAAACAGGCAAAATTCATTGGACAGAACCATATATGGCTGAAGATCCCAATGGCGATAAATTATTATCTTCAAGTGTTTCTATTCCTTTCAAATTTAAAGGAAGCTCCGATTGGGATGGTGTTATCGGGACATCAGGCAATTTGGATGCTATGCGTGATTGGCTTAACAATTATAAATTTGAAGCAAACGGCAAATATCTTTTAACATCAGCCAAAGGATTATATTTAATACATCCGGATAAAAATATTGAATTTAAAAAAACTATATCTCAACTTGCGGATGAAATTAATTCAGAGCAATTAAAATATGTGGCTAATCAGGTTAAAAGCGGGAAAAGCGGTTTTATCACAATGCCAAAATCTTCTGTTCATAACGGAGAAGTCGTTTTTGTTTATTCCCCTATTCCAAAAACGCATTGGAGTTCGTACTTAGTATATTCTTCCGATAGTTTCTATAAACCGGTTAAACATTTTCAGTTGATTTTGTTGTCAGGAACAATATTTGGAATTTTTCTGCTAATTTTGTTTATAAATTGGATATGTAAGTTTACAACAAATCCTATTGTTAAATTATCTCATGTCGCTGAAAAATATGGTAAAGGGGAATTTGAAACCGAACTTCCGCCTGTAATATCGAATGATGAAGTAGGAATATTAACTCAGGCATTTTATACTATGAGAGATAATCTTTTGAATTTATTAAAAATTCAAAAAGAAAATGCAAGAGAAGAACAAAAAAGAGCATCCGAACTTGAAATTGCTACAAAAATCCAATCTTCGGTATTACCTGCCAAATTTCCTCAAACGAGTCATTTTGATATATATGCCTCTATGAATCCTGCCAAAGAAGTTGGCGGAGACTTTTATGATTTCTTCTTTATTGATGAAAATCGTTTCGCATTTTTAATTGCTGATGTTTCAGGGAAAGGTATTCCTGCGGCATTATTTATGATGAATGCTAAATCCTTACTAAAAAGTAATTTATTGAGCGGGATTCCTTTAAATATTGCTATAAGTACAACAAATAATGAACTTTGCGCAACCAATAAAGCCGGGATGTTTTTGACGGCATTCATTGCAATATTAAACACCGAAACGGGAGAACTTGAATATGTAAATGCCGGTCATAATCCACCTGTTATCAAATTAAGCGATAAATTTGAATATTTGAAATCCGATGCTAATTTAGTATTATCAGCTATGGAAAATTATGAATACAAATCTTCAAAAATATTTCTAAAACCGGAAAACGATATATTAATATATACAGATGGCGTGACAGAAGCTCAAAACACAAAAGAAGAATTTTATGGAGAAGAAAGATTGCTTAATTTTTTGAATGATAGAGCTAATGAACCTAAAGCCCCTAAAGAAATAATTGAAAATATAAAAGCCGATATTAATAATTTTTCAAACGGTGCATCTCAATTTGATGATATTACAATACTTGATATCAAATATTTAGGTTAAATATTAGGTAATTATATATTAATTTTTCCCAAATTCACAGAAAACCTCGTTATTCAGATGGTTTCAGCCTGAAAAATTTGTTTCGTATAACAGATTTTTTGCTTTGCTCTGAATGACGAAAGATTTGACATATTTTATTGTATCATTGTATATAGCTCAAATATTTTATTCATTTCCAATTGATATGTTTAAGAATTTTATGGTAGAATAATCTCAGGAATTTAATGTAGAGGGTAAACATGAAAATAGATTTTAAGTCAAAACAAACTAAAATTATTTTAATTATATTATGCGTGATTATAATCCCAATAATATTTAATCAGGCAAAAACTTTGATATCAGGTATGTATGCTTCATTTATGATGATGCAGCCTAAAACGGTTGAAGTTGCAAAGCCGATTGCCAGAGATATATTCCCTGAAATTAAGGCAACAGGCAGGATTGAAGCGAACTTGTCTGTGGACGTAATAGCAAGAGTTTCAGGCTGGTTGGAACAAAAATATTTTGAAGAAGGCGACCGGGTAAAAAAAGGTCAAAAGCTTTTTCTAATAGAGCAGGATGAATATTTACTTGCAGCAAGGAATGCAAGGGCAACGGTAAACGAAAATTATGAAGAATATAAAAATTCCGAAACCGAATTAAAAAGGGCTGAAGTTCTTGTAAAAGAAGATTTGGTAAGTCGTGAGGATTATGACAATGCTGTGACCACAAGGAATAAAAGCAGAGCAGCGCTTGACGGAGCAAAAGCGGAATTATCAAAAGCAAATCTGAATTTGAGTTATACAAATATAACCTCTCCAATGGCAGGAAGAATAGGTAAAACAAACTATTCGGTCGGTAATTATGTTTCTCCTTCGTCAGGGGTAATTGCCCAAATATACAGTACAAATCCGATGAGAGTTGTGTTCCCGTTAAAGAGTGGTGATTTTATTGAATTAAAAAAATATTATAAGAAAAATCCAAATTCTGACAGTACGGCATCTGTTCTGTTAGGTCTTGCGGACGGCTCAACGTATGAAATCGCAGGGCAAATAGAATTTGTAGATAACAAAGTTGATGAAAGTACGGGAACCGTTACGCTAAGAGCAATTTTTGAAAATCCGGACGAAATCCTTGTACCTGGTGATTATGCAAATGTAACAATAAGAGTTAATAAGCCGGAAAAAGTAATGCTAATCCCTCAGTCCGCAACCAAAACGGATATCGGCACAGGTTATTATGTATGGGTAGTTAAAGACGGACAAGCGGTAAAAAGAGATATAACAGTTAATTATAATATAGATAATTATTGGGTTGTTGAAAAAGGGCTTGATTATAAAGATGAAGTTGTCATGAGCGGTATTCAGAATATTTATAAATCAGGTCAGAAAGTGAAAACAATACCTTATAAAAAAGAAGATAAGAAAAAAGAAAGTAAGAAAAAATAATGGGCATAAAAAAAGAGGATTTATATTTCTTTATTAGAAAACCGCGTTTTGCAGTCGTAATTTCATTATTTATAGTTATATTAGGGGTTTTATCCTTATGCGGATTGCAGCAGGAAAAATATCCGAATATCACTCCTCCGCAGGTTACCGTAACGGCAAGTTATCCCGGGGCGAGTGCGGAAGTTATAGAGTCATCTATTGCATCCTTACTTGAAACACAATTAAACGGTGTTAAAGATATGCTCTATATGAATTCTACCAGCTATGACGGAGCTTATTCATTAAATATATTCTTTAAAACAGGCACTAACAATGACTTAAATTTGATGAATGTTCAAAATAAACTTCAACAAGTGCAATCAATGCTTCCGCAAGAGGTTATTCAACAAGGGATTACGGCAGAAAATCAGGTTAGCGGAATTGGTGCTATAATACTTAACTTGTCATCGGAAGATGATTCTTGGAATCAATTGGATTTAACCAATTATGCAAATATATACATAAAAGATACCATAAAAAGAATAAGCGGTGTTGGAGCAGTCAACGTGTTTGGCGCGGATGATTACAGTATGAGAATTTGGCTTGATCCCGAAAAACTTGCAAGTTATAAGATGACGGTATCAGAAATTCAAAATGCTGTAAGAAATCAAAATGCTCAGATTTCAACAGGATCATTAGGAGATGAGCCATCTTTATCAAAACCGAGTTTAAAATTAACTTTGCTTACCAAAGGCAGATTATCTTCAGTCGAAGAATTTGAAAATATCGTAGTGCGTTCAAATTCAAACGGATCAAAAATTAAGTTGAAAGATTTAGCCAGAGTTGAACTGGGTGCAAAATCTTATTCTAAATTTGGTTTAATTGCTGGGAAACCGGGAGCTTTAATTCAGGTTATGCCATTACCGGGAGCTAATACTGTTGATATTGTTAAAAATGTACACAAAGAAATGAATAAATTGACCAAAACTCTTCCGGATTCTTTAAAAATAGATACAATGATGGATAGTGCTATATTCATTACAGAATCAATGGATGAAGTAGAATTCACAATACTTTTGACTTCATTAATCGTCATTTTAATCATATTTGTATTTTTAGGGGATTTTAAAGCTACATTAATTCCTTGTGTTACTATTCCGGTTTCTTTAGTTGGTACATTTATCGCATTAAAAATGCTCGGAATGTCACTAAATCTGTTAACATTATTTGCTCTTGTACTTGCGGTAGCCGTAGTTGTCGATGATGCAATTGTTGTTATAGAAAATGTCAAACGACATATGGAAGATGGCAAATCCGCCACCGAGGCCACTCAAATAACAATGAAAGAAGTTGGGGGATCACTTGTTGCAATGGCATCAGTTTTGATGGCAGTATTTGTTCCGATGTGTTTTATGAGCGGGTTATCTGGGACTATGTATAAGCAATTTGCGGTTTGTATTGCAGTATCAATTGCAATATCAGCAATTTGTGCATTGTCTTTATCACCTGCAATGTGCTCTATTTTGCTTAAAAAAGCAAAACAGACAAAAGAAATTACAAATGAATATATAAAAATAAGTTTGTTATATATCAAGAAAGGTTTGGATTATTTTAACAAATACTTTGACATATTAACAAAATATTATATTGAAATGGTCAAAAAATTTGTTTTTAATAAAAAATTAACCGTTATTACTTATATTTCCATTATGCTTTTAATGCTCGGTCTATTTAAAATAATTCCGACGGGATTTATTCCTGATGAAGATCAAGGATATTTGATAAGTGTAGTAACACTTCCGGACGGTGCTTCATTGAATAGAACAGAAGATGTAATGATTAAATTTACCAAAGCAATTAAAGATATTGAGGGGATTGAAAAAGAAAAAATTATTGCTTTTGGTGGTATGGGACCTTCAAATCAAGGATTTGTAGTAACAAATCTGAAAGAATGGGGGGATAGAAAAGTCAATATATTGGGTAAAGTTGTCAGATTTATACAAGGAAAACAAACTGATTTATCTCATAACGGTATTTTAACGGAAATATATAAAAGAACTGCTGACATAAACGAAGCATCAATTATTACTTTTTCTCCTCCGGCAATTGACGGTTTAAGTATGTCAGGAGGTTTTGAATATCAATTACTTTCGTTAAATAATGCTAAGGTTCAGGATTTATCTGCTTTTGCAAATGAATTTATACAAAAAGCTAATGCTGATTCAAATTTAGCAAATGTTTATACACAATTTCAAGCAAATGTACCTCAATATATTTTAAATATTGATTATGAAAAAGCTCTTGCTCAAGATGTTGATATTGCGGAATTGCATAATACTCTTGCTTCAACTCTTTCATATTCTTACATAAATGACTTTAATAAAATCGGAAGAATTTTTAGGGTGTTTATGCAGGCTGAAAGTAATTACAGGGATAAAATTGAAGATTTACAGAGAATATATGTTATGAATACACAAGGAAAAACTGTTCCTATATCAACAATAATAACAGCAAAACAAATTACCGGAGCGGTATCAATCACAAGATTTAATCAATTCCGTTCCGTTCAGATTATGGGCACTCAAGCAAACGGCAAAACCTCCGGAGATGCAATGAATGCAATGGAAAAGCTTTCTGAAAAACTTCTACCCAATAATTATACTTTTGCATGGTCAGGAACTTCTCTGCAAGAAAAAGAATCTGCAGGACAAACTCCGATAGTTGTCGGTTTTGCATTGTTATTTGTATATTTGTTCCTTGTTGCACTTTATGAAAGCTATATGATACCTGTTGCGGTACTTTTAATATCTCCTGTCGCAATTGTCGGAGCTCTTATCTTCCAACTAATGATTGGTCAGTCACTTGATTTGTATTCTCAAGTCGGATTGATTACATTAATCGGGTTAGCAGCAAAACAATCCATTTTGATTGTTGAATTTGCAAAAGATGAACATGAAAAAAATGGTTTATCTATTCAGGATGCGGCAATTCAGGCTGCGGCACTGAGATTTAGAGCAATCATGATGACAGAAGCGGCATTTATTTTAGGTATATTACCGTTGTTATTTGCGTCCGGTGCAGGTGCAAATTCAAGAATTTCTGTTGGTTCGACTGTAATAGGTGGTATGATAACTGCAGCAACCTTGGGTACTATCCTGACCCCTGCATTTTATGTAATCATTCAGGAAACTGTTGATAAATATTTTAATAATAAAAAAGAAGTTAATGAAACAGAGTAAAAAAGTTTGAGAACTTATTTTAATTCTTGGATTTATTGGATTTAATTATATTAAACACATAAAAAAGTGCGGATACGGTTATAATGATTGCAATAATCTCAGCATAGATTAATGGTAAGCTGAAACCTATTTTTTCGCTGAAAATAAAAGACATTGTGATAAATATATAAAATAATGCCGGTATAATTGTCGGAATATAATTTTTCTTTTCTTTTGCCAAATAAATACTTGCGCAAAGAAGTGTCGGAATTGCGATTAACTGATTAAAGAATGTAAAATAGCGCCAAATTAAACCAAAACTGCCTGCATTCAGTTTAGCCCATACTAAAATGCCAAGTACACATAAAACAATGGGTACAACAATTATCAATCTGTTTATTATTTTCTTTTGCTCCAAATTAAGAGCATCCGCAATAGTAATTCTTAAACCCCTTAACGCCGTATCTCCTGATGTAATCGGCAGAATTATAACAGCCAGAGTGACAAGGAATGCTAAATTAAACGGTACAAATTTGTTAGCAATAATATTTACGACATTTGCGGTTCCAATTATATTTTGTGGAACAAGATTAAGACTGTAAACATCCATAGCTGCGGCAGCCCAAATCATTGCAATAAGAGATTCAACACACATCATTCCATAAAATATTCTTTTTCCGTCCAATTCACTTGTAACTGTTCTTGAAATTATCGTAGCCTGTGTTGAATGAAATCCGGATAATAGTCCGCAGCTTACTGTCATAAAAAACATCGGTATCAGTGGCAGGTGTTTGGGGTGCATGTTATAATTTGCTAAACTGAAATTTTGCAGATTTACTCCGTTTATAAAAAATCCGCAAAGTACCAATCCGGTTCCTATGATAAGCATTAAGCCAAGAGCCGGATAAAATTTGCCGATGATTTTGTCTATCGGGAAAAGTGTTGCAGTAATAAAGTATAATAAAATTACCAGATAAGTTATTAAAACTACGGGATTTGATATGGCAAAATCTTTTACTCCGAAGAATCTTTCGACAAATATGTCACCTGAAGTATAAACAAAGACCGTAGCTAACAGTAAAAGCATTATCGATACGATAACAATGAAAATTCTGAAAACGGATTTCCCCAAATATCTGTGTATAAGTCCTGTGATTTGAGCTCCTTTATTGCGCATAGAAAGCATACCTGCAAAATAATCGTGTACTCCTCCTGCGAAAATACAACCTATAGGGATAAGTATAAAGGCAACAGGACCGAATAAAATTCCCTGGACCGCTCCGATAATCGGACCCATTCCAGCGATATTTAAAAGATGAATGAGGGCATTTCTGTTTTTTGAAATAGGAACAAAATCAACTCCGTCATGATTTTTTGTTGCAGGAGTTTCTCTGTCATCAGGTGAAAACAGACTGCTAATGTATTTGGAATAAAATACATAACCTGTTATTAAAATTAAAATCCCCAAGATAAATGTTTGCATAGAAAAATTATAGCATGTTTTGTTAATAATTATCAAATCTTGTTAACAGGGATAATTTCGTAGTATTATTTAGTAAGGTAAAGATTATGGAAATAAATCAGAAAAAGAAATTAGTATCGGGATTATCAATTGCATCCAATATAATACTGTCTGTTTTAAAAATAATTACCGGAGTTTTCAGCGGAAGTATCAGTATTATATCTGAGGCAATTCATTCTCTCAGTGATTTGTTTGCTTCAGTATTGACATTCTTTTCTGTTATTAAATCTTCACAGCCTGCGGATAAAGATCATCCGTACGGACATGGCAAGTATGAGGATATGGCAGGTTTTGTTGAAGGTATTTTAATTATACTTGCGGCTTTGTTTATTATTTTTGAAGCAACACGCAAGATTCTTCTGGGGACTAATTTTGATAATGAAAGTTTTATGGGGATTGCAGTGATGTCTGTTGCTGTTGTCCTCAATATAATAGTAAGTTCTTTGCTGTTTAAAGTCGCAAAAGAATCTAATTCAATTTCTTTATATGCGGATGGAGAGCACTTGAGAACGGATATTTATTCTTCTTTTGGGGTTTTATTGGGTTTAATACTCATAAAAGTGACAGGTCATGTTATGCTCGACCCTGTTATCGCTATTCTTGTCGCTGGAATAATATTCAGGGCAGGTTATAATATTTCAAAAAGAGCGGGAAGCAATCTTTTGGACCATTCATTACCGATTGAAGATACTGACGAAATCAAACAGATAATAAAAGCTCATTCAGGAATTAAGTTAAAAAGAAACAGTCTGAAAGCACGTCAGGTCGGTCCGGCAATAGATATTGATATGATTTTACAATTCCCCTTTGATACCTCTATTTGTGATTGCCACAAAATTTGTGATGAAATAGAAAAACAAATTTGTCTGATATATCCTAATTGTTCAATATCTATTCATTCAGAGCCTATTTGTTATAAGAAAAAATGTTTGAATAATTGTGATAAAACAGATAAATAAAAGATACGAATCAGAAAGTTTAAACTAAATGAAAAAGTTAAAGCAGGTACTTCATGAATTAAAACAAAAATATGGAATAATCGGAATCCGTACAGATATGGCATCTGAAGTTATTTCTGAACAGGAATTTATTATATTCAAGCAGTTTTGCGGGGAACTTGGGCTGAAATATTTTATAAAAATCGGTGGTTGTGATGCTTTAACGGATATTTTTGTTGCTCAAAAAGCCGGAGCGGATTCAATTATTTGTCCAATGATTGAGTCAGAATATGCAGTTCAAAAATTCTTGGATAATTGCATGCAGATTTATGGAAGTACCGAACATATTAATTTACTTATAAATATTGAAACAATCAATGCGTACAATAATTTAGATTTAATATTGAAAAATGAAAATATGAAATATATACAGGGTATTGTTCTCGGACGAGATGATATGACAAAATCCGCATCTTTAAGTTTTGATGATGTTGACTCAAAAGAAATTTTGGATATAGCTTTAAATATTGCAAATAAAGCGGATAGCTACGGACAAAAATTTACTGTCGGAGGCGGAGTAAGACCAAGGGCAAAAGCTTTTCTGAGTAATTTCAAAGGCCTGAAATTTGTGAATTTTGAAACCAGACGTGTTGTTTTTGATTCTGGTGCGCTGAATGATACAGATATTGTGGAAGGAATAGCGAAAGCAATAGAATTTGAGATAAAATGGCTTGAATATATGGCAGCAAATTGCTTATCAGATAAAAATATAATTAAAAACAGAATGGAATCTTTAAAAAGTTGTATTCAGCTTAAGTAAAAATAGCAAATTTTTGTCTGTTTTTATATTATAATATTGAAAAAGGAGTGAATTATGGAACAGAACATATATTATAATGCGCCGGAAGAACTGGACGATAATTTAAATATTGACTTAAAAAAAATTTTTATGATTTTGTGGAGTCGTAAAAGTTTAATAATAAAGGTATTTTCTGTGGTTTTATTGTTTTTTATATTGTTGACTTTTGTTCTTCCGAAAAAATACGAAGTCTCGGTAGATTTATATATAAACAAAACAAACAATTCCAACATTTCTGAAATAAATCCGTTTGTTATAGATGAGGTTGGGGGCGGTGGTATGCTGTCACTTGGCTCTGATAAAGCTATCAACAATGAAATTGAACTTATTCAGTCCCCTTTGGTCATAGATAAAGTTATCAGAGAAAATAATTTAAAGTATAAAAAGAAATTTGGTTTTATTCCTAATAAGAAAGAAGGCGAATATATAACTACCTCGGCTTTTATAGGCAAAGGAAAAACTCTTCCTATTGAGAATAAAAAAAATACAAATATAATTACAATTTCTTATAAATCAAAAAATCCGGAAACTGCATATAATGTGGTTTCGTCTGTCGTAAAAAATTATATAGCATTGCATAAGGAAATAAACAGTTATAAATCCAAATCTGATAAAGCGATTATTCAAAAAGAATATAACAGAGTAAAAAATGAATTAAATAAATCTGTAAATGCTGCCGGTGGTTTACCTTCGGGAGCCCTTTCAGGTACTGGTAATTTGACTGCAATGAGTGCTTTTTCAAAATCAGCTTCAAAAACTATAGGTAATATTAAGGGGCAATATATAGCAAGCGAAAAATCAAGAGTTGAAATTTCTGAGCATGCGGCAAAAGTAAATAGTTTGTCTCAAAAGCTTGAATGGGCAAAATTGGTCGAAGATATGTCAGATTCTTCAAAAGTTATTGTATTGAAAGAACCGCAGAAGTTAAGAGATTTTGAATATTCATCTCCAAAACTTTTAATATTTATAATTTTAGGCATTGTATTTGGATTTATTTCATCATTGTTTGCAGTTATATATGCGGAATTAACTGATAAAAAAGTTTCATATTTTACTTTAGATGAAAATATTATATACAATGACAGTAAAATCCTTTTTAATATCAATAAATTTTTAGTAGGTTATAAAGATAAAAATATGTCTTTAATTCTATTTGAAAACCCCGGGCAGGACATATTAGAACTTTTGTCTAAATTTAAAAATATAAATATTATTAAAGCGGAAATTTCAACAAAGTTTGTTGATGATATTAAAAAAAGTGATTCAGCGGTATTATTATCCAAACTTGGAGAAACAGATGCTGAGTTGTATAAATCAATAAAAGAAACATTAAAAATACATAATAAACAAATACTAAAAGAAGTATTAATATAAAATCAGCCGGCTCATTTGCCGGCTTTTTTATTATTTATTTTTATTTTTTAATATAATCTCGGCAATAATAATATCATTAGGGTAAGTTATTTTAATATTCTTGGTATCGCCATTAACGACGAAAACTTTTGCTAAATTGTGTTTTACGACTAAGGCGCAATCATCAGTAAAATTTGTATCGTTTTTTGATAATTCATGGGCTTTTTTGATAACAGAAAGCTTAAAGCATTGGGGAGTCTGTGCATTCCTGAGAATTTCTCTGTTTGGAACATTGTTTATAATATTATTTTCTTCAATTTCATAAATTGTATCAGATGTTGGTATCGCAGGCACAACAGCATTATATTTTTCAAGAGCTTCAAGGCAGTCAGAAATGATTTTTTGTGTTAAAAATGGTCTTGCACAGTCGTGAATAAGAACATTTGCTTCCTTATCAGTAATAGAATTGATTCCGATTAATGAACTTTCTTTTCTTATTTTCCCCCCGTCAATAAGTTTTGAGACTTTTATATAATTATTTTTTGCCAAAATCTTTGCTGCTGTTGTTTTGTATTCCGGAGTTATAACAATAATAATTTCATTAATCTGAGCAGATTTTTCAAAAACTTCAATCGTATGTTCCAAAATAGTTTTTCCTGCTATTTGAACAAATTGTTTTGGTATATTTGCTCCAAATCGCTTACCGTTTCCTGATGCTAATATTATTGCGTAATTTTTCATTGTATAAACTCCGTTTTTAAAAACAATTTTAAGATATAATCAGTCATAAGTTTATTAATGTATATAGATTTTTTTACTAAATAGTACAAAGAAAAAATATTCATTTATTTTATCTTTGCCCATAATATGCATTTTTGCCGTGTTTTCGGTTATAGTGTTTGTCCAATATATATTGTTGTATTATGTTCTTGCCTGAATTTAAAAATAGTGTATTCATGTTCATTTCGGCAAGTTCTTCCATAACACGTGCATTATGAACAGATTCTATTGCGTTTTTTCCCCATGAAAAAACTCCGTGAGAATTTACAAGTACTCCGGGAATTGCCTTGTAATCTTTATTATTAAATGTTTCTATTATCACTTTGCCTGTGTTTTTTTCATAATTTTGTTCCACTTCTTCTTGGGTTAAATTTCTGGTGCAAGGAATTGTTCCATAAAAATAATCTGCATGTGTAGTGCCAAAACAATCTATACCTTTTCCTGCTTGCGCAAAAGATGTCGCATAAGTTGAATGTGTATGGCAAATACCTTTTATATCAGAAAATGCTTTATATAATTCTAAATGAGTAGGTGTATCTGAGGATGGTCTGTAATCCCCTTCAATAATGTTGCCGTCAAGATCAAGTACTACCATGTCTTTGGAACTCATATTTTCATATTTAACTCCTGATGGCTTTATAACTATGTAATTATCCTGCTTTGCGGATACATTACCCCAGGTAAAAATTACGAGATTATATTTTGCCAATAATAAATTTGCTTCAAAAACTTCTTGTTTTAATTGTTCTAACATATTTCCCTCTTTATATTATATGTATGTTCTATTCCTTCTCTAAATGTGAATTCGGATTCCCAGCCTAAGGATTCTAATTTCGCACTATCTAATGTCGAATTTTGGACTGTTGAATAACCTAATTTTTCTGCTTCAGTAGGGAGCTCAAAAATTATTTTAACTCCTGCTATTTCTGCAAGAGTTTGAGCAAAATCTCGCAGGAGAATATTCCCGTTTTGATTAGCAATATTATATGTTTCTCCGGAAACTCCTTTATATAATACTGTCAATATTGCAGAAACCGTATCTAATACATAGCAATATGAACGTCTTTGCATTCCTTTGCTTTTCATTACAATATTTTCCGAGTTCAAAGCTTTATTTAAAAACTGTACATCTGCTTTCGAACTATCTGTTTTAACAGTTGGACCATATATATATCCTAATCTTACAATGTTAAAATTTACATTATATTCTTGTTTGTATGAATGACAAAGTGTTTCACATACTCTTTTGCTTTCAGGATAACAAGCTCTTGCTTTCATAAAGTTGATATATCCAATATCATCTTCTTTAAATTTTTCTAAATTCTCATTCTCCCCATACACTTCTAACGTAGATGTAAAAATAGTTTTTGAATGAGGATATTTTTTTGCGAAATCTAAAATATTAAGCGTACCTAAAACATTAAGCTTTATGGTTTCGGCAGGATTTTGGGCATAAAGTGCCGGATGTGTATTACTTGCTGTATGTATTATATAATCTATGTTTTCATCATACTTTATGGATTCATTAATATTCTGAATTAAAATATTGAAATGATTGTCATTTAAATAGTCGTAAAAACGTTTTTGGGCACTTGTTTCAGATCTGAATGTTGCTATAATCTTGATATTATAATTTAATGCCTTGTTAAGATACATTAATACATCAATCAGGCAAGAGCCTACTAACCCGCTTGAACCTGTGATAAATATTGTTTTATCCTTTAAAAAGGAATAATCAAACTTTAAAATTCTTTTAATGTCCTCTATATATAATGAATTATTTGCGTACATTTATTCTCCTTGTTTTAATAAAGCTTTAAAAATATCAATATCTTCCTGAGTCGTAATTTTAATATTTTTGCTTGAACCGGCTGAAAAATATATTTTCTTCCCGATTTCGGTTACTAAAGTACAAGTTGCAATAGAATTTGTAATACCTTTTTCTTTCGCTTTGTTATGTAAATCTACAAGATCTCCTAAAGTCGCTCCTTGAGGAGTTTGTGTTCTTTTTAAATTGTCGCGCGGAAAAGATTTTTCAGAACTTTCAAAATCATATGTTTCCATCATTGCTTCATTGCATGGAACAACTACAACAGTATATCCGTTTCTCTTTATTGAACTTATACAATCTGAAATTATATCTTTAGAAAGGTTTGGACGTATAGCATCATGAATTAAAACGATAGAATCTTTATCATAATGTTTTTCTAACTCAAAAATTCCGTTTTTAATTGATTCTTGTCCTACGGCACCTGCGGGAATTATATGTTTAAGTTTTGTTATATTATATTGTTTTGCGTAACTTGCAAGAACATTATCCCAACCATCAAGACAAACTACTGCTATTACATCTATTGCCGGATGGTTTTCAAATTTCTCCATTGTGTAAGCGATAATTGGTTTATCGTAAACGGTCATAAATTGTTTTGGAATCGCCTGCTGCATTCTCGCACCGACTCCCCCGGCTATAATTAATCCTATTGTTGTCATTATATTACCTCCTTATTTGTTTTTAGTAATTTATATTTTAATACCCAGTATCCTCTGAGTATAAAGACAAAACTCTCTGTTACCAGAACCATAAGAGCGATTGTATATATATTCATAATTCCTGTAAAATACAGTGTTGTAAGCCCTATTATGTGAATAAAAGATGAAATTATTATACTTGCATTAACTTGTTTTGTATACCCCATGGCTCCTAATAGCGGATATCCTAACATCATGTGCGGAACTGATATCATTGTTAAGAAACAGAATATTCTTAAAATTTTGTATGCATTATACATATCTTTTCCGTAAAATATTGTAATTATGTCAGGTGCAAATATAAATACAAAGGCACAAATGAAAATATTTACAATAACAACACCTGTAAATATTTTTTTGTATAATTTTATATCTTTATTTTTGGCAATAAACGGATATAAAGCACCTGTAATGGGCCCGACTAAACCGCTGATGGCTGCATAAATTTTTTCTGCCGCAACATAGTAGCCGACCATAATTGTAGAACTGATTAAGCCTAAGCAAAAACTGTTTGTGTTTGTAAATATGGATAAAGATGCTCTGGATAAGAAAAATTCGCTACTGTATTTGAATTGTTTTTTTATGGTGCTCCATTTGGGGATATATAATCTTGCTCCAAGTTCTTTAATTGCAAAATACATACCTATTATTCCTGAAACTAAAAAGCCTAAAGAATTAAGCAAAGGTACTATTATATAGTCACTTTCTTTTTTTACGAATATAAAGATTAGAACCAAAAATATTATTTTAGCTAAAATATTTAAGAAAGTAATATATTTCATTCTTTCCATACCCTGGAAAAACCAGACAGGATAGATGGCATTTCCTACAACCATCAAAAAAGACAAAATAAAAATGAGCCAGTTCTGATGTAACTTAGGTATAAAAATTATCATTATGCAAAGAATTAAAAAGCTTATAATAAGCAGGCAAAATTTTATAAAAGTTACTGCGCTGAAAATATTTGATATATTGTTTGAATTATGTCTGTTAATAGCAATTTCACGTGTAGCAGACAGCCCAAAGCCATAGTCAGTAAGCATAATAAAGTATTGCATAAATGCGAACGCAAAAAATACCAATCCGAATTTTTCAACTCCCAAAATACGAGAAAGATATGGTAAATTAATTAAGGGTATAATGTATCCCACAATTTGCAATGCACCTAAAGATAAAAAATTTTCCAGTAAATTGCGTTTTGCTTCTGACATAAAATTTCATTTTTCCTTTCAGCTACGTGAGGGTATATTAATCTATTTGGAAATTCTTTATGAGATTAAGCATAGGCTCCTTGTTGTTTGTAATTCTCAATCATAGTTTTTATCCCTGTTCTTATATCAATAGACGGAGTAAAATCAAACATAGAAATCAGTTTCCCGTTATTCAGAATAGATTTTTCTATATCACCTGCTCTTGATTCTGTATAAATCGGCTCTATTGTATAATTTAATTCTTCTTTTAATACTTCAAATAAATCATTAATAGATGTTTTCTTGTTTGTTGAAACATTTATGATTTCATTACTAACGTCTGTTTGCAGTGCTAAAACATTTGATTTTGCCACATCTGATACATAAATAAAATCTCTGTACTGTTTGCCGTTACCATGAATTTGAACAGGCTTATTCTGTGTCATTAAATCGAAGAATTTTGCAACAACACCTGCTTCTCCAAATGCGTCCTGACCTACTCCGTATACATTTGCGTAACGGAAAATTATATAGTCAATACCGCAATATTTAATAAAGTTTTCTGATGCATTTTTGGTTATAGCATAAGGTGAAAGATAAGATGTAGGGTGCTTTTCATCAACAGGCAGATATTGCGGATTTGCATAAACAGCTGCAGTTGAAGAAAATACGATTTTCTTTACTCCGTATTTTTTCGCAGTTGTACAAACATTTACTGTTGCCTGATAATTGTCGTGGCAGTCAACAAGAGGCATTGCTATAGAATCTGCAACTGACGGCAGAGCTGCAAGATGAATTATATTATCTACAAGGTTTTCTTTGAATATATTTTCAAATTCATCTGATGCAACATCGACCTGATAATATTTGCAATTCAAATCCGAAGGTTGTTCTTTTCTGTCGGCGACAATAACGTCAAAGCCATTGTCAACTAAGGATTTAACGGTGTGTTTACCTATAAATCCTGCACCGCCAGTGACTAAAACTGTTTTTTTATCGTAATTCATTTATTTTCTCCCATTGGTAAGCTGTTTTAATACTGTATTTCAATTCTTTTTCAGGTTCCCAGTTTAAAATTCCCTTTGCTTTAGAATTATCTGCGACCAAAACTGCAGGGTCTCCTTCTCGTCTTGGGCAAATATTAACTGGAATATTTTGTCCCGTTATACCTTCGCAAGCCTTAAATACTTCTTTTACCGTATTCCCTTCATTTGTTCCGAGATTAAAATAGTCAGTTTCTCCACCGTTTTCAAGATATTTAAGTGCTAAAACGTGGGCATCTGACAAATCTTCAACATTTATATAATCGCGGACACAGGTTCCGTCTTTGGTATCATAATCAGTTCCGTACATTTCAAATGTTTTGCCGCCTGAGAATGTAGATTTTAATATATTCGGTATTAAATGAGTTTCCGGATTGTGCCATTCTCCGACTCTGTTTTGGCTGTCTGCTCCTGCGACATTAAAATACCTCAGGCGAACAGATTTTAAACCGTAAGCTCTGTCATAATCATCCATAATTTTTTCAATCATTAATTTGGTTTGACCGTATGTATTTATAGGTTGTTGAGGATGCTTTTCATCTATCGGGGTATAAACAGGTTCTCCGTACGTTGCAGCTGTTGAAGAAAATACAATTTGTTTAACATTATGTTTTAACATTGCCTGCAATAAATTCAAAGTCCCGCATACATTGTTTATATAATATTTTTGCGGATCTGTTACACTTTCTCCGACCTGAGAAAATGCTGCAAAATGAATAACCGCATCAATATTTTCTTTTTCAAATACTTCATCTAATGATGGTGTATTCAGCAAATCACCTTTGTAAAAATTTACTTTCCCGTACTTTTGAAGGGTTTCTACCGTTTCAATATGTCCTGTTGACAGATTATCAAAAATAACAACTTCGTATTCTTTGTTCAAAAGTGCAAGTACGCAATGGCTTCCTATATAACCTGCTCCGCCTGTTACTAATATTTTTTTATTAGTCATGACGACCTCCTAATGCCATAAATACTGCTTTAACGAGAATACAGATTTCCCAAAATACATTTCGGTGTTTAATATAATACAAATCGTAAGTAAGTTTTCCCACTTCGTCATCAACGGAAAATAAATGACCCTGATTGATTTGAGCCCAGCCTGTCCAGCCTGTTTTAACCCACATTCTGCACTTATAATAAGGAATTTGCTCTTTATAAATATTAACTACTTCATCCCATTCTGCTCTTGGTCCGACAATAGACATTTCTCCTTTTAAAATATTTATCATTTGCGGAATTTCGTCAAATCTTGCTTTTCTGACAAATTTGCACCATGGAATTACCCGGTCATCTGTTTCCTGATTTTGTGCATATCCGCCGTTTTTAAGATTTTTGGGAACATAATTATTTGCCCACATTGTGCGCAATTTATAACATTTAAATTCTTTTCCGTCGATTCCTACTCTTGTCTGTGTATATATAGGATTTTCGTGGTCTGTTAACCATATTCTCAGGGCGGTAAATCCAGTAATTGGTAAAGTTACAAGAAGTATGATTGATGCTGCGATTATATCGTAAATACGTTTACAAAAATCATAACCTCTTGAACGATTTGTTGCATATTGATAATAAAGTTCTGTTATTGTTTTTTCGTCAATATAATATTTATTTGTTACCATTTCATAAAAATCCGGCATTTTAAATATTGCCACATCTCTCGGAATTGTAATTATCAATTCTGTTGGCTGAGCAATTACAACAATATCAACATTGTTTTCATCTATAATTGGTTGTAAATCGGTAATTCCTTTATAGACAGGAAGACCGTTATCTGAGATAAATTCATCATCTGAATCGTTTTCCTGAACGAAACCGATGACTTTCATTCTAAGAGCAAATTTCCCCTGAATTTCATCTGCGATAATTCTTGCTCTTTCGTCAGTGCCAAGTATTAAAATGTTTTTTACTTTTTTATATTTAAACAAATAAAAATGGTTAACGGCTCGAGCTAATCTTAGTAAGATAAATATTGATAAAACATTTATAGCTAAAAAATTTATTGTAGATTTTAATGAAGCGGCGTATATCAGTAAATATAACGCCGGCAAAACATGGGTCATAACAATACCTTCAAATAAAAGATATGCGTTTTTGACAGTGATATTAAATTCACGGATTTTGTAGTTGCCTTTTAAATAAAGAACTGTCAAGCCTCCGATTACAACAAGAATGCATAATAATGTTACTGCTTTTGGCGTGTAATCAAAGAATTTTGCCCAATAAAATGTTGAAACAAACAAAACTATCAGGTCAAATAAAAACATAATTCTTGTTGATTTTGATAAGCTTTTCATCTGATATATCCTTCTAATATTTTTGTAACATGAACATTTCCGCATTACAATTGAAATATTAAAAAAATTAAGAAATTATATTACCGGCAAATACCCATCAGAGCAATTGTTTTATTATCTTTATTTTGTTCTTATACTCTGCCGTAGCAGTCTTCGTATCTGATAATGTCATCTTCTGATATATAATCACCCTTTTGAACTTCAATAATTTTCAACTCCTTATCATAAGGATTTTGTAGTGAGTGTTTTGCCTGAACAGGAATATCAATGCTTTCTCCTGATTTTATATAATGCTTTTCTCCGTCAAGCAAAACTAATGCTTCTCCTTCAAGTACAACCCAGTGTTCGGAGCGGTGATTGTGCGATTGTACTGAAAGTTTTTGTTTGGGTAAAACACAAATTGTTTTTGTCAAATATCCTTCGCCGCTATTCATGCAGGTGTAATAGCCCCAGGGTCTGAATACTGTTTTGTGCAATTTTATCGTGTCACTTTCAACGGATTTTAGCTTTTCATACAATTTTTTTACATCCTGAGATTCATCCATTTTGCAAGCCATTATTGCATCTTCGGTTTCAACTAAAATAATATTTTCCAAACCTGAAACTGCAACAACTTCTTTTTGTGAATAAATTAAAGAATTTTTTACACCTTCCGTTATAACTTTTCCTGTTAAAACATTTCCATCACTGTCTTTATCTTTAACTTTATACATGGATTGCCACGAGCCCAAGTCATTCCAGTCTGATAACAATTCGACAAGTGCAATTTTGTCGGATTTTTCCATTATTGCGTAGTCAACCGATATTGACGGCATTTTTTCATAGACCGAATATTTAATTTTTAAATCTTGCAAGAAATTCAATTCCGGTAAATTGCTATAAATATCCGGAGCATATTTTTCAAATTCAGACAAAAATGTCGAAATTTTGCCCATGAAAATTCCTCCGTTCCAGTAGTATTCTCCGCTTTCAAGATACTTTTTGGCTGTTTCAAAATCCGGTTTTTCTTCAAATTTTTCTACCTTGTATCCGCAAGATAATGGTGCCCCAACTTTAATATAACCATAACCGGTTTCGGGATAGTTTGGTTTTATTCCAAATGTTACTATGTTACCCTGCTTTGCAAGAGCTAATCCCTGTTCAACGGTTTTATTAAATTTTTCAGTATCTTTTATCAAATGATCGGACGGAACAATCAGAACTATGTCATCATCTGTTCCTGCCTGTCTGAAATATTCGAGAGTGGATGCTATTGCAGGTGCAGTGTTTTTACCTATAGGTTCTCCGATAACAACATTGTTTTTATCAATTTTATTAAGCTGAAGTTTTATGTTCTGAAAGTGTTTTACGTTTGTAATCGTTACAATTTCTGAGGGTTTAGAAAATGAACAAAGTCTGTTAAATGTTTTTTGTAACAAACTTTCTTTATCATCAAAAGATAATAGTTGTTTTGGGTATTCATCTCTTGATAACGGCCATAATCTGCTTCCGCTTCCGCCAGCCAAAATAATGCTTTTCATTTATCCCTCCATATAAAACAGAATATTTCACATCTCTAATTTAAAAATATTATAATACAAGTACAAAAAATTATAAACTAAATTATAAGTATTTATAATTCTTAAATTTTTAAGATATTAAGATATGTAACAATATTCCTTATAGCTATAAAGTTTTTGCCGGCATGTTACGACGTGTTAACTATAGAGTAATTATATAGGAAAGGAATGCTTAAAACTATGGGAATGTCAGCTTCACAAGCCAGATTTCTGAGTTTGACGGCTCGCAAGACCAATGTTGAGTACGAAGGTCAACAGATAAACCAGCAGCGTACAACATTGTCGAACGAATCGTCTAACTACTATAGTCAGCTGACTTCAATGTCGGTTCCTGTTCCTCCGTCTACAGCGGACTATACAAAAATTACCTATACATTTAATGACGGTAGTGCAAAAAATACTGTCACTTCCCTTGTAGCTACAAGAAATACGGCTAAATCAGGACTTTATATGCTTAATTATGTTCAGGAAATTCCGTCACACAATATGGTTTGTAACGGAACTTCTGTCGTTACAAAAACAAATGATAAATATAATATCGGCACTATTGAATTACAGGAGGCGGGGAATAATGATTACTCTATTGAAAAATTTACAAAAGCCGGTATTCCTTACGAAGTAGTGGTAGCGATGTCAGAACAAGAGAGACAACAAAAGCTGGCGGTCGAACAGCAATATGTTGCAATGGCATCGGAGAAATATGCTAATGATGATTGGCTTGTACGCTATCAGAGAAATTCTTCAACCGGTTCTTATGAAGCAGTATTATACAGCTTAAAAGAATTACAAAATGCATCTTACAATGCTAAAACAGGTACATCTTTGAGCGGTATAAGACAATATGTATTCGGCGAAACAACAGAATCAAGAGAAATCAAAAATGCTCAGGCAAAGCTTACTCAAGATTCGACAGGCAGATATCAAACAATAACAATTTATGATGATAATGAAATTAAAACAAATACTGTTCAGGGAGATACAAGAACACTATCACAAATCAATGCGGCAAATGAATGGCGTGCAAATGAACCAAAATACAGTGATTATGTAGATTCTTATTCCAGTCCGGTATTATTCAATGATTATAAGTATGCAACAAGCAGTTGCTGGGGTGCTACTCATGGGAATGCATTATGTTATAAACATATTTTAGCACATATGCTTGATCTTACGCTATATTCTAATGGAGTAGTTAAGGCTGATGCATATCCGAAAAATTATAAAAGTTCAATATCTGGAGATGCTTCTGATGTGACTATTGAGTATAATATAGTTCAAGGGGCGGGAATTAGATACGATGGGAAATCTCCTAAGATGCTACCGGTATCTGATGCTATTCGTGATGGATATCAACCTGAAGGTAAAAGCAAAAAATATGTAATTTTAGCTTCTCCTTATACAAATACTGCAACTGAAACAGATAAATTATTAAGTGCATATTATATTAGTCAAGGTCATCCAACTGATACTCAAAAATTGTTAAGCAATTATACGGTTGATTCTGCGGGTAATATTGTAAACAAGACTCTTGAACAAAAATGTGTTGATTTATTTAAAGCAATTGATTTATATAGTGAAGGTAATCTTGACGTTACTAATTATGATATCCTTGCCGCTATATTGATATCGGTTGATAAAGATATTCAGACGTTTACTCTGAATGATGAAGAAGCCTATAATACTGCAGTTGCTCAATGGCAGAGTCGTAAACCTCAATATGCAGATCCTGTTATTGGCGATATAACTACATACTCTATACAAGGTAGCGGAACAACTTATGACCTTATCTGTACAACAGAAACCGATGATGCTGCATATAATTCCGCAATGAATCAGTACTATTATGATAAAGCACAGTATGACCAAATGGTTCAGAATGTAAATGCTAAAATTGAAATTATTCAGGTTCAGGATAAGAATTTAGAACTCAAGCTCAAACAGCTTGATACAGAACAAAATGCAATTCAGACCGAAATGGATGCTGTCAAAAAAGTTATTTCTAAAAACGTTGAATCTTCATTTAAAACATTCAATGCATAATAAAAAGCCGTCGAACAACAAAGTTTAACGGCTTTTTATGGAGCGGGAGACGAGGCTCGTGTCTTGCTCGCTCGCCATCGACGTGTCTCCGCTGTTTGCTTTAAGTGGCAAAAGCCACAAGCAAACAGGCTCCGCACTTGGCTCGCTCGCGCAACTCGCTAATAATGCAACTTCTCGCTCTATCTTCGGCTAATAAAAAGAAGCCCTTTTCAGGACTTCTCTTTATTAGCGGGAGACGAGGCTCGAACTCGCGACATCCTCCTTGGCAAGGAGGCATTCTACCACTGAATTACCCCCGCATATTTAGTTTACCTATTCATAATACATGCAAAAAAAAATTTTGCAAGTATTTTTATTTTGCCATTCTTTATTTCCCCTCAAAATACCTATTTTACTCCGTTTATATGACCAAAAATGAACAAAAATATGTTTTAATCGTTATAGAAATATAATATGGAAAAGGTCTAATTTTGAATATTTATAAAAAAATAGTAACTATATTTTTATTAAGCGCATTTATTCTGCCTGTACCGGTTTTTGCAATCGATGATGACCCGACACCCAAAATTGAGCAAACGGAAGCTCAAACCATCAAGGTTAAACAGGGTTCTATTTTGTCGCTAAATGACTGTATAGCTATAGCGCTAAACAACAGTCCCGAAATAAGAACTGCTCAATACGATTACTGGATTACCAAAACAGATGTAAATATTGCCAAATCTCAATTTTTTCCGACAATAGGAATAGGTGCTGGATATGATTTTACAGATACAAAGATAAGTTCCAGAACTTCTGATGTAAATTCTTTAAATCTAAACGCAACACTCAATATGCTCTTGTTTGATTTTGGCAAAACCTATGCCCAAATTAAAATGCAAAAGTTTTACCTTATTGCGGATGAATATTCGTTCTATGACGCGGTTAGACGGGTAACATTTGATGTTAAACAAAAATATTACAGAGTGCTTGCAGCAAGAGCTAGTGTAATGATAAACAGGGCTTATGTCGATATAAATGAACGTAATTATTTGCGTACAAAAGCATACTATGACGAAGGTCTGAAATCAAGAATTGACCTTGTAAATTCGGAAGTTACATTAAGCGATTCCAAAATAAAACTTATTGAATCTGAAAATTCATATCAAAATGCGCTTGTTAACCTGAATAATTCAATGTATCTTGTTGATGCCCCAAATTATTCTATTGAAGCATTTTTTGGTGTGAATTTAACAGATGTTGTTGCGCCTGTTGATTTGACTAAATTTCATAAAATTGACGAAAAAGAATCAAGCAAAACACCTGTTGGGGTTTCTGATGCAAAATTGACTTCAGAAATCGAAAAGCTTGAACTACTAACAGATTATAAAGTTGAAAAATTCCCATACAACTTTGATGAATGTCTTAAAATGGCAAAGAAAAATCGTGCTGATTTAAAAGCTTATAAATCAACCGTTGATGCTATTGATGAAAATTTATTATTTATAAAACGTAATTTTTACCCGTCAATAACTGCAAATGCAGGATACGGATTGAGAGATTCAAGTACAGCCGCAACTTCAAATACCGTCAATGTCGGTGTAAATCTTTCAAGCAGTCTGAATATTATGGCGCAGAAAAATAGAGTTGATGCGGGCAAATATCATCTTGATATTGCAAAAATTACTTTACAAAAACTTGATGATGATATATATTTTCAAGTTCAAAACGCTTATATAAATGTTGTTCAACTTGCTAAGCAAATACCTTTGCAAGCCGTAAAAGTCCGCCAGACAAGAGAAAATTATGAACTAGCCGAAGGCCGTTATTATGTGGGTTTGAGTGATTATCTTGAATTGCAAACCGCAAAGCTAAATTATAATAATGCTCAACATTCTTATATAAATTCAATATATTTATACAATGTGGCACTTGCGAATTTGGAAAGTGTTATAGCCTATCCGCAAAAGGTTACAAAAGCATTAGAGGTAAAGAAAAATGGACGTAAAAAATAAGATTAAAGAAATTGCAACACGGAAAAGGATAATTATTCCTGCTGTTATTGTTTTAGCCTGTGCCGGTTATTTCTTTTTTTATCACGGGAATAAAGTAGAGTATCAGACAAGAGAGCTTCAAAGATGTACAATTACTCAGGTAGTTGAGGCTTCGGGTACGATAAACCCTGTTAATATTGTCAGTGTCGGTTCAACGGTATCAGGTTTGATGAAAGAAATTTATGTTGATTATAACAGTGAAGTAAAAAAAGGGCAGCTTTTGGCGCAGATTGACCCTGCGACGTTTCAGGCACAGGTTGACCAAAATAATGCCCAAATTATAAATGCAGAGGCTAATCTTGCAAAACTTAATGCCGAATTGGTTTATGCTCAAAAAACTTACCAAAGATACAAAAATTTGTATGACAAAAATTTCGTTGCACGAAGCGAACTTGATAAGGCGGAAAGCGAATACCTCGCAAAAAAAGCATCTGTTGGCGCACAGAGAGCATCAATTTCTCAGGCAAGAGCAAGTCTGAATACCTCAAAGACAAACTTGGGTTATACAAAAATTATTGCTCCCGTTGACGGAACGATTATCAAACGTGCTGTCGATGTAGGTCAGCCGGTTGCTGCAAGTTTTCAGGCTCCGGAACTTTTTACAATTGCTCAGGATTTAAAAAAAATGCAGATAGAAGTAAATGTTTCGGAAGCCGATATTGGCAGGGTAAAAGAAGGGCAACTTGTAGAGTATAGTCTTGACGGTTATCCTGATGCAACTTTTCACGGTAAAGTTACGCAAGTTCGTCTAAATTCGACAACGACTTCAAATGTTGTAACTTACACGGTTATTGTAAGTGTTGATAACGAAGATTTGAAGTTGAAGCCGGGGATGACTGCAAATGTTTCTATAATAACAAGTCAAAACAAAAATGTGCTTTGTGTCCCATCAGTTGCGCTAAAATATTCTCCTGATACTTCTGGCAGAAAGTATAAAGAACAGGGTGTTTGGATTTTAGAGGGCAAAGAACCTGTAAGAATACCTGTTAAAGAAGGTGCAAGTGATGATTCAAATGTTCAGATAATTACAAACAAACTGAGAGTCGGTGATAAAATTATAGTCGGTTCAACAGGTAAAACAGGCGGTAAAACTCCAACACAGGGCAGACGCCGTGGCGGACCTCCGGGGATGTTTTAATAAAAAGAGGTTCAGATGATAAAAAGTATAAATGCGGATATAAAATCGGATTTTAATACTCTGTACAAATCACAGATGCTTCCTGTTTTGAAAAGATACGAATTATTCAGGCAGGCAATTTTTAACAAATGTATTATGATTGAAATTGGTGCAATTTTAGCACTTGGACTTCTATTTTATATTTTTAGCGAAATAAGAGGTTTTTGGGATTCAGTTTTTGGAAATACAATAGCCACAATTTCTATTATTGTCTGTTTGGTTGTTTTAATTTGTGTTCCTTATTCATCAGTAAAAAAGTTTAAAAAAGGACTAAAGCAACGTTGTAATAATATGCTCAAAAAATGTTTCGGTACTCTTGAGTGGGGTTATAGCGAAATTGATGAAATGTTGATTCGCCAAAGTCAGTTATTTGGAGCCTTTAACAGAATTTCTTATGATGACCAATTTACAGGTGTTTATAAGCAAACGGGCTTTTCGGTATCAGAAACCGAGATGTTATATATTGTCGAAGGTAAACGTAAAATGGTATTTCCTGTTTTTAAGGGGGTAATATTGAGTTTTGCATCAAATAAAGATATTCAGGCTCATACCATTGTTACTACTAAAGGTGATAATAGTATAAGAAACTATAATCCTGCATCTTGGTATACTATACTTGTAGTTCTTCCTCTCTTGTGGACTGGTTATTTTTATTCTTCCAGCAGGTGGATGTTGTTTTTAGGTATAGGTTTAGTATTATATATAGTTTACGATTTTATTATGAAGCGTCGTAAATTGAGTAGTGTAAAACTTGAAGATTTGAATTTTGATAAACGCTTCAGTGTATATTCTCAAAATCAGATTGAAGCAAGGTATTTAATTACTCCTTCATTTATGGAGCGACTAAATAATTTGAGAACGTCATTCGGAACTAAAAAAATTAAATGCGCATTTTTTGATGATAAAATAGTTTTTGCTATTTCAACCCCAAAAGATTTGTTTGAACTTGGTGATTTTCATCGTTCACTAATAAACAAAAAGAAAGTAAAAGAGTTTTATGATGAAATTATGGCTATATATAATATGATAGATTATTTCAAACTCAGTGAAAAAACAGGACTTTAAAACACGTTATTGTGAACGAAGTGAAGCAAACCAGAAAGAAAAATAAAAGGAAAATTATGGAACAGAGTTATAAAGAAAAATTTTACAATTGCTATAAAAAACTACTACCTTCTATGCAGCAAATTGAATCGGAAAGAAAAAAAATGTTGGCAATACATAAGTTTTTGTATGCTATGGTTCACATTATTTTTGCCTCTATTGTGTTTTGGTTTATAGTTAAAACCGGTGTGGCAATAATATATGATAAAACAGGAAATAATCTGGAACATTTAATGGCTCTTTTTGCGGTTATATGTGGATTACTAGCGCTGTATTCTTTTATGATTCCGGCATTTACTCAACATTCAAATCACAAAAAATTCGCAAAAATAATGAAAGAAAAATATTTTAAAAATTTAATTCCGGTTTTTGATTTTATAAAAATAACGAATATAGAAGAATTACCAGAGAGTATTATGTATCATAAAATGCGTGCATCTAAGGGTGGTGGGTATATTGAACCAGAAATAGACGATAATTTTGTGGGTTGTTATAAAGATGTTAAATTTAGTATAATAGAAGTTGATAATATTAATTTACGGGGAAAAATGGGATGCTATTCTGGACCTTGGGGAGGAATTATCCTAAATCTTGAATTTAATAAATCTGCATCAACAAATGTTTTTATTTCGCCCCAATCTGATTTAGGATATATTATAGGGATAATAGGTACGATTTTTATGAGTGTTATTGGTTTAACAGTTGCAATTATGAGTCCCGGTGATTTTTTCGTAGGTTTCTTAGTATTTCTTTTGGGATTATTTTGCACAGTTTCGTTAATTGGAAATTTCTTCTATGTGAAAAATCAAAAAGTGTCATTAGAAGACAATAATTTTCATAAAAAATATTATGTAGAGTGTGATAACCAAATAGAAGCAAGATATATTCTAACACCTTCTTTTATGGAACGTTTAAAGAGTTTAGAGACTAGTTTTCATTCAAATAATATAACTTGTATGGTTCAAGGTAATCAGATAATATTTGCGATAAAAACAAATAATGATTTATTTGAGATAGGAAATTTGAATGTTCCTGTAACAAATCCTAAGCAAGTTCAGCAATTTTGTGATGAAATAACCGCAATATGCGATATGATAGATTACTTTAAACTAAACGAAAGAACAGGACTGTAGTATGGACTTAATAACAGTACGACATGTAATAAAAACATATTCAACCGGAGAAGAATCGTTCAATGCATTGGACGATGTATCGTTAAACGTTAAAAAAGGTGAATTTGTTGCAATTATGGGTACATCAGGGTCGGGTAAATCGACTTTTATGAATATGCTCGGCACTCTTGATAAACCAAATTCGGGCGAATACTATCTTGATGGCAAAGACATGTTGCATCTTGATTCTGATAGCCTTGCAATGATGAGATGCGAAAAAATGGGATTTGTATTTCAGGGATTTAATCTGATTTCAAGAACCTCGGCACTTGATAATGTCTGTTTGCCGATGATTTATAAGGGAATACCCGAAAAAGAACGTATTGAACGTGGCAGAAAAGCACTTGAAATTGTCGGGCTAAAAAACAGAGAAGACCATATGCCAAACCAGATGTCTGGCGGTCAGCAGCAGAGAGTTGCAATAGCAAGAGCCCTTGTAAACGATGCACCTTTAATTCTTGCCGATGAGCCGACAGGAAATCTTGATACAAAAACGAGTATTGAAATTATGGAATTTTTTGTTGCATTAAATGAAAAACTCGGCAAAACAATTGTTCTTGTAACTCACGAACCTGATATTGCCGAATACACCCAAAGGGTAGTGAAATTTAAAGACGGCAAAATTGTTCTTGACCTGCCAAAAGATGAATGGGTAAAGCAAAGGACGAGGGAAACTTAAAATGCTTGATTTTAAATCAATATTAAAAATGTCAATTATATCGTTAAAAATAAACAAAATGCGCTCAATGCTCACAAGTTTGGGTATAATTATCGGTGTCAGCGCAGTAATAGTAATGCTTGCTGTCGGTTCCGGTGCAAGTAAAAAAATTGCCTCTGATATGGAATCAATGGGAAGTAATTTGCTAATGATTCGTTCTGCTTCTGCAAAATCAGGAGGAGTTCGTATGGGTGCGGGGTCAAAACCGACACTTACAATGAAAGATGCGCAGGCTATTGAGGATAAAGCAAGAGGTGTTCTTGCTGTTGCGCCCTATAGTGCCGAAGGTAAACAGGTTACATACGGCAACCAAAACTGGTCAACTTCTGTAGGGGGAACAACGATGGCATATTTTATGATACGGAATTACGAAATCGAATCAGGCAGAGGTTTTTTGCCTGACGATTCAAAAAATGCCACAAAAGTCGCAGTTATTGGTCAAACTGTTTCAACAGAACTCTTTGGTGATGTCGATCCGATAGGTAAAATAATAAGAATCGGTAATATCCCGTTTAAGGTTATCGGACTTTTAAAAAGTAAAGGTTCAAGCGGAATGGGTCAGGATCAGGATGATTTGGTGTTTATCCCTATTACGACTGCGCAAAGAAAAGTTTTTGGAACTGATTTCCCCGGAACTGTTAATATGATTACTGTAAAAGCGCAAAATGACGATGTTATAACGATGGCACAGCAGGATATAGAAGAAATTTTAAAATTCCGTCATCATATAGGTGTAAGACAGGATAATGATTTTGAAATCCGCAACCTTGCCGAAATGCAGGAAACAATAAAATCTGCAACAAAAACAATGTCACTTTTACTTGGTGCAATTGCAGGTGTTTCTTTAATAGTCGGCGGTATCGGGATTATGAATATTATGCTTGTATCTGTTACAGAAAGGACAAAAGAAATAGGTATTCGTATGGCAATTGGTGCAAAAGCATCGGATATCCGTTTTCAATTTCTCATTGAATCGTTTTTACTTTCAATTTCCGGCGGTTTGGTTGGAGTGGTTGTCGGAATTGTGGGGGCAAATCTTATGCACTCGCTTGCAGGAATGAATATAGCAATAACTCTGTCCTCAATATTGTTATCTTTAGGTTTTTCAGCTGCAATCGGTGTCGGGTTTGGTTATTACCCCGCTTATAAAGCCTCACTTCTTAATCCGATTGATGCATTAAGATATGAATAATTAATCAAAAAACGGGATATTTGAATATCCCGTTTCTAAACTTTTATGCTTCTGCTTCGGCTGTTTCTTCAACTGTCTGTGCAGTGGTACTTTCAGCTGCTTGCGTTGTTTCCCCTTGTGCTTTTGGAGTTCCTTCTGATTTTTTGCCGACTTTTTTGATTATCCAGCCTAATGTGTGATCCCAAATCCATTGCAAGCCCTGTCCGATAAGCCCTAATGTCGGTTTAATGTAATTGTTCCAGGCCGGTTTTAATACACTGTTATATACCCAACCTAATGCCGGTTTGATATAATTATTCCAAGCCGGTTGGATTATGTTGTTATAACCCCATTTAATAGCCTTTCCTGCGAAGTTAACAACCGGTTTTATAAGATTGTTGTAACCCCATTGAATTCCTGAACCTATCGCATCCAAAACTCCCGGAGTTGCAAGAGCTGCACCGATACAAGCACCTGCGGCCATTGCATTAGTCATTCCGCAACCCATCATTGGTCTGCAAAATACTGACATCCCCATACCGGGACAGCACCCGCCCATCGGCATCATTGGCGCCATTGGCATCATTGGCATTCCGCAACCGCTAATATTGATATTTCTCGTAATCTGTACGCTCATGATAATTCCCCGTTTTAATCTTTCCTCATGTATATAAAGTTTTTTTTGTTTCAATAATTGCCTTTTTCTATTCATGTTTGTTAACATATCTTAATATTTATTTATAGATAAAAAATATTGCATTTTAAAATATTTCGTGTTACTATAACACTTGTAAATGAGGTTACATAAAATGACTAAACAATTACGACGTAGCAACCAAAACCTTAAAGGCTTGTTTTAGATTTAAAACAAACGTTATGTCGTGTTGAAGATAAATTTAAAAGAGCCTTTGAAGTTTTCAGGGCTCTTTTTTTACCCTCACCCTAATTTCTAACTTTCGCTGTCTGCTCAAGTTGAAATTCTACCCTCTCCCAAAGGTAGAGGGGAATATGAGGAAAAAGTGTAACAAAAAGTAAAAATAATCATAAATTCAGGCAATTATTATTTTTACGCAACTTAATCAAAAGGTGAAAAGTATTATGGAAAATAAGAAATTACGACGAAACTCAATCATAAAGGCTAATGCCCCGATAGTCAAATTAATGAATTTAGTGTGGGGTTTGTAATACACATGATTGAGGCCTAAGAAACTTTCCCCTCGCCCTTTGGGAGAGGGTTGAAAATCAAAACGAAGAATGAGTTTCAGATTTTCGTGCGAGGGTTTTAGGGCAAAGGACAAGGAAATGATTTCAAAGATAACAGCAAGTACAATATATTCAACATTAGGTAATAACAGTTCACTTATCCCGTTAGGAATAAAAGATGTCGCAAACAGCTGCGGACTTACAACAGCTTCTTACATTGCGGGCGACAAGGTTGAAGGTAAAGACAGATTTATTGATGAGTTTGGGACTCAGGCTATCTGGCTTGGCGGCATTCCGACTTATAAATATCTATTGGATAAAACAATTTTTAAGCATGCCAAATTAGATCCGCACTTTGACGTAAGACTTTTTAAAGATAAAAAGATTCTTGCGCTTGCAAAACAATTTGCACCGAGTGAAGAAATTAAGCAAAGTATTGTAAATGCATCTAAAAAACAGCATTTATTTAAGACATTAACGATGGCAAAATTTATTGCCTCAACCGCTTTGACTGCACTGTCTTATTTCGGTTTAACAAAATTCAGACACAAATACACTGAAAATCAGATTACAAAAGATTATTTTGATAATAAAAAGAAAGTAGCAGAAAGTTTTGGTTCAAGAGAAATACCGTTTTCTTCAAAATTCTCTGCGGTTCACAGCGATAAGAAAAATGCGCAGGTATCGTTTACCGGCGGATTGCAGGATTTTATGTTTAATCCTGTTAAGAATCTAATGATAGTTGATGGAGTTATTACAGGTGAAAGATTATCGCATTCAAGAAATCCTCAGGATTTTATGGGTTATGCCATAAAAGAAGGGAGTTTTTGGGCATTTATGTACCTTGCAGGACCTATGATTGCCAAAGCTCTCGAAAAACATTGCGAAAAAACTCACAACAAATCTATAGATTTGGATGCAAGAGTAATTGAAAATGAAGATTTTAAAAATGCGTTCAAAGACGGTTCGTTAAAAACTCATCTTAATGCCTTTAAAGCAAATCAAAATATTTCGGATGCTTATTTGTATAAATTTGCTGTCAATCCTGAAAATAATGAAAATCTCATTGTAAAAATGGCAAAAGAATCCGATATAATACCAAGACTTAATATTTCAATGTTCAAAAAGCATCCGACAATTGTAGATACAAGAAAATATATCGATTTAGATGATTTAAAAGGAATTGGTTCTAAAATTGAGAAATTGCTTAATCAATATGAAAAATCAGGCGAAGATATTGATACTTTCTTCAAATCAGTAAGAAAACTTAAAAGAGCATCTGTTATCAAAAATATCGGTTCATGTATAGGTGCATTGGGTGTTTTAGCACCTGCTGTCATGCTTGCGGTCAGATATTTCGGTGATAATAAGGCATATCAGGTTAAAAAAGATGTTGAAGCAAAACTTGACTCACAGGCTTAATATCATTTGTTATTGATTAAAATATTTGATATGTTATAATCTGATAATACAAAGAATATGGGTCGGTATTGCTGTGCCGACAGTAGTTAATGAAAGGAGTTTTATTATGACTAAATGGGTATGTAGTGTATGTGGTTACGAATATGATCCGGCTGAAAACGGGAACGTTGCTTTTGAAGATTTGCCGGAAGATTGGGTTTGCCCACTTTGCGGTGTCGGAAAAGATCAGTTTGAACAAGCATAAAAAAAGAAGTCGGCAATATGTCGACTTCTTTTTTACATATATTCATAATATAGTTTATGTACAATTACGATTATTTTTATAATAAAATTTAAGGTATGGAGCATAAATTATTTAAGTTGGTTTCAAAATATAAGCCGTCAGGTGATCAGCCTCAGGCAATAGAAAAACTTGTTGAAGGTCTTAACCGAGGAGATGACACACAAACTCTGCTTGGCATTACAGGGTCAGGAAAAACTTTTACCATCGCAAATGTAATTGAAAAAGTCCAACGTCCAACTCTTATTATTGCCCATAATAAAACACTTGCAGCACAATTATATAATGAATTTAAAGAATTATTTCCCGATAATGCCGTTGAATATTTCATAAGTTACTATGATTATTATCAGCCAGAAGCATATATTCCAAGAACCGATACTTACATCGAAAAGTCTTCAAGCATAAACGAAGAAATTGACCGATTACGCCATAACACAACTCGGAGTCTTTATGAGCGTGATGATGTTATTGTTGTGGCTTCTGTGAGTTGTATTTACGGTTTAGGTGTTCCTGAAAATTATTTTAAAGGGACAATTACGCTTCATAAGGGTGATGATATAGACAGAGATGCGCTATTAAAATATCTCGTAGAAATCAGGTATGAAAGAAATGATATAGAGTTAAAATATTCAACCTTTAGGGTGCGTGGCGATATTGTAGAAATTATGCCTCCGTATGAAAAAATTATAACAAGATTGTATTTCTTTGGGGATGAGCTTGAAAAAATAGTTAAGATCGATCAGGTTTCGGGCGAAATCATTGACAGCCCGAATGAACTTGTTATTTATCCTGCAGTCCACTATATAACAGATGATGATGATCAGGAAGAAACAATAAAAATGATAAGAAAAGAGCTGTCAGACAGATTGGTCGAACTAAATGACCAAAACAAGCTTGTTGAAGCCCAAAGGCTTGAGCAACGTGTAAAATACGATATTGAAATGATAAAAGAAATGGGATATTGTACAGGGATTGAAAATTATTCAAGAATTTTAGAGCGCAGAGCTCCGGGTACTGCGCCGGCAACACTTCTTGATTATTTCCCCGATAAATTTCTGACTATAGTTGATGAATCACATGAAACTTTACCTCAAATAAAAGGAATGAGTAATGGCGATGCATCAAGAAAACAGGTGCTTGTCGATTACGGTTTTAGGCTGCCATGTGCAAAAGACAACAGACCGCTTAAAAACGAAGAATTTTTCAACAAAGTAGGGCAAAAAATTTATATTTCTGCAACTCCTGCAGAATTTGAGAGACAGACATCTTCCCAAATTGTTGAACAAATAATAAGACCTACAGGTCTTTTAGATCCGAAGATTTCAGTACGCCCAATTGACAGCCAAATCCCTGATTTAAAAGCGGAAATCAAAAAACGTGCAGATAAAGATGAAAGAATCCTTATAACTACACTTACAAAACGTATGGCAGAGGATTTGACAGATTTCTTTTTACAAGAAGGCATACGTGTCCGCTATTTGCACAGCGAAGTGAAATCTATCGAAAGAGTGGAAATACTGAGAGATTTGCGTCTGGGGGAATTTGATGTGCTTATCGGTGTAAACTTGCTGAGGGAAGGTTTAGATATTCCGGAAGTTTCACTTGTCGCAATTATGGACGCTGATAAAGAGGGATTTCTTCGCTCTGAAACAAGTTTGATACAAACAATAGGACGTGCGGCAAGAAACTCTTGCGGGGAAGTAATTATGTATGCCGACAAAATTACTGATTCTATGAAAAATGCTATTAAAGAAACTGAACGCAGAAGACAAATTCAGATTGAATACAACAAAAAATACGGAATTATTCCTCAAACAATTAAGAAACCTATTGAAAATAATTTGTTATCACTTATTGCAAGTTACCGTAATCTTGAAGATGTTGTCGCGGAAGAAATGATTGAACACGGTATTGAGAAAAAAGATTTGCCTAAACTTATCTCAAAACTTGAAAAAGATATGCACAAAGCAGCCAAAATACTTGATTTTGAACGTGCGGCAGAAATTCGTGACCAGCTAAAAAAACTAAGAGATATAAACTAAACTATCATTTTTTGTTATGGGTATAAATTCCAGACCCTTTCATATGATAATTGTCCTGATATTCACTGTCTTTACCCTTTATCAGTTCATAGGATGCCTGTGCAAAATAGCTTGAGAGTACTGAAACATTTAAAACAGTTATGCACGAACAATAAAATACAAATAAAGGATTTGTCAAAGGCAAATGGAATACAAAAAACAAATACCAGACAGCTCCAATCATAATTCCGTTTGCAATTGCAAGTTGAGGAATTAAAAACAATAAATTTATTAAAACGTCAATAGATGATTCTGAGATTACTTTTAAGTTATAAGCATCAATAACATTTAAAGTTTTCGAAAATGCGAGATATGAAGTGAATATTAAGGAAAAAATAATCAGACCAATTACACAATTAAAAATTAAAGATAAATTCGGAATATCAAATGGTAATTTTACAAAAGAAATAATACTAAAACCAATCAGTGTCATAATACAAAATATAGGGACTACTGCAATAAAGAGTTTTACAAAAACAGGGATAAGTGAAATAATGTTAAAAGTTAATATTTCACGCTTATTTGCCCTGATATTATATATCCCGTTACTCATTAAAGTTGCCAGCAATATAATAGTCGGGACAGCAAATAAATAACACGCAAATATATTTTTAGCTAAATATAATGTTGCACAAATAAAAACGGGAATGGCATATACAATAAACTTTATTACAGAATTACTTTCGCCAATAGCATCATTGAAGGCATCTGTTAATGAAGCCATAACTATGTTTTCCTTTCATTTATATTATTTTTTGATAAGTCTTTGCAGCTCTGATGGTTTTGAAGATTTTGCCATTGCATTTTCAACAGTGACTAAACCTTCATTAACCAAATTTGCCAATGCTGCTTCTAAAGTTTGCATGCCACTTTCAGAACTTGTCTGAATTGTTGAGTAAATTTGTGCAGCCTTAGATTCTCTGATTAAGTTTGCAATAGCAGGAGTAACTATCATGATTTCCTGAGCCATTACACGCCCTTTGGAAGTTCCGTCAGGGAGTTGCTTGGGCAAAAGAGTTTGTGCAAAAACCGCAACAAGCGAGTTTGCAAGCTGAACTCGGATTTGCTGTTGCTGTCCCTGTGGGAATACGTCAATAATACGGTCAATTGTCTGGGATGCAGAAGATGTGTGCAATGTTCCGAAAACCAAGTGACCTGTTTCAGCAGCAGTCAGTGCCAATGCAATTGTCTCATGGTCACGCATTTCGCCTACCAGAATGATATCCGGGTCTTCACGGAGAGCTGATTTTAGAGCGTTAGCAAATGAACGAGTATCCATGCCGAGTTCTCGCTGGTGAATAACACTCATTTTGGATTTATGCACAAATTCGATAGGGTCTTCAATTGTCAAAATATGTTCCGCTCTTGTACGATTAATATAGTCAATCATTGCAGCAAGAGTGGTTGATTTACCTGAACCTGTAGGACCTGTTACAAGTACAAGACCTCTTGGCTTTTGAGCAACTTCCGTAACGATAGGAGGCATATTCATATTTTCAAGTGTCGGGGCTTCGGAAGTAATTGTTCTGAATGCTGCGGCATAGGAACCTTTATCCTTATAAAAGTTTACACGGAAACGCCCCATTCCTTTAATACCATAAGAAAAATCAAGTTCCCAGTCCTGCTCAAGACGTCGCCTCTGGTCATTTGACATCATTGGGAATAACAACTGTTCTACCTGCTCGGATGTCAATGCAGGATAATTCATCCTTACTAATTTACCGTCAACACGCATAACAGGGGGTAATGCACTTGAAATATGCAAATCGGAACCTCTGTTTTCTACTAATTCTTTTAATAAATCCTCTATAATCATTGTTTATCCTCTATTATTCAGTATAATTTAATAACGCATCGTTTTCTTTATCTGCCGTTTCAAGCATAATATAAGACATATAAGCTCCAAGAGCAATTGCTTTCGGATCTAAATCCGTTTTGTTTGCTGCTTCTATAATCGCAGTGTTAATTTCCGGATTTTCATCTTTAATATAATGTATCATTTTTTTTCGCCATTGGGGCATATCTGCAAAAATTTCTTCAAATACATTTTGTGAGATTTCTTCGGTTATTACAGGCAACATATAAAAATCCTCTATAAACTTTCTCAACCCAAACCATTATACACTATTAAGCATATAAAGTCTATTGTTTGGCAAAAATCATTTATTTAAAGTATAATGGCTCTATGAAACTAAAGAGATTAGAGCTTTGTAATTACAGAAATTGCAAAGATTTAAAATTAAATTTGGATAAAAATAAAATTCTTATTATTGGGAAAAATGCCCAGGGGAAAACAAATATTCTGGAAAGTATTTATTTTCTGTCTCTTTTAAAGAGTCCAAGAACATCAAATAATATGGATTTAATAAAATTTGATACAGAAATGTTTACTTTAGAATGCGAATTACTGAAAAATAACACAAATATCAGCGTGTATTGTAAATACGGAAATGATAAAAAACGGGAATTAAAATTAAACGGAGTTAAATCAATAATTAAAGACTTTAAAAACACTTTAAAATGTGTATTATTTTCAAGTTCAGACCTTTTGCTTTTGAGGGGGACGCCTCAGGACAGACGTGATTGGCTTGACAGAGCGATATCCCAAATTTATCCTGCATATGACGACCGCTTGGCTAAATACGAAAAAATAAGAATACAAAAAAATAATTATTATAAAGAATGTGCAAAATCAGGTAATTACGATGATGCTCTGCTCGATGTTCTAAACGAACAACTCTCAGTTGCAGGAAGTAATATTATATTTATAAGAAAAAAATATTTAAAAGAAATTGAAAAAATCGCAAAATCAAAACACAGAACAATCAGTGAAAACGAAGATTTGTCGGTCGCATATAACTGTTCATTTTTAGATGATTCGGCAATTGAAGATATAAATGACATTCAGACTGTTTTTAAAGCATCACTTGAAGATCGTAAAACAGAAGAAATGCGCAGATGTCAGGCTTGTGTCGGACCTCACAGAGATGATATTGATTTTAAAATCAACGGACTTGACGGAACAAAATTCGCATCTCAGGGTCAGCAAAGAACAGTTGTTCTTGCCCTCAAACTCTCCGAACTTGATATTATCACCCAAAAAACAGGGGATGAGCCGATTTTGTTATTAGATGACGTGCTTGCCGAGCTGGATGATATAAGGCAAAATTATCTGTTAAAATCTATATCTGATGGCACTCAGACAATTATCACATCTGTTGATACTATTCTTTTTGAGGAAGAATTTTTGAAAGATGTTCAGATTTATAAAATAGAAAACGGGGAAATTATAAATTAAGATTGTCAAGAATAAACTTTCCGATTTTGCCTTCACGAAAGTCTTTTAAAAGATACCCGGATGTGCGTTCAATGTCAGGCTCCTGATTTCGTATTAACCACTTACGGCATATGGCAATATTTTCAAGCGTCAATTCGTTATTCTGTTCAATTCCGTAGTATTCTTTAAAAATATTTGTCTGCTTGTCATTAAGAACATTTAACAGTTCTCTTGCAACGATATCGTTTGAATACGCATTATCTCCGACAGAATTTACGAATGCAAGTTTTACGGCACGCTCCTGGTCTTCCTGTTTCATAGGAATAATCCCCGGGGTATCTAAAAGTTCAAGTTGCGGGTTAATTCTCACCCACTGCTGTTGTCTTGTAACCCCTGCCTTTGCACCTGTTTTTGTTTTTGACGAACGAGTCAATTTATTTATAATACTTGATTTGCCGACATTTGGAAGTCCGACGACCATAATTCTTGCAGGTCTGCGTAAAAGACCTTTTGCCATAATAACCTGTATTCTCAGTTCAGACAACTTGATTGCCTCTTTTACAATAACATTAAGGTCTTTATTATATTTTGCACTTGTCGGAATAACAGAAGTTCCCGTTTCTTTTTTCAGAATTTCAATATATTTATCAAGCTCGTTTTTATCAACCAAATCGGATTTATTAACAAGCAAAAAACGGGGCTTCTGATTTAGAAGTCCCGTAATATTGTCATATCTGCTTGATAATGGTATTCTCGCATCAATCACTTCTATTACGGCATCCACAAGCGAAAGTTGCTCTTTGAGTTTCCTTTCGGCTTTGGCTATATGCCCGGGATACCAGTGAATATGTGTCTTATCTTTTTTCAATTTTTTCCTTAATACGAGTAGCCTTACCTGAACGTTCTCTCAAGTAGTAAAGTTTAGAACGTTTAACATCTCCGCGTCTTAATATTTCAATTTTATCAATTCTCGGAGAGTTGATTAAGAATACACGTTCTACACCAACACCTTGGAATACCTTTCTTACTGTAATAGTCTTATTCAAGCCGGCACCGTGAATTTTAATAATAGTACCTTCAAATGCCTGGATTCTTTCTTTGTTCCCTTCAACAATTTTAACAAATACTTTTACAGTATCACCTGCGTTGAAAGTCGGCAAAGAATCTTTCAAATATTCTTTTTCTAATTCGTCAATAACAGGGTTAATCATTTTTGCTTTCCTTTATATTTCTTATATTTTGCTACTTATACAATTCCTTAACCCGTACTTAAAAGGACTTTTTCCACATAAAAATCCGTACGAGCGCACGCTTGCATATTTGATAGTATAATAAACATTTTTTATTTGCAAGCAGTTAAGAATAGTTTAAAGATTTGTTAAATTCAATAATTATATAATACATATTATTTTTGTGATATATTTTCAACTATGAGCGGGGATTACAAAAAACTATTGAATAAGAAAAAGAAAAAATATTGCGACCCGAAAACAATGGGCGTTAATATTGATAAAAACGAGTATTATGAAATTATACTTTCAAATTCGGCTCATCCTGAAAATATAAAAAATAAATAATTCAGGCAATTTTTATTTTTTTTTGTAAATATTATCATAAGTTTATGTATAATTCAGATTGGTTTGATACTTTAAATAAGCCGCTATTAAATCCGCCATCAGGACTTTTTCAGCCTGTATGGGTTGTCCTTTATTCTATGATGGTCTTAAGTATAATCTTATTTGTTTTTGAAAAAACAGAGAAATCAAAAATGCGCGGTTATTTGTATTTTGGCATACAACTGTTTTTTAATCTGATTTGGAGTCCGATATTTTTCCTGCTCCAAAACATCGGATTTGCATTTTTTATAATTATATTACTCGATATTTTTGCAATAATGACTGTTAAAGAATTTTATAAGGTGTCAAAATTCAGCGCAATGCTGTTGATTCCGTATATTGTATGGATTTTGTTTGCAACATATTTAAACGGGTAAAATCAGCACCCACCCCAACCCTCCCTCGTGAGGGAGGGAGAAATTTCAAATTGAACAGAATGTGAAATTTAGAAATTTGGGTGGGTGATTCCCCGTTAGGGATTACCGTTTTGCCAAAATTTTGTGGTAAATAATATATAATCGCCTGAATTAATATACAGATTTAATTACGCCGCCACCTAAAACTCTGTCATCATCATAAAATACGGCAGACTGACCTATTGCAATTGATTTTTGCATATCGTCAAAAATTACTTCGACTTGATTATTTTCAAGAGGTCTGATTTCAACAGGTGTCGGTTGCTGTGTTGAACGAATTTTTGCCTGGCATTTCATAGGCTCGGTCAATTCTTCTATTGCTATCCAGTTCAAATCATTAGCAATTAATGATTTTTTAAATGTTTTATCAGCCGGTCCTATGACGACTTCATTTGCTTCTTTACGAAGTTCAAGAACATACAAAGGCTCCGGAGCGCTGATTCCTATACCTTTTCTCTGACCTATTGTATAATTCCAAATACCTTTGTGCTGACCTAAGATTTTTCCGTCCAAATCAACGATATTGCCGATTTTATCTTCGACTCCCAAAAGCTCATTATAATCCCCGCCGTAAAAATCCTGACTGTCAGGCTTATCTGCAGCCTGAAGTCCGTTTTCTTTTGCAATTTGTCTTATTTGTTCTTTTGTATAATTCCCTAAAGGTAATATTATATTTTTTAATTGCTCCTGTTTTAATCTGTATAAGAAATATGACTGGTCTTTGTGCGGTGCAATTCCCCGTTTTAAAATATATCTGCCGTTGTCTTCTTCTACTTTGGCATAATGACCGGTAGCAAATTTATCAAATTCAACTCCGTTTAGTCTTGCTATTTCAGGCAAAACTCCGAATTTTATAAGTGCATTACACCAAACACAAGGATTGGGGGTATGACCGTCTAAGTATTCTTTTTTGAAATTTTTTATAACAATATCTTCATATTTTGTTACGCAGTCTACAACGTGATAAGGTATGCCGAGTTGATTTGCAAGATTTTGTGCAGCTTCAATATCTTCAACTTCATCCGGTCCGTAGCAGGCATTATGCTTTCCTTCTGCGACAGCCAAACCCTGTTTCCCCCAAATTGACATTGTTGCACCTATTACATCATATCCCTGCTGTTTTAAAATAAGGGCTGCAACAGATGAATCGACTCCGCCTGATAATCCTACCAATACCTTCATTTTATGTCCTTTCTAAACAGTCAGCATCTTTTCACGCAAAGCATTTGCTGATTCTTCGTATCCTATTCTGCCCATCAGTGCATATGTATAATTTCGTGCCTGAGAAACTGACGGTTGATTAAAAGCATTAACATTATATAACATTCCTGCAATAGCAGTTTGAATTTCAAGCATATAAAGAAGTTGTCCTATATGATAGCCGTCAATTTTCGGGATTTTAATTGTCACAACAGGTTTTGAATAATCCGTTAATGATACCTTGGTTGAATCGGCTTCCGCATTAATTAAATCATTAATTGTTTTCCCGCCTAAATATCCAATTCCCGTATATTGGAAAATTTGAGGAATTTCAAGTTGAGTATCAAATTCTCCAACTCTTATAAAATTGATAATTTTGTTATTAGGTCCTTCATTAAATAATTGCATTTGAGCGTGCTGATCTGTTGCTCCGACAGCTTTAACCGGAGTAGATCCTGTCGGGGTTTTGGAGCCGTCAAGTCTACGGCTTTTCCCTAAAGATTCCGCCCACAATTGCACAAACCAGTCTGCAATATATTTTAACCTGTCTGAATAAGGCATCATAACCGTAATATTTTTGCCGAGTTTTGTATCCATAAGGTAATGAATTAGTGCATTTTGTGCTGCTATATTTTCAAAAATGTTTGTATTTTTAAGAGTAGCATCCATTTCTCTTATCCCGAGAGTAATTTGGTCAATATCAATACCGGTCAGGACAAAAGGCAAAAGTCCGACTGCCGTGAAAACGGAAAATCTTCCGCCGACATCATCTGGAACTACAAAAGCCTTGTAGCCCTCCTGCTCTGATATTTGTCTTAAAATTCCCGTTTTACGATCAGTTGTTACAATGATATTTTTTCTATAATCGTCTCCCAGTTGCTGTTCAAGTTTGTCTTTAAGCACCATATACTGTGCCATTGTTTCAGCAGTATCGCCTGATTTTGTAATAACATTCACAAGTGTTTTGCTCAAATCAAGAATATCTAAAAGACTGTTCATTTGGTCAGGGTCAATGTTATCAAGAAAGAAAATCCTCGGGAATCCGTTTCGTTCCTCTTTGGACAACAAATTCCAGTATGGTTTCAGGAGCGCGTGTGTAACGGCAAGTCCTCCGAGTGCACTTCCTCCGATACCAAGAACAAGAATATTATCAAATCTGTTTTCTACAAGTGATGCATACTCTTTTACATACCAGGAAGTCTCCTGACTATAGCCAAGATTCATCCATTGTAATCCCTCGCCTTGAATATCTTTTTTAGCATATAAATCTGTTATTATCTGCGCTATTTTTTCTTTGTAATTTTCAAATTCTTCTGCTAAATTCAATCCGTTTTCTTCTCCGATAACGGTACTGTCTGCACTCTTAACGTCTAATTCTATCATCGGTGTATAAATCCCTTATTATTGTATATAAATACTAATATGCTCAATTTAAAATTACAAGAAAACCGTATATTTGCAGTAAATATTTATTAAGATTCAATAATCATATTAATAATGTAATTTACATATTTGCTCAACCATGCGGCGAAAACATGGTGTAGAGCATGGTTGAGGCTTTATCTAAATCTGTTGATTTAGATAATTGTTTCAATCTTATCAGTATAATTTATCAATCATTCCATGGATTAAAACCCCATCCAAAAAGAGTAGTATATATAGTGTAGAAAGCAATTAACAAATGGGGGAATAAGATGAGAGATTTTACTAAAAAATTAAGAGTGTTATTAATTGATGACAACGCAAATCATTTGAGAGGTATCAAAGAATTAATCAGTCTTGAAACAAGCTACAATGTTGTCGGTGCTACAAGAAATGCTAACTTGGGTTTGAGCTTAATTAAAAAATACCGTCCTGATATTGTTTTAATGGATGTTAATATGCCTGAAAAAGATGGCTTGCAAACTATACAATCAATAAATAAATTGGGCATTTCAACAAATGTTGTCATTTTGAGCGGTTATGATGATTCCGATTTAATTTACCGCGCAATGAAACTTGGGGCAAGAGGATATGTGTTGAAAACTATGGCGTCTTCAAAACTCATTGACGCTATTGAAACTGTTGCCGACGGCAAAATTTATCTTCCGTCAGTTCTTACAACAAGATTCTTTGAGTATTTTCAAAACAGCGCAAAAGAAGAAGAAAAAGTGTCTGTCGGGGAAAATTTACTCACAACTTTGACCGGCAGAGAAAATGAAGTTTTGGATTTATTAACACAGGGAATTAACTACAAGAGTATTGCGCAAAAATTAATTATCTCTGAAACTACTGTTAAGACTCATGTAAATAATATTTTTCAAAAATTACAGGTTAATGACAGAACAAATGCTGTTTTATACGCATTAACACATGGTTTTAAGCCTTCTTCTAATGCAGAACAAACACAAATGGCAGCTGCATAGTGTATAACAGACAAATTTATAAAAGGGTTCTGTAGAATTTGCAGAACCCTTTATTTTAGATAAGGAGTAAAATGCAAAGTACACAAAATTCAAAAGAATCAGAATTAAATCAGCAGATTAGATTTGTTTCTCACGAAATAAGGAATCACATTTCAGTTTGTGATATGTATTCGCAAATTATAAAAAAACATCTTGAAAATGACGGGTACACAAATCAATCTGTTGTTGATGCCCTTGACTGTATAAAAAAATCTCTTCAGATTATTGCTATGAATGTTACGGATTTAAAATCGATAAACCCTAACAATAAAAGCATTGTAGATTTTAAATCTTGTGTAATAAAATCAGTAGAACTTTCAAAAGCATATGTCGAAGATAAAAATATTGAATTTGAAGTATTTATAAAAAATTCAATTAATATAAAAATTGACGAAAACCGCTTAATATCCTGCATAGTTAATATAATTAAAAACGGGATAGAAGCAATCGATATTAGAGGAAAAATATCAGTTTTGGGTGAAGTAAAAGATGGTTTTGCAATTTTAAAAATTTCCAATAACGGAAAGCCGATACCCGCAGAAAAGCAAGAAAAAATATTTGATTGCGGGTACACCTCAAAACAAACAGGATGCGGTTTTGGACTTAATATTTGCAAACAGTATTTGAACAGTCAGAATGCGGATTTGGAACTTGTAAAATCAAATAAATCCGAAACGGTTTTTAAAATCGCAATCCGTGCTTAACCATTCCAAGTGGTGACAAAAATAACATTTAATAATATAATATTTTCTATGATAGATTATAAGTTTTACTTGGATAACGGAATTGCGGATTTCCGACGCGGGAAATTTGAAAGTGCAATTGAGCATATTTCAAAATCTATTGAAATGAAAAATGATTTTGCAGTTTCATATTTTTACAGAGGTGCCTGCTATCATTCACTTGAAGAATATGACGAAGCAATGATGGATTATACAAAAGCGCTGAGTATCGATAAGAATATGACGGATGCTTATTATAACAGGGCAAAAATAATTCTTACAAGAAAAGATATTGATAATCCAAAAATTGAAAATGCCATAAAAGATTTGGAAAAAGCAATCGAACTTGATCCTCGTTTTGAGGATGCACTATATGCTATGGCGGCAGCGTATAAAAAATCAGGTGATTATCATAAAACACTGGAATATCTTGAAAAATTACTTCAGGTCGAGCCGCAACACATTTATGGTAAAGCCCTTAAAAAACTAATTTTGCAGAAGTATATTATATAATTTCCAGCAATTCATCATAAGTATTGACTTCAATTATATCGCTGTCCGGGAACAATTTTTCTTTTGTAACATCAAGCTCTGTTATATTTTCTCTGACTGCATAAACTTTAATTTTTCGCTTTATAGCTTCAAAAACAGGGGTTGAGCCAAGGCAGTTATACGGCATTACAAGATAATCCAAATCCTTTATATTTATACCTTCATTTAAATCTGTTGACAATTTTGGAGCATTTGAAAGCCCGAGTAAAATGCATGGCAAAAATGTCGGAGTAATGTATTCAGATGCGGATTTAGGATTAACCAAATCGGGATAAATCCGGTAATCCGCAAAGGCAGGAGAATGAGCGCAAGGAACTCTGAATTTCTTTGAAATATCATGTGAAATTATTGCTTCAACACCGCCAACGGGGTCAACACCGATTCCGCTTGAATAATTTTTGTTATCGTTTTCCGGTTCATCGAACATGCAAACTATAGCAACGGCATCACATCCTTTATCAATAAGTTTTTGGCAAGCTTGTTCAAGCGTTGAAATATTTTTTATGTTTCCGACCGAAATCCCGTCATCCGTAATAAAAAATTCCACTCCGATTTCTTCTTCAGTTTCAGTATATTCACAAAGATTAACTCCATATACGGTTCTTACCGCACTCTGAGTGTTTATGTGAATGTTTAAAACATCATTGGGTATTGCTCTATCGTAAACTATACCAATTTTATTATCATTTGAAGGTATAAGATTTATTTCGCCCCTAAAAAAGCTGTCTAAACTATACCCCTCAACATAAAGCATATTATCTGTAATTCCGGAAAATCCTCCCGCATTAACTACATTTGGGTTTACAATAAGTCTTGATTTTTTTGCAAACTTCCTCGCAATAGCGCTCGCATCTCCTGCATAACCGCCAATACTTGCCCCAACGCCTGTCGGAATAATAAATGCACCTAATTTTTCTCCGTTATATGTCATCTTGTCTTAAATACCTTTCTAATCCGTCAATGATACCGTCTGTCACCTTGTCCTGAAATTCAGGATTAATAAGTTTATAATTATCGTCAGGATTAATCATGTATCCGACTTCTATTAATACCGCAATACTTTGGGTATTACGAATAACTGCAAAACTTTGCCCTTTTTGTCCTCCGTTTTTGAATCCTGTTTTGTCAGAAATTGTTTTTGCCAAAATTTTAGCAAGTTCTTTTGACTGGGGATAAAAATAATACGTTTCCGTACCTGTTGCATCCCTGTCGGCCAATGAATCAGGCAAAGAATTGTTGTGAATACTTAAAAATATATCTGCATCAAAATAATTCGATTTCTCTACTCTGTCATACAATCCGACAAAAGAATCATCCTCTCTTGTCATAAGAACTTTTGCCCCAAGTCTTTCAAGCTTATTTTTTAAATTTTGTGCTATTTGTAAATTCACATCTTTTTCTTTTGTCCCAAGACAACCTATTGCACCCGCTTCACTTCCTCCGTGCCCGGCATCAATAGTTATTCTTATGTTTTTGAGCGGATTTTTGAAATCAACTTTTGGAAACTCTTTCATAGAAACGATTAAAGCCCCATCGGCATTGTAATAACTTGAATAACCGAAAGGTTTACCATCAATATGGTCGTCATATTTTTCAAATATGTAATTGTCGACATTATAAACCGCAATATCAAGTCCGGTATTCAAATCTGTAACAGAATACGGGACTTTTTTATCAAGAGATAACTCAAGAAATTTCTCGTTTTTACGGTGCTGATGAGTTCCGTATTGTATATTTGCATACTCAATTTCTTTATTGATTTTTTCAGCCGAATCCTTTGCAATAAAGCCAAAACCGTCACGTCCCAATTTTACTTTATAAAACCCTCGTTCTTCGCCCAAAGCAACAAATTCCATTCCCTGAGGCAAATGCTGAAGTCTGTTTAACCCTGCATCAACAGGAGTTGAACGTAAAGGAGTATTATCTTTTTTTATTGATACGACAATCGGTTGTTCATATAAAATGGGCTTTATTACAGAAAAGCCTGTACTGCCTGATAATTTCGGGCGAGTAATTTTATATGTTTTTTGCTCAATACCGTTATCAATAATAAAAGTATTTAGTCCGTAATTGAGTCTTACGGCTTGTTTAAACCCTCCTGATGGATGGAGGGTAACAATTTGATTATTTATTTTCAGAATTTTATCTGTAGTTTCGTTTCCGACAAAAAAAGTTTTATCGGATTTGATTGTTACATTTTGGCTCTTAGGATAAACAATTTGAGCACAAATACCGGCATCCCCGATAAGCATAGTAAGTAAAAATAAAATTAAACCTCTCAACCTCATAATAATATTTTACATAATTATAAGAGATGTTCAACTTTTTATATGATGTAAAATTAGCCGAAAATTTTACAATAAAAGAAAAAGGAGAAACTATGGATACGCTCGAAACAATAAAATGCCCTGCCTGTGGCGAACTGATGGAAAAAGTGTTTATAAAATCAGAAGGTATAAATCTTGATATTTGTATAAACGGATGTGGTGGAATATTTTTTGATAACAGGGAATTTGACAAATTTAATGAAGAAAATGAAGATATATCGGTGATAGAAGAACACCTTAAAGGCAAAACATTTGAACCGGTGGATGATAGTGCAGAAAGAATATGCCCTGCCTGCGGAGGGAAAATGGTAAAAAATACAACTACCGCAGAAGGAGGGGTAAAAGTTGATGACTGTTATATATGCGGCGGCAAATTCCTTGATTTTGGAGAATTGCAAAAAATAAGGGCAGAATTTTTGAATGATGAATTAAGAAAAGAAGCTACAATTGATTATTTGTTTAATAAAGTCGGTACAGAGCTTCACAGGCTTGATACTGAATCTGCAAAAAGAAAAGCTGACAGAAATATTGCGCAAAAACTTTTCTATTCATTACTTGATATAAATGAATAAAAAACGTTGGATAATTCTTTATAATATCCTGCATTTAAAAGTTCATAAAAACGTTTAGTACAATTTGGGGCAAGTAATTTTACTTGCTCCTTATTTATATATAGTCCTTCAACAAATCTTGCAAAAAGTTCTGTCGGTTTCGAATAATATTTATTCATTTTGTTAATTTTGGCGCTGATTTTCGATTGCTTTTTCTGTAATGATTTGAGTCTTATATAAGCACAAAATTCTTTTGGCATTTCAGGAAAATCCTTTTCCATATTATCAATAGTATAAACTTCAATTTTCTTTTGAAATCCGCCGGTAATCAATTTTATTCTGTCGTATTTGAGCAAATATTTTGCATTTGATTTTCTTATATATCTGTCAAATTCCGTAAACTTTTTAGAACGCTGGAAATCTGGGTATCCCTCTTTTATGACCTTTTCATATTCTGCAATTTTTTCTTTTATCAAATCTTTGTGATACAAAAGTTTTTCGCATTTAGAATTTTTGTCAATAAACTTTGTAACTTCAAGAAGCTCATTTTGGTAAAAATTTGGGCAGTTATCGTCAAAAATAACTTCTAAAGTCCCGCCGTTTTTCTCCATAAAAGGCTCAATTTGAGCGTGAACATAATGCGAAAATTCATGCAAAAGTGTCGGTATCAGACGTTCCTGAGAGATATTTTTAGATATGTCAATCCGTTTTTTCATATAAAAACCCTGATTCCCTCGGGCTTTTGTTGATGTATGCACTTCTAAACCAATACTTCTGAAATATTTTATTAAATTCTTTGCATCTTTTTCCATAAAATAATTATATAAAAAATAATTTGTTATTACATAAATAAATTATCCGGATATCAATTTTGCTTCGCAGGGCAATTTACTTTTATGCAGGAACTAATAGACAAAGTGACATAATTTATATATTGTTATTTTATTTTAAAATATTTGACAAATCTCTTGATTTTTAAATTTCAGCGTATTATTATCCTTTTTGTAGAGTGCTTACGCCAATAATCACTCAACAAGAAAAGGAAAACAATATGTCAATTAACTTAGAAAACAAACAGGAATTTGCCAAGAAATTTGGTAAAAATGAAAAAGACACAGGTAATAGCGCAGTACAAATTGCTATGATGACAGCAAAAATTGCTCAGCTTACCGAACACCTAAAATCAAATAAAAAAGATTTCGCTACAAAAAGAGGTCTTTTGATGATGGTAGGTAAAAGAAAGAAACTTCTTTCTTATGTGAAATCGAAAAATCTTGACGAATACAGAGATTTGATTAAAAAGTTAAAAATCAGAGGTTAATCTCATAAAAAAACCGACTTGTAAAAGTCGGTTTTTTTATGTAAAAATTTATTTATGAAAGAATTAAAATCAAACAGACTTCATATTGGTATTTTTGGAAAAACTAATGTCGGAAAATCGTCCCTGTTAAACAGAATAACAGGGCAGGATGTTTCAATTGTTTCCGACATAGCGGGTACAACAACTGATGTTGTGGAAAAATCAATGGAACTTTTGCCTGTCGGAGCTGTCAATTTTCTTGACTGCGCAGGGATAGATGATAATACTGAACTTGGTTTTCAAAGAACACAGAAAACTTTAAAAGTTTTAAACAGAACGGATGTTGCCATTTTGGTTTGTGATAGTATCGGTCTTGATGAGTATGATAAATCGCTTATAGGCAAATTTAATGAATTAAACATCCCTTTTCTTGTCGTTATAAACAAATCAGATATTGAAAAAATATCAATTGAAAAATTGTCTGAAATTAAGACCTTTACCTCTAATATTTTAATAACTTCAACCAAAAATGATGAAGAAATCGTATTTAAATTTAAGTCCGAACTGATTAAGCTTTTGCCGGATGAATTTGTTAATACTCCTAAAATAGTCGGAGATATTGTTCCGACCGGTTCTGTCGTCGTACTTGTAATCCCAATAGATAAAGAAGCACCCAAAGGCAGAATTATCCTGCCGCAGGTTCAGACTTTAAGAGATTTACTTGATAGCGGATGCATAACTTTGGCAGTCAGAGATACTGAATTAAAGCAGGCTATTGAAAATTTAAAAATTCTGCCTTCTCTTGTTATAACTGATTCACAGGCTTTTAGTAAGGTTAATGAACTTGTTCCTGAAAGTGTCAACCTAACTTCGTTTTCTATTCTTTTTGCGAGATTAAAGGGGGATTTGAACACTTTTGTTCATGGTGCAAAAGCAATAGATGCCTTGCAGGACGAGGACAAAGTTTTGATTCTTGAAAGTTGCACTCATCACGCTATAGAAGATGATATTGGTAAGGTAAAAATTCCTAATCTTTTGAAAAAGAAGACAGGCAAAAATTTGATTATAGACCACTTTTCAGGGCATGATTTCCCTGACATAACAAGTTATAAACTGATTATTCACTGCGGTGCGTGTATGACAAACCGCAAAGAAGTTTTATCAAGAATATTACTTGCAAACAAAGCCGGTGTTCCGATTACAAATTACGGTATCACAATTTCGTATTGCTTAGGAATACTTGACAGAGCTATAAAGATTTTTGAAAAAGATATTTAATCGATTCCTTCTTCAATGCGGTTTAAAATTCTGTCCCACATTTTATGTGACAGGATTTCCCCAAGATTGTTTTCTATAACATTATTTACAAATGTATCAATTTCTTTGTTAGCGCCGTTGATTGAATTGTAACTTTTTAATGTTGCGCTTCCGTGGTCTGTTTGTACAACTTTTTCATATCTGAAATTGTTTGGATTATCTCTGTCCATAAAAATTTTCTGTGATGTTTTTCCTTCATTTATGTCGATTAGTAAAGCAGGAAATTTTTGGTTGTAAACCGGTTCAAATGTAACATATTTTTTCCCGTCTTTAATCTGAAACAATGGTTTTTCACATATTTTATGACCTTTTCTTATATCTGCCCATTCCTGAGCAATACATGAATTTAATTCGTTAATTAATTTTACGGATTTTTTTGAAATAGCTCCTTTATTTGGGGGCAAAATTCTGTCAAAATTTGAAACGGCCTTAAATGAAACCCTGTTTGAACAGTATAAATTGTTGTTTTGAATGTTAGAAACTTGCATATAAACTCCTTTTTTGATTTATAAAACACGTAATAATTTTTTTTGCGCAAATTTAAAAAAATCTTGAATAAATGTTTTGTTTGTAATAGATTGGATTTGTTAATAGAGTGAAAGTGAGGATTATCCTCACCCCAACCCCCTCTCCCGGAGGGTGAGGGGAATAAAGAAAAAAGAAGGAGAAAGTTCAAAATGGCTGAAAGAAAGTTAGTCGGAACAAATGAAATGTTCAAAAAAGCACTCGCAGGCGGTTATGCTATCGGTGCTTACAATGTAAACAACATGGAAATTTTACAGGGTATTGCAGAAGCAGCAGAAGAAACTCAATCACCTATCATTTTGCAGGTATCTGCAGGTGCAAGAAAATATGCAAACCAAACTTATCTTATTAAATTGGTTGAAGCAGCACTTGCTACAACAACAGTTCCTATCGCTTTGCACTTAGATCATGGTGCTGATTTCGAAATCTGCAAAGCATGTATTGATGGCGGTTTTTCATCTGTTATGATTGACGGATCAAGATTCCCATTTGAAGAAAATGTCAGAGTAACTAAACAGGTTGTTGATTATGCTCACGAAAGAGGAGTTTCAGTTGAAGCAGAACTCGGTAAACTTGCAGGTGTTGAAGATGATGTTAAAGTATCTGATAAAGATGCTAAATATACAAATGTTAAAGAAGCAGTTGAATTTGTAAAACAAACAGGTTGTGATTCACTCGCTATCGCTATTGGTACTTCACACGGGGCTTACAAATTCAAGGGTGAAGCAAAATTAGATTTTGAAAGATTGAAAGAAATCAAAGACGCTTTGAAAGAAGCAGGTTTTGGTGATTATCCAATCGTTTTACACGGTTCTTCATCAGTTCCTAAAGAATTTGTTGAAAAATGCAACAAATTTGGCGGGAATTTGCCTGATGCTCAGGGTGTTCCTGAAGAAATGCTTAACTATGCATCAAAACACGGTGTTGCAAAAATCAATATTGATACAGATTTGAGACTTGCAATGACTTCAACAATCAGAGAGTTCTTTATTGAACATCCTGAAAAATTTGACCCGAGAGAATATATGGGACCTGGCAGAACAGCTGTTAAAGAGATGGTTATGCATAAAATGCGTGACGTTTTAGGTACTGCAGGACACGCTCAGGATTAATTTTAAATTCAATAAAAAAATCCACTCTTTTCAGAGTGGATTTTTTTTATTTATATTGAATTAAACAACTACATCAAAGCATGCATCCCACGCTTTTTCGGCTTCTTCCTTATTCAATGCTAATTTTTCTTCTATATATGCCATTGTATTTGCCGCTCTGGGCACATTATCATTCCCCCGATAAAATACTCCTTCCAAAAGTTTTCCGTTCTTAATTCTAAAAAAGTCAATCGCTTTGTCATCAGGGTCTGCTAATATTTTTACACTGGAACCGTCTTTTAAACGTACACTGCCGATTCCTCTGCCCCATGATTTTGCCAAATCTACGAATTTAAAACCTAATTTTACTCCATCCATAGCATTTTCCTTTCGTAATTGATTATGAAAGTTATAAAAGCATAATAAAATTATAATTTGCGTATATATTGCAAAAATTTTACAATTAATATTGTACTGTATTAAATTTTTTTGTTTTAGGGTTGTGATCAAAGTATTTTCTTATTTTGACATCTGCCGGAGTATATCTTCTGAATCTTTCTATTACATCACGCCCGTAAACATAGCGAACTTGTGAAATGGAATCTTCGTGTTTTTCGTCTTTTTTGCCACTTAAATTCCCGTTATAATTCATCGCAACAAATTCTAATATTGTTGCAGGATTTGTCATATCAACTTTCATTTTATCAAATGTTCCGTCAGCAATCTGAAAAAATAGTGTATATAACTTGTTGCTCAGACCTGCTGTCCCGACATCATAGTGCAGATTAATTTTTACATTCTTCTCGTTTTTTAATGCATTGTAAAGGGTTGTACTGTCTTTGCAGTTATATATTTTTTCAAGTCTTTTTAAGAAGTTTTCATCAAAAGTTTGCGGTCTGTCATAAATGTCCTGAGCGAGGCTTCTTGTAATTTGCATAACACCTTTGCCGTTTGCCGTAAATACTCCTGTTTTAGGATTATTATCAGTTTCCCGAAACTGAGATTCCTGAGCTATAATTGAAGCAACAAATATCGGGAAATAATCAAGGAATGTAGAGTTTTTAAGGTTTTGTGCGGCTTGTCTGACTTTCGGATTTTCAGATTTTAAAAATCTTGCTATCATTTTTTCAGGATTATTAAGTTTGGCATATTTCATTATTCTGTCAATAATTATCTTTTTGTCAGTATCAGTCCTGCATAAATCTCCGTTATCCATCATTTGTGCTATAAGCGAGCGGTTTAGTCTCTCAAGTGTTGCCGGATCTTTCTTCTCCGGTCTTGGGTATTTGGGTTCTTTTTTCTTTTCTTCAGTTGTTTTAATTTTTATTTGTTGCAGATCAATAAGTTCTTCAAGTTCTGATGCATTTGATTCGCTAAAGATAGTCATATTCATTTTTTCTGTTATTTTGTTAAAATCTTCAACAAATTCTGAGGCATCTTTCCCGTCCATTGTTTGGGCAATTTTATCACGAATTATATTAAGATATGATTTTCTTGTTGTTCCAAGTGTTGCGGATTCATTTGCAATATGCTGAATGATGCTTACATTATTTTCTTTTTTATACAAATCAAGTATATTAAATATATTTTTACTGTCGATACCTTTGAGGTAATCTTTTGTTACGGATTTCATTCCTACTCCGCTTATTGAATTATAGAGCGCATTGACAGTTGAATAGTCACCAACTTTTGCGAAAAATTCTATAACAGTATCTTCGCTTACTTTTCCCAGAAGATTTTTTTCTTTTAAAAATTTTGTTATTTCGTCCTTTACCAGTGTATTATCATTGCCGGAAGCAGATGCAATGTCACGAAAAGCTCTTGCCAGTCCGCGACTGTCAAGAATATTTTTGCTTAGAGATGCATCATATTTGTTGTAATAATCAAACAGGATGTTAAGTTCCTTGTTGCATGCAATTTTGGAACGTTCAACTTGCGAGTTTCTTAAGATACTACCTTTTACTGATGCTCCGTTTGTATTTTGTATAAATATGTTTTCTCCGGGCATATTATAAATTACGGCAAATTTCTTAATAATCTTTAATGAAATCCCCTTTTTATGTTAATATTTATTTATGATTTATTTTTATTATGGGGATGAAGAATTTAATATTTCAAATGAAATCAAGAAATTAAAATCAAAACTTGATAAAAACTTTTTTGAAATGAGTTATAAAGAGTTTGATAATCCAAAATTTCCGGATTTAATGGTCGCAATTACAACTCAACCTATGATGTTTGGTAAAATGCTTATTGTTATTGACTGTGTCAGTTATTTTAAATCGAAGAAAAAAGATTCTGACAACGAGGGGGGATTTGAAGATGGGCAAATCAGGCAAATTGAAAAGGCACTTGATTGTGTAAATGAAAATGTTGATATTGTATTCAAAGCATATGTAGTCCCTGATTCAAAGAAAAAAAATTTGATTGATAAGCGCAAAAAATTGTTCAAACTTTTTTCAAAATATAATGCGCAGGAATTTAATCAAATTCCTGCATATAAAACGGCAGAACTTGAAACATGGATTAAAAATCAGGCTAAAAAACACGATTTAAAAATAAATTCCGATGCTGTGAGTTTGTTACTTTTACAAGTTGGTTCAAATTTAAGAATGCTTGATAGTGAGCTTGAAAAACTTAAAGTTTTTGCCAAGGATAAGCCCGCAACGAAAGAAATGGTAAAAGAAATCTGCATCAGTAATGAGGATTTTTTTGCGTTTATTGAAAGTGTTGTAACGGGTGTAAAAGAAAAGGCATTAGAGCAGTATAATAAACTTATTTCGACTCGTTATCCTTTATCAATTCTATCTACCTTACATTCAAGTTTAAAGGATAAAATATTTATAAAAGCTAACGGTGGTAAATATTCTCAGGATGAACTGGCAAAAATCTTAAATATTCATCCGTACAGGGTTAAGCTTGAACTTCAAAAATTAAAACAGGTATCCTTAAAAAGCCTTGTAGCTTTGAAAGAAAATTTGACAGAAGCGGAATATAAAATTAAAACAGGTCAATCTAATCTTGCACCTGAAAGGGAGATTGAGTATGCAATATTACGATAGCAGTATAAATAAAAAACTCCCGCAGCTTGTAGATTATTTTAAATCAGGAATAGGAGATGAAAATAAGAATATCAGCCACTGTATTTTATTATGGGGAGCTGATATAAAATCTCAATGCGCTCTTGCCCTTGAAATAGCAAGGCTTTTGAACTGCAAAGAATCAGGAGAGATTGATTGTGATTGCATTAATTGCAGATGGATTAGAGAACAAACTCATCCTTCCGTAAAAATATATACAAGGTTAGACTATAAAGAGGCCTCAGAAGGTTCTGATGACGATGATGGAGTAACTGGCGGCAAGAAAAATATTAATGTTGCACAAGCAAAGGGAATCATATCCGAGCTTACTGTTACAAGTGATTACCACAGGGTTTATATTTTCTGCGACAGGGATGAGGATGGCAACCTGTTGCCTTTAAACAAAATTAATTTTCCTGAGGTTACCTCAAATGCTCTCTTAAAAACATTTGAAGAACCTCCGCAAAATACAACATTTATATTTTTGACCAATGATAAAAGCGATGTGATTTCAACAGTTGTATCAAGGGCGCAGTCATTTTTTGTATCGTCAAAAAATGAAATTGTGCAAAATTTTGAACTTGTGGGGGAATTATTAAATAACTACTGGAATATTGATCGCAATAATGTTTTAGATTTTGAAAATGCTTTGATAAATCTTGTTAATGAGAATGGTGCGGTGGAAGTATTTGAACAGATGGAAAATTATATGTGCTCGCTTATGCAATCGGTTTTTAACAATAAATCACTATTTCAACGCTTATTAAAAGATTTGAAATCGGTCGAAACAGCAAAGCGCCAGACTACACTTACACCTCCGATGAATGGTACAACGATTTGTGAAAATCTGGCATTTAAGATGATTTTGGGGTAAAATAAACAAAAAATAATTAGGGAGAGAAAAATGGATTTAAAAATGATTTTGGAAATAATTTTCGTTGTGTTGGGAGCTTATGTTATCGGCTCAATTCCGACAGGATATATTGTTGTCAAACTCTTTACTGGTCAGGATATCAGAACTATCGGCTCAGGATCAACGGGAGCAACGAATGTTAAACGTGTAATGGGTAAAAAATGGTTCTTTATTGTTCTGTTGCTTGATGCATTTAAAGGCGCATTGCCGGTAGTTTTGGCATATTTCTTTGCAAAATCTTTTTCTGATATAGGATTATTACCTGTCTTGGCATCACTTTTTGCGATAATCGGTCACAGTAAATCTGTATTTTTAGGCTTTACAGGTGGCAAATCGGTTGCATCGGGTGTTGGGACATTGCTGGCTCTGAACTGGCAAGCAGGATTATTTATTGCTGTAATATGGGCAATTATAACCTGGATTTCCAAGTATGTATCTTTGGGCTCAATTATTGCACTTGCGCTTGCGCCCGTTATAATGTGGCTTTTAAATTCTCCGCCTGCTTATATAGTTTATGCTTTGGTTGCAGCGGTTTATGTAATTTATCTCCACAGAGAAAATATAAAAAGACTTATTGCAGGAAACGAAAATAAAGTAAGATAGTTGTTATTTTTTCTTAAACATTCCGACAAAAGTTTCAGCCCACTCGTTCAGATAAGGATATTTGTCTTTATGCCAATGATGGTCAATAAGTTCCTGTAAATTGTCTTTAATTGTTCCTATATTATTTAGTCTTTCGTAAATATAAGAAAACATTCCTGTGCGGTCTGCTCCTTGTTTGCAATGCACATGCACCTTTCCGTCATTTTGTTTTACCCCCTCAACAATATCTAAAAATTTTCCGACATTTTCTTTTCTGGGATACATTGATACGGATGGAATATTGTGATATGTCATTCCAAGTTCTTTTACGACTTCTGCTTCATCAAAATTAATATCAGGGACTTCCATCGTCCTTAAATTTATGATGTCTGTGACACCTTGTTTTTTAAGCCATTTGAACTCTTTTATGCTCGGTTGCGCAGAACGTGAAAGATATTGGTCTATTTTTTTGTAATTGTCAGGCTTAACTTTAAATATTTTTAGCATATTTTACCCTTTTGTAAATTTATCTAAATAATTAAAACTTAAAATAATTTTTTTTGCTAATATATTTCTAAAGAAAAAGGAGTTTTTATGCCTGTTCAAGCAATAAATAATGCGCAATCTAAGAATTTTAACAGAATAAACTATGTTAAAGTAACAGGTTATAGTGCATTGGCATTAGGTACGGCATCTATAGTTCAGGCTTCACGACATAAAATTAAATCTCATAAATTATTAGCTTGTCTTTCTGTTTTGTCAGCTCTTACTCATGTCGGGATTTTAAAATATTATAAGTACAAAAAATAAAAATACCCCGCAAATTATGCGGGGTATTTTTAAACTTTAAATCAAATTAGCTTAACTGAACTGTAACTGATTTTGGTTTTTGAGTATAAGTAATTTTGTCTTCTCTTGATAGCCAGCCTAAGCCCATGTAAGTGAAATTGTCATCCAAATCCATATCTTTTCTTAATTTATTGATTGTAACTTCACCTTTGCTTGATAAGTAATTGTAAATTTTACCTGCTGATTCAATAATTTGTTGTTGCATTTCTTTTGCTTCTTTCTTAGTTGTAGTAAACATGATTGTGTGCCTCCTTTTTTTATAATTTAATCTTACACCTTCCAAAAAATAAATCAATAAGCAATTTATTATTTTATCTAAAACCCTTTGATATTAAGTGTTTCATACCTTAACATTTCTAAACTTTTTTATTATTTTATAACATAAATTTTGAAAAATATCATTATTTTGGAGTATTTTTCTGCGAAAAACACTAATTTTTGCTCAAAATGTATATTTTTATTCAAATTATCAAAAAAAATTAGCAAAAAATATTTATTTTATTTTTTGTTAATACTTGATATTATTGCGTTACAATCTATTTGCTCCTTTAAAATTTTGCCAAAATTTTAAATTTTGGTTTTATACAAAAACAAAACGGAAAAGAATTTATTTCTTTTCCGTTTCTCACATATTTTCTTGGCTAAACTGTTATTTAGCAAGTTTTTTGATTGCAAGTGCAAGTCTTGATTTTTTTCTTGCTGCGGTATTTTTGTGTAGAATACCTTTAACAACAGCTTTATCGCAAAGCTGGTAAACCTTTGAAAGAGCAGCATTTAAAGCATCTTTATCTTCTCCGTTAGCAAGTTCAAGAACTTTCTTAACTGCGGTTTTGATAGAAGATTTCCATGCTACGTTTCTAAGTCTGTTTTTCTCAGCGACTAACACTCTTTTTTTAGCAGATTTAATATTTGCCATTTTCTTTCCTTTCAAATTTTGTGCGGTTAATGACTCCGCAACTACTCATTTGAGGATGTGAGTACAAGTATTAAAACTCAAAAAAAAATTTTTTTCAATACTTTTTTAAATTACATAAAACATATTATTAGAATATGCTTAGGTAACTGCTGGGACCTCTTTCTTTGTTCTGGCAAAGAAAGAGGTCAGAAAGAAACCCTCGACCTGCACTTCGTTCGCTAATAAATTGTACGCCCTCGCATTAAACGAATACGGCTAACGCCTTACATCTTCTGCTCGGGCTTATGCTCGAGTATAAGGCGGATAACTCGCTAACGCTCAAACAAATCCGCCTTTGACGCTCTCTCGCATAACATTTATTGCTCACTTCGTAAAGGTCGTATTGCAAGCGCGCGCCGTAGTTTTAGGCGCGCTAAGAGATTTTTGCCACAGGCAAAAACACATATTACCGCGCAAGCGGTCTTATATTGCCGTTAGGCAATATTGTGACGTTGCGTTTTTCTCTTTCTTTTGTTCATTTCTTTCTCTATTACTCGCAATAAAAGAGAAAGAAATGAACGTACATACCAATAATATGTTTTATGTAATGATTAACATTATTTAACCAAATATTTGCATAATATTATGTTTATTGTATATTGTTATTGGTTACACTGGCTTGATAGGTTTTGCCCTAGTCGGGAGTTACGACCCGATGGAGCGGTGTATCCCGTAGTACAACACATTTAAACAAAAAGGAGAAAAAAGATGCCAACCGCTTCAATGATTGAACTTTTGGAATCAGGTGTCCATTTTGGTCACCAAACACAAAGATGGAACCCTAAGATGAAACCGTATATTTACGGTGCAAGAAACGGAATTTATGTTATCGATTTAAGAAAAACTACTGTTTTATTAGACGAAGCATATGAATTAGTAAGAGATTGTGCTGCAAAAGGAAGAAATATTCTTTTTGTAGGGACAAAAAAACAAGCTGCTGAAGTTGTGGAAGCTGAAGCAAAAAGATCAGGTGCATACTATATAAACAGACGCTGGTTAGGCGGTATGCTTACTAACTTCGAAACAATCAGAGGCAGAGTTAACAAATTAAAAGAATTAGAAGAATTTATTGCAAACGGTTATGCTGAAAAACTTCCTAAAAAAGAAGTTGCTCAAATTAACAGACAGGTTGCTAAATTATCTAAAACTCTGGGCGGTATCAAAGAAATGAGAGGCTTGCCTGAACTTATCTTTGTAATCGATCAGGAAAAAGAAGACATTGCTATTAAAGAAGCAAATAAATTGGGTATCCCTGTAATTTGTTTGGCTGATACTAATGCAAATCCTGACGGAATAGACAAAATCATTCCGGGCAATGATGATGCTATTCGTTCAATTCAATTGATTACATCAAAACTTGCAGATGCTGTTTTGGAAGGTAAACAGTTAAGAGAAAACAAAGCAAACGAAACTAAGAAAATCAAAAAGATTTCTGCTGAAGATGCAGGTGTTACTGCAGAAGAAGCAAAAGAAGAAGGAGAAAAATAATGACAGTTACAGCTCAAATGGTAAAAGAACTTCGTGATAAAACAGGTGCAGGTATGATGGATGCCAAAAAGGCACTTGTCGAAGCTGATGGTGATATGGAAAAAGCATCAGAAATTTTACGCCAAAAAGGTATTGCTTCTGCCGATAAAAAAATGGGTAGAATCGCTGCAGAAGGTCGTGTAGATTCTTATGTTGATGCTAATGGCGGAGCTTTGATTGAAGTTAACTGCGAAACAGACTTCGTTGCAAAGAATGACGAATTTAAGCAGTTAACCGCAGGTCTTGCCCAAAATGTTGAAGAACAGAAACCTGCTGATGTTGATGCATTGTTAGGTTTAACCTGCAAACAATGCGGTAAGGTTATTGCGGATGCTTTGAAAGAAAAAATCGCTTCTATCGGTGAAAAAATTACCGTAAGAAGATTTGTAAGATATGAAGGTAATGTTGCTACATACATTCATAACGGTAAAATCGGTGTTTTATTGCATACTGATGTTAAGAATGATGAATTAGCAAATGATTTATGCTTACATATAGCATCTTGTGCTCCTCAATTTGTTTCAAGAGATCAGATTCCTCAATCTGTAATCGATGAAGAAACAAGAATTGAAATGGGTAAAGAAGATTTGCTCAAAAAACCTGAAGCAATCAGAGGTAAAATTGTTGAAGGTCGTATCAATAAATTGATGGCTGAAAGATGCCTTTTAGACCAAGGTTTTGTTAAAGACCCTAACCAAACTGTTGCTCAGCTTATCGAAGGCAAAATGAAGGTTTTAGCTTTCACAAGATATGAACTTGGTGAAGGTCTTGAAAAACGTCAAGACAACTTCGCAGAAGAAGTAATGAGCCAATTAGGTTAATATTCTTATAAACAAAAAAGCGGGGGTTTTTCTTTTAAAAATCTCCGCTTTTTTGTGTTATTTGGTTAAGATATGTTATTTCGTAAATTATATTATGTGTCAAAAAATTTTTTTATTATATAATGTATGATATATAATCGTAAATTGCAGGAGGCAAAATGGAAAACATTATATCAAACTATGAAAACAGTAACAGAGCAAGAATAAATCCTACAAGAATTAAAGTTGCGGGAGTCGGCGGTGGCGGCGGAAATGCCGTAAACAGAATGATGCAGGCAAAGCTTGCAGGTGTTGATTTTTGGCTTATGAATACTGATTTGCAGGTTTTGAGCTGCAGTAATGTTCCAAATAAACTTCAGCTTGGTGTAGAAACAACAAATGGTCTGGGTTGTGGTGCTGATCCTGTAGTTGGAGAGAAAGCTGCATTGGAAGTCAAAGAACAGATTACAAAGGCTTTGGATAATACAGATATGTTATTTATAACCGCAGGTATGGGTGGCGGAACTGGTACCGGAGCTGCTCCTGTAATTGCTCAAATTGCTCAGGATTTGGGTATTTTGACTATTGCTTTTGTTACCAAACCTTTCTTTTGGGAAGGTAAAACAAGAATGGCAAAGGCTGAAGAAGGTATTGAAAAACTGAAAAAATATGTAGATGCTATTTTGGTCGTACCTAATGATAAATTATTACAGGTCGTAAAGCGTGAAATCGGTGTAAGAGAAGCTTTCTGTGTTACCGACGAAGTTTTATTCAGAGGTATTCAGGGACTTTCTGATATTATTACAATTCCCGGTATGATAAATATAGACTTTGCAGATGTAAGAAAAGTTGTTAAAAATTCAGGTACAGCATTGATGGGTATTGGTCGTGCTCAAGGCGAAGGCAGAGCAATTAAGGCTGCAGAGATGGCTATCAATTCTCAACTTCTTGAATCTTCAATCGATGGTGCAGGCGGTATTATTGTTAATGTTACCGGTAGTTCTAATATGGGATTGTATGAAATAAATGATGCAATAAGTGTTATTAACAATGTTGTAAAAGATGATGCGGATGTTATAATCGGTACTGCTATAAATGAATCTTTGCAAAATGAAATTCAAATTACTGTTATTGCAACCGGTTTTGCTGAAAAAACTTCAAGAGGTGCTTTGCAAATGTCTGCGGCGGAATATTTCGGAGCAAAAACTCCGGTCGGAGCGGCTGCTTCATCAAATTCAGAATTCCCGAGTTTAGATGTCCCTGATTTTTTGAAAAAAAATTAATCATAAATATGTAATAAATAATAAAAAGCCAAAGTTTTTATGCTTTGGCTTTTTATTATTTATGCTGATGTTATTCCTATATGCGGGTGTGAATTTTTAACATTGTGTTCGTATTCAAGCAATTCCTGCAGCGATTCTATATATTTTTCAGCGTCTTTTGCCACTTCAGAGTTGTCAGGGAGTAATAATTTCTTCATTAAATCATATCGTTTCTGTATAATCTGAAGCGGTGTATTTAAATAATTAATATTTGCTTTTACTACTTCCCTGAGTCCTGCAATAGCAAGGTCGATATCAGTACCTAAAAGTAAGGTTTTTGATTGATCCGGATGATTCTTGATGTCTTTTATGACATCATTAATTGCGGCTTCAAATATTGAGGCTCCCGTGCTAAAACTTGTTCTTCTTGCTTTATCCATAAGTCTTTGTTTAAAATCAATAATAATTTCTTCGTAATCAGGATTATTGTCAATATTGCCAAGTTTTCTAAATTCTTCTCTTGCAAATTTTGCCTGTGAATCCGCACTTTTCAAAATGGTTTGTATTCTGTTGAAATTTTTATATGCTATATCAAGTGAACTTTTGTCAGAAATCATTTTTGCAACTTTTTCCGATAAGCCGAGTTGATTTAGGAACAGGGCTGCTGTATCAAGATTTTCTTCGTTAAGCATAGGTGAAATTATCAAATTTAAACCTTCTTCAGAATCCATTGTGACAACTGAGCCGTCAGTCAGCTCAAGTGTTGAATTTCTGAATGCATCTCTTACCGCATTAAGATTACCTTTTTTAGCGCAGTCCATAAGAGTATACTGAAGCTCCATCATATCAGCTTTGTATAAAAGTGATTTGAGATTTGTCTTGTAGGTTTCGCGCATGTCTTTTATTGCTTTTTGGCAGTCTTCAGATTCAGGTTTGTATTTTCTGTCAGGATGCTTTGCATCTTTGGCACATAAAAGCAGATATTCGTTCATATAGCGGTCCGGAGTAGCAAGAAGTCTGTGTTTCATGAACAAATCTTTAAACTGATTAAATATTTCTTCTGCATTTTCTACATTTTGTGCGTATTTATCTGCAATTGCTTTTGCTTCTTCAGTGCTTTCTTCGCCGACTGTCGGATTAAAATGATCTTTTACCCATACGGCTTTTGATTTTGCTGAAATCCATTTATTCAACAGTTCAAGTGCTTTGCCCTGATACTTCGGCTCAAACATACTCATTACATAGGTCTTTTTATATATATCAATATTGTTTCTGCTTATTATTTCAGCCTCTTTCATTGTCTTTCCGTCTGCAGTTTTTTCGTATATTTTAAATAAATCATAGACAGAATTTATGTAATTTCTGTATGTCTCGGCATCGTGTGTTCCTGAAGCAAATAAAAGTCTTGCTTCTTCTTTTTTATCATTAATTGTATCATCATTTGAATTAAGAGCCATAAGTCTGCTTAATTCCTGAGTGATTCTTGAATATTGCTTAGGGGTTAATTCTCCATTTTTAGGTAATTTAGAATCGGAGTATTTTTTTAGATTATTTATCAAATCCAATGATGCCTGCTGATTTTTGTATGCATATATAAAATCCATATAGTTGTTCAATTTTTCATTGAACGTATTTAGCGATTCTTCAAGTTCTTCCTCTGTTGAAATTTCAACAAGCGGATAAGCAGGAAATGCGAAATATTTTTTGAATGCATCGTCTTTGTACTTGTCAAATTCCTTTTTAATTGTTAATCCCTGGAAATTGTAATAGAAATCCGAATACAAATCATCAAACGAACGTTTACCACCGATATATCTTCCTCCGCTTAGATTTCTTGACAGCTTTTTCAAATCATAATATGCTCTTGTTTTGCTTTCGTCTATATCTTGATAATAACCTTCAGAGAATACCGTATTAATAAACGAATTTTTCATAGTATCATTGCCGGAACGTATAGCTTTTACTACATCATATCCGTTTATTGATTCAATCCCCATATCTGAGTCTGAAATTTTTGAATCATAATTCTTTGTGAATTCTTCGTTTGTCATATTGCGTAGTTTGTTAAGAATTTGAGCAAATTCTTTGTCTGTTTTCGGCGCAAATTCTCTGTCTATCCAGTTCGCAATTTTTTCGTTTCTGCCTGTTGTAAATTGAGTTTTAACGTCGTTTTCTGTTATTGTTAAATTCTTTTTAATTATTGATTTAACTTTGTCGGATATCTCTTTAATTTTATCGTCAGAAGCATTTGTCTTTAATTTTAGGTATTTTTCAAAATTCGCAATCATAAGATACGTGCCTTGAGATATGCTCCCGTCATAGTTATTCTTTTTGACACGTTTCATTGAATTGACGATTTTTGTCATTGCTTTATAACTCAGTTTAATGTTGTTATTTGCTGCAAATTCTTTTAGCAAAGTGTAGGTATCTTGTCTTGCACTTTCCGTTGCATATCTGAGAATATCCGGATTTTTGCCCATTATATAGTCAAAATTGTTCCTTGCTTCTATGCGGAGCTTTTTGTGAAGTTTGTCGAGTTCTTTTTGAGATTTAACTTCAATGTTGTATGTATTAATATCAGGTATCTCGTCATAAGATTTTATTATGGCGACTTTTTCTGCTATAAGTCTTAATTTATCATTTGGAGCAAGCTTATAATATTTTTCTTCACTGTCAATTCCTTTATCAAAAATATCGTCACCGTTGATTCTCTTTAACAGTACGGGATATATTGTTCTTGCGTTTTCTCCTGCACTTTGAATTCTTTTGATTGCAGATTTAAGTTCATCTCTGCTCATTTTTGACGCTTCATCGGTTAAATTGTCAAGATACTCTGAAGATGGTAATAAAAGATTTTGTTTTATCGTTTTAACCGTAGACATTGCCTGCGGAGAAACTCCGCTAAGCATTAACGAGCGAATCATCGGGAACGAATATTCTTCGGAATCTTCATTTACAAGTTTGTTATATTGTTTGTTTGGGATTTTTTCAGGAATATATTTCCCTTTTTTATTTATAAGATTATCTTCCAGTTTTCCGTTTTGGAATTTCTCGTTTGTAATGTAGCCTTCTTGCCCGCCGTAAGAATTTGAATAGTCTGTCCTTAAAAGTCCCAATTTATCAACCCAGACATTTTCGTGCTCCGATGCGCCCCAGCTGTTGTCATGGAAAATTATATCTTTAATTTTATCTGTATTTTCAAATTTTAAAATTGTCGGTTTAACATCAACAACGTATTGGGCATGCATTGCAGGTTCATTGTCTTTAACTGATGTCATAGAAGTTCCCGAATATGGAGAATGTTTAATTTTATCAAGTCCTGAACGAATATTTTTTTCTTCATAATACGGGCGGTCTGTCATATGCTCAAAAATTTTAAGAGCCTGATTTTCCATAAGTCCGCTTTCGTTTTCTCTTGTCCAGTATTCGCCTTTTTGAACACCGATTTCTCTGTTGAGTTCTTCTAAAGGTTCTTTCATTTGGGTATAAATATCATTCAGGCGTCTTGTTGATGTGCCGTACCACGAATTTACATTTTTTCTGTATTTATTTAGTGCCTCTTTTTCCATAGGTGTAAATTCTGTGACGGATTTTGGTAAATCCTTAAATTTTCTTTTTGTTCCGTCTTCTTCGTATCTTAATTTATTAAATTCATCAAATTTATTACTCAGAGAATAAAGCTCCGGTTCTGTTGCAATATCTCCCATATTTTCAAGTTTTTTAAGAACTGCGAATTTTGGATCTGCGGTATTTAAAATTGTGCCGTCAATTAATGATACCTGAAGTGTATCCTGTAATGTTTTAATAATCATTGACATATTATTAAAACTTGATGCAAGAACTTTATACAAATTTTGTGTAGTTTCAATATCCGAATCCATTGGTGCTCCGTTAATGATATTAAACCCTGCAATGTATGACGGATTCGGGTCGGAGAACAACAGCTCAAATGTATTATCAAAAGACTCTTTCATATCTAAAAGATGTGATTTGTGTCCGGACTTATTTAAAATTTCAATGTATTGTTTATCAGTACAGTTTTCGTCTGATAAAATTTCAATATATTTGTCAAGAGTTTCTAATATTACGTGTCTGTTAGGTTTAACTTTAAAATCCCCTGAAATTTTTTCAATTACATCTTTATCTTTTGTTGTTTCAACTTCGTTTCTAATTGCATCGAGCTGAGTTACAAGAACTTGTTTCCTGTCACCAAGCAAAATTGAATGATAAATGTCATCAGCAAAAGTGGTCATTAAAAGATTGACCGTATTAGCATAATCCTCAAGTACGGTAGCCAGTAATTCGTCTTTCGGTGCCGAAATTTCTTGTGATTTTTCTTCTATTTCTTTTTCAAATCTGTTTGTTAAAACTTCTTTTAGGACAGGATTAATTTTTCCCGAACGAATATTTTTACTTAATGTATTGAGATTTTCAATAATATATGATTCATTATCGGGGATATCAAATTGAGTCATTAAATCGGTTAAATATTCCGGAATATCAAGAGCAAAAGACTGCATTGTACGATATGCAGCTGCCGCATTGAACAGGTCTTTGCTTTCAATATATCTGTCTGTTTTTGATTTGGAATGACTTTTGTTGACTGTTTTTATTTCTTCTACAAGTTCAACGATTTCTTCTGATTTTGTGTTTAAAATTTTGGCATTAATATCTTGAGGCAATGTTTCTTTTAAATAGGCTGTAATTTTATCTGTTTTGTATTCTTTTTCTTCATTTTGTATAAATGAATATTCTTTTTTTAGTCCGCTTAATTTCTCCTTTTCGTCAGAATGGTTAAGAGCAAGCGACATCAAATCGTTTGTAATCCCCCTGATTTGTGTGGAGTCAAGATTTGGAGCAATCTCTTTGACTATAGAGTGAAGAAGTTTTGCATCCTGAGTCGAAGTTAAAATTCTTTGTGCTTCGTTTTCATTTTGAATTTGGGTGTAATATTTTTGTTTTTCAATTGCTTTTTTGCAGGTTGCAAGTGCATCTTTTGATTTTTTGCAACTTCTGAAGTAGTCCTGATATTTTTCACTTCGTTCATCTATATCCTTGTGTATATGCGTATCTGTAAATGTTCCGAAATTTGTTTTATCAAATGCGGAATAAGCTCCCAAAACATCATTGAATGCTCCTGCCGTATCTGCAGCATTCATCCAATTCATAACAGAAGTATCAACAATTCTGTAACCTTTTTTTATGGCATAGTCATAATCGATATTTGCTTTCGGAACAGGAACTTTTTGATGTTTTCCTAAATTTGCCCTGTCATAAACCATCATATTCGGATTATCGTCAAGCTCTGTCAATATCATATCGACATAGTTCGCTTTATCTTCGTAAGCAAGTGCTTTGCGACAAATTGAAATTGCTACGCACATGCCATGTTGTCTTTGATTGATGGCTTTGATATTCGGAATTTTTGAATCCGGAGTGTCAACAACTATATCATTAAGAATTTCAGCCAGTACTGCAGTTTTTTTGTTTTTCAATTGCGGATTGATGTGATAATCATCACTCATCATATAGTTTAGTCTATTGAGAATATATAGTTTTTGTGAGGTCGGAATTTCTGATGATATTACAAAATAATTTAGGTTCCTTTGCAGCTTTAATTCATTCGTATTTTTTATATCTTTGAGTTCTTCAGGATTAATTTTAGATAAAAGAATCTCTCTGTTTGCCATTATTGCACGTTCTTCAGGAGTTATGCTTTTAGGGAATTTTATAACTTTTTCAAGTTTTTCGGACAGCTTTTCCTGAATCGATTTATCAGACAGTTTTAAAGATTTTTCGGCTGCTTTATTAAGCTTTTCTCTCCAGTTATTATATGGCTTTTTGCCCAAGTCTATGTTTGTTCCGTAACGGAGATTTTGCGATACATCAAGTAAAAAGTTTACGTTGTCTTCTCCCGGAATTTCGGATAATTGTTCTATGGCTTTTGTTATTCTGCGTTGATTGGGCAGATTTAAGTCATAAGGATTATCTTTTTTTAACTGTTCTACTGTATTTCTATCCTGTCTGACCCCTGTAAATTGGGTGCAGTTATTAACTCTATATATTCTCATGTTTGTTATAAAAGACATAAATATATTTTTTGCTATTTGCGTTCTGATTATTAAAAAAATCTTAACAAATATTCAAATTTGAAAAAGATGTGATAATGTACTAAAATAAGGTAAAACGGTGAGGATTTAATAATGGGAAAACAGGAAATTTTACAATATCAGCCACAGGGTGTTTGTTGTCAGATGATGCAGATTGCAGTTGAAGATAACAAAATTGTCGATGCAATGTTTTATGGCGGATGTAACGGAAATTTGAGCGGAATAAGAGAGCTTATCAAAGGAATGACTGTTGATGAAGTCATTGAACGCTTGGGCGGTATACATTGTGGTCCAAAGCCGACAAGCTGTCCCGATCAGCTTGCAACTTGTCTTTTAGAGTACAAACAGAAAAAATTGGCGCAGGCAAAATAAATTATGAATAATAAAATTTTAGTAATTGATGATGATACTTCAATAAACGAACTGATAAAAGTAAACCTTGAACTTGCAGGTTATCAGGTTGTTCAGGCGTTTGACGGAATAAAGGGTTTTGCGCTTGCCAAGCAGGAATTGCCGTCGCTTGTTGTGCTTGATGTTATGATGCCTGAGGTTGACGGTTTTACGGTCGCAAAGCGTATAAGGGAAAATGATGAGACAAAAAATGTCCCGATAATTATGCTTACTGCGCTTTCTCAGCTCAATGATAAGGTTAATGGGTTTAATATCGGGGTGGATGATTATCTTGTAAAACCCTTTGAAATTGAGGAGCTTTTGGTTAGAGTTCGTGCTTTGTTAAAACGAACTAATCAAATCCCGAAATCGGCATCTGTCAGAGATTTGCAATCCTTGGGTGAAATTACACTTCTTCCAGAACAATACAGTGTAAGAATAGGCGATAAGCAGGTAAAACTTACTCCGATTGAGTATGATATTTTTAATTTGTTATTTCAAAATCATGGCAATATGGTATCATCAGCAAAACTTTTAAAAGAAATCTGGGGATATTCTCCTGATGATGACATTGAAACCATAAGGGTTCATATCAGGCATCTGCGCAGTAAAATTGATAAGATTGCAAACGGCAAAAAATATATTGAAACCATCTACGGCGGCGGGTACAAGTTGAATATTTAAAGGGTTAATTTTGGAAGGTTTATTAAAATTTAAGGGAAGCTGGAGAGATTATCAGGAGAGGATTTTAAATAATTTATCTTTTCATCTGAGGGATAAAAAACTTCATGTTGTTGCTGCCCCAGGAGCAGGAAAAACAACGCTCGGCATTGAAGTTATCTCAAGAATAAACCGCCCGACACTCATTTTAAGTCCGACAAATACCATCAAAAATCAATGGCAAGACCGTATTTGTTCTGCCTTTTTGGATGAAAAAGATTACGGCATTGTTTCAACAGACATCAGAGTGCCGAAATACATCACCGTAATTACGTATCAGGCTTTGCTTGCAGCATTCTGCGGAGAGAAAGACGAAGAAAATGAAAATCAGATTTATGGGGAAGATGAAGATATTGATAGTGAATCTATAACATCATCACGCAGATTCAACGACAAAAAAGCCGATGAAATAATAAAAGTTCTCAAAGATGCAAAAATATCTCTGCTTTGTTTTGATGAGGCACATCACCTCCGCAAAGAATGGTGGAAAGCATTGATGTATCTCAATGATAATCTTCAACCGGAGCAAACTCTTGCCCTTACTGCAACTCCGCCTTATGATGCCGATTTGAGCGAATGGAACCGTTATGAAGAACTTTGCGGAGAAATTGATGAGGTGATTTCTATCCCCGAGCTTGTAAAAAATAATGACTTGTGTCCGCATCAGGATTTTGTTTATTTTTCAAAGCTTCGTGACAGTGAAAAAGAAATGATTAAAAAACATCAGCAGGCGGTCGAACAGTTTATTGAAAAGATTGAAAACGACCACGAACTCATAAAATATTTAAGCCGTATGAATTTTTTGTTGCATACCGATGATGAGGTCGAAAAAATTCTTGACGACCCTGAATTTTATGTTTCTGTTGTTTCTTTGCTTCACAAACTGGGGTTTGATATCCCTCACAAATTTACGAGGCTTTTTAATGCTAAAGAGCAAGATATTCCGAAGTTTGATACTGCTCAGGCTAAAAGATTTATAAACGGTTTTCTGATTACAAAAACCGGAGAATTTAAAGGCTTTAAAGAAAAAATTGAAGATTATCTGTCGCAGGCAAAAAGGGCGGGTCTGATACATAATAAAAAAATCGTATTTAATGAAAGCGTAAAAATTCAGCGTCAGATAGCATCAAGCGTTGGAAAGATGGATTCGATAGTCGAAATTGTGGAATGTGAAACGGAATCCTTAGGTAAAGATTTGAGAATGGTTATTCTTGCCGATTATATAAAGGATAAAGACACTGATAACTCACATCTCGGGGTTGTGCCGATTTGGAGAACTCTTAAAAATAAATTTTCACAGGAACAAATCAGCCTCGGCGTTCTTTGCGGTTCGCTGATTTTACTCCCTGCGGATAAACAGAATGATTTTAATTCTTTGCTTGAAGAAAACGGTATTGAAAAAGACAGTGTTACTGTTTCAATATTTTGTGAAGATGAGAATTATCTAAAAATTACTCCTAAGGAGAGTGCTAAAAATGTTATAGTACGGCTTGTAACGGATATGTTTAACAAAGGTTATTTAACTGTTCTTGTCGGTACTCAGGCGCTTTTGGGGGAAGGTTGGGATGCTCCGTGTATAAATTCTCTTATTTTATCAAGTACGGTCAGTTCGTATATGCTTTCAAACCAAATGAGAGGGCGTGCAATCAGAATTGATAAGAACAATCCGGATAAAATTTCAAACATTTGGCATCTTGCATCTATCGGTCTGCCGTCTCAAAAATCTATTTCAGAAATTATTTTCAGCGGAATTTCAACAGACCTTGAACAAAAGGATGAATCTAATTCCCTTTTTTATGACTACAAGCAGCTTGCAAAACGTTTTGAAGGTTTTGAGGCTCCGTCATATTATGACAAACATGATATACGCAACGGTTTAAACCGAGTGCTTTCACCGAAAGTTATAAATAAACTTGTGACAGAAAAAGGAGAAAAAGCATTCAGCGAATTAAACAGACAGACGCTTGAACTTGCCAAAAACAGACCTCAGACAAAAGAATGGTGGGGAAGTGCGCTTAACTCAGGTTACAACGCAGCGCAAATGAAATTAAGAACGGGTGTCGAATCCGAAAAAATGCACTTGCGAACTCTGACATATAATGGTTACAAGCAAATTGTAACGGCGCTTGGGTGGTTTATGCTTGCAATAATATTAAATATCGGTTTTGGGAATATTCTCAGCTTATATATTGTAGGTATAGTTCTTATTGTATTTTTATTTATTTTTACAGGTATAGGCATAAAATATCTCAAAACAGGTTCTGTTGCGGGTGTAATGAAACAGGTCGCAATAGTTATGCTTGAAACACTTTCTTATCACGATTATATAAAATCATCGATTAAAAATGTCGGTTTAACGGTAGAAGATGACAATGACGGGGTTTATGTCTCGTGTGCAAATCTGCCGACTGAGGAAAACAATTTGTTTATAAAATGTTTAAGAGAGTTTCTTGACCCTGTTGAGAACCCGAGATATTTGTTTATCAGGCACGGAAATATGTTCGGGCAGAGGCAAACAGATTATTTCTCAGTTCCTGCGATTTTGTCTAATAACAGAAAAGATGTCGAGATGTTTAAAGCATTGTGGGAAAAATATATCGGCGAATGTGAGATAATTTATACAAGAAATACGCAAGGGCGAATTACTCTTTTAAATGCAAGAAAAAATGCGTTTTCAAATATGAATCGTCCGAAATCAAAGCGACTTTCAAAATGGCAATAATTAATCCATATTAAATGCTTTTATAACAATTTTTTGCAATTTTTCAGGAGTCTTTCTGAATAAATCTATCGGATTTTTAATTAATTTACAGTCTTTTGAAATTGAGGAACAAATTAATTTGGTAAACATTTCACTAAAAACTTCAAAGTATTGATTCGTTTTTTCCCCAGCATATGAATCGAGTTCATTTATAACAATCTGTGTTTCTTCTTTGGACAGACATTTATTTTGTAAAAATTTAATATCATGTATTGGATTATTTTTTTGTTTTGGATACATTTCGGACAAATATTTGCAATCTCCTTCATACCCAAATTTGGAGTATATATGGTCAAGATGAATGCTGTGCAGCCATTCGTGTATAAACATTGCAAGAAAATGATTGCTGCTTATTTTCCCGTTTTCAAACATTTTTTCGGTTATTTCATCAATTTGTTTTAAATTATTGTAATCTTTCAGAAATATTGAGCCTGCGGGATAAGTAACATCATCATTAAAAAGTTTTTCATTTTCTGGAATGCAGAAATTTATGTATTTTTCATTTTTAACTAACTCATTTTGTTTATATACTTTTATAACAGGAGGAGCAGTAATACTTATATTAAGTTTTTTGCCAAGCTGCTCAAATATATCTGCACAAAGTGTGTTGACAAATGCAAGGGGCTTATTTTCGTTAAAATCCGCACAAATTCCGTATTTATTGTAAAACAAATTTTCTGTTTTGCTTGTATTTGTGAAAAATTGCCGTATTTTTATTTTTTGATTTAATCCGGCCCCGAAATTTATTTTGTTATTTGTGTTATTTGTTATATTCATTATTTTTTTATAAAAACTGTAAAAATATTTTTTGCTTAATAAATCTTAAAAATACTATTGTAAAAAATTATCAAGTCATTTAATATGTGCTTGTTAGGAGGTATGTATGGCTATACAAGCATTAAGGGCTGTTAAAGCAGCAGAATCAGGTTTAATAACCGCAGCAAAGCGTAATGGTGCAGCTTTGAAGAATTTAAATGTCGCTGAAAGTGGACATAAAGGTAATAAACTTGCAATTGATGAGTTTTCAGGATGGTGTGAAGATCGTCCTGATTACGGCTGGATGGATTGCTATGAAGCTCATCAGCGCTGTGAGGAAAGAAAGCAAAAATGGAAAAATTTTTGGAAAGCTTTAGGCGATTTATTTGATTAATAGACGTTTTAATCATAAAAAAAAGTAGGGTGCAATTTTTTGCACCATTAAAGAGCGGGAATTTCTTATGAAATTCCCGCTCTTTTATACTTATAAATTTAACTAAACTATGCTTGCGCAGGTGCCTCAGTTGCTTCTTCAGCCGGTGCAGCTTCAGCTTCCGCTTTAGCCTGTGCTTCAGCCTCTGCAGCTGCTTTTGCTTCAGCTTCTGCCTGAGCTTTAGCTTCTTCTTCGGCTTGTTTCTTTGCTAATGCTTTCTTAGAAAGTTTAACTGTTTCTTTTTTTACATAGTTCAATGTACCGTCCTCGTTACAATGTTTGATTAAATATTGTACTCTTTCGGTAGCCTGAGCACCTTTTGAAATCCATTCAAGAGCGCTTGCTTTATCAAACTTCATTTCCTTAGTCTTTGGGTTATAATAACCTAATTCCTGAATAGGACGACCTTCTCTTTTTGTAGTTGAATTGATAACAATAATTCTGTATGATGGTTGCTTTTTAGCACCAAGTCTTTTTAATCTGATTTTTAACATTTGTTTTTCCTTCTATTTTGTGTACTTTTTCGGTTAATCAGACGCCGCTTTCTGAGTAAACCTAAGTCGAAATACAGAGGAAAATTACTTCGGCTATGGTTAGATTTAAACACAAACAATTTTTTCTTGCAAGCGGAATATTAAAAAATTGTGAAGTTACTTGCTTTTATTGATTTTTATTGTATTATTTTATTGTTAATAGTGTAGAAAATAAGGGGAGTAAATATTATGCAAACAACGTTAACAAAAGAAAATGAAAATGTAGTTATATTGAATATGACTATTCCTGCTAACGAAGCTGATTCTGCTTATAATTTGGCTGCGAACAGAATTTCTCAGTATGTAAACATCAATGGTTTTAGAAAAGGTAAAGCTCCAAAATCTGTTGTTGAAAGACATGTCGGTGTTGACAGAATTCAACAGGAAGCTTTAGATATGATTTTGCCGAAATATATTTCTCAGGCAATCAGTGAAAATAAATTAGATACTGTTACTCAGCCGGCTTTAACAGCATATAATTATGAACCGGGACAGGATTTGAGAGTTACAGTGCAGGTAGAAACAAGACCTGAATTTACTATCGGTGCATATAAAGGATTAGAATTAAAGGCTGAAGTTGCGCCTGAAGATAAAGGTGCTTTAGATAATGCTATCAACAATTTCCTTACTCAAAATTCTTCATTGGAATTAGTTTTGGATAGACCATCAAATGACACAGATATCGTTGTTTTTGATTTTGACGGTACTTGTGATGGCGAAAAAATTCAGGGCGGAAGTGCAAAAGGTTATGCGCTTGATTTGGCTAATTCAAACTTTATTCCGGGCTTTGCGGAACAATTGGTTGGTCATAATATGAAAGAGGAATTTACAATTGATGTTAGATTCCCTGATGAATATCATGACAAGAAGTTGCAGGGTAAAGATGCAAAATTTGATATCAAATTGAATGAAATCAAACAGAGAGTTCTTCCTGAACTTAATGACGAGCTTGTTAAGAAAGCAACAAGATTTTCAACAGTTGATGAGTTAAAAACTGATATTCAGTCTTTTATTGATACTCAAAGAGAAAATGCAAAGAAAATCAGTGCAGAAAATGCAGTATTCAAATCAATCGTTGATTCTACATCAATTAATATTCCTCAGAGTATGATTGACCGAGAAGTAAGGGCTATTGCAAATGATTATCAGCAAAGAATTGCAAATCAGGGCGGTAATTGGGCTCAGTTTATTGAATCACAAGGTGGCGAAACAAAATTTGCTCAAACACTTTCCGAAGATGCAAAAATCAGAATTAAAAATTCATTGATTGTTGATAAAATTTCAAAAGAAGAAAACTTAACCGTTAATCAGGAAGATTTAACAGGCAGATTAACTCAGCTTAGTATGGCTTATGGTACAACTCCTGAGCAATTGGTTAAACAATTCGGTCAGAATCCTGCATTTGTTAATTCTTTATCTCAGCAGGTTATCAGCGATAAAGTAAGAAACTTCCTTATTGATAATAACAAATTTGAATATGTTGAAGTTGAACCGGCAAAAGAAGGAGATAAAGAAGCAAAAGCAAAGAAAAAATCTTCTAAAAAAGCTGATAAAGCTGAAGAAAAAACCGAAGAAGTTTAATAAAAATCCTACAAAAAGCGGAGCACCCGCTCCGCTTTTTTAATATATAATAAATTACGTAGTATAGGAAAGGGAAATAATATGAGTTTTGTACCTGTAGTTATAGAGCAGTCAAGCAGAGGCGAACGCTCTTTTGATATTTTCTCAAGATTATTGAGAGAAAGAATTATCTTTTTGGGAACTCAGATTGATGATATGGTTGCGAACTTGGTTGTTGCACAGTTATTATTACTTGATAGTGAAAATCCTGAAAAGGATATTATGTTATACATTAATTCTCCGGGCGGAAGTGTTACTGCCGGATTTGCGATTTATGATACGATGCAGCACATAAGAGCGGATGTCTCGACTATTTGTTTAGGTCAGGCAGCTTCAATGGGCGCATTTTTATTATCATCAGGTACTAAAGGAAAAAGACTTGCTTTGCCTCATTCAAGAGTGCTAATCCACCAGCCTTTAGGCGGAGCTCAGGGTCAGGCAACAGATATTGAAATTCAGGCTGCTGAAATTATCAGAATTAAAAAATCTTTAAATGAAATTTTGGCATCAAATACAGGTCAATCAATTAAAAAGATTGAAAAAGATACCGATCGTGACTATATCATGACACCGCAGGAAGCATTAGAATACGGTATGATTGATAAAGTTATTTCAAGAGACGAAATTAAATAGTTATATAAAGGGGCTTGTAAATGCCAAAACGTGACGATGATAAAATTCTAAAATGTTCATTTTGCGGTAAAACGCAGGATCAGGTAAAAAAGTTGATTGCCGGTCCTGAGGTTTATATTTGCGATGAATGTGTTGAATTATGTAATGAAATTTTAGACGAAGAATTTTTAGATAATAAAGAAAAAGAAATTGAGGGAACGAAATCTGATAAAAATGAAAAGCCAATTCCAAAACCTCATGAAATTAAAGCTTATTTGGATCAATATATTGTAGGTCAGGAAGATGCTAAAAAGGTTCTTGCAGTTTCGGTGTATAATCATTATAAAAGACTAAAACATAATACAGTTGAGGATAAAGACGGTATTGAGATTCAAAAATCCAATATATTACTTGTTGGTCCGACGGGTTCAGGTAAAACTTTATTAGCCCAGACACTTGCAAAAATGCTTGATGTACCCTTTGCTGTTGCAGATGCCACAACGCTAACTGAAGCAGGTTATGTTGGTGATGATGTTGAAAATATTTTGTTAAGGCTTTATCAGAACGCTGAATTTGATTCCTCTAAAGCTGAACGCGGAATTATTTATATTGATGAAATTGATAAAATTTCAAGAAAATCTGAAAGCACTTCTATTACAAGAGATGTATCGGGTGAGGGTGTTCAGCAGGCACTTTTGAAAATGATAGAAGGTACAGTTGCACATGTTCCTCCGCAGGGCGGAAGAAAACATCCGCATCAGGAATTTATTGAAATCAATACAAAAAATATTCTGTTTATATGTGGTGGCGCTTTTGTCGGATTGGAAAAAATTGTTGATAAACGTGCAGGACAGGGCAATGCTGTCGGTTTTGGTACCGCATCGTTATCTCAGGCTGAAAAGGATGCTAATGCGTTGAAACTTCTTAAAAAACTCCAGCCGGAAGATTTGCTAAAATTTGGTTTGATACCGGAATTTATCGGTCGTATTCCTGTTTATGCCGTTTTGGATCAGTTGAATGAAAAGACTTTAAAAATGATTTTAACCGAGCCCAAAGATGCAATATTAAAACAATATCAGGCTTTATTAAAAATGGATGGAGTTGAACTTGAATTTGAGCCTGATGCAGTTGATATGATAGCAAAAGAAGCTATTAAGCGTAAAACAGGTGCAAGAGCATTGCGTTCAATTGTTGAAGAAATTATGCTTGATGTTATGTACGATGTTCCAACTAAAGAAAATATTGATAAATTTGTCGTTACAAAGGAAATGGTTGAAAATCGCAAAAATGCTGAGGTTGTCCCCCTTCCTACCAAAAAAGAGGAAAGCATAACGGCATAATGGTTATAATACAGTTTGAAAAAGGTGCGCTTATATCGCACCTTTTTATTGCAATAGAACCTTTTTTATGTCAGTATATTGATGTTAAAGGGATTATTTTATGGGTGACTCAAAAACCTTAATTTTAATTGACGGTCATGCTTTGGCTTTTCGTGAATATTATGCGCTCGAACGTACGGGAATGAAAACAAGTTCGGGAACTCCTACTTGGGCGGTTTACGGTTTTTTTAAGGCTATTTTTGATTTACTCAAAAACAAGGATTTGAATGCTGATTCAATTGGTGTTGCGTTTGATGTTTCTCATCAGACCTTCAGAACCGAAACTTATGAGGAATATAAAGCTAATCGTGTTGCAATGCCTGACGAGATGCAGATTCAGATGGGCTTAATTTATGAGGGCTTAAAAGCGTTTTCTATTCCGATTTACACAAAAGAGGGATTTGAAGCTGATGATGTTATCGGTACAATTTCAAAGCGTGCATGCGAATTAGGGCATAAGGTTTTGATTTTGACCGGAGATCAGGATTCTTTTCAACTTGTGGATAAGGATGGGTGTGTAAAGGTTATTATTCCGACAAAAGGAGAATTAAAAGAGTATAATTGGGAAGCCGTACACGAAAAGCTCGGTGTTTACCCGAATCAGGTTATAGATTATAAGGCTTTGCGTGGTGATACTTCTGATAACATCCCAGGAATTAAGGGTATTGGTGAAAAAACAGCCGTAAAACTCCTTGAACAATTCGGTACTGTTGATAATGTCTTAGCTCATTCAGATGAAATTGAAGGTAATTCTGTTCGTGAAAAGATTAAAAACGGGATTGAAGATGCAAAGCTGAGCAAGTATCTGGCGACTATCGTGCGTGATATCGATATAGATTTTGACTTTGACAAAACAAATATTGAACTTCCTGATATTGCTGCTGTTACTGACTTTTTAAGAGGGATGCAATTTTATAGTTTCTTAAAAAATATTGAGTCAATTTTAAAAACTTTTAATAAAGGGGAAAATGTTAACGAAGATGTAATTAATTTAAATTCAGCAGAGGCTGTTGTTTCATCAAACGGTCAGTTAGGTTTGTTTGCTCAGGCTGTCACAACCGAAGTTAATAAGATTGAATTAAATTATGAGTGTAAATTCATAACAGACAGTCAGGATTTTGATGAAATGATAAAAGACCTTCAAAATCAATCCCTAATTGCGGTTCGTTCTTATGCAGATATTGCAAATCCCGTTAATTTTAAACTTTACGGAATTTCTTTTGGGGTAAGTCCTTATTTTAAATATGATAACGGGGTAAAAATTGATAATAAAAATGAAAAAACTATTTGTTATTATATTCCTCTTGCGCACGATATTGACAACCAACTGCCAATTACAGATGTTTTAAATAAATTGCAGCCGATTTTGACGAGTAAGAATGTCAAAAAAATTCTTCACGATACCAAAAAAGAACTTAATGTTTTAGGGCAAATTAATGGCGTAGTTTTTGATACAATGCTTGCAAGTTATATAAAGGATTCAGGGGCTTCAAACGAATTTGATATTCAGTGCATGGAAAGAATTAACCATATTTTGACAACCATGGTAACAGATACCAAAAAGGCTAAATTCAGTGATTTTGATATCGAAAGCGTTAAAAATCACACATCAGACTGTACCGCAAGTCTTTTTAATCTTGCAAAATACTGGCTTGGAGAACTTGATGAACGAGAACTCAAAATCCTATCAGAAATCGAAATTCCGTTAAGTTATGTATTATCTGATATGGAAAAAACGGGTGTAAGCGTTGACAGAGTATATCTGAATGAACTCACAGCAGAGCTTGAAACTCAGATAACAAATTTAGAGGGCAAGATTTATGAGCTTGCGGGTGAACCTTTTAACATCAATTCTCCTAAACAGGTTGGGGAAATTCTGTTTGAAAAACTTGAATTGAAATCTTCAAAAAAGCGGGGAAAAGTCAAAAACTCAACAAGTGCCGAGGTTTTAAATGCTTTAGCAGAAGAACATGAAATTGCCCGTTTGATACTTGAATACCGAAAATATGCAAAGCTAAAATCGACTTATACTGAGGCTTTGCCTGCGCTGATAGACCATAAAGACGGTCGTATTCATACAACATTTAACCAGACAGTTACAACAACAGGCAGGTTGTCCTCATCAAACCCGAATTTGCAGAATATTCCGATAAGGACACCAGAGGGTAATAAAATCAGACAGGCATTTGTTCCGTCTGACAGACAAAATTATCTTATAATGTCAGCGGATTATTCTCAGATTGAATTAAGGTTACTTGCTCATGTTTCGGGGGATGAGAATCTTATAAATGCTTTTAAATCAGGGATTGATGTACATACCCTGACTGCTTCAAAAGTTTTTGACGTACCTATTGATCATGTTACTAAAGAAATGCGCTACAAATCAAAAGCCGTTAATTTTGGCATAGTTTACGGGCAGAGTAAATACGGACTTGCAAAAGCCCTAAAAATTACGCCTGATGAAGCGGAAAGTTTTATAAATAAATATTTTGAAACATATCCAAAAATTCAGATTTATATGCAGGCAATGGTAGAACTTGTTCAAAAACAGGAATATGTGGAAACAATATTCGGGCGTAAACGCTATCTATCAAATGAAATTAACAGTCCAAACGGAATGATAAGAGAGTTTGCAAAACGTGCTGCAATTAATCATCCTATGCAGGGCTCAGCATCAGATTTAATAAAACTTGCAATGATTGATTTTTATAAAAAAATAAAGGATAATAAATTAAATTCAAAGCTCATTTTGCAGGTGCATGATGAACTTGTTATTGAGGTTGAAAAATCAGAGCTCGAAACGGTGAAAAAACTCGTGCTGGAATCAATGGAATTGAATCAGCCTTTGCGGGTGCCTTTATTGGTTGATATAAATGTAGGTGACACATGGAAAGAATCTTGATTTTATTATTAATTGTATTTTTATTTTTTGGAATTTGTCCTGTAAAAGCCGAGGATACCATGGATTTAAGCGCATTATTGACGACTCAGAATGTAAAGTATCAGGACTGTATAAAGGTTTTTAACACTGATAATGTTCATCTTTTGCATCTGACTGTCGCATCGATTAATGCAAATCATTTCAGAACAGATGAAATTCAGTCTCGGACAGGCTATGTTTTATTTACCGCTGTAGGTAAGCAGTTTTTGGCATCAATTTCAAATGTTAATACAAATCAGGGGATGTTAAAAATCACTCCTGTGGATGACAATTATTACTTCCAACCGGGGATAGTTGCTAATATTTTTAAGTATATTGAATTAAATTTGAATAATAAATTAGAAACGCTAAACTGATTTTTTTTCTGCTGCAATATATTTTCCGGTCTTTTTCAAGTGATTTTCGTATAAATTATTGGCAAATGTCCCTATTCTGTTTGCTAAGTATGAAGAGACCGTTGCAAACATCAATGATTTTGTTCCTGCAAAAAGTCTGGCATTCCCGTATAACGAAACGCCGATACCCACAAGCGCAGGGATACCGTATTTCAAAGTAATAGCTGTGCGTTCCTGACCGCTATCAGATTTGCCTAAGTAATAAGCAAGTGTACCCAAACCTCCAAGTACTGTCAGGATATCGGTAGGCGCACTCCCCATAGCCAAATCTCTTGCCTTGTTTATATAATCTTCCGTTTCAAGTTTTATAGATTTGTTTAAAGATTTTATTGCACTCGTAAATTCTTTTGCTGTTTTTTCATATTTTTCTTTAGGTAATATTGCTTTATAAACATCTAAAATATCTTCTATATTTCCTTTTTTATAATTTATATAGAGATTTTTAAGTTCATTGACGGTTGAAATTAATTCATTGTCGTTTGATTTAGTTTTAACTGTATGACTGATTTCTGATTCTAACCCTGACAAATCAGCAAGCATTACATTTCGGTTTAATTCCCCTTTTTGAGCAAGTTGTTTGAAATTTTCTCTTACTTTGTTTAATTTTTTCAGCGCAGATTTGTCACTGATAGTGAGTTCCGATGAAATTTTCATAATTTTCGAATCTGCTTCGGTATACAAATCTTTTAAGGTGTATGAGATTGATTGTTTTATGCTTTGAATTTGATTTTGAATGTGTAGTTTCTTAGGAAGCATTTTTGCATCTGCAACAAATATTTTGAGTGTATCTTTGGATAAAAACCATAAAGGACCTTTTTCTTCAAAATTTTGTTCAAGTTCTTTGGTAAACTTTTTAATTTCCAAATACCTCGATTTTCTTACACTTTCGCTGAAGTTTTCTTTTAATAAATTGTCAGTTTCAAGTCCCTTATTTTTGACAAGTGCTATCCATTCGTGTTTTGGCAAGGTCGTACCGTTTATGGTAATTTGTTTTGATAAATCTCCACTTTTTTCAAGTTCCGAAATTATATTTGAGTTAGTGTTTTTTAATTGAGTGAATTTTGTCAGAGTTTTGGAATATGATTTTGCAATTGTTTTTAAACCCAATTTTTCAAACATATTTGTTATACCGTTGTGGATTTTTCTTGTATATTTCCAGTTTAAAGTCCCGCCGTACATTAGCTTTTTAAAGGCAAAATCTTTAATGGTTGTAAAATTGTTTACAGCCTGAGCTTTAACAAGTAAGTAATCCGCTTTCCCAAGTAAATATTCATATCCTGAGGCCTTTGCTCCGGAAAGTTTGGATTTTTGTACTTTTCTTTCAAGAAAATCTCTCAGAGTCTGAATACCTTTTGCTATCCCTTTGGGGCCGCCCCGCAGAACAAAGAATATTCCGGCTGCGGCAAGAATTGTCGCACTTGCAATAGATATACCAATAATTTTAAGGTTGTTTGTTTTTCTCGCTTCTTCCGGATTTAAAATAATTGTTTCAGGCAAGATTGAGCCAAGTGCATCTGTTTGTTTAGCGGATTTTGGTTCCGTATTCACCCCAAGCCAGTAATCCGCAATAGAATTGCGGTCTGTTACTGTACCAAAGGGATTAATCTTTGGTATATTTGTACCGTTTATTGAGTTTATCATAACACTTGCCTTCATTTATAATAAAACGAAAGCAATAAATTATTTGCTTAAAACAAAAAAATATTGAAGTTATATTAAGGTAAAAGTTCTCTGTCGATGACTTTTGCAGCTTCTAAGGCTGAATTTTTGTCGGAAAGTAATTTGCCGACATTTGCTAACTCGCTTACCATAATCAGCCTTTTTGTGCTGTCATACATGATATCTTCAATTTTTTGTGCAATTAGTTCAGGTTTTGCATCTTTTACAATAAGTTCGGGTAAAATAAACTTATTTGCAATAATATTTGGCAGTGAAACTTTATCAATACATCTTACAAGCAAATAAATCCAGTAGAAAAATCTGGGGGCATTATAAGCAATAACCATTGGGGTTTTATACAGGCAAGCTTCTAATGCAACAGTTCCGGAAGCTAAAATCAGCGCATCAGAAACACTTAAAAGTGCCTGATTATCGCCTTTTATAACTTTCAAATCACTGTCACCCAAATATTTATCAAACACCGCATCCGAAATATTCGGAGCCTGAGAAATACAAAACTGTAAATCGGGGTGTTTTTTTTGTAAAATATCTACTGATTTTTTAAATATTTTCATAAGATATTTAAGTTCAAAAATTCTTGACCCGGGAAAAACCGAAACAAGTTTTTTGTTCATATCAAGATTGTATTTTTCATAAAATCCTTTTTTATAGGCCGGCGGGTTTAGTCCGTAAACGAGCGGATGCCCGCAATAGTGAACATCTATTCCGAAACTTTTGTATAAAGGTTCTTCAAATGGGAAAATACAAAGCACCTTATCAATATATTTTTTAATTTTTTTGATTCTGTATTGCCTGCTTGCCCAAACCTGCGGAGGAATATAATAAAAAATCTTGATTCCTGCTTCTTTTAAATATTTTGCGATAGAGAGATTAAATCCTCCGTAATCTACAAGAAGTACCAAATCTGGTTTATAGCTTTCTTTAAGGTATTTTACAAGTTTTTTACCCAAAATATAATGATGCCAGATAATTTGAGGTGAAAGCCCGACGGCTGATAAATTCCTTATATGCTCAAAAAGTTTTACTCCCTGAGAGCGTAAATTATCTCCGCCAATACCTTCAATTATATAGTCTTTACTTATTTGACGAAGCATTTTAACTACATTCGATGCGTGTATTTCGCCTGAGTATTCACCTGTTATTATAAAAATTTTCTTTTTCATTAAACCGCCATAACTATAATATTGTGCTTATCTGCGTACTCTATAACTTTTTCCTGATCGACAATAATTGTCTCATTTGCTTCTACTGCAATTAATGAAGCATTTTTCCTGTGCATACCTTTAAGAGTTTTTAAACCTATTGCCGGGATGTCAAATCGTTTGTCCTGTTTCGGCTTCGCAACTTTAACAACAACAGCCCCCGATTTTGCGAGTTTTGCCCCTCTTTTTATACAGGCATCTGTTCCTTCCAAAGCTTCAACTGCCATTATCATCTTGTCTTTGATTACAACGGATTGCCCGACATCAAGTCTGCCCATTTCTTTTGCAAGCCAGAATCCGTAATTTACATCGTCCATTTGCTCTTTTGTAGGTTTAACTTTTCCAAGAACGCCTGCCGGTATCATAAGATTTTTAATGAAAATTGTCTGGTCAAGAACTTCTATTCCTATTTTCTGAAGTTCTTCTACTATCATAAGCATAACCTGGTCATCATTTAATCTGACTGCGGCTTTGATAAATTCTATTGCTCTCTGATCAAATTTGTTTAATTGCAAAAGAACTTTTTTATGAACTTTACCTAAAAATGTTAATTGTTTAACCTCCTCATTTTTTAGAAGTTTTTCTATTCTGTCCACTTCTCCGGGATGGCAGGAATATATTTTTGAACAATATTTTTTTAATTCGTTGTAATTATCCTGAGCAAGTGAAATACAGATAACATCAAAACCGTTTTCTTTTGCGTGCTGTGCCATTCTAATCGGTAATATCCCGTCACCTGCTATTAATCCCTGCTTGTTTTCTAAAGTTATACTCACTTATTGTTCCTCTTTATAATTTATTTTAATGTTTTAGTGCATAAATATCATTTACCTGATTATCTGATAATATTTTAGCACCTCCAAGAATTTTTGAAAGTACCAATGTCTGAGCGTACGCTTCGCACAATTCAATATTAAGGTAGGCTTCTTTTAAATCTTTTCCTCCTGCTATAGCTCCATGATTTTGCATTAATACTACTGTATATTTATCAAAATATTTTGCTGTTTCGTCTGCGAGCAATTTTGAGCCGGGTATAGCATAAGGAGCAACCGGAATTTCTCCAAACATAAAAACAATTTCAGGTAAAACTTTATCTTGCAGCGGTTGATTGCATGCCGCAAAAGATGTCAGATACGGACTGTGAAAATGGCAAATTGCACCAATATCAGCTCTCTTTTTATAAAATTCTATATGAACGAATTTCTCGCTGGATGCCTTTTTTGTTCCCTCAATAAGATTCCCGTCAAAATCAAGGACGCATAAATCCTCATAGTCTAAAAATGAACTTGCACTACCCGATGTTGTGATAACGATTTTATCTCCGCATCGAACAGAAATATTTCCTGAAATTCCTGGAGTTAAGTTTCTGTCACCTGCAATTTTCCCAAATTTAATTATCTCATCTTTTACGGATTCAAACACTAATCAATCCTTTCTTTATCAGGATCTTCCAATTCTATAACTTCTGCATATTGCAAAACTTTGTTATCTGAAGTTGACTTTTTGAAATTCAAAAATCCTTTATTATCATCCTCTTGTTCTTTAGGTTGGATATATGCAATGTTTTTTTCGTCCTGAGCATCTTTGCCGAGTCTTTCCGGATTTTTTATTATCATTTTGTCATATTTAATAGTTGTTCCTTTTGGATTGAATGCTATATCAACCCCAAAATATGTTCTTTCTCTTATAAAATCATATCCTAATACAATTTTAAAATCATCAGGTCCGAGAGAAACGAGGAATGCATTTTCCTGGAATGTTTTTTTATTTGGAGAATCATGAGACAAGTTGATGTATGTTTGCCATGCCACGGTAATATATTTGTTTATTCTTAATGCTTCAGATAAACTGAAACTGCTTGAACCGTATCTGTATGCATCAAAGTGAGGCATAGGTGTGCCGTCTTGGTATCCTGCTATAAAATATGTCGCATTCTGAATCCAGTTTTTATACTGAATACGTACATTAGGACCGGCTCTTCCTATAAACTGAGTATCCCCGTTCCCGTACAATGCGGCTGAACCTTGCATTGTAAGACCTGCTCTTACAGCCAAACGTTTATCAATATCGGAGTAACTGTATAATGTCTGATAGATTTGAGCCATGTATTTTGTTCTGGTTGTGGAGAAGTTTGAATTATTTTTATAATGTTCACCGTTTGTATTTTCGTCGTCATCCTTTGCAAAACCAAAGCTTGCTCTGTGAGAAAATGTCATATCCCTGTTTCCGCCAAGAAAACCTTTGTGCATGAACCCCTTATTATAAACGATTTCTGCGATATATTTAGGCATTCTGGCTCCTAAAAACCATTCGTCAACATAATTGTTGTAGCCGTAATGTATATATAAGTCATCGTCTAATTGTTGGCGTCCTCTTAATACAAAAGCACTTTTTCTTGTAGAATATCCAAATTCGGTACGGTTAAATTTATTAACATATTTAACCATGCCGCCGATTCCAAAACCGTTTTTGTAGGTTGCCATCGGTATAACTTTCATAACAGAACCAAATGGTCCGCTAAATGCAAGTCCGGGACCGATAAACATACCTAATTTTCTGTGTGAACCAAATTCCGGATAATTACCCTCAAAGTAATCTCGTTCTTTATTTGTATACATTGTCAGAGATGGCCATTTGAAGAAATATTTACCATTTGAACCAATTTTTATTCCTTTTGCTTTTATAACATCATGATTTTTCTTTGCATCTATTTCTAACTTTGAAACTGCAATATCAACGGAATGTTCGGGTTTCCCAAAGAAAAGGGCACGTTCATCTTCCTCAATAATCATATCTGATATTTTCGGCCCGACCATCTGAGTTCTTAAGCGGTAAATAGCTTCATTATCCGAAAACATAGTCCCTTTGTTAAATATGAGAAGTCCGTCCTGCTGAACTCCATGTTCTGCTGTAATATTCAGTTTTGGAAATTCTGCAAAGATATTATCTGCATCAATTGTTTCTTCGTTCATATTTACTACAAGATAATCGCAGCGAGTTTCTTTCCCTGCTTTTATTACAACAACATTTCCTTCCGCATTTAAAATATTACCCTGATCATCGTAAGTCATTTTATCTGCAATGACTTTAACTTCCTGAGGAGGTAAAAATAATATCGGTCTGCCTGTTGCAACCATTTGCCCTGTAGTATTGTCATAGTTTATGTTAGCAGCATCAAGCATTAATTGCTTTTCAACTTCTTCTTCGTTAATTCCGGCTTCCAATGAAACATCCGAGGTCTCAATATTTGCAATATTATCAATAGTATTTAATAATGCGCTGTCAGGTTTTTCCAAATCCGTTTCTTCTGTTACAGGAATAAGGTCAGAACCACTCTTTTTCCAGAAAAGAAATTTTGAATTTGAAGGTTGTTTTTTATCATTAGAAGTAATTTCCCGGTATTTATAAGTACTTCGCAATCTAATTTGTTTAAAAAACGGCATGCGATTCGGGTCTGTATCTGAAATATTGTATGGGGTTCCACTGAAATCAGCGTGTATAGAATCAAAAGTGTCTCTGTTTTCTTCAATATTTGATAATTCAGAAACTGAAGATTGGAAAATGACATCTTCAAATTCTTTTACAGATGTATCGATTCCGTCATTTGCCCTGACGGATGTGATTCCTAAAAACATAAATGAAATTATTAAAATTAAATATTTTTTCAATTATCCGATCCTTATCTTACGTAACTTAACGGATTTACAGGTTTACCGTTTACACGAACTTCAAAGTGGCAATGTGGACCGGTACTGTATCCCGTTGAACCTTCCCTGCCTAAAGTCTGGCCTTTTTTAACCATTTGTCCGTTCGAAACTCCTATTGATGACATGTGCGCATACAATGTTGTAATTGGTTTACCGTTTACTATACCATGGTCTAAAATTACGACCTTACCATAACCGCCGTACCATCCTGAATATATTACTTTGCCGTCATTAGATGCTTTTATCGCTCCTCCGTTTGGTCCGCCGATATCAATTCCTGAATGGTAAATTCTGCTTTTGAATATTGGGTGTATTCTGTAACCGAATGGAGAGGTTATAGGTCCTGAAATTGGTCTTATAAATCCTGTTGAAGATATTACAACCTGAGAAGAACCTGTTTTGTTTTTGGAAAGTTTTGCAATCATATTCTGGATATTTGCAGATTGATTAGCAAGTTCTTTTTCCGTTTTTTCATAATAAGCTTTATCTTTTTTCAGCCTTTCAATCATAGATTTGTTTGCTGCAATAGAATTTTGTATAGCCGTACGCTGATGGTTTATATCCCTAATTGAACTTTCTATCATTCTTTTTTGTCTTTCAACCTGAGTTTTTAATGCTGCAATGTGCTGAGCTTTTGCTTTTAGTGCTTGTATTCGTTTGTAATCTTCCAGTATAATAATTTTCTCAAAATAGAATGTATCTAAAAGTGCATTTACATCTCTGACATAAAGAATTGACTCAAACATTCCCGTTCTCTGGTGCATAAAAACCTGTCGGATTCTTGCTTTCATTTCGGCATCAAGTTTTTGAAACTCTACAAGAGCCTGATTTAACTGAACTTCCATGGAAGAAAGGTTCGCAACGAGGTTGTTATACCGAATGGTATTTTGTTGCAGCCTTGTGTGTGCAATTTCAAGTTTTTGCTGATTGTTGCTGAGTTTATTCTGTTCTCTGCGTAAACGTAAATCTGCTTTTTTCTTTTGTTGTTGGAGGTAATTTCTTTTATTATTGGTTTGTTTTAATTTTTGTTTTAATTGGGCAGAAGATTGTGCAGGCGCACTAAAAACAGGCTCACAGGTAAATCCGATGACTCCGAATGCTATTATGCACAAAAATATATATTTTATTATATTTTTAATCTTCATACTTCTATTTCATTAAAGATACAGCCATAAATATCATAGAACCGAAACTCCACAACAAGAAACAAGTTCCCATTACTATTATAAAGGCTTTCTGGTGTTTTCTGAAAAATTCCATAATTTCTCCCCTATACAAAATATTTTACTATCAAAATACCTATAGTGCAAGAAATTTAAGTATTTTTTAGTTACAAAATATGAATAAATTTAAAACATAAATAAACTTTGGAACATTTCGACAAAGTCATTGGCATTGATGATTTTGCATGCTCTGTCGCTTAGCAATATTTTTAATAATTTTATATCTGAAAATGTCATATCTTTTAATTCCGGAAATTCAATCCTGTTTGGATCTTTTAACATTTTTCTGTCAGGATTTCGTTCTTCAAGCAAAAAACTGTCACTGACCGAAAGCAGTTGTTTGGAGGTAAATTCGCATCTGACTTTTGGGGAAAAACCTACAACATCAACTGTGCCGGGCTCAAATCCGTAAGTTTTTTCAAACGCATCTCCTGCATCAAGCATACTTGACTGAAAATTGAGAATACATTTATTATTCAGCCAGCCGACAATCTCTATATCATACTTCATTTTCATTCCCATATATTCAGAGATTAATGTTTCTTTATAAGGTTCACAGACCGAAAGATTGTTTCCTAAACTCTTGCGCCGTGTTGTCACCGGTACAGGTGTTTGCGAAATTAAGCTTATATTTTGTTCTTTCGGTATATCAATGCTTCTGACCTGAATATTATAATCGGTTTGCCGTTTTGGGGTTTCATTTTGTCTGATATGAGTTTGTGTATCTGCTTTTGTTTCACTCCAAAAATACGGCTCATGTGTCTTAAATTCGGATTTTGATAGCGGCTCGGATTGAATATTCTTTTGATTATGTAATTGAGTATAATTTTCCTGCTCGGACAATAGTTCATTAGCTGTTTTCTGTGCTAATTTTGGTTCAAATGTCTTTCTTTGGGTAACAACAGACGGATGAAAAATCATGTATAAAAGAATGATTATTATTGCAATTAAAAATACTATTACAATATTTTGTTTCATTTACCCTCCAAAAATTTGTTGCTTAATTTTTAATCCTGTTTTTGTTGTTGCAAGTCCTGCCTGAGAACTTTCTTTAAGCATCGGAGACATTAAAGCTCCTGTCTGTGCCATTGCATCCACAACTTCATCAAGCGGGATTTTCGATTCGACTCCCGACAGTGCAAGCTCAACGGCAGTAATTGAGTGTACCGCAAGAAAAGGATTACGCTTTACACATGGAACTTCAACCAATCCCGCGACCGGATCACAGGTAAGTCCAAGAAGATTTTTCAAAGCTAAAGCTGATGCATTTAAAATTTGGCTTATATTTCCGCCCTTTAACTGACACACCGCTCCTGCAGCCATTGCGCTTGCAGTCCCGCATTCTGCCTGACACCCTGCAACCGCACCGGCAAGAGCAACTTTAACGGATATAATTCTTCCGATTTCTCCTGCCGTAATCAGTGCATTAATCTGGTCATACTCAGGATAATTATATTCCCTGCTTACTCCAATAAGTGCTGCAGGTAAGATTCCGCATGAACCGGCTGTAGGACAAGCTACGATTGTTCCCATTCGGATGTTTTCTTCACTTGTTGCAAGAGCATATTGAACAATTTTTTCAAATAATGAGCCAAACATTGAATGTTCTTTTTCAAATCTTTTTTTTAATTTTGCACAATCTTGTCCGCACATTTCGCTAAGAGATGGTTCGGAACTGCTCATTCCGGAGTTTATTGCCTCTTTCATTGCAAAGAGACTTCTGTTTGCAAATGCTCTTACCTGTTCAACTGTAATATCCTGAGAAGTTGCCATGACTTCCTGTGATATCTCATAAATCTTTTTATCGGTTGAAATACATACATTATGTAATTGTTCAAATGTGCTTATATTTATGTCCATTTTAATTTTCCAGTTTTTCTACATAAGTTACAAAATAAATGTAATCCGTATTTTGAATACGTTCTGCAATTTCAGGTTTAAGATTTCCGTCAATGCAGATTATCATTGATGCATCTTGCCCTTTTGCACTTCTGTCACAGCTTAAAGATGCAATATTTATATTAGCATCCTGCAATTGCGATGTTACAAACGAAATCATTCCCGGTTTATCTTTATAAACAATAATCAGTGTATTGTAGTTCCCCGATAATGACACATTAAAATCATTTATTTTCGTGATGAGAATTTCGCCGGCACCAATGCTGTCACCTGAAATTTTCATATTATAGTCACCATATAGTTCTATATCTACGGCATTAGGATGGCGACGGAAATTGTCAAAATATTCAAATTTATATTCAATATTTTTTGTTATTTCATTATTAAAAATATCTTTAATTCGTCTGTCATCAACATTTAAACCTAAAATTCCTGCCAGTAAACCTTTATCTGTCCCATGTCCTTTGCCGGTGTGAGCATATGAATTATAAAGTTTGAAAGTAACTTTTTTCGGAACAGATTTATAAATGTTTCTTGCTAACAAACCCAAACGTACTGCTCCTGCAGTGTGGGAGCTCGACGGTCCTGCCATTACGGGTGAAATTATGTCAAAAAGAGTTGATTTTTTCATTAATAATTTTGCTCCAGGTTCTTTTTTAGCCTCTTATCTCTCAAATCTTTTGCATTTTGTATTTCATCAAGCTGTTTGTTAATAATCTCTTGTTTTGTGTTCATTTCTTTATTACTGTAAATAATTCTTTTTACTGGATTGTACCCTCTGAGCATAAACAAAGATATAACACATAAAATAACGATTATTATGAGTAATTCCAAAATTGAAAACCCTGTTTTCATGATTACCTCAGATGATTTTTAGCAATAAACATCATAACTGCTTCATCTTTATCTGCAGGAGTTCTTAAAGAGTCTTTTCTTAATTTAAAATCCTTAATCTGTTCTCCGACAAAAAAGCGGTTATATATAGACAAACCGATGTAAAGAATTAACGAAAAGGCAACCACTCCGCCCATTGCCAGACCAAATTTCGTCATAATAATTTTCATTTCGGGAGTTACTTTTGAAGCGAAAGACGGCAGGGCGGTAAAAAATACCGCCGATACTGCCATGTATAGTTTATAAATTTTATTCTTCATTTTCATCCTTTTTCTTGGCTGCTTTCTTTTTTGAAGTTCCCCTGTTAGGCCGCTTTTTAGGTTTTTCTTCCTTTTGTTCTGCTTTTTCAGGTGTTGGTGCAACAGGAACTTCAGTTTCTTTGGCTTTTTTAGAGGTTCGTCTGACTTTTGCAGACTTTTTCTTTTCCTCATGTGAAGCTTCAGTCGGAGCTTCTGTTACAACTTCTGAAGCGGGTGTTTCTTGTTCTTTGGGTTTCTCGTTATTTTTATTGATGCGATTCTTTCGGTTGCGTCTGTTATTTTCTTTTTTCGTTGCTTCTTGTGATGCCACTACTGACGGTTCTGTTTCAAATGTTGGTCTTTCAATTGTTTCTTCAATTGCTTCGACTGTAGTTTCTTCATTTTGCGGTTTGTTGTTTTTGTTAAATTTATTATTTTTCTTAAATGCACCTGACGGGAGTTTGACTTTTGCCGCTTTTGCTCTGTATTCTCCCTCTGCAACAGGTGTTGCAAAGTTAAAATCAATTACCGAGCAGCCTGAACCCTGACAGTGAGGGCATTTTTTAGTAAATATTTCTGCTAAAGACTGCCCTTGTCTGTGTCTTGTTAATTCTACAAGTCCCAAATCGGATAATTGTCCGACTTGTGGTTTTGCCTTATCCGCTTCAAGTGCTATTTCAAGTTCTTCAAGCATTGCAAGTTTATCGGCTCTGCTTGTCATGTCAATAAAGTCAATTATTACCATACCGCCGATGTTTCTTAAACGTAATTGTCTTGCAATCTCATGTACGGCTTCAATATTTGTTTTTAATATTGTTTCATCTTGTGTAGAAGAACTTACAAATTTACCGCTGTTAACATCAATGACCGTAAGTGCTTCTGTTTGCTGGATAAATAAATATCCGCCTGACGGCATATTAACTTTTACATTGAGTGCCGCTTTAATTTCTTTGTGAATGTCCATAGCAATTAAAAGTGGTTCGTTACCTTTATAAAGAGTAACTTTTACTCCTTTATTTATGTGCCAGTTTTGTAAAATATTTTGAACACGATTGAGCGCAAACGGGGTATCTACAACGATTTCAGATACATCTTCGGTACATGCTTCTCTAATAACCTTGTATAACAAATCCTGATCACGATAAATTAAGCTCGGAGCATCAAGGGTTTCTGATGATGTAATAATGTTATTCCATTTTTCCAAAAGGATTTCCAAATCTTCCTGAATGTCTGCTTCAGACTGACCTTCAGCTTCTGTTCTTATGATAACACCGACTCCGACAGGTTTAATAAGATTAACGATAGCTTTTAATCTTGCTCTTTCTTTTGAATTTTCAATTTTCTTAGAAACACTTACTCCCGGTTCATAAGGCATCAAGACCAAAAATCTTCCCGGAAGGCTTATTTCTGTCGTTACTCTCGGACCTTTATGACCTGTAGGTTCTTTTACTACCTGAACTACAAGCTTTTGTTTAGGTGAAAGTTTCTCTTTTAATGAGCCTTTTCCCATAACATCTTCTGCGTGCAAAAATCCCATTTTGTCAGTTCCGACATTAACGAATGCCGCATCAATACTTGGCAAAATGTTATCTACGCTTGCGAGATAAACATCTCCGAGTAATACATCCCCTCTCTGAATAAAGAAATCCGTAACTTTTTTGTTTTCTAACAATGCTGCAATGTTATCACGTTCTGCGATAACAATCTTTTTGTCAATTGTTTGATTTTGTTTTTGATTGTTGTTTCTGTTGTTCATAAAAATCTTTCCTCTACTATAATTCGTGCAGGTTTTCCGTTAAAAATTTCGTACGCTTTATATTAAACATAACATCAGGCGCTATGACACCCATAAGCGCATCTGCCCTCAACGGAGGTACTGTCGTACTCTTACCTGTCTTTAATACTATAAACAGACTCCCGCTCTCAAACCGGTATTCACCGATTGAATGCTTATAGTCTATTGTTTTGTCTAAACCTTTTTTAGTTTTTTTGTCTATTAATATATTTTCAGACTCCAAAACTCTGAGAGTATTATACACAAATTGACCAAAATCGTAAACACTTTCGTCAAAAATCTTTACCTGATATTCTGCCCAGTATACTTCTTCTTCTATCGCAGGTGTCCCTAAATCAATTTGTCTAACCTCTATAATTTTTGAGCCTAAAGGTAATACTTCTTCTATTTCCTTTTTTACATAATCAACATTCGCATTTTCCCATAAACAAATATCTACAAGTTCCGTTTCACTTTCGCAGAATAAAGGAAGGGCTATACCCATTGAAATCTTCATTTTGGGATTATAACCGTATGAATAAGCCACTTTTAGATTTGATCTTTGCATTGCTTTTAAGAATGTATTTTGCCAGTCAAGGTGTGAGAAATATCTTAAAATTCCGGTTTTTGTCAGTTTTACTCGGTATCTGAAAACCGGCTTAATATCTTTTTGGTCAATGTCTTCAATGTGTCGTTTTTCGGCTTTGGCAAGCAGTTGTGCTTGCTCCGATGCTACAAAATGTTCAGCCATAACTTTGCGAGTATTGAAGTTTTTACACACACCGCAGTTTACACATTGGGTTTGACAGGTTGGAACAACATGCGCGCAATCCCCTGTAATTGCGTATGCGGTTTTATATTCATTAATAAGCCATTCCTTATCAATTCCGACATTTATAAAATCCCATGGGAGCGGCAAATTTAAATCATATTGTTTTTGAGCTAAGGTTTCCAAATCAATTCCGCACTCCTGCGCCGTTTCATTCCACACCTTCCAGCTGAAATTTTCACCCCAGGAAGCAAGATATGCTCCTTTTTTATAGAGTTCTTCTATAAATTTGCACAAAGAACTGTCTCCTCTTGTCATAACCGCTTCAAGCAAAGATAAATATTTATCGCTGTAATTTATTTTTACGCACTTAACTTTCTTCATTCGTTCCATTAAATAATCTATATGCGCTTTGATTTCATCTAAAGGCATTTGTGGACACCATTGAAACGGTGTAAACGGTTTTGGTACGAAAATTGACAGAGTGCAGGTCAACTCAAGAGTATGATTTAATCCCTTTTCCTTTTTAATCAGTTTTGATTTATAACGCAATCCTGAGAGTAAGTTTGCCATTTCATCCATATCTTCAATGGTTTCTGTTGGCAGACCGCAGATAAAATAAAGCTTTACCCTGCTCCATCCGTTCTCGTACAAAGTCAGAACGGCATTTTCTATTTGCTCTTTTGTTATATTTTTCTTTATTACATCACGAAGTCTTTGGCTGCCTGCTTCAGGTGCAAGTGTCATTGTTGATTTGCGAACACTCTGAACAAGATTTGCAAGTTCAAGATTGAAACCGTCAATTCTTTGGCTTGGAAGTGTAACAGATACTTTTTTATCATTAAAATCAATGCTCAGTTCTTTAATAACTTCATTGATATTTGCGTAATCATTTGATGACAGTGATAAAAGCGAATATTCTTCATATCCCGTGTTTTTTACAAGTTCTTTTGTAATATCAATGATGTCTTGTGCACTGCGTTCTCTAATCGGTAAAGTTACATGTCCCGGCTGGCAAAACCTGCACATTCTTCCGCAACCTCTGCGAATTTCTACAACGGCTCTATCCTGAACAGAAGATGAAAACGGTATAGGATAAGATGTTAAAGCTGTTCCCCGCTTTAATTGGGCTATTCTTTTATCAACTTTACCTCCTGTTAAGGCAGACCAGCGGCCGTTCGAGGGGTCTTCACAAAGCTTTTTAATTCGCTCTTTTCTTGGCAAACCTTTTGTTTCTTCCAAAATTTTGCAGATTTCTATAATGGTGTCTTCTCCGTCACCTATAGTAAAAACATCTATAAATTCCGACATAGGCAGCGGGTTAAATGTACAGGGGCCTCCGGCAATTATTATCGGATCTTCATCCGTTCGATCCTCATTTTTATACGGAATATCTGCCATTGCAAGCATTTTTAGTACTGTCGGATAAGCCATTTCATATTGCAGTGAAAATCCTATTGCATCAAAATCTTTAAGCGGTCGTTTGGATTCGAGTGCATACAACGGCTCCGGAGCAAAATCTTTTTCCGGAGCATAAACTCTGTCGCACATATATTCTTGTTCTTTGTTTATAAGTTCATAAAGAATACGAACTCCCAAATTTGAAATTCCTATTTCATATTTATCGGGGAATGCCATAGCAACTCGTACTTTGGCGTTGTCAAAATCTTTATTGTGCGATAAAAACTCTCCTCCTACATACTGGTAAGGTTTAAAGCATTTATATAAACTTTCATTATATTTCGTAAAAAAACACATTGGGTATAAAACCCCTCTCCTACCCTCTCCCCATAAGGACGAGGAAATATCAGACTATATCATTCGGGAAATATTTGTTTATCTCTATTATTGTTCCGTCTAAGGTATTTTCATCAAAAGATTTCATAAATTTAAACAGGTCTTCATTTGGCACATCATAAGAATAAAGCACCACTTCGCCATCTATTTCACGCATAACAGTGACCATATAATGGCAGGCCGATGCATATTTCAGTAAATAATCTTTGCGGAATTTTTTGCCGTTTGAATCTTTTTTGACTTTGACATAACTGAAACCCGCATAATATTTTATCTGTTTCTGAGCATCTTTAGGTAATTTATTTTTATTGTGAGTTGAAAATAAATCTATAACTTTTTTGTTAATTTCTTCAGACACAAATATCCCTCCAAATATATTAAACTATATATTTTTGTTTAAGTCTATTTGTTAAGATTCTTCATAAATTTTTGAACTTTCAGAGCGGTTTCACGTCTGATGTCTTCAGGGCAAAGTCTTAAATACTCAATAGCATGCGAAACTTTGATGTTTTTATCGTACCAGCGGCGCAAGATGTAGTTATATTGATCTTCAAGGCTCATATTTGGCAACTCAACATCTTTCAATAAATCATCAATAATGTATTCTGCGCATTTTACCTGATTTTCTTCGCTCATTTTTTCCATATCATTGATGGTTTTACTCACAACTGCATCAGCATCGTACCAGCGTTTGAACATGTTCATAATTATTACCCCTTTACTAATTGTTAAGTTTATTTAATCAAATTTTTTCAAAAAAGTAAATTATTTTACACAAAAATACTTTATATAAATGTAAAGGTTATAAGTAGGTTATCATTTTATGGACAACAGTATTATTTACGGGTTAAGAAATCCGGCTATGACAGACGATATCGGAATGTGTATGATTGAAAGACAATATCCGACAATGATTACTCCATTGGGATACACTCCGGGTAATGTTACAAATAAATCTGCTTATTTTGAACAACCTTATGCGGATACTTTCCAGACAAAAAGAGACAAAGAATATTCAACAATTAAAAAAGTTCTTGTTGGTTTAAGTATTGTTGCTCTTGGCCTTTTGGGGCTCAAAAGAGGTGTAAAAGGGATTAAAGACGGTTATAAATATGTAAAAAACTTATTTACAAAGGGCAGCGGAAGTAAGACTGTTGCAGCCTCAACCGGTAGCATATTGAGCGGTGTAAAGAACGGTTATGTATATGTGAAAAATAATGCCAAAAACATATTTACAAAAGGTAAAAATGTTGTTTCAAGTTTATTTAATAAAGTTAAAACCAAAATTTCCCCGTAATAGAAAAATAGTTAGTGTGATTTTAGCAGGTAGGATTTAATAAAATTCTACCTTTCTTTTTGTTTATGGTAATATTTTATTAAACAAAGGAGGGTAATACTATGGCTAAAGATTGCAGTTTCGATATAGTATCGGAATACGATAAACAGGAAGTTGTTAATGCTGTTGAACAGGTCAAAAAAGAACTGTCTTCACGCTTTGATTTTAAAAATTCAAAATCAACGGTTGAACTTGAAGAAGGAAAAGCTATTACCATAACAACTGAAGATGAAATGAAACTGCGCAATATCAATGATATTTTGCAGTCAAAATTTTCAAAAAGGAATTTGAGCCTTAAAATATTAGACCCTCAAAAAGTTGAGAACGCTCTTGGCGGGAATGTTCGTCAAGTGGTTAATCTTAAAAAAGGCTTAACTCAGGAACTTGCAAAAAAAATAACAAATGACATTAAAAATACAAAACTCAAAGTTCAGGCTTCAATTCAGGGCGAACAAATAAGAGTTTCCGGCAAAAGCAGAGATGATTTGCAGGCTGTAATTCAGATGATTCGTCAAAATGAAGATAATTATAATACCCCGTTACAGTTTACAAATTACAGATAATATAGGTTGGCGTTGCTATGCCGACATTTTAGGAGAGTATAATGACAACAGAAATAAGACAGGAATTTATAGAACAGGCTATGTATATAGCAAGAAATGCAGAAGTATTACCGGGCGGAGTGGAAGAGCTCGCAGCAAAACTTCAGCACGCGAGTGATACAAATACCCCGTTAAGAGTTAAACTCGGTATGGATCCCACACGCCCGGATTTGCATCTTGGTCACACGGTTGTAATGAGGAAACTCAAAGAGTTTCAGGCTTTGGGGCATAAAATTGTACTGCTTGTCGGCGGTGCTACTGCTATGATAGGTGATCCGTCAGGGAAATCTGAAACAAGACCTGCGCTTACAAAAGAACAAGTCGAAGAAAATGCAAAAACATATTTTGAACAAATGGCAAAAGTTCTTGATGTTTCTCAAGCTGAAGTTGTTAATAACGCGGACTGGCTTCATCCGATGAGTTTTACCGAACTCCTTGCACTTGCAGGCAAAGTAACAGTTGCACAAATGATGACAAGAGATGATTTTGCAAAACGCTATGCTGAAGGTAAGCCGATTTCTATTGTTGAATTTTATTATCCTTTAATGCAGGCTTATGACTCGGTTGCAATTGATGCTGATATTGAATTAGGCGGAACAGACCAGAGGTTTAATACACTTTTGGGACGCGACATTCAGAGTGCTTACGGTAAAAAATATCCGCAGCTTGTCGTTCTTTTGCCACTTTTGGAGGGTACGGACGGAGTGGTTAAGATGTCAAAAACCTATCCTGAACACTGTATATCATTAACCGATAGTGCAAAAGATATGTTCGGCAAGTTAATGAGTATTCCTGATAATATGATTACCCGTTATTTTAGTTTGCTTACTGATACTTCAAAAGAGGATTTGGAACGCTATGACAGAGAAATTTCGGATGGTTCAATAAATCCCCGTAACCTGAAAATGCAGTTAGCACACACCATAACCGAAGAATATCACGGCAAAGACGGCGCAGATAAAGCGCAGGAAGATTTTATCAATGTTGTTTCAAATAAAGGTATTCCTGATGATATTACTGAAGTCAAGGTTGAAAACGGCAAAGGAATTTTGGATTTAATTGTTGAACTCGGGTTTTGCGCAAGCAAGGGTGAGGCAAAACGATTAATGCAGGGCGGGGGAGTCAAAATTGACGGTGAAAAAATTGCCGATATGGCTTATACCCTAAGTTTTGGTGAAAGTGTAGTATTACAGGCAGGAAAGCGTAAATTCGCAAAATTGGTACACTAATGTTTGAAACTATAAAACGAGGATTTTCAAAAGTTAAAGAGGATATTCAGGTTATTTATGACAATGACCCTGCGGCGCGCAATCTTGCAGAAGTTATTCTCTGTTATCCGGGGTTACACGCGATTATTGCCTACAGACTTGCACATAAATTCCACAAATGGGGGTTAAAACTTTTTGCACGAATGATTTCATACCTGACAAGAATTATTACCGGTATTGAAATTCATCCGGCGGCGCAAATCGGCAGACGATTTTTTATTGACCACGGAGAAGGGGTTGTAATCGGTGAAACAACAATTATAGGGGACGATGTTTTATTGTATCAGCAGGTAACATTAGGCGGGACAGGCAACGACCACGGCAAACGACACCCGACTATCGGTAATCACGTTATTATCGGTGCAGGGGCAAAGGTTCTTGGCGATATTATAATTGCAGATCATGTACGAATTGGTGCGGGTTCGGTTGTTATTGAGGATGTTCCGTCGCATTCGACGGTTGTCGGTATCCCAGGCAGAATTGTCCAGCGAGCGACTATTGATGAGGACGGAAATCTTATGCACAACAAAATTCCCGACCCTGTAAAAGCCGAACTCGATAATTTGAGAGCTGCGATTGAACAAATAAAACAGAATAGTTAATTTTATGAGAATAATAAATACACATTCACATGTAAATATGCTCAAAGAACGCTCAATTGGTGAGGCTTTGCAAAATTGTACCGATGAAAATGTTACGGTTATAGTTCCCTCTTATGATGATAAGAGTATTTTTGAGGTTGATGCCTTAGTTAAAAAATATCCGCAAATTTATGGTTATGTCGGAGTTTTTCCGGAAGAAGTAAAATGTTTTGGTGATAAAACGCTTTCTGATATGGAGCGGATAATTAAAAATAATGACAGAATTATCGGTATTGGGGAAATCGGGCTTGATTATTATTGGGATAAAAGTTTCATTGATCTGCAAAAAGAAGTTTTTATAAAGCAAATTGATTTTGCTAATCAAATGAATTTACCTATTAATGTTCATTGCAGAGAGGCTTATTTTGATACTTTAAATATCCTGAAAGAGCACAACAAAAATTCAAAGGTTATTATGCATTGTTATTCCGGAAGTCTTGAATTTGCAAAAGAATGCATAAAAGAAGGCTTTTTTATTTCTTTGGGTGGTGTTGTAACATTTAAGAATGCTGTTAAAGTTAAAGAAGTTGCTCAAAATATTCCTCTTGAGACTTTGCTATTAGAAACGGATGACCCGTATTTGACACCTGTTCCGTTTAGGGGGAAAGAGAATCAGCCGTCTTATGTCAAGTATGTTGCACAAGAAATCGCATCATTAAGAGGAATATCTGTTGAAGAAGTCGCAGATGTGACAACTAAAAATGCAAAATTAATATTTCCTCGGATTATTTAGCACCTTTAAAATACACTAAAAAAACGATAACAACCTGTCTATATTGCGTTAATATGTAGTAAAATGAGGTTTGCTATGACAGAATGTATAAGAGAACAATTGGAAAAGAGAGAACATGAAATTTTAAGTCCTTATGCAACAAAGGTTTCTGAATCAAAAGGACGTAAAGATTATGAAGAGAAAGATGAACTGCGTACTGATTTTCAGCGAGACAGGGATAGAATCCTTCATTCAAAAGCCTTCAGACGATTGAAACATAAAACACAGGTATTTTTATCCCCATTTGATGACCATTTTAGAACACGTTTGACGCATACTCTTGAAGTTTCTCAAATCGCAAGAACACTTGCCCGTTCTCTCAGTTTAAATGAAGATTTAACCGAGGCAATTGCGCTTGGGCACGATTTAGGGCATACTCCGTTTGGTCATTGCGGTGAAGGTGTTTTGAATGAACTCGTTGAAGGTGGTTTTTTTCATAATCTTCAAAGTGTAAGAGTTGTTGAAGTTCTTGAAAAATTAAATCTTTGTCAGGAAACAATTGATGGTATAAGAACACACAGCTGGGGCTTTAAACCGCTGACACTTGAGGCTAAAGCGGTTCAGCTGGCGGATAAAATCGCATACATAAACCACGATATAGAAGATTCAATAAGAGCAGGTGTTATTTCAGAAAGTGATTTGCCAAAAGATTGTATAAAGTATTTTTCTTCTAATCCGAGTGACAGATTGAGTAAAATGATAACCGAAATTGTTTATAATTCCGTCGGAAAAGATGATGTCTCGATGAGTGAAGAAGGATGGGAATATACAACAAAACTCCGAAGCTGGATGTTTGATAATGTTTATATTGAATCTCCGGCAAAACTCGAGGAGAGTAAAGCTCGCCACGTTGTAAGAGAACTTTATTACCTTTATATGGACATGGTAAAAGATATTTGCCCTCCTGATAAAGCACAAAGAGTTGTAGTTGATTACATATCCGGAATGACTGACCGCTATGCGATAGAAAGATTTAAACGTAATTTTATCCCCGAAGGTTTTAAAAACAGTACAAAAGATGATTTTTTGTATAAACTTGCCAATATGGCTGATAAAATTTAGCTATGGACATACAATACTTAAGTGAATATCTTGAATTTATTGAAATCGAAAAAGGCTTGAGTTCCAATACCGTCAATGCCTATCGCAGAGATTTGAGCGGATTTCTTGATTTTTGTATAGATAAAGGCATTATGGGAGTTGAATATATAACTCGTAATCACTTAAACTCTTATATTATCAAACTTCGTTCCGATAATCTTAATCCTCGTTCTGTGGTTCGTAAAATTGCTTCGTTGCGTGGATTTTTTAAATGGCTTAGTGCAAATGAATACATAAATAATAATCCGGCATCAACGCTTGAGCAGCCCAAATTACCCAAAAGGCTGCCTAAAGTTATGAGTTTGCAGGAAATTAAAGAGATTTTTCATTCGGATTTGAATAATCAGGAAAATCTTGTAGTTGAACTTTTATACGATTGCGGGTTAAGAGTATCAGAACTTGTAAACCTTAAAATCAACGATATTGATTTAAAATCGAAATATATTCAGTGCGTCGGCAAAGGTTCAAAAGAACGACTAATTCCCTTTGGCAAAAAGGCAAAAGAATCAATAAACAAATACTTAAAAGAACGAGAAAATGTTGTTACAAAATATAATTTACAAACCAAAAGACTTTTTATTACAAACAGCGGGCGTCTGATTAACAGACAGGATATATATAATTTTATTCGCAAACTTGGTGAAAAAATACACAAACACATATCTCCGCATACTCTAAGGCATACTTTTGCAACACATTTGCTTGAAAATGGTGCGGATTTAAGAGTTGTTCAGGAACTTTTGGGACACAGCGATGTTTCGACAACCCAATTATATACTCATATAACTAAAAAACGCTTGAAAGAAGTTTATTTTGCAATAAATAATAAGTCGTGATATCATTTGAGTATGTTAAGTGTTTACATTGCCGGATTAAAGAAAGGAACGGGTAAAACCCTATTGAGTGCAGGACTCGCAGGAACCATGCAGAGCCTGAATTATGGTGTTAGTTATTATAAGCCCATTCAGACCGGTACTAATCTTTTAAATGATGATACTGAATTTGTAAACCGTATTGATAAACACGTTAAAACTTTATCGACATATAAGCTTCAAAGTCCTTCTCATCCTTTAATCGGGGCATATAATGACGGGATTAAGCAAATTGATATTATGACAATTATGCACGATTATAAGCAAAATATTATGATGACAGAGTGCCATATTGTAGAGGGAAACAACGGAATTAGTGCCCCGTTTGATGAAAAGAAAACGGAAATCAATCTTATTGAACATTTTTGCCTTCCTGTAATTTTGGTCGTAAATCCGAATATTAATGGTTTAGATGAAGTAATAAGCGGAATTAATTACATTCATTCTAATCATGTTACGCTTTCCGGTGTTGTTGTAAATGATTATTCAGAAAATTTTAAGAATGTTGAAATGAAATATTACCCTCATCTGATAAAAGAATTTACGGGAGCAAAAATTTTAGGAACCTTGCCTCATTATGAAAATTTTGACCATTTATCCCCTCAGACTTTGATTTCTGATATCCTTAACAGACTTAATATAGAAGATATCTTTAGTCTTAAAATTGCCAAACTTTCATAAGTCATAATATTTAACAAATTTTATCTTGACATTGTGTTAGGTTTGCCTTACAATTTACCTGAGGAGATTGTAAAACGTGGAAAAATCTTTATCTTCAGGATTGCAGGACTATATTGAGACGATTTATGTTTCATTTGTTAATCGAGAGGTATTAAAGGCTGCGGATTTAGCCCGGAAACTTAAAATCTCGCGAGCTTCCGTATCTGAAGCCCTGGCAAGGCTTATATCAAAAGGACTTGTCAGATATGATGAATATAAAAATATTTATCTGACAAGGTTAGGTAAGTCTGAAGCAAAAAAAGTTTACGAGAAGCATCATATATTGAAAGATTTTTTTGAAAATGTTTTAGGTGTTCCTCAGGCTGAGGCAAGTGAAAATGCCTGCAAAATTGAGCATATAATTTCAGGAAATATACTCGATAAAATGGATAGGTTTTCAAAATTCTTCTCAGTTCATAAAAAAATTTTAGACATATACATTGAAGAAAGCGAAAAAACATGTCCCCGATAAGAATGATAGGTAAGTATTTAGACCAACCGTTGTTAACTGCCAAAATAAATAAGAGTGTACCCGCGATGTTAACCTTGGGAGCTGGGGCAGTATTTGCTGATACTGTCAAAAATTCTCCCAAAGATGAACGTAAGAAAAACGCCATGAAAATTGGTGCAACATTAACGGCAACCGCAGTATCAGCTGTCATGGCTCCAAAAATCGCCTCATATATAACGGGAAGAACCGCAACAAAAACACTTTCACAAATAAAAAAATATAATACTGAAATTGTAGATGAATATATTAAAAATAATGAGGTAGGTGAGAGTCTGAAAAATATCCTTAAAAAGGCAAAAAATAATATATTATCATTAAAAGAAGTAAAAGAGTTGTTTAGTGATGAAAAGCACTCTGAAATTGCGAATAAGCTCATTCCTCCGCCGGATAATATAACTTCAAAAGATATTTTCAGAGAAATCGGATGGTTGTCTACTTACGGTGCAATTCCTGTTGCCGGCGGTATTACAGGCGGAATCATCGGAGATAAATTAACCGAATCAAAATGGAAAGATAAAGTTCCTAATAAATTAAAAGAGGGTGTTTATCAGTATCTTGCAAATATATTTTTATGCAATATCGGTGCAGGCGCGGCTCTTGGACTACTTGAAAAATTTGATATAAAATCCAAAACGGCAAGGTGTCTTGGTATGCTTGGCGGGATTCTTTCAACCGGAGTTATCGGGGGAAGTGTTATTGCAAATTATATTGGTAAAAAGGTTATAAATCCCCTTGTGTCGAAAGATGATAAAAATGATATAAGAACTCCCGAATTGTTGGATTTGAGTCTGCATACGGATGATATTGCCACAATTTCGCTCCTGTCCGGTTTAAAGTGGATTGAACCGTCTTTGCCTTTATTATATTCGGTTTCCGGATACCGGGCAGGAATCGGTTATCGCAATCACAAGGGAGATGATTCAAAAAAATCATAAAGAAAAATTTTTATTTTTGATGTTAGGCACTCCTAACATAAAGAGCTTATTTATTATTTAACCACAACTGTACATTACAAAGGGGCAATAGCCCCTTTTCTTTTATTGTTTACATCCCTGCCAGAGCCCGTGCAGGTTGCAGTATTCAAATGCACAAGTGTAATTATTATCGCTGTTTGTAATCATCTCGGGAGTTTCATTTATATTTAAAAATTTTGTCGTAATGTTTTTTTTATCTTCGCTTATTACCTGTATAAATTCAATATGATGTTCTTCAATCATAGGGTGTGGAACTGATCCGACCTGAATTTTGTTTTCAATAAAAACCGGAACGTGTTTTTCCTGCTTTTCATATTCTTTTGTGTATGATTTCAACAGTGTCATCGGTTTTCCGCAACAGACAAGTTCTCCTGCTCCTGTGTGCATAACCTGAACAATATTACCGCACATTTCACAGCGGTAAAACTCTAAATGATTTGTCATAATGTAAACTCCTTAAAAATAGACCTTAATATCATGCTAAACTCAAGCCGACACCGACTCTACACATCGGCTTGCGCTTTTTCCGCCTGTGCAATCATAGATTGCTTCGCTCTCTGCACTCTCGTTCCGTTCGCAACGGCGGTGGTATTATGTTTCGCAACCTGCTTGCCCTGCTCATCGCAGGTCAACCCGTTGCTACACATCGGCTTGCGCTTTTTCCGCCTGTGCAATCAAAGATTGCTTCGTTCACTTCACTTTCGTTCCGTTCACAACGGCGGTGATATCATGTTCCGAGCCCTGCTCGTCTTGCTTACCGCAAGCCGACACCGGCTCTCCACATCGGCTTGCGCTTTTAAAACCGTGCCACTGTCTATCGAATTTTACAAACACACATTCCTTTAGTATCCTCTACTTTAACAAATATGACACCCGTAAAGCTTTTCTTAGTGCTGCTGAGTTTCCCCCCTGACACGGTTCGAAATTTTGCGCCATCATAGATGTTAATATCAACAATTCTACCAAATTCCAGCGTGCTCATAAAGCCCTCATAACAGGCTCTGCACCCCGCATCGGCTTCGGGTCGAGAGTTCGCAACACCCCATGGAGCACGGTAATTTTATTATAACATAAATTTATTTCTTTTTAATAGTTAATTCGGATAATTTTTAAAGTGTAATTACTACAACACTTATATAGTGTACGTTTGCCACTATTTAGTTTTGTAAAATTATTGATATAAAAGGCTTGAGAACTATTGAGATAACTGTTAAAATATGTTACAATAGTAGTAGGAGATTCCTATATGCCCAAATAGGGCTTCGATGAGTGTTATACCCCACACCACTCTTTAATAAAAAAGGTATCCGGTTACTCTTAAACTATAGGTGCAACTATGGATACGCTTAGATTAGACAGCCATATAGAGCGTTTTAGCAAGACGGGTGAACTGATTCTTGCATTGGGGATTTTATTTTCTCTTATTGTGTCTCAATTTGCTTTTCATTCTCCGATTTATGCAAATGATTTGATAGCTAATACCGTTATTTCAAATCCGTCAATTTACAAAACCGGAGATAAACTTCGGGCAGAGTTTGACAGTGATTATCAAAAACGGCTTTTTGATCACAGGATGAGTGTAAAGTATGCGGGTTTAAAGGTTAATGATGTCTCAAACGGAATAAAACATGTAAAAATGGTAAAATATTATGGTGGTCGTCCTGTTCGTATCAATGTAGTTGAAATGAATAGGGAGTTGGCAACAGATTATGAAGTTATGCCTGCTATGGCTTCAAATTACACAATTCATCATAAAACTACATTAAGAACGATTGCAGGACGTACAAATTCTGTTGTAGCAATAAATGGCGGATTTTTCAAGCCGCAATCCGGAATACCGCTCGGGACATTAATGATAGACGGTAAAATTTATACAGGACCTGTGTACAACAGAGTTGCTCTCGGTATTTTTGAGAATGGTTATGATGTTGGCAGAGTTGAATTTGACGGGGTAATCAGAGGAAATAATACTCAAATTAAAATTGATAATATAAATCAGCCAAGAATGCTATCGTCATACGTACTTGCTTATACAAGGGATTGGGGGAAATATGCTCCGGTATCTCCTAAAGGCGGAGTTCAGCTCCAAATTTCCGGCAACAGAATTTTATCTGCTTCCGCCAATCCCCTTTCGATTCCTGATGACGGTTATGTTCTTGTAGGACCGAAAGAAAAATTAAGTGCATTGTTTGGCGCTCCTTATATTGAAATGGAATTAGGTTTGTCACCCAAATGGGAAAATGTTAAACATATAATAAGCGGGGGACCGTATCTTGTAAAAAACGGAGATGTATATGTTGATATTTCGGAAGAAAAACTTCTTGCAATCGGAGGCAGAAATCCACGTAGTGCAATTGGTTATACAAGAGATAATGATTTGATAATTGTGGCCGTTGACGGAAGAGAGGGAAGTTCTGTCGGGCTTACCTTAAATGAACTTGCCTCTCTTATGAAATCTTTAGGCTGTGTTAATGCAATAAATTTAGACGGCGGAGGGTCAACCGTTATGTATGTTAACGGTGAAATTGTAAACAAACCTCCTCAACCTGGTGGAATTGCCCTTTCTAATGCGGTTGTAATATCCAAAAAGGCTATTGATTAGCACTGCTTATCATTTCTTCTATATCTCTAATCAGAGTGTTCGTTGTTTCGTCATTTTTGATTTTCAGGGCATCTTTTGCACAATTTAAAGCACTTTCAAAATCCTGATTGTTATAGTACATAACTGCTCTGTTATAGTTAATTAAGTATTTTTCATTGTCATTTGTTGCAAATTCGGATGCTTTATCAAGAGCATACTGGGCTTTTTTGTTATTGCCCATGCTTGAATATACTGTGGCAATATTGATATAACCTCCGCTGTAATTTGGGTATTTATCAATGTATTTTTGATATTCGTCAAGTTTTTTCTTTAATATTTCTTCGTCATTGCCCAAAATCAAAGGCGGATAATAAAGGTTTTCGTAGAACCATCCTTTTGAATTTGTTATAGATGGGGCAAGCCTGTACAATAAAGTCATAGTATTTAAATCTCTTTTTGAGAGATAGAAAATATCTTTTGAATAAGGGGAAAATACACTTGATACCCTGTGACTGCCTGCATACATAACATCATTAGGATTATTGCTGTGTCCTGAAATTCCTAATGCATGTCCTATTTCGTGCAGGGCGGTATTGTATATTTCAGAATTTGAAAATTCTTCTCCAAAAGGATTTGAATTGTAGAATGTAATAATCATTCTGTTCAATCTGTGGTATTTATCTGTTGTATTTGTAGTTGTTGCGACCGCATAATTACAGTTTGCACTCTCACACTTTGGTCCGGAATATGGTGTAAATTTTATTTCTATATCGCATTCTTCAGGTTTGTATACCTCTTTGAACTGGAGAAAACCGCTTGCCTTACCCCACTGTTCAAAGGCTTTTTTGATGTTTTCCCTGTAACTTGGTTTAGTTTGTTCAAAATAAACCTTTAGCGGGAAGGACTCTATATTCCATCTTAAAATATCTTTATTTTGTACTGCACTGTATATATAATTATCATCCATTTCACCAATCAGGCTTTCTTTTAACGGAATAATTTGCGATTTTGCGTAACTCTGAGCCATATCGTGTGTTTTTGAGTTCGCCATATTGTAAAGTGCTTCCTGATGAGAATATGTCGGAGTTCCCTTAGTTAATGCAAGAGTCAGAAAATATCTTGCTGCCGTATTATTAGGATTTGTTTGTAAAGAACGCTCAAAAAACTTAATTGAACCGTCATACATTCCGGAGTTGTATAAAGTTTTACCTTTGTTAAAAAAATAAGGACTGCTAATCATGGTGTTATTCCATATAAAAGAGCCCAAAACAACGAGTATAATCGTAATGATTACAGCGTTAATTATCTTTTTTATCATTTATTTCTCTCTCCATTTGTGCAGCAAGTTGTTCAATATCTCCGGTAATTTTAAAATATTCTTTAAATTTTGCTGTTGTTTTAAGGTTAATACTTCTTCCGTTTTTATCTTTGTGCTTCGACACGAGACCTTTTTCAACAAGTTCAGCAATATGTTCATAAGCGTTCGAACGCAATTTGACAAGATCTGATTGCCTTATTGTTTTCTTTAAAGCAATAATTGACAAAGTTCTCAGTACTGCCGCTGATAAATCAATCGGGCAGATTCGCTCTACAATATCCGAATAGTCTTCTTTTACCTGAAGAATATAGCCGTCTTCGTCATCAATTTCCAATGCTCCCTCTCTGGATGAATAATCCATAATGAGTTCTAAAAGAGCTTCTTCAACTTCTTCAGGTTCCTTATCAACAAAAACACAAATTTCATCAAGTGACAGGGCTCTTGCCGTTACGAATAAAATAGCCTCAATTCTTGATTTAAGCTGTTGCATGGCATCCTCCCTTTACAACAAATAAATCAGAATAAAATTCTTTTTGTTCCAAATCGTAATCAGTGTCCCTGCTTAAAAATAATAAAGCCATATATGATGTAACTCTGTCCATACCCAAAATATACAAATCAGAAAGTTCTACTTTTTCTTTATTCTGAAATATTTGTTCAATGTTATCTTTCAGTTTCAATACGGCTTCTTCTATAAATACATCATTTGACATATTTGTAATAATGTCATGTGTTGTCATTCTTGACATATCACTGACTCGTCTTCTCGCACGTCTTTGGGCATCTTTTAAATTCGCTCTTGCTTCAATTTTTTCGTAAAATTCTAACTGTTTAATCAGGTCTTTCAATGTAACTGTTCTGCTACGGTTCATTCTGATGCTTGTTCTGCGTTTTAGAGCTTCATCCCACCTTACAATGTTATTTGTCGGAATGAAATCCTGTTCTTCATAATAATCTTCAACAGGCAAACCGTTTTCATCAAAAATCATTTCCGGTTCGTCATTGTCCTGAAATTCTTCAAGTGTTAAATCTTTAAGGACATTTGACTGTAATCTGACTAAAATTGAAGCAAATAAAAATGTACGGCTTGCAACTTTAAGATTTAAAGATTTCATTTCTATCATTTTCTGGAAATACTTTTCTGTAACATCAACAATATCAATATTCCACGGGTCTATCTTACCGGATTTCGCCATTTCGACAAGTATGCCGATACCGTCATTTTTATCACGGGAACTTAAACCTTCGTATATTCCTAAATCTTCTCCGTTTATTATTGCATTATCCATTGTTTTGAACACCTGTTACTTTTGTTTTTCCTTTTTCTTTTTGGGTAACACCGACCACTCTGTGGGCAGCTCCAACCATCAAAGGTTTGTGGGTTACAACCAAAAATTGAGTATCATTTGATTGTTTTTTAATCATATCTGCTATTCGTTCAACATTCATAGCATCTAAACTTGCATCAACCTCATCAAGTGCGTAGAATGGAGCCGGCAGATATTTTTGAATTGAAAATACCAACGCAAGAGCTGTAAGAGCTTTTTCTCCTCCTGATAGAGCACTGAGCTTGTTGTTTGTAACTTTATCTCTTGGCTTTGCTTCAATTGTCATACCGCCTGAGAGCGGGTCTTTTTCATTCTCAAGAATGAGCTTACCCTCCCCTTCAGAGAGCTGATGATAAATGTCTTTAAAGTTCTCATTTATGGCGGTGTATGTTGTCATAAATGCTTCTCTTTTTTCTTTTTCAAACCCGTTCATTTTTTCTAAGATTGTACTTCTTTCATTTGAAAGAGTCTGAATCTGTGTATCAAGCTTTTCTTTTCTGTCTTCTTTTTCTTCATAGCTTGTGATTGCTCTCATATTGACATCGCCCAAATCCTGCATACGTTTTTCAAGACGCTGAATTTTTGCATTAAGTTCGTCAATTGAAATTTGAACAGGTTCTAATTTCTCAATATCAATTCCGCTTTCAGTTAAAATTTGACGTGCTTGTTCAAGCTGAGGTTCAAGATCTTTACGTCTTGTTTTAAAGGACTCAATCTGTTCTTCAACACTTTCAATATCTTTAAGATTGACGGCTTTATCTGTTTGTAGCTGAATAAGATTTTTGTTAATTTCTTCTTTTTTGTCCACTAACGCCCCTATTTTACTATCAATAAGTTTAATTTTATCAGACAGGGCAGTTAATTGTTCCTCTAATTGAATGATATCCTTGTTGTAGCCTTCGATATCATTTTTTAGATTTTTGTTAGTCTGAGTATGGTTTGCAATGTCATCATTTCGTGATTCTATGATGGATTCACTAAACTTAATTTGTGTTTCAAATACGTTAATTTCGTTATTAATCTGACTGCGGGTATCTTTAAGATTTCGGATTTCGTCCTCTATACCTTGCGTTTTTTCTTTTAGTTCTTTAAGATTTTTATCACCCAAAAGGTCATCAAGTTCTTTTAGCCTGTCCTGAGTTGCGAGAATTTCTCTGTCAAGTTCTGCTCTTTTACTTTCAATTTTATCAAGTTCTTTGTTTAGTTTATCAATATTAGGTTCGTTGTCCGTAACAAATTGTTGTTTTGTCTCCAAAAGTCCCTGACTGTTATCAAACTGTGAGACCATATTGTTAAGTTCGGTTCTTGCTTTTGTGTACTCGGTCAGTGCGGATGAATATGATTCCCTTATCTTTTCAATGCCGGTTTCTATTTCTTTGCGTTTTGCAACGGCATCGTTATACTTTTTCTTAAGTTCGTCAAGTTTTTTCTTTGCATTTTCAAGTTCTTTATCGGTATTTTTGCCAAACCCGAGAGCATTTTGTTTTATATACCCTCCTGTTATTGCGGATGATTTATCGTATAATCTGCCGTCTAAGGTTACCATTCTGAATTTCCCGATAAATTTTTCTGCGGTATCCGAATCCTCAACAATAATAGTTTCTCCGACAGCGTGATAAAACGCATCAATATACATATCATCAAAATCAACAAGATTTATTGCAAAATCGATAACCCCTTTGTCTTTCGGTAGCTGAAGTCTTGCCGGAGCTTTGCGGATTTTGTTCAACGGAATAAATGTTAACGTCCCCGCCTGATTCGCTCTCAAAACCTCTATAGCCACATTTGCCGCATGTGTATCATCCACGACAACATTAGCAAGACGAGCGCCAAACGCCACATTTAATGCCGTTAAATATTCATCGTCCACTTTGCCAAGCTGCATAATCGGGGCATGAACACCTTCTAATTTTGCATTCATAATTGTTGAAATAGGAATTGTTGTGCTTCCGCCGGAACCGGATGCTTTTCTGTTTTCAAGTTCGTCAAATTTGCGGTATGCAGCCCGTACATCGTACTCATAATCATCTATTTCGGTTTTGATGTTATCAAGTTTTCTCATAGCTGAATCTTGGGCACTTTTTAAATCTTCCATATCTTTTTTCAGATTTTCGACTTCAAGTTCTTTATCTGATTTTTTGCCCGCAAATTCTTCTTTACTTTTTAAAGCATTTTGTATAAATTCTTTTGCCTGCGCAATGTTTTCCTTGAGATTTGTTAATTCGTTTTCCTTAGGCAGAGAAGTTTTTAAAAGTTCGTTATCTTTATCTCTAAGCTCATTTAAAGTGTTCTGAGTTTCGTTTCTTTCCGCAATGTATTTATCAGCTGTTGAACTCAGACCGGATAGGTCTTTTAATTTTTGGGCAAGTTCTTCTTCTTTCTCTTTGATTTGTGTTTCTTTTATTCCAAGTTTTTGTTTTGATGTTTTTATATTAAGTTTTTGTTCTTCAATTTTTTTATTTGCTTCCATAATACCGTTTTTGGCATTTTCAATCGACTGAAGATTTTTCTGAATTTGAGTTTCGGAATAATCTATTGCACTCTTTTTGGATTGAATTTGAGCAGAAAGATTACTCTCGTCTGCTTTTAATTTATCCCTTTCATCTTGTCCCTGCTCTTTGAGCTTTTTATCAAGTTCGTTGTATTGCTCTGTGATGAGTTTTATTCGTTCTTCCAAGTCCTTTGACAAACTTACCTTTTTCTGCCTTTCTTTATTTGCCTGCAATATATTTTCGTGCGCAAGTTCAAGGCAACGTTTCAGATCAAAGAATTTGACCGTACCGATTTGAGCTTCAAGCCCCTGTTTTTCATCTTGTAATTTTTTATACTTAATTGCTGTTTCACGTTCTTCTTTTAATTGTTCAAGTTGTGAAGCTACTTCAGATAAAATTAAAGTTGCAGACTGTACTCTTTGTTCAACTTTTTCAAGTTCGCCTTTTGCCTGATCTATACGACGGTCGAAATCCGCGACTCCTGCGATTTCGTCTATCATTGCTCGGCGGTTTTTTGATGTGGTGCTGATAATTGAATTTATGTCGTATTGCATTACAACATTGTAACTGTTGGGGGTAACGTTGTATTCTTCCAAAACAGCTTTAATATTTGTCAGGGTTTCGGTTTTATCATTGAGGTAATATGTGCTTACATAACCTTGGGAACCTTTTTTTATTCGTCTTGCGACAGTAAGTTCGTCATAACCTTTTACTCCCCCGAACGTTACTTTTACAAACGCTTCCGTACGGTTATTGAAGGCGGTAATATAATCGGCAGAATTTTCAATACGCAAAGCACTGCCAGTCCGCAGACCTAATGCAAACATTATGCTGTCGATTATGTTACTTTTACCAGAACCGTTAGGACCTGTTATTGAGGTAAAACCCTCAAGCAGGGGTATTTCGGTCTTATTGGCAAAAGACTTGAAATTATCTATTTCCAACTTTTTTATGTACATAAACTATCCCAAGTATGATATCCTCTCTATTATGCCAAGAAGATAGCAGTCATGTCAAACTTTTTACAAAACCTATTTAATAAACCCGATTTTTACGATATTTTTGCCCATTTTTTGTTCAAGTTTATCAAAACATTGGGTTAATTTGCGTTGTTTTTCGCTTTGTTCGCTATCAGTATAAAGCGAAAGCTGGTGCGTTCCTTGTTCGCCGATTTTTTCTAATATCACACCTGTTGCCCTGTATAAAATATTCGGGTTGTAAATTTCTTTCAAAAGTTCTATTGCGACTTTTGAAATTTCAAGTTCAAAATCCGTCGGAGTTTCCATATCTTTTTTTGTGTAAAACACTCTAAAATCTTTTGTCCTGAGCATTACTCCAACTTGCAGGCACTTTGTATCATAGTGTCGTAATTTTCGGCAAGATGTGTGTATATGCATATTAAGTTCGTTTTTTATGAAATTAAAATCTGAGGTAAAAATTCCGAAGGCTCTTGTATTCTGAATGGATTTCGGAGTTGAAGTTTCGTTTATTACAGGTGAAGTCATTTCTCCTAAAAGTTCGTGGCGCAATTCTATTCCGTTGATTCCGATTTGTTTATCAAGCCATTCATCAGATTTATTGACAAGTTCAAGCGCAGTAATTATTCCGTTTTTCTTCATCCTGTCTGTTAATCGTCTTCCGATTCCCCAAATTTCTTCAATTTTGGTGTTTTCAAGTTCTTGTAATATGTCATGCATATTGATATGATAGATATGCGAGTCAATGTTTTTAGCTTTATCCGAAGCAAGTTTGGCAAGTGTTTTTGACGAACTTATCCCGATTGATACCGGTATATCAACCTCATCAAGTACTCTTTTCCTTAACAACTGTGCAAGTTCGTAGTATTTTTTTTTATAAAGCCGTTCTAATCCTGTTAAATCAACAAATGCTTCGTCAACCGAATAAATCTGTACATTGGGGCTGAAATCCTGCAAAACAGACATAACCTGACTCGATACTTGAGAATAGTATTCGTGATCAGCAACGGGATAAATAGCTCCGGCATGTTCTTTTTTAGCCATAAAATATGGTTCCCCCATCCGTACTCCCATCTGTTTTGCCTCTTTTGAACGGGATATTACACAGCCGTCAGGGTTAGATAACACACAAACCGGTTTGTTTTTTAATGCGATGTTGCGTTTTTGTTCACACGATACAAAAAACGAATCACAATCTACAAGTGCTATAACTTTCTGCTTTGCCATATAAACAGTATTGAATATTTTCCCTGAACCGTCAACACAGGTTTAAATTTTGTAAATAATTTTTAAAATTATACATAAGATAGCAAAAAATATCTTGATGTTTTTTTACACATAGTGTATCATTAAAATCAAAAGAGGCAGAAAGTAATGAATAAAGAATATATTTTCCCTAAAAAATCAGGTTTTAAGGCTATTGATATCTCTCAGGTTGATATAAATTTACCGGATTTAAAGAATATTTGCGAGTCAAAATCAGTGGTAATCGGTAAATGGCTTATGAAATACATAGAGCTTGGTCTTAAAAATAACAAAATAGAAATTAATAATTTATTGCCTTCAAAGGCTGAATTTGCCTATAAATTGGGGGTTAGTATCGGCACTATGCAAAATGCTTTCCGCTATATTGAAGATATGGGATATGTTGAATCAAAACAGTGTATCGGAACATTGGTTCGTGATTACAAGAAGCCTGTAACAACAATGAGGAAACTCACCTCAAAACGTGATATGGCATCTGAAATCATAAAAAGAAATATTTTAAACGGTGGCTATAAAATAGGAATGACGTTACCTTCATCAAGAGCAATTGCCTCAATAATCGGATATAGTTCAAATACAACTCGTCTTGCGCTTGATTATTTATGCGCACAGGGAATTTTGGAACACAAATTTAAAAATGCAAACGAATACGGTTGGGTATTAAAAAGTCTCGATTTTGATATTGCAAAAGAATTTCCTTCAAAATCAAAGACATTAGTAGATATGGTGGTTAAAGATTTGGAAAATTATATTTCAAACAACCTTAAAACAGGTGATAAAATCCCGCCACATTCTGTATTAGCTCAGTCTTTAAAGGCAAGTATAAAAACAGTGCACGATTCGCTGAAAATTTTGGCAGACAGAGGTATTCTGCTTCCGAGACGAGGGAAGTACGGTACGACGGTTATAAAATTGCCTAATGATGATTCGGTTAGTGCCAAACCTGAGATGTCAATATTTGCACCTGCAAAGGATACGGCATTTTATCATTATGAAAAAACTCAAAACAGAATTAAACGTATGATTGCGGAAGAATATGATATCGGAGAAAAATTGCCCTCAATTATTGAGATGTCAAGGATGCTCGATTTAAGTCCGAACACCATCCGCAAAGCATTTCATAACCTTGCAAAAGAAGGTTATCTTGTTTTTTCAAGAGGACGTTACGGCGGAACATTCATTATTGATATTCCCGAAATTGAACAGCAGACTTTCAAATGGCTTGCTGTAAACCCCCAGTATGTCATGGAAGAACAAGGGGTTAATTAATCCACATTAACCGGTTCGCGCATGATTTTTTCAATGGCTTCCCTTGCGGTGAAAACAAGCGATTCAGGGATGTTATCAATAACTGTTAATTGTCTTAAAACATCAACCGTGCGTTTAAAGGCTCTTACAATATCACCTTCGCCGACATCACGCATTGAACCGGTTATGGTATCCCACTCTGCGCCCTCAACCCAGAGTTCTATCATTGAACTGAAATACGGGTTTATATAAAGCGGAGATTCAATGTCGTAATAATTTTGTATTTTTTCCAATTTACGTTTAATATTTCTGATTTTATTCAAAGTTTTTCTGACATTTTCACTAAACGGAACATAAGGAATTTCCATTCTCAAATCTTCTGTTGTGATAGCACAAAGCACACCTGCAAGCGCTGACGGGGTGAGTTCTTCCAAAAGTCCCGAGAAAAGAATTTCCGCAAGATAGAGTTCGTTTTCACTTCTTATCTGAGAAGTTGTTTTGCCTTTATCCGTGGGGTAATCGTTTACCAAATAACCGTATTCTTCCAAAACTTTGCGGTGGGCAAGAAATTTGTTCCAGTAAATATCTTTTTGTTTTTCGATTTCACGCAAAAGCTGGTTTTTCTTTGATTCTATACGCTTTATAACCTCAATATTTTTCGAGTGCTTTTTGTAAAATTTACAATTGTCGCATGCAAAAGACTGCATTTGTTTCAATTCGTCTTTGTTTCGCTGACCAAATTCAATAACCTCGGGTGAGAGCTGACGTTTTCTTTTCTTTTCCTGCGCAAGAATTTTTTTATAAGTCTGTCTGTTCTGAACGTATAAAAATCTTATGCGATCATATTTTTGCAAATCTTCATCAGTTTGCTTGTAAGGGCAAACAAAAGCACGTTCTTCAAGTTCTCTGTCATAACTGTCCAGCATTGCAAGAATCGGTTTGAGCCTGTAATCTGATGAATAATACCCGAAACTTTTTAAAATTAACTCTTTTGATTCGTCCAAATCAAATCTCTGCAACAGGTTTAATACCATCGAATAACTTGGAGAAAATTTACTCTCTAAGGGGTTAGAACCGCTTTGAACGAGGTTTGCAACTTCTTCGGGCGACTGAAATGATGTTCCTACAACGGTTACATATCCGACTTCATCCATTCCTCTGCGCCCTGCCCTGCCCGACATCTGCAAAAATTCGTTAGCCGTAAGCATACGATGTCCCGAATCTGTGCGTTTGCTCACTGAACTTATAACAGTAGAGCGTGCAGGCATGTTTATCCCTGCAGCAAGAGTTTCTGTTGCAAATACGACTTTAATCAAACCCTGCTGAAAAAGTTTTTCAACAAGATTTTTCCAAGCAGGCAAAAGTCCGGCATGGTGAGATGCAACCCCCTGTATTAAATATTCAATGTTTTTATTGCCGTACAGGTGCGGGTTATCTGCGATAAATTCGTCAATAAATTCTTTGATTTTTTGCTGTTCTTCTTTTGTGTTAAGCTCTAAACCCGAACATTTTTCCATCTGTTCATCACACTTTTTGCGTGAAAAAGTGAAAAATATCGCAGGTAGCATATCCTGATTATAAAGGTTTGAAATGATTTGTTTAACGTAAGATTTTTTGCGCTTGTCCCGACCGCCCTTTGCCCATTGCGGTTTCTCGGGACGAATTTTCGTATTTAATTGCCCTGATGGTGTCAAAAGCGGTAAAAGTTTTAACGGCTGAGAACTGTAAAAATAATAATATCTTAGCGGCACCGGGCGGAAATCGGTATTAACCAGTTTCGTTTTTGAATGAACTGTATTTATCCAGTCGGTAAGTTCCTGACCGTTTGCAACGGTTGCCGAAAGTGCAATTAGCTGAATATTAGTGGGGCAATAGATTATACTTTCTTCCCAAACCGTACCCCTTTGCTCATCGTTCATATAGTGAACTTCGTCTAATACAACATATTTAACATCTTTTAAGTTATCCGCAACTGCTCCGAAATTTGTGCCATAAAGCATATTGCGGAATACTTCCGTTGTCATAATGACAATTTGTGCCCCACGGTTAATCGTTGTGTCGCCTGTCAAAAGTCCGACATTATCCTGCCCGTACTGTTCGCAAAAATCATAGAATTTTTGGTTTGAGAGGGCTTTCAATGGTGTGGTGTAAAATATGCGCACATTTTCTTTTAAGGCATTATTTATTGCGTGCTGAGCGATAACAGTTTTTCCAGCACCAGTCGGAGCGCAGACGACAACGCTTTCGCCGTTGTCAATTATCTCACATGCGTCCTTTTGAAAATCGTCAAGTTCAAACGGGAACTCACTCATTATTTGTTTTTTAACTCCTTAACTATCCAAATTACCTGTTTTTTCAGATTTTCATAATCCGAGTTGTTATCAATTACATAATCCCAGCCTTTTATATGGTCTAAACCGATTTCCGTGACATCGTTTTCGCCTGTCAAAGAACCGCCTCTGTTTAATCTTGTGTCTCTTGATGCTTCAACTCGTATTGCAATGGCGCCGGCAGCTTTGAACATATCGTATTCGTGCTGAACACGAACATCTGTTACCATGATATTCCCGTCCTGTTCAAGAATTTTTTTCAGCCAGTAATCAGGATGCTGAGCTCTGCCCCAGTTACCCAAGTTAATTAAATCTTGCCTGTAAAGCGGTTTATTTTTCTCTATTTCCTCGTATGTAAGCCCTTTTTCTTTTCCGTAAGTGAGTTTTATAATATCACCCATGGCACAACGCCTGTAATCAGGCATAAGTTCAAGCATAATCTTTGCTGCGGTATCTTTCCCGCTATACTGTTTCCCTGAAAATATAATAATTTTATCTGCCATAATGTATTAATTATATAGGACTGAATTTAAAAATCAATTAAGTCACGAACTTTAACATTCAGTGTATCAGCAATGTTTATGAGTAAATCTAAACTAACCGTTCTTTTTGCGGTTTCAATTTTAGCAAGATGTTCCCTTGAAATATCAAGTATTTCTGCCAGCTTGTTTTGTGAATATCCGCATTCTCTCCTCTTATTAAAAATATTTCTCCCTAAGGAGTAAATTTTTGTAGTCTGATTGTTCATAATTTAAATATTAAATTACTTCTCTACTTTTTTATGTAGTCTTATTGACTACTAAATTTTTTCGTGCTTGAATAAAATGTAGTCAATAAGAGAACAAATATGCCGAAAATTTCAATAATAATACCTGTATATAATGTAGAAAAATATCTCAGAGCATGTCTTGACAGTATTGTAAATCAGACAATAAAAGATATTGAAATAATTTGCATAAATGATGGGTCCACGGATAATTCTTTGGATATTTTAAAAGAGTATGCATCAAAGGATGAAAGATTTGTAATTATAAATCAACAAAATAGTGGTCCTTCAGTATCAAGAAATAAAGGAGTCGATTTATCAAAAGGTGATTACATTGCATTTGTTGATTCTGATGATTATCTGATAAATAGTGATTATTTTGAAAAACTTTATGATGCTTGTGAAAGAAATAATGCCGATATTGCGGTAGCGAGTATTATTAGAGGTAATGAAAAAAAATCTAAATATATTTTGAAAATTGAAAAGGAAGAAGTTGAAACGGATTATGTTAAAAAATTGAATTTATGTGCGTTGCCTGATTTGAATCATGTTTGGAATAAATTGTACAAGCGAAAGAGTTTGCTTGATTCCGGTGTAGAATTTCCCGAAGGAATGATATATGAAGATGTTTGTGTCACTCACAAATATTTATATTATATGCCAAAATTAGTTAGTGTCCCTGATGTTGTTTATTTCTATCGTAAATTACATGGAAGTTTAATTACTGTGAAATCGACAAAAGCAAGATTTGATTTTAAAAAAGCTGAAGCATCTATGCTTGAATTTTTCTTGGATAAAGGAGTGGATATAAATATGCTTGAAGCATGCACTAAGAAATATAAATTATTCGGACTTACATTGTTTAAGACAATTACAAGGAATAATAAGCGTAAAAATATTTTATTTAACCTGATAACTTGGAATTCTGTTTTAGAGAGGAGTTAGTTGGGCATATGAATGAAGATTTTGTTGTAGAACCTGCTTTTAATGATAAAGATTCAATTAATATTGTATTTTGCCCTGATAATAATTATGCAAAATATTTTGGGGTTTTACTTCGGTCTATTATTGATAATTCTAATCCTAAACGTAAATATGATTTGCTCGTTTTTGCAAATGATATCAGTGAACGTAATAAATTTTTATTGAAAAATATGCTGCCTGATAATTTTAGTTTGAGATTTATTGACGTAACCGATTATATAAGTAAAAATTTCTCGGAATGCAAATTTAAGGCGAAAGGCTATTGGAGTATAGCAACATTTTACCGTTTGTTTATACCGTTCATAATGCCTGACTACGAAAAAGTAATGTATCTTGATACGGATATGTGTACAAATTACAGCATTGAGGAATTGTTTGATATTGATTTTGGAAATAAAGCCTTAATTGCTGTTACTGATACGGTATCTTCAATACTTGATGTTCAACCAGAACGAAAAAATTACATGGTAAATACCCTAAAATTAGTAGAACCAAAAAATTATTTTAATGCGGGATTTGTTATTTTTAATCTGAAAAATATAAATTGTGATTCATATAAATCAATGTTATTATCAGCTTTTAAAACAAAAGATTTTTGGTTCTTAGATCAAGATATTATGAACATCATTTTTGATGGTTGTGTCAAACTTGTGCATAATAAGTGGAATTTTATGTTGGATAGTTTTGAATATTCTATTTTCAAAGCTAACATTACCGGAGATTATAAAAGAAATTATATTGAAGCCTCTAAAAATCCTTATATCGTGCATTATTCAGGGCCGAGAAAGCCATGGGATTATTTTAACGATGAGTATGCGGAAATTTTTTGGCACTATGCAAGAAAAACTCCATTTTATGAACAATTACTTTTCAACGTATTCAGAAAAACTATTTTAGAAATTTTAAAACCTGATTGGTTTAAATATTACGAATATAAAATGCGTTCTTCTTTGCCTGGGAAAAAGCAAAAACACTATATAGATAAATTTAATAAAATTCATTTGAGATTTAAAAATATAGGTTTAATTTCAAAATAATAAAAATAAATTATAAAAAACTTAACTTACTTTATTATGGGAAATTATTTCCCATTTTTTTTGTATCATTTTTTAATAACTTCTTGTATTAATACTATTTTTGTAATACTCTGATTAAACGAGTGTACACATTACAATATTGGAATATGTTATGGCATTAAATTTTCAAGATTTAGTTTTAAATTTACAAAAATTCTGGGCTGATTACGGATGTATAATTGAACAGCCTTATGATATTGAAAAAGGGGCATCAACAATGAACCCCGCTACTTTTTTAAGAGTTTTGGGACCTGAACCCTGGTCAACAGCTATGATTGAACCATGCAGACGCCCGACAGACGCACGTTACGGGGAAAACCCGAACCGCCTTGGACATTATTTTCAATTCCAGGTAATTCTTAAACCCTGTCCTGATGATGCTCAGGAGCTTTATTTGCGCAGTCTTGAAGCTATGGGGATTGATTTAAAAGAACACGATGTCCGCTTTGTTGAAGATAACTGGGAATCTCCGACTCTCGGTGCGGCAGGTGTAGGCTGGGAAGTATGGCTTGACGGGATGGAAGTTACTCAGTTTACATATTTCCAACAGGTTGGGGGCCTTGAAATTAAACCGGTTGCGCTTGAATTAACTTATGGTTTAGAGCGAATAGCGATGTATCTTCAAAATAAATCTTCAGTTTTTGACATAAAATGGAATAACGAAATTACTTATGGCGAGATATATCACCAAAATGAAGTTGAGCAGTCAAAATATAATTTTGAAGTTTCAAACGCACAGGATCTATTCAAAAGTTTTGAACTTTACCAAAAAGAAGTTGATAACTGCGTGAATGCAAAACTTGTTTTGCCGGCCTACGATTATGTTTTAAAATGTTCTCATACATTCAACCTTCTTGATGCAAGGGGGGTTATAAGTAAAGATGAACGTAATAACTTTATCGGCAGAGTCAGAACAATGGCTTCTGCAGTTGCAAAACTTTATGTAGCACAAAGAGAAGAAATGGGATTTCCTCTTTGTAAGTAATTTTTGTCATTCTGAACTCGTTTCAGAATCTGTTTATGTGAGGCAGCCCCTCATTCTGTCCTCTCCCCCAAAGGGCGGGAAAAATAAAGTAAAGGAATACAAATGGCTGAAAAATTTAACAGAGCGACATTTACTCGCAATTTTTTGAAAAATATTACAAGAATTAAAAACCCCGACGAGATGCTTGCCGACGCAAAATCAAGTAATCTTGAAAAAACACTTGGCGTTTGGGATTTGATTATCCTTGGTGTCGGTGCAATTATCGGCTCGGGAATATTTGCAATAGTGGGTATTGCTGCAGCGGGCAACGGCTCTTCTTTAGGTGCCGGCCCGGGGTTAGTTGTTTCAATGATTATTGCAGCAATTGCATGTGTATTTTCAGCGTTGTGCTACAGTGAGTTTGCGACTATGATTCCTGTCGCGGGAGGTGCTTACACCTATACATTTGCAACATTGGGCGAATTTGCGGCTTGGATGGTCGGTTGGGTATTGATGCTTGAATATGCAATTGGGTTTATTGCGGTTGCTTGTGCGTGGTCAAACCATTTGATGCAGTTTTTGCAGGGATTCCCCGGATTACCAGAATGGATTTCTAATCCGCCTGTTTGGCTTACGAATGACGTATTTACTGTCTCTCAAATGATTGCTGAAAATCCGGATTTGTCAGTCCCGACAATTCTCGGAGTTCCGATTTGTATAAATATTCCGGCAATTTTTATCGTACTTTTAATGACGGCAATACTTGTTAAGGGTACAAAAGATTCTGCTAAAATGGCAGGATTGATGGTTGTGATAAAACTTGCGGTTATTGCATTGTTTGTTCTTGCAGGTGCATTCTTTGTAAGACCCGAGAATTGGACCCCGTTTGCCCCTAATGGCGCGGCGGGTATTTTTGCAGGAGCTTTTTTAATTTTCTTTGCATATATAGGATTTGATGCTTTGGCAACAGCAGCTGAAGAATGTAAGAATCCGCAAAAAGATTTGCCAGTTGGTATTATCGGCTCTTTAATCGTTACAACCATTGTTTATGTACTTGTAGCACTCGTTTTGACAGGTATGGTCGATACAAGCAGTCCTGTCAGTGCCGATTTTCTTAAAGCGCCAATGGCATACTGTATGATGCTTGCAAAACAGAACTGGGCGGCAGGGCTTATTTCAATAGGTTCTCTTGCCGGCTTAACTTCTGTTCTGCTTGTTTTAGAGATGGCGGCAACAAGAATATTGTATGCTATGAGCCGTGACCATTTCATTTCAAAAAGATTCCAAAAAATTCATCCCAAATTCAAAACTCCGGCACTGTTAACCTGGACTGTCGGAGGACTCGCTGTTTTGGGTATTTTAACTCTCAATCTCAGTGTGGCGGCTGAACTTTGTAACTACGGAACGTTTACATCATTCATAATCGTTTGTCTTGCGGTTTTGATTTTAAGACACACTGATCCAAACAGACCAAGACCGTTTAAAGTTCCTTGGTCGCCGTTGTTGCCGGTTTTGGGCATAGTGTGTTGCGGCGGATTGATGGTTTATAAATCAATGGAAGCAGGCAGTTCAGCGTTATTGTTCCCTGTTTGGCTTGGTGTAGGGGCAATAATTTACCTGCTTTACGGTTTTATCAGAAACAGAGATAATGAAAACAAAATTCACAGAGAACTCGTTCACGGGTTTTTAAGAGAAGAAAGTGAAGAACAATAGCTAATGGAATTGTTAAAGAATATCTGCCGAAATTTATTCAAAAAAAGAAGTATTGATGATTTAATTCAGACAAGTAAAAAGACTGAATTGAAAAAGACTTTGAATGTATTTGACCTTATTGTAATCGGTATAGGAGCAGTTGTAGGTACGGGTATTTTTGCAATTGTCGGAGCTGCAATTACAGGCAATTCAGAAAGCGCTGGTGCCGGACATGCTATTGTTATTTCAATGGTTTTGGCTGCGGTTGCCTGTATAGTTCCTGCTTTATGCTATAGCGAAATCGCCTCTATGATACCTGTAGCCGGAAGTGCTTATACGTATACCTATGCTACAATGGGTGAATTTATGGCATGGATGGTTGGCTGGATTTTGATGCTTGAATACGCAATCGGTAATATTACGGTTGCAAGTGCCTGGTCCGGTTATTTTATGCACTTTTTAAAAGGCTTCAGACATTTATTACCTGATTTTGTATTAAATTTTCCTATATGGTTAAGATACGATTACAGAGCACTGTATTCTATGTGTGATAAATATGGCTGGGATATTCACGATAAAATTCCGTTCATATTTGACAAAATTCCTGTTGCAGTCAACTTACCCGCTGTAGTGATAGTTTTAGTTTTAACGCTTTTGCTAATTAAAGGTGTAAAAGAATCTACGAGGGTTGCAAGTATAATGGTTGGCGTTAATATGTTTATGATTTTGTCATTTATAATTATTGGTTCGCACTACGTTAAACCTGAAAACTGGCATCCGTTTTTGCCTGTAGATCCTGTCAGCGGAATATTAATGGGAACATTTACAATATTCTTTGCTTATATTGGATTTGATGCAATTTCAACGGCTGCAGAGGAGACGGAAAAGCCACAAAGAGATTTGCCTGTTGCAATCATAGGTACGCTTATTATTTGTACGGTTTTATATGTATGTGTCGCACTTGTTTTAACCGGAATTGTTCCTGTACATCAAATTGATGCACTTGCTCCTATTGCGCATGCTATGAAGTTTGTCGGGAAAGACTGGTTTGCTGGGCTGATTTCAATAGGTGCACTTTGTGCACTGACAACAGTTTTACTTGTATATCAGCTTGGTACAACAAGAATTTTGTATGCAATAAGCCGTGACAGATTTCTGCCGCGTTCGTGGAGAATGATTCATAAGAAATTTAAAACTCCGCATGTTATGACATGGATTTCAGGTATTGTGGTAATAGTTTGCGGATTATTTATGGATTTGAAAATTTCTGCAGATTTGTGTAATTACGGTACATTTACATCGTTTGTCATTATTTGTATTGCAGTTTTAATTTTGAGAAAGACAAATCCTGATACTCACAGACCGTTTAAAGTTCCATTTTCTCCTGTTCTGCCGATAGTCGGTATTTTGATATGTCTTGTACTTATTTTCTTTTCACTGAATACCTTAAAGACATCTTCAAATTACTTTATAATCTGGCTTGCGGTCGGATTCTTAATCTATGCATTGTATGGTTACCGTCAAAAACGTATAGGCGAACAAAAGAGAGGATAAGTAATTATATTTATGTACATAAAAATACCGCCGAACAATGCGTTCGACGGTATTTTTAAATTTCAAAAAAGAATTATTTTACTAATTCTTTGAATTTTTTACCAGCTGAGAAAGCAGGAACTGTTTTTGCAGCGATTTTAATTTCTTTACCTGTTTGTGGGTTTCTGCCAGTTCTTGCAGCTCTTTTGCGAGCTTCAAAAGTACCAAAGCCTACTAATGTAACTTTGTCACCTTTTTTTACTGCTTTTTCAATTGTTTCAATTGTTGCAGCCAATACAGATGCAGCATCTTTTTTAGAAACTTTTGCGCCTTTAGCGATTTCAGCAACTAATTCTTCTTTGTTCATAACAAATCTCCTTTCTTAACTAAACATGATTATTATATATGGAATTTGAAAACATGCAAGATGTTAAGAAAAATGAGACTTTTCTTAACATTTGTGCTGTTTAGCATACTGCCTGTTCTAAATTTTCACTCTCTTGTTTTTTAAACTGCATTTCATAAAGTGCCTTGTAATGACCGTTTTCGATACTCATTAATTCTTCATGGGTCCCGAGTTCAACAAGTTCCCCTTCATTAATTACAGCAATTCTGTCAGCATTTTTAATTGTCGAAAGTCTGTGGGCAATAATAAATACAGTTCTGTCTTTCATAAGGTTATCCATTGCCTTTTGGACTATTGCTTCCGATTCATTATCAAGTGCAGATGTTGCTTCGTCAAGAATTACAATAGGAGCATTCCTGAGCATTGCCCTCGCAATTGCGACTCTCTGTCTTTGACCGCCTGAAAGTGTTAAACCTCTTTCTCCAAGCATTGTATCAAGCCCGTCTGATAAATCTGCAACCATTTCTTGAAGATGTGCAGATGTTATTGCCTGTCTGAGTTCTTCTTCTGATGCATCAAAATTGCCCATCATAATATTTTCTCTTATGGTTCCGGAATATAAGAAATTATCCTGAAATACCATAGAAATATTTTTTCTTAATGAATTTAGCGTATATTCCCTGATATCGGTATCATCAATCTTTATAGAACCTGATTTGATGTCATAAAAACGAGGAATCAGATTTACCAGTGTGGATTTACCGCCTCCTGAATTTCCTACAATTGCGAGCGTTTCATTCTTTGGAACAATCAGATTGAAATCTTTTAAGACTGGTTCGTTTGGTATGTATTCAAAATTTACATGCTCAAATTTTATAGAATTATTAAGCCCTTTGAGTTCTCTCGCATTTGGACAATCCGTTATTTGCGGTTTCAAATCAAACAGCTCAAATACACGTCCTAATGCGACAAAAAGATTTTGTATACTTGTAAGTGTGTTTCCTAATGTTTTTACAGGTTTATAGAGTAAAAGTAATGAAGTCACAAAAGATGCAAAGCTTCCTGCTGTCATTTGCCCTGAATTTATTAAATATGTACCAAAACCCAAAACTGTTGCAATCCCAAATGATGCAATCAAATACATAATAGGTGACATCCAGCCGGCTCTTTTATAAAGTGACATATTGACGTTAAATGAGTTCCAGGTTTGTTCTCTGAAATATTTGTTTTGCCTGTCCTGTAACTGATATGCGGCCATAACTTTATTACCGGAATAAGTTTCATTAATATTTGTAGTAATGTTTCCCCCGATTACCATGTTTTTATTTGAGGCATTTTTAATTCTTTTTCTTATAAGTGCAACAGGAATAAATGCCGCACACAAAACTACAACCCCGATAATTGCGAGTTTCCAGGAACTGTACAACATAACGGCTATTAAACCCAGAGCTCCGAACAAACTTGTTGTTATGCTTTTAATTTGATCAATAATTCCTGAAGATGCTGTTTGAGGGTCGTTCATGTATCTCTGAATGATTACACCCGAAGAATTTTCATCATAAAATTGCGGATGCATATGGATAAGTCTTCCGAATAAATCAAATTTTACATCGTTTGTAATTCTTTGAGATGTCCAGGTCGACAAGTATCCGTTAAGGTATCTCAATAACCCCTGTACTCCGGCAAATACAACAACTGCAAATGGTAGAATATATGCCATTTGAATACTCGTAATTAAACATGCCTGTCCGAAAATTGAAAATTTTAAGTCCTGACCGCCTATAACGTAATCCATATAGGGCTTTAAGGCAAATGCAGTTACACCGTCCAAAAGTCCTAACGGTACTGCTACCATAAATCCCAAAAGTATTCTGAACCAGTATGGTTTTATATAAGGCCATATTCTTGACAGTAACCAGCCGTATTTAAATGAGTTTTTTGCTGTTGTAGATTCTAATTTCATATATTCCTATCCCTTTTGTTTCCGTGTTAAACTATTCCGTTATTTAATAAGTCGTGAATATGTATAATTCCGACAGGTTTTTTGTCTTCAAGCACAAATAAATTTGTAATTTTTTTATCGTGCATTATTTTCATAGCCGATGAAGCCATTGCATCTTTAGAAATGGTTTTTGGATTTTTTGTCATAAGTTCTCCCGCACATTTATCAAGTACCTGCGGAGTCAGGCAACGGCGGAGGTCTCCATCGGTGAGCATTCCTGTTAATTCTCCGTTTCCATTAATAAATCCGACACATCCGAGACGTTTTGTGGTCATTTCTAACAACGCTTCCCGCATACCTGATTTCTCGTTAAGTATCGGCATTTCTTCTCCTGTGTGCATAAGGTCTGAAACTTTCTGTAAAATAGAGCCCAATTTTCCACCCGGGTGCCTGTTATTAAAATCTTCTTTTGTAAATCCTTTTCTTTCGATTAAGCAGGTTGTAAGAATGTCGCCTAATACAAGAGTTGCAGTTGTAGAACTTGTCGGAGCAAGTCCTAAAGGGCAAGCTTCTCCGTTATTTGGTAAGGTTAAAACAATATCGCCTGCTTTGCCCAATGAACTTTGCGGATTTTTTGTTATTGAAATAAGTTTTATTCCAAATCGTTTACAATAATTAAGGATATCAACCAGTTCTTTTGATTCTCCGCTGTTTGATATTGCAAGAACAACATCGTCTTCTGTTATCATCCCCAAATCGCCATGACTTGCTTCTGCAGGGTGAACGAAAAATGACGGTGTACCTGTTGATGCTAATGATGCCGCAATTTTTTTTCCGATATGCCCGGATTTACCCATACCTGTTATGATAATTCTTCCTTTGGCAGCCTGCATAACATCCAACGCAGTAGTAAGAGTTTCATCCAATCCGTTTTTAAGTTTTTCTAAGGTATCAATTTCCATATTAACCGTACGGATTGCACAATCTTTGTCTTTTATCAATTTTACCGAGTCTGTTTTTTCTAAAGTCACAGTCATTTCAACTCCTTAATAATTTATATAATATCCGCTAATCCTACCTACATATTAACATAAATATGCGGTATTTATTTTATTTTTAAAGTTTTGTAATGATATGTGATATGCATATGTTTCAGCCAGTAGGGTAGACCTCAGTCTACCGACATATTTTGGTTGGCTAAAGTCAACCCTACTTTTGAGTTTGTAGGGTTCAAATTTTTGCATCAAATTTTAAATAACTATTATTGGAAGTTAGCCGACCGGTGTTAGTAAATAATGAGTAAATATGAGTAAATCGGTTTTTGGGGGTAAAGTTGTTGTAAAATAACAGTCAGCTTAAGAAGAAAGAACACACATTTTGACCTTGTGAAATCCGAACCCATAAATCTTTATGCAACTTTAATTGTATAACCTAATTCTTTTAAAATTTTTGCAATAGTATCCAACCTTGGAACTTTTTCTCCATTAAACAAAGTATAAAGATTTGAGCGGTCAATATTAACTTTTTTTGCAAATGATGAAATACTTTCCCTTGATTTAATTACTTTTTCTAATGATTTATAAAACTTATTGAAATCACCGTCTGTAATATATTCTTCCAGTGAAAGATTTAAATATTCTTTTTGATATTCATAATCTTCCATATATTTCTTTTCAAGTTCATTATAAGGAATTGTATTTTCCCTTAATTTATCTATATTCATTTTATTTATTCCTTTCTTTTAAATCTTGTAAATATTCTTTTGCTTTTTCTATATCTTTTACTTGGGTTGATTTATCACCACCACACAAAAGAATTATTATGATATTATCGATTTCTGTATAATAAATTCTATAGCCTGAGCCAAATTTTAAACGCAATTCTGATATATCGTTATCTAACTTTTTATAATCACCAAAATTGCCTTCTTCGACTCTTTCAATCCTTTTTGACACTCGAACTTTCATTGAATTATCAAGACTATTCATCCAAATATCAAAAGGACATTTGCCATCTTCAGTTTTATAAGTCAAAATTTCTTTCATATTAATATTGTAGTCTAAAGACCACAATATGTCAACCCTTAGCAAATTTTATTATTACGGGTTTTATTATAAGTAAATGTATGGAGTCATATATAATGATTAATCTTCTTATGCAAAAACCTTTAACCGCAGAACAACTTAGGAAAATAAATCCTGCAAAATTGGGGTATGTTTTAAAAGACGGTACTATTCAATTTGCGTCAAGAGATGCAGTATTAGAATACGCAAAAAATATGGTTAAAAAAGGTTTTTATGCAAAAGAACCTCATGAAGTCGGTGTTGCATGGAAAAACAATAGAATATTAGCCGTTGCTCATGGGGATTTTCAAGGTGTTAAATTTCCCCAAAAATTACCAAACGAATGTTCAGATATGCATGGACACTTGCTTGAAGGTCCAATATCACCTGTGGATTACGCAAGTATGATGTTTAGGAACGGTAAGGAAGAAATTGCATTATGCCCAAGTGGGAGATATTCAAGAATCGTAAGATTGCCAAGAGAAAATATGACACATAAATCTACTCAAATAAAATGTGTAAGAACATATAAAGAACTGGAAAAAGTCGAACTTTTATCAGCACTTGAAGTAAAATTTAAATTAATGCCGTTAGCTATAAAGAATTTTGCAAAAAGACTAATAGGTATTAAAAATACTAATAATGATGTCCCATCAGAAGAATGGATTAAAATGTTTAATAAAAAATGTGCACCGTCTTTAGCAAGACGAGTAGCTGAAACTTTTAAAAAACTCGGGCATGAATCAGGTGTCAGGTATGAATCAAATTTGATTTGCAAGTAGTCAGCAAGTTATATGGCAGATAGCAAATTTTATTTTTACGGGTTTTATAATATGATATAGCATGCGAAAGTAAAGAGGGTAAAATGTCAATAAAAATACAACAAATTGAAGTACAGGGGAATAATACAAAGTATTCTGTTAATTATAATAATCAGCAAAATAGAACTTTCATTGTGCCAAATGATAAAAAAGATGAATTTGTATCAAAATACCCTAAAGCTCACGCAATAAATCAAGCAATTACATCAGGAAGTTTGATTTTAGTATGTGGCTTTTCTGCAATTGGCGGAAGTAAATTAGTATCTAAAATTTCAAAAGCACCTTCTAAATTAGCAAAATTCGGAGCGGGTATAGCGGCAGCATGTGCATTTGGTTTTGCATATTTAGCCGGAGCAACATTAGTTTTAAATAAATTTGATAAAAAATTATTGGATAAATACAACGCAAAAGAAATTACAGAAAGTAAATAAAAATGCAAATTCAAAGAGTTGGTAGGGTAGACTTCAGTCTACCGACATATTTTGGTTGACTAAAGTCAACCCTACTTTTGAGTGCAATTATTAGGACAAAAAGTGCAAATAAGCGGATATTTTTGTTACCGAAATCGGACATTTCGTACTTTTGTACTTAACCAATTTCCGACCTTGCAAAATCGACAAAAGCTGGATTGCTTCGGGCATTCGTCCTCGCAATGACATAAAACCCTTCCGACCAAATGTCCTGTAAAAAGGTAGAGTTGTTAGGGTAGACTTCAGTTTACCAAATATCTTGAATAGGTTGACTAAAGTCAACCCTACTTTTGAGTGTAAATATTTGGACAAAAAGTGCAAATTCGAGGACATTTTTGTTACCAAAAACGGACATATCGGACTTTTTTAATCATGCAATTTCCGACCTTGCAAAATCGACAAAAGCTGGATTGCTTCGGGCATTCGCCCTCGCAATGACATAAAACCCTTCCGACCAAATGTCCTGTTAAAAGGTAACTCAAAAAGAGTTCTTCCCTCTGTCATTCAACAAATTAAAACAGATGAACAAAAGTCCATCTGTTTTAATTAGCGGAAGACGAGACTCGAACTCGCGACAGCCTGCTTGGAAGGCAGGAACTCTACCACTGAGTTACTTCCGCATCTGCTCCCCCATATTAGCACAATAACTTTCTAAAATCAAGAATTATCCAAAATAAAAGACCTCAAATTGGGAAGAGGCCTTGTGCATATAGTAGTTATAAGAAGGATATTATATATGAATCTCTATTTTAATACATGTACAAATGTATCTGAGACAGGAATAGCAATTGGTTTTATTCCAAATACCGGTACACAAGCTGCTGAGTTCGCTGTCTTTATCATTTTACCGATGTCAGTCGGTATTGCCATTGTCATACCTTTACCGAAACTTATACTGTTATTAATATTTCCTACTCTCATAAATTACTCTTTCAAATTCCTACTACTTATGTAGTAATAATATTATTTTTTTTATTTTTTGTCAAACGCTTTGAAGAAATATTCAAATTATTTACCTTTATTTATCTTTGTAAATCCTCAGTACAAGCGTATATTAAACACTTATTTGTATATTAAGATTTGTAAAAAAAGACCATCTGTTTTTCAGATGGTCAATTCATGTAACTCTCTATAAAAGTTCTTTATAAGCTTCAGGATTTTTCTTGTCAGTTTGGTCAAAGAAATTATCCCATTGGTCTTCTGTTATTGTAACTGTAAAATTATCACGAATTTTTATCGGAACACTGCTTAAAAGTGTGAATAATGCGTGCTTGCGATAAAAATTCAGCGCATTTCTGTAATTATTTATTGCGACTTTCTTTTCAATCGGTTCGATTTCTAAAAAATCAAGCATATTTTCAATTACAATCAGAAGTTCATCGGAATCTGCCCCGAATGCCTTTATTGTTCCGTCGAAAAAGTCAGAGCGTGTCATTGATAATGAATTTATACGTGCTTTTTCTTTTTGGATTTGTTTTTCTTCATAATCGGGATCAAGTATAATTTCGCCGTCAGAATAAATGTATCTGTCGATATTATTGTAAATTTCTTCTGAAATTTCTATATTTCCAATTTCTTCATTTAAACATTCGCATTGCCCGCATCCGATTATTTTGTCATCTTGAATAAATGTATAATACATAATGCCTCCTTAACTGTTTGTTCCTATACGTCTGTAACACAGTGCTTTCAGATAAATTCCGCTTGTTGAATCCGAATTCGTAAAGTAAAGATATAATTTCCTCCCGGTTCCTACCGGAAGCGTAAAACTACCTCCGCCATATTGTGACATTGAACTTACTGTTCTTGTTCTTGCTACCTGAATTTTTCCGTTATCACTGCTCGTACCGGGACCGATTATATCCGTACCTGCCCAAACGTAGAAACCGTTTCCTGATGAAGAACCGGTCTGTCCCCATAACGAAAAAATAACTTCATATTTGTTTCCGTCATGCGGTAAGTATGAGCCTAAATCGTATTGATAACCTGTTGCTCCGCTTGCTGTTACATTTGACAGAATTTCGGTATTTGAATATACCCACTGCCCATCAAAGTTTTTAATATTTGAACCCTGAATATTTGTAAAATCAGCATTAAGTTTTCCGTTTAAATCGCTTACAATATTATCTATATCTATTTGTATATTAGTTTTAGGCGTGCTTGAAACTACAATATAAATAAGATATTTTACCGTTTGCGGTTGAACTGTATTTGACTTGCCGTAAATTTCGTCAGACCAGCTTGCGTTGAATTCAATATTTGCAGCCTGCCCGCCCCCTGTACCGCTTGAAACACCAGTTCTTGTCCAATAAGAACGTAATGCTCCGGAAGAATTTGTATCTCCGTCTCGTCTGACAGAATTTTGCCATCCGGTAATATTAGGCAGACCTGCTTCCGTTATATTTCCGGTTTCTGTAATATTTGTGCTGAATTCTATCAGACCGTTTATTTTAGGAAGTCTTACCGAATTTGCGCTTGAATTGTATACGAATTTGCCACATTCTCCGTATGCGGAGACTGTACTTTGCCAGGTATTTTCGTTAGTAAAGTAATTGCAGATATTCTTACCGCTGAATATTGTTACCTGCCCTTTCTTTATCAAAAGTTCTTTAAGGTCAATAGAGCCGTTACTAAAATAACCTTGACTTGCAATTCCCCTCCCTAAGTACAGATTTGTTGATGTCACATCTAATTGTGAATTGCTGTTAAATTCTGTTGTTTGAGCGGAATTGTCCGGAGCAATAAGAGTAAATATGTATTTTGAGCCGTTAAAACTAAGGTTTGCTTCGTATTTTCCAAGCCCTGATACCGGAACAACCAAAGCGGTTGATGTACTTGTTCCGTCCTGTAACAGTAAAGAAAATCCAATACTCAGACTGTCGCGATAATATGTGAGCCTGTTTCTGTATTCTGAACCTGAACCTGTAAATTGCGCAATTGTCAGATTGTCTCCCGTATTCGGTAATGCATTCAGGTCAAATACCCAAGTAATAGAAAAATCCGATAAGTCAATATTTGGAGATATTGTTAAATAATTGCTTAAACTGAAATCGCTCGCAACTCCGTCATTACTAATTATCGGATTTCCGGTTACTGCAAAAACATCAGAATTATATCTCGAATTTGTATTATATATGTTTTTTATATAATTGACAAAATCGTGATATATCCCGTTCCCCGGAATTAAGCTCCCGTCAAGGAGATGTAAATTGCAATCCGTAAGCGGAATCGGGGAAAAAATAAGTTCTCCGATATTTCTTACGGATGAATTATTTTTAATAACGTCCAACCCTGCGGAAGTAATGTTGGATAAGTCAAGATTAACTTTATTTTCGTCAATCAGTTCAAAAGAATCATTTATTGCTGCAAAGTTTGCATTTACTTCCTGAGCCCGGGCTTTTGTCCCAGGTACAAATGAATAGGGTACCGTATAACTCATAAAGTCCTTTCTATCAGAACCTTATAAGTGATTATAAACGTTTCAAATAAAGTATATTTATATTATATCATACAATATGCTTAATCTCCAATAATAAAAGGCTCCTGTTTAGGAGTCTTTTATTATATCTTTATTTTGTTATGCATTTTTGCTTTTAAAAAGACCTTTTAAGGCTTCCCATCCTTTTGTTGCATATTCGGCAATTGCGCCGGCACCGGCATCAACATATTCTCCGCCTTTTGCTATTCCTGTTGTAACATAGGCTTTAAGTTTTGGCATAAAATCTTTAATCTGACCTATATTTTCAGTTATTTTAAATACATCAGGAAATTTTTTAGGTAAGTAGTGCAATCCGCCTGCAATTATACCAGCGGCAATTAATGTTCCTGCCAATACTTTTAAAAATGTATGATTATTTTTCTTTACCGGTTGAGTTACCGGGACCTCAGGCTTTGCAAAAGCACCGGGGCGGCTTAATATATCTTCTACATTTTGAGGTGTAGCTTCTTGGGCACGAAAGCTTAAATTTGATACGGGACCTACAGATAAAGACATGAGAAAACCTCCTTAAACACATTTACTTCACAGAAATATAAAAACAATTAACAAGTCAATTTTGACAAAATATTTAATCTTTTACTAATATCTTTACAAAAATTTACAAAATATTTGGAATATTTTTTTTATAAGTGTCATCTATGTATGTAGAGGGGGAGAGAAAGCATGAGTTTTGAAACCGAATTATTAGAAATTACAAGTGATAATTTATCTGAAGCACAGTTTATGTCTTCAAATTTTATAAATGTGTCAGTGCAAAACAGGGTATTTTTCAATGTTATAGGCTCTGAGGCCGTAATATCATATTTGGGTAAGTTAGGTCTTGATGTGGAAGGAATTTCAAGTATCCACTCAATCAAGCGAATTGTTGAAAAAGTTGATATTGCAGATATTATTTTGGACAATATCCATATTGATGTAAGAGTCGTATTTAACGAAAATGAAATATTTGTACCTAAATCTCACTATGCAATGGGGATTGTACCTGATATTTATGCGGTCTTAAAGTTTGATAAAAGTTTTCAGCGAATAATTTTCATAGGATATTTCGAACCTTCAGAACTTGATCTGAACAGTTCAAATTCGGAATATTATTTTATGGATCCAGAAAAATTGCATTCTCCTTTTGATATGTTTGATTTTATATGCAATTTCAAAGGTAAAACTGACGGGAATTTGAGTGATGCACAGATTTTAAAAGGCAGAGAACTTTCTGTTTCTGTTGCGGATCATGATGTTACTGATGAAGAATTTAATGAGTTTGTTAATCTCCTGTCAAAGAGTAGTGCTTTGAGAAATTCTGTTCTTGAGTATGACAATTTTGAAACTCTTGCTTCAAAGGTTGCAATGGCATTGAAAGTTTCTAAGTCAAAGAATCAATCAGAAAATGAAGTAGTTGATTTTGATGATTTTATTAATATGTCTGATTCTGCCGAGCAAACAGCGGAGGATTCAGAGGCAGAACTTGAGTCTTCTGATATCACTCAGAATGAAGTTCAGGATTTAAACGGAGATGATTTGTTAGATGATATGGTTGACGGGGTACAAAATATTGCTCCGGGAGTCGCAGGTGCAGCTGCCGGAGTAGCCGGAGCTATTGGCGCCGCCAATATAGCAGGCGCTCAGGCTGTATCACAGGAAGCTATGGATTTGGCTGCTGTAGCAGGTGAAATTGTATCAGATGAAACCGAAGAATTATTTGAAAACGGAATAGAAAATATAACAGATTCTTCTGCGCAAAAGGTCTCAACATCGGAAAGCGATTTAGCTGATTCAGAAAAAGAAGATTTATCCTCAGGAACAGAAGAATATTTTAATGATACAACCGACAGTATTGAATCCGAAATATCTGAGGATAACACCGAAGATGAAGCTTCTGAAATTGTGGATGTAAATAACTCGGATAAAAATAACGATGAAAATGAAATTGAAGCAGAAATAAAAATTGATACAGATGATTCTTCAGATGAAATTTTACAGGACGAAGAAATCGAAAATGAAGAAAATGTGGCAGATGAAATTATATCAGACGATAATGAACCGGATGTTTTTGATGAAGATTTACAAGATTTCCCTCAAATAGACCTGTCAGAAGGTAGTCTTGCCGTGGAAGAAGAGTTTGAAAATATTGATATCCCTGAGACACAGGATGGCAATGAGACGGAAATTTTTGCAGAAGACAATGAAGATGTTGTTGAAGAATCTTCAGAAGATGAAATAAAAGAGCAGGAAACAGAAACAGAAACCTGTTCGGACCCCGAGCCTGCAGATGAGGAATCCCAAAATGAAGAAAATGCTCAGGATGAGACAGCCGAAACGGTAGATTCTATTGATGAAGAAACTAATTTTGAATTAAAAGAAGAAGAGTTAGATTTCGGAGATTTTGAGAATGAAATTAATATTGATGATTTTGACAACTTATTAACTGAAGAATCGACGGAAACAGAAGAAGCCAAAGATACGGATAATTATACCGGAGGGGATTCTGAGCTGAATGAGACCCAGGGAATTGCAGAAGAATCGGTAAATGAGGATACTTTATCTGTCAATGATGAAAATTTGAGTATTGATTTGTCTCATGAGGATGATTTAAATCTTGAAGATTTGGAAGATATATCTCTGACGGAGGCTGATAATGATGAGCCAAAAGATCTACAGCCGGAACAAGATGATGCGAATTTCGATATCGCCCAGGAAGAAACAGAAGAATTTAATTTTGAGGAATCTGATTCTCCTTCAGAGCAGGTTTCAAATGATGAGGAAAGCAGTAATGCTGAATTTTCTGATTCTTTGGATATAGGAGAATCTTTTGATGCAACCAATGAGGAATTATCGGATATTTTTGATGATAATTCTGCAGGGGATTTTGATTTCGGGGATTCAGATGATTTATCTTCCTCCGAAGATACGGAAGATTTTGTAATAACAGAAGAACCGGTCGAAAATGAACAGGAACAGGAAATTAAAATTGAGTCTGAGAATACACTTGTTTCTGATGACTTATCAATTGAAAATGATGCAGTTAATGAAGGTAACGATTCAGATAATGAAGATGTTTTACCTGATGCCGATTTGGAAGATTTGAGTGTTATAAATGATGAGCAATCAGACTCAGGTCTTTCGAGCAACTCTGAGGCTTTGGAAGATTTTTCCGAAACAAATAACAGTAATACATTTGATCTTGACAATAATTCTTGGGATGGCGAATTTTCCGTTCCTTCCGAAAGTGATATTGATGGCGGGGATGATGATTTGATTTTTGCAAAAGATAAAACTGATTCATCAGAATTAATAAATGCTGAGTCGGAAAGTGTATTGGATGATATTGCAGTTGCGGATACGGGCATGGAGCTTCCGGTATTTGTGCCGCCTGAAAATGACTCTCAGGATATTAATTCTGAGAATACTCATGATTTTGAAGAACTTCCTACAGAACATGTCGAACAGCAGCCCGATGCGGGAGACTATGAACTCGTTAATTTCTCTGATTTAACGGATTCTCCTACAGCTGCCCCATATAATGCGGAGGTAAGCTTCGCAGATATAGAAGATTTTGCCAATTTCGAAACAATTGCGCCGGTAGATGACAACAGTGAGATTGATTATTTTAGTGACAGTTATGAAATGGATGATTTGCTAAATGCGAATGCTGTAAAGGAAAATTCTTTTGTCATAAGTGATAAAAATCATACACCGGGTGAAATATTTATTGATATAAATAAAGATCCTTCAAGAGTTGATATTTCAGATACAAATGAACATTTGGAAGAACTCTATAGTAATAATAACAATATAATTTCCGAAGAAAGTGTTTTGAATAGCAGTGCAGGGACGTCAAATGAAAAGGGTAAACTTATTCCTGTTGTTTTAGGTATAGGCGGGGTTGCATTTGTATTAATTATTGCAGGTATAATTATGTTGTCGGTATCAAAATTTATGAATCCGTCTAACAACGAAGCAGAACCGCTGGTAGCTGATAATACCCTCCAAAATAATAATAATCTTGGAGATGATGTTCCGAATATGAATCCTGATAATAACAGCGGAGTAGTAATGAATAATAATCAAACTCAGGGTTCGGTCCCTCAGCAGAGTGCCCAAAATAATAATTTACAAGGCGTGAACAGCGGTCAGGTAAATCCTGTGCCGTCACAAGGTTCTGTAACTCCGGCATCAAAACCTATTCCTGCAACTTCATTCTTGTCTGTAAGAAAGCTAAGTTGGGAGGTTCCTGATTATATATCAACTGATATTAGTTTCAAACAGTACTTCCAATCTGCAGGTAAAAGTTTGAAAGCCGCATTGTCAAGTGATTTATTGCTTGCTACGGATTATACTTATTCCGATCAAATACGAGTTAGTATTTTGTACGGGAATGACGGATCTTTCCAGAGAGCAAAAATATTATTATCAAGCGGCTCAGCTCAGGTAGATAATATTGTGTTACAATCTGTTAACCAAACTCTTAAAGTGCTAAAAGCCCCAAATAGTCTGGGTAATGACCAAAGCACAACCGTAATACTTAAAATTTATTTGTAAATATGCTATAATTTCCATGACGAAGGGATATGTTTGTGGAAATTACACAGGAGAAGATAGATTTAATATCGAAAATTATTAAGAATGACAAAAAATTTTCAAATAATGAAGATTTATTTGATGATTTTTTGAATGAAACATGTCGTCGTTCTGCTGCAATTATCGGTTCAATCGAAAATCCTGCGACATTAGAAGCATATTTGAGGAAAGTCGTAACGACTTCAATTATAAGCGTATTAAAAGATTCCGGTCGCTTAAGGCGGTCAAAATCCGGATATATGACAACAACAGAAGTTCCTATCGAGTCTGTTGTTCCTACGGAAAATTTAACACCTGCACCAACTGAAGAACCTTTTTCGTTGTTTGATTATTCTTCTTTTGCCCCGGGCTATGAAAGTGTTAAAATTCCTTTGGATCCTGAAGATAATGCAATTCATAACGAAGTTGTTAATTTTATTGCAGATACTCTTGAAAAAATTAATGAAGCGGAACCTGATAAAAGATTTATGGATATATTTATTCTTCGTTATGATAAATGCCTGACTCAAAAACAAATGGCTGAAGAACTTGGTATTTCTCAGTCTGAGGTGTCAAAAAGGATTTATGGTTTGATTGAGAGAGTAAAAAATGTTCTTGATGAACAGTAAGTGTTATTATGAAATGTCCTGTCTGTAAAAAAAGTATAGCGCATGATGCACTAAAATGCCCGTATTGTAAAACAAGAACGGGGTTGCTGTGCTCCAGTTGTAAACAGGTTAATCCGGTGGGTCAGTTGAAGTGCTCTAATTGCGGTCAGGAATTGCTCAAAATCTGTAAGAAATGTAACGGGGTTAATTTTCCTACGGCAATTAAGTGCAGAAAATGCGGTGCTCCTTTTGGGGAACCTGAAAAGAAAAAGTCTAAAGCCGTTAAGGAAACACTGGTTTATAGTCCGGAACTTTATTCGTTTAAAGAGGGAATAGAACTTCTAATTAAAGCTCTTTCTGACAAAAATAAAAAAATGATTTCAATAACAGGAGAGAAAGGTTCTGGGAAAACATCTGTTTTATATTCTGCATTAAAACAAATTCAGGATAAAAATATTTGTTTAGGAAAGTGTACCCCTCTTACCCAATTAACTCCCGGGGGTGTTGTGCAGGATATGCTGATTAATATTTTCAGCTTGCCCAATTTTGGTATTGATAATCCTGAACTTAAAAAAAATGCGAATGCGTTTTTCTCCAAGGAATTTAAATTCCTTCAGCCGCCGGAAATATCTGATTTAATTAATTTTATATACAGTTTTAATGATGGTAATTATGAAGATATAATCATCAATAAAAAGCGCACATATTCAATTTTGGGTAAAGTTTTTGAAGCTTTTATTTCAAGCGGTAAATTTGTTTTTATAATTGATAATTTTGATTTTATCGACGGATTTAGTGTTGAGTTTTTTACTAATCTGATTAGGAAAGAAAAAAACTGGAATAATTTGAAATTTATCGCAGTTTATAATGAGCCAAAACCAATATGTGGATTCTTTGGATTAGAAAATAAAAATTTAAATTCTTTTTCCGATATAAATTTACGTCCTGTGACAGATGAAGAATTTGCAACGGAAGTTGTATTAAAAAGTGATTCGAATGGTTATGTATCCGAAAGAGAAAAAGAAGTTATTCTGGAAAAAGCTCATGGCAATCTTGCATTTATTCAACAGGCATACAGTTATGTATTTGATTGTCAGATAAATGACAAAGCATTTGTCCTCCCGGATGATTTTACGCTTCTGATAAAAGAAAGACTTGCAACCTTAAAGAAAACAAATAAAATTGCACATAAAGTTCTTTGCGCTTCAGCTATCCTCGGAGACAAAATTAATGTTACTCTTGTAAGGCAAATCTTTGGATTTGAGGAACATGAATTTGCAGATATTTTAAATTATCTTGAAATGTCTGATTTCGTCAGAAAGTTTGATGAAATTTACTATGAATTTAATAATCTTTTGTTATGGGAAACCGTGCTGAAAAATATAACAAAAGATTCTGAATTTGATGATATAAATGTCAAAATTGGCAGGGCAATCAGTATGTTTAATCTCAATACAAATGCAACAATGGCTATGATTGCACATAATCTGCGTGAAACAAGAATGGCTTTTGATATCTGGACAAAAACCACCCGTCTTGCTTCATATATCGGAGATATAAATCTTTATGTAGTTGCCCAAAAACAGTGTCTTGCTTTGCTGAATGAATTTAATGAAAGCGAAACATTAAAAATTCGCTACAGTATAAATGAAAAATTAGGGAAACTTTTATCCGAATATGATCCTCAGGAAGCTCTTGAATTTTTACCGGATGCCATAGCGGATGCAAGAGCACACAATAACGAAATTAAAGAAATTGAGCTTCTTGGCTATCTTGCGCTTTGTTGTTCAAAAACGGGTAATTATTTTGGAAATGTTGAGTGTGTCGATAATGTTTTAAGAAAACTTAAAGACGGACAGGAGCTTGAAAGAGCAATGATTATCAGCTCAAAACTTTCTGCATTGCTTGATATAGGTAATTGCGGAGAAGTGATTTCACTTGCTGATAATGATGTTTTACCGATATTGAATAAATATCTTGCAAAACCAAGATTAAGTAAATTGTTTCCTCTCGGGTTGCTTTTTGATACATGGTTAAAAGTTTATCTTGTGCTTGCAACAGCTCTTGCATTGCAGGGTAATGAACGAAGTTTTGATGTTCTGAAAAATCTTTTTGAAATTATTGAAAAACATAAAATCAATGATAAACAGCTTCTTGCAAGGGCAAAAACAGTTCAGGCTTATGCTTATACAATGAAAGGTGATATTGATGCATCAATGAAGATTTTACATGACGTTGATAATCGCTATCGTGAAAACTTTATGGATGAAGTTTCTGTTTCAAGGTTAAATCTTGTTTATATAATAAATAAATTCTTCACTAAAGATTACGAGGGGTTGAGAGAGGATTTATTTGAAACGGTTACTTTTGCTAATAATTCCGGAGATAATTTCACCAAAAATATTATTAAAACGCTTTTGGGGAAATTGTTAAAAGATGAAAATAAAGCTCAGCAGGCTCTTGAAATATACAATGAGCAGGTTTCATATTTCGCCAAAGAAAAAATGGCTCTCGGAGCTCTGCTGTCGTGGTTCCTTATTGCAGATGCCACAATTGTTACGGAGAACTCAAAAAGTGCGATAGATATTGCTTCTCAGGCTTTAGAAATTTCGATTAATCCTAATATTGATAACTATTTCTTTGCCGGAAGTTTAAGATTTGTGCTTGCAACTGCATATATGAATATAGCGGATTATACAAGTGCGAAAATAAATATTGAAGAAGGTTTAAAACTTGCAAAACATTGTAAAATGTATGATTTGCTTTCAAGATTATATCTTTTATACGGTAAATATTATTATGATATAGGAAAAATTGCGACTCAGGAACAGGTAGAATATTTGCGTGGTTCAGCGGTAATGTATGAAAAAGCGATGGAATTTGTGGTTAAGGAAACGAAAAACCAGTATATTAAAAACTGTATAAATTTTGAAAAAGAAAAATTAAATGATTTCTGCGCCGAAAAAGGTGTAAGATTGTAAAGGAACTACGGATGAGTTTATTAGCTGAAGTTTGGAATTTTATATGGAATATGCCGGAGGAATTGATTGAACCGATTAGTTTTTTGCCGGATTTTTTAAAAGATGCCTTGATTGACAGTTTGAATTTAATTCCGTTTTTGTTCTTAATCTTTTTGCTAATTGAGTTTATTGAACGTTATTACGCCAAAAAGCGTCATTTGTTTGTTTTTTGGATTAAAAAGGTAGGGCCTTTGTTTGGCTGTTTATTTGCATCTTTACCTCAATGCGGTTTTTCTGTCATTGCAAGTACAATTTATACCCGCAGACTTTTATCAAGAGGTACATTAGTTGCGGTTTATCTGGCGACCTCAGATGAGGCAATTCCTGTTTTATTGACTTATCCGCAGAAAGCACCGTTAATTCTGCCAATTATTGCGATAAAGATTGCTGTTGCGATAGTTGTCGGATATATAGTTGATTGGCTTGTTACATACAACGCTAAAGAGCCTGTAATTGAAAAAGTTCATGAAGATGAAATTGAAGGTTGCTGCCATCATCATCTTATTCATGCAACACGAAAAAGAGATTTTTGGTTACATCCGTTGAAGCATACATTAAATATTTTTGTATTTATATTTTTAATATCAGTTGTTCTTGCGTTTGTTCTTTCAAGAGCAGGTTCTGAGGATGTTATTGCAAAATATTGCCTTATGAATTCTCCGCTTCAGCCTTTGTTGGTGTCACTTGTCGGCTTGATTCCGAATTGTGCAATATCAGTTATGCTTACAATGTTATTTGTTAAAAATACAATAAGCTTTGGCTCGCTTGTGGCAGGATTATGCACATCAGGCGGACTTGGTATTTTGGTTTTACTTCGTAAAAACGGTGATAAAAAAGATACTTTTATAATTCTTGGTCTGCTTGTTTTAGTCGGTACAATACTTGGTTTAATGTTTCAATATAATGTGTTTAATATAAACGTAATTTTTGAATTACTCGGTATCAAAATATAATTATTCCCCTCACAATCTGTGGGGATGGTGCCCGATGGGCAGGTGAGTCTATGAAAAGTAAATTTAATCAGGCATTTGAATATCATAATCAGGGAAAGCTTACTTTGGCAAGAGATTTATATGAGCAGGTTATAAAAGACGAGCCTCAAAATCATGAAACCTGGGATTTACTTGGTATTCTCTATACTCAGGTCGGGCAGTACGATAAAGCCCTTGAATGTTTGCAAAAGGCGATTGATATAAAACCGTTACCGTTTTATATAGAGAATCTTGCAAAAATGTATTTCAAGAAAGAAGATTATGAAAATGCCGTGGAACTTTATGAAATTTTAGTAAAAAATAATTCAAACAATTATGAAAATACCTTTAATCTTGCCATGGCTTATAAAAATAATGCGCAGTATGACAAGGCTAAAGAAACTTATTATAAGGCGATAGAACTCAACCCCAAAAGTACGGAATCATATTTTAATCTTGCATATCTTTGCTTTAACGAGAATGATACAAATGGTGCAATAGAGTGTTATAAAAAGGTTTTGGAAATTAATCCGGACGACTGGGAAACAACATATTTTCTTTCGCTTGCATATATGCAGGATAAAAATTACAAAGACGGTTTAAAATGCTTTGAACAAAGACTTTGTAAACAGAGTGCAATTGTTTCACAGGAAAAAACTTACCCGAATTTGATGAAACAAAAGCCAATTTGGACAGGTAAAGAAGATTTGTCTGATAAAACTCTTTATACCTATTATGAAGCAGGATTTGGCGATAATATTATGATTTACCGTTTTATGCCGGAACTTATTTCAAAATGCAAAAGAGTAATTTTCAAACCTCAGGAGGAATTAAAACCGTTGTTTGAGGAAAATTCTTACGGCGCAGAGATTATGGGAATGTTTATAAACGAAAAAGAGATGAATTTTGATTATCACCTGCCGTTTTTGAGTTTGCCTTATGTTTTGGGTAAATCAGGAGATGATATGTTTATTCATCATGATGACGGGTATATCAAGGCTAATTCTGATAAGGTGAAGTTTTACAGGGATAATTATTTTAATAACGATAAGTTTAAAATCGGGATTAAATGGCAGGGAAATTCATATTATGATAAAGAAAGAATTTTGTGTGTCGAGGATTTTTTTCGACTTTTTGAACTCCCAAACACTCAATTTTATTCCTGTCAGACTTTTGAGGGCTCTGAAAAATTTGAAAAGATTAAAGATAAATATAATGTAATTGACCTTGCGCCAACATTTAAAGATTTTTCTTGGACTGCGGGTGCGGTTGAAAATTTGGATTTGATAATTTGTAACGACACATCTTTAGCGCATCTTGCGGGTGCAATGTGTAAGCAATGCTGGGTGTTGCTACCACATGTTTATAATTGGCGCTGGCATAATGACCTTTCAAAATCCGATTGGTATGACAGTTTAAAACTTTTCAGGCAACCCCAAAACGGTGATTGGGAAAGTGTATTTGACCAAGTCGAAAAAGAATTGCTCAAATTATTGTAATGAAGTTTGTAACTGCATAATTATTTACATAAACAATATTATCGGTATCAGATAATATTGTTTAATATTCAAAATAAATATGCCCCATTTCTTTGACCGCAAAGAAACGGGGCGCAAAGAAACTCCCCGACCTGCACTTCGTTCGCTA